>CAJJZP010000004.1 GCA_905197665.1 uncultured Collinsella sp.
TGCCATGTCCGAGGACGATTTGGGGGCAAAGCCCCTGGCCTCCCCGGCGGGTATAAGGTACGGCGACTACAGGTATTCGATCTGGGCGCCTTCCGTGTCGCACGTCAGAATGTGCGTGTCGCATTTGGGGAACTGCTCGCGCAGCTTGACCTGCAGGAACTTGGCTACGATAGTGTCATCGGTTACAGCCATAAGGGTCGAGCCGGAGCCACTGATCCAGATGGTCTTGGCGCCGCCATTAAGGCAGGTGTCGCGCACAGCGTTGTAATCGGGAATCAGGCGGCGGCGATATGGCTCCTGGATGCGGTCGTCGTTGGCGGCGGCAATCAGGTCAAGGTCGCCGGTCTCCAGGCCGCGCGTCATGCCGGCGATGCGGCCCATTTGCCATACGGCGGTGGAGAGTGGAATCTCCTGCGGTACAACCTTGCGCGCCTCGCTCGTATGCACCTCGTAGGGCGGAATCACGGTAATAAAACGCAAGCGATCGTTCACCTCGTAGCGCAGGCACTGGGGGAGCGAATCAGTCGGCGTAAAGGAGCAAACGGCACCGCCCAGGATGGCAGGGGCGACGTTATCGGGATGGCCCTCGACCTCGGTGGCAATGCGGACGAGCTCGGCACGGTCGACGGTGTGGCCCGTCAGCGCGGCGGCCGCCATGATGCCAGCGACGACGCAGGTGGAGCTGGAACCCAAGCCGCGAGCGACGGGCACGTCGGTCTGGATGTCGATGGCAACGGGGAAGGCCTGCTCGCCCCAGGCGGCCAGAGCATCGACAAAGCTCACATAGACCAGGTTGTTCTCGTTTTGGAACTCCTCGGGGCAGCCGGTGATGGTGAGCTTGTCGGCGCGCTCGAAGGTAAAGTGCGAGTAGAGGCTGACGGCCATGCCGAGGGTATCGTAGCCAATACCCAAGTTGGCGCTTGTTGCTGGGACGGTGATTTTGATCATGTGAGTCCTCCTGGCGTGCCTGGCTGTTTAGTTCGCTGCTCGGGCAGTCCTGCGCAAGACGGAAAGCACATTAAGTGCTTTCCTTTGCGTGCGGAACTCGCGACGAACTAAACAGCCAGGCACGCTGTGCGCGTTCGTCATCATCCCGGGGGTTATCTGATGAAAGAAAGTGCGCCGGCTTTCGCCGGCGCCTTATAAGGGGTTTTAGTTGGTAGCCATCTTTTTTGCTGCGGACTCGACGTAGCCTGCCATCTCATCGACGTCGCAGACGTCTTCGAAGCGGACGGGTTTGGATTCGAGTTCGGCGAGCTGGGTCGGGGCGACCGTGTTGGTTGCCTGCTCGAGCACGCGCATAGCCTCAAAATCGTCCTCGGGCACGTCGAGGCCCAGGGCATCGCAGCAGGCGCGCGGGAACTTGTAGGGGCTGGCGGTCGAAAGCAACACGCGGGCCTTGGCACCCTCGGCGGGAGCGACCTGCTCAAAGACGTGATAGCCGCAGGCGGTGTGCGGGTCGATCACGTAGTCGTTCGCATCCCAGCAGCTCTTGATGGCGGCGCGAACCTCGTTCTCGCTGGCCCAGCCGCAGCCAAAGATGCCCTGAATCTTGGCCAGCAGCTCGGCGGGCACCTCGTAGCGACCAGTCTGTGCCAGCTGCTCCATAAGGCCGGCAACGAGCTCGCAGTCGCCGTCGGACAGGAAGTACAGCATGCGCTCCAGGTTAGAGCTAATAAGGATGTCCATCGACGGCGAGATGGTGGTGAAGAACGGACGGTTGCGGTCGTAGACGCCGGTGGTCAGGAAGTCGGCGAGCACGTTGTTCTTGTCGCTCGCGACGATGAGCTTGGCGACGGGCAGGCCCATGCGCTTGGCATAGTAGCCGGCCAGGATATCGCCAAAGTTGCCGGTCGGTACGCAGAACTCCACGGCGTCGCCGGCCTCCAGGCGTCCGGCGCGCAGCAGCTGTGCATAGGCGGCAAAGTAGTAGACGACCTGCGGCACCAGGCGGCCGACGTTGATGGAGTTGGCGCTCGAAAGCACCGTGCCGGCGGCCTCCAGGCGCTTGGCAAGCTCTTTATCGGCAAAGATGCGCTTGACGGCACTCTGGGCATCGTCAAAGTTGCCGCGGATGCCGCAGACGGCGACGTTATCGCCCTCCTGTGTGGACATCTGCAGATTCTGCACGCGGCTGACTTTGCCTTCGGGATAAAAGACGGTAATACCCGTGCCCGGAGCGTCGGCAAAACCAGCGAGTGCGGCCTTGCCGGTGTCGCCTGACGTGGCGGTGACGATCATGATGCGCTCGGCGCCGCCGTCCTTGGCGGAAGTGCGGGCCATCAAGCGGGGGAGCATCTGCAGGGCGACGTCCTTAAAGGCACTCGTGGGGCCGCCAAAGAGCTCCATCACATAGGTCTGAGGGGCGTCAGCGCCCGGCGCAGCGTCGAGTTTGACGAGCGGCGTGACCTCTTCGCTCGCGAACGTGCCGCGATATGCCTCGTCGACACACGCCGAAATTTCTTCGGCCGTGTAATCATTCAGTAACATTCCCAACACATCTTGAGCGATTTCAAAGTACGATTTATCTGAAAGCGAGCTGATATCGACCTGCTGGGTGCCGAGCTCGTCCGAGACAAACAAACCCCCGTCGGGAGCGATGCCGGTGCGGATTGCCACCTTACTTGAGCACGATAAAGTGCGTCCTCGTGTACTATGATAAGTTCCCATATAACACTGCTCCTCGGATGCCTTGGTCCCAATCGGTGAAACCATGGTATCAGAGCGTGCAAAATAGGTTCGCAGAGGCTTTTTAGAAAGGTAACCTCCAGCCCATGATTAAGATTGCCAAGTTTGGCGGCTCGTCGGTCGCCGACGCCGAACACTTTAAGAAGATTAAGGCCATCGTTGATGCCGACCCTGCCCGCCGTTTTGTGGTGGTTTCTGCCTGCGGTCGCCGCTTTAAGGGCGACACCAAGGTGACCGACCTGCTCTACTTGGTCAACGCGCACGTCAAGTACCACGTGTCGTGCGAGGAGCTGCTCGAGGACATCGGCCAGCGCTACTTTGATATCGCTGACGAGCTGGAGCTCACCTATCCCATCCGTGAGGAGTTCGCGGCCTTTGCCGAGCGCGCCCGCTCCGGTGGCTACTCCACTGAGGAGCTTGTGAGCCGCGGCGAGTACTTCACCGCTCGCCTGATGGCCGAGTACCTGGGCCTGCCGTTCCTGGACGCCGCGACGGTCGTTGCATTCCATCACGATGGTACGCTCAGCATGAACCGCACCTCCGAGCTGGTGCAGGAGTACGGTCAGCAGGGCGGCTTTGTTATGCCCGGTTTCTATGGCGCGACGCGTGAGGGTCAGATCAAGCTGCTCGATCGTGGCGGCGGCGATATTTCCGGCTCGATTCTGGCCAAGTGCCTGGGCGCCGATCTGTACGAGAACTGGACCGACGTTTCGGGCTTCTATTCTGCCGATCCGCGTATTGTGCCCGAGGCGCAGCCCATCGCCCGCGTTACCTACGAGGAGCTGCGTGAGCTTTCGTACATGGGCGCAAGCGTCCTGCACGAGGAGGCCGTGTTCCCTGTGCGTGAGGCGGGTATTCCGCTGGTCATTAAGAACACCAATGCGCCGCAGGACCCAGGCACCATCATTAGCGAGACGGCTGACGAGGGCGAGGCAGAGCCCATCATTACCGGCGTGACCGGCAAGCGCGGTTTTGTCGCCATTAACGTCGCCCGCGACCGCACCAAGCCCCGCGTCGGCTTTATGCGCCGCGCGCTTTCGGTCTTCGAGCGCTATGACGTTTCCGTCGAGCATATGCCCACCGGCGTTGACCGCTTTGGCGCCGTGGTGCAGGAACAGGACGTGCACGACTCGCTGTATTCGCTCGTGGGCGACATTCAGCAGGAGGTCGAGCCGCTCGAGATTGAGGTCGTCGAGGGTCTGGCGCTTATCGCAACCGTCGGCCGCAACCTGCGCGGTCGCGCTGGTATTTCCGGCCATCTGTTTGGCATGCTCGGTCAGGCCGGCGTGAGCGTGCGCATGATTTCGCAGAGCTGCGACGAGATCAACATCATTATCGGCGTCGAGGAGAAAGACTTCGACTTGGCGATTCAGACCATTTACCGTGCCTTCTCCGACGAGAACGGCATTGTGAAAGTCGCGGACCTGGAGGCTCCCGCGCCGGTCGAACCCGCCCTGGCCGCCCTCCACAAGTAGCGGCCATTCCGGTAGATATTTGGGTCATGCCTAGAAATCTACCGTGGGGCGTTTCATTTCGGTTTCGTTTCGACGGGGCGGGTTTTGTATCCGCCCCGTTCTTGTATAAACTGGGCAAGAATATCCGGCCTGCTTGGCGTGCGGGCGATAGCCACAACCTTTAAAGGGGGAAGCATGAAACAGTACACGGTTGCTATTTTGGGCGCGACGGGAGCCGTGGGCACCCAGATGCTCGAGTGCCTCAACGAGCAGGAGTTTCCGGTCGGTAAGCTCAAGCTGCTGGCGAGCGCGCGCTCTGCGGGCAAGACCGTCGAGTTCCGCGGCGAGCAGGTTGTGATCGAAGAGGCTTGCCCCGAGGCCTTTGAGGGCTGCGACATCGTACTCGGCGCTGCCGGCGACGATATCGCCAAGGAACTGCTGCCCGAGGCCGTCAAGCGCGGCGCCGTCGTGGTCGACAACAGCCATGCCTTCCGTCTGGATCCCGAGGTGCCGCTGGTCGTGCCCGAGATTAACGCCGATGACATTAAGTGGCACCACGGCCTGATCGCCAACCCCAACTGCGCGACCATCATCGGTCTGGTTCCTACGTGGCCGCTACATCAGCTCGCCGGCGTGAAGCGCATGATCGTGTCCACGTATCAGGCAGCTTCGGGTGCTGGCGCTCCCGGTATGGCCGAGCTCGAGGCTCAGCTGGCCGCTCTGGGCCGTGGCGAGGAGATTCCCGAGCCGCGTGCATTTGCCGCCCAGCTCGCGAGCAACCTGATTCCGCAGATTGGCGGCGTCAAGGAAGAGGGCTTTACCTCCGAGGAGATGAAGCTGCAAAACGAGGGCCGCAAGATCATGCACCTGCCCGAGCTGCGCGTGAACTGCACCTGCGTACGCGTGCCTGTACTGCGCTCGCACTCCGAGAGCATTACGCTCGAGTTTGAGCGCGATATTACGGTTGAGGAGGCCCGCGCTGCGCTGGCTGCCGCTCCGGGCGTGAAGCTGGTCGACGACATGAGTGCCGAGGATGCGCACGACCGCTTCCCCATGCCAATGGACACCTCCGACCAGGACCTGATTTGGGTCGGTCGCGTACGCCGCGACATCTCGAACCCCGAGGCTGCGCGTGGCATCACCTTCTGGTGCTGCGGCGACCAAATCCGTAAGGGCGCGGCAACCAACGCCGTCCAGATCGCTAAGCTGCTCTGCGAGTAGTGTGACCTGTCCGGCGGGGGCCGGGCTTGGTTTTCAGAACGTCCTCGACCATGTGTGGCGCCTTGTCCTGCTCCTTCGGAGCCGCGGACAAGGCGCCACACTGGTCTGCGGAGTGTTCTGAAAGTTAAGCCCGGCCCCCGCCTGTGGTGACGCTGCTGCGCGCGGCCTGCGATGGGGCCGTTGTTGGTTGGGGCCGCTGGGCTGATGTGGGGGTACGTGGTTGTTGCGGGCCCTGGTCCCGGCGGCGGCCTTGGCGCTTCGCGCCTGCCGCCTTTGGGGACTGTGGGGCTCGGCCGGCAGCTGCGGCGCGTTCGCGCCTGCTGCCTTGGGTGACTTTGGGGTCGATTGGGGTTGTCTGCACAATTCGCGGTATTATGTTGCGGAGTTTTGAAAGGAGCCGCTGGTGGTCACGACGACGTTTGCTTCGCCTTTGGGCGAAATCCTGCTTGCCGCTGATGGCCGCGGTCTGACGGGGCTTTGGTTTGAGGGGCAGGAGCACTTTGGCTCCACGCTTCTCCGTGAAGACTCCGAACATGTTGAAGGCGTCGATGCGGTTTCCGGTACTGGTGGCATGTCGTCGGTGAGTCCGGCAAATGGTGCGGCCTCTTCGGTGCTTGAGCGTTCCTGGGCTTGGCTGAATGCTTATTTTGCAGGGCAGGAACCTCGGTTTACGCCGCCGTTGCATATGATCGGCACGGCGTTTCAGCGTGAGGTTTGGTTTGAGCTGCTTTCGATCCCGCGTGGCGAGGTCGCTACGTATGGCGAGATCGCCCAGCGTGTTGCGGCTCGACATCATGTGCCGGGAAACGAGGCACCCGTTGTATCTCCTCGCGCGGTGGGGGCTGCGGTTGCGCGTAACCCCATTTCGATTATCGTGCCATGCCATCGCGTGGTCGCGGCCGACGGATCGCTCAACGGATATGCTGGCGACCTTGATCGCAAGGAGTGGCTGCTTCGGCTTGAGGGCGCGTACGAGGAATAGCGCTCGAACGCTTTGCATAACTAGGACGCCGCGAAAGGACGAGCCTCCGTCCTTCTACGGCCGGCATGCGTCCAGACGCTTGGCATCTGCGCTTTAAGTTTGGCTAAGCCATATCTTGCGTATTTGAAAACGCGCAGGTTGAGCCGCTAGGGCTGTGCTAAGGCAGCTTTCGGTGCGCTATTATCGGCAGTATCGAAACCTGTATTTCCATGCGCCAAAGGAGCAACTATGAAGCTGATGCTTGCCGAGGACGAACCTGGTCTCTCCCGCGCCCTCACCGCGATTCTTCAACATAGCGACTACGAGGTCGACACCGCCCTCGACGGCTTGACGGCGCTCGAGAATCTACTCACCAACGATTACGACGCCGCAATCCTGGACATCATGATGCCCGGCATGGACGGCATCGAGGTGCTCAAGCGTACACGCGCCGCCGGAAAGCGACTGCCCATCATCATGCTCACGGCAAAAAGCGAGGTGTCCGATAAGGTCGAGGGCCTGGATGCCGGTGCCAACGATTACCTGACCAAGCCGTTTGCCGCCAAGGAACTGCTTGCGCGTATTCGTGCCATGACGCGTGCCGCGACGGCAATTGACGCCACGACGCTCAGCGTGGGTAACGTGCGCCTCGACACGGCGGCTTGCACGCTTGTGGGACCTTTGGGCGAGGAGCACCTGGCCAATCGCGAGTTTCAGCTTATGGAACTCTTTATGCGCAACGCCGGCACGCGCATGCCCACTGAACGTCTGATGCTCGAGGTTTGGGGTGAGGACGCGCCCGAAGGCGCCAACGTGGTGTGGGTTTATATCTCGTACCTGCGCAAAAAGCTGACGGCGCTTGGTGCCAACATTGCCATCCGCGCGTCGCGCAACCAAGGATATTCGCTCGAGGTTGTCGAGGAAGGAGAACGGGCGTGAGCGTGCGCACGTGGTGCAAGCGCATGGCGGCGAAGCTCGGCATGGGTGTGGGCTCGGGTAATCCGGGGCGCGCCGATGCTGCCAGTGCAATGGGCCGTCGCCTGCGTCGTAAGTTCATCCTCGTTGCCATGGGCGCTGTGACCGTGGTGCTCACGCTCATCATCGCTGGCATCAACATTGTCAATTATTCGCATGTTTGCAAGATGGCCGATGCACGACTGGACTATATCCTGGCAGGCAAGGATGGCATTGATGGGGAGGGCGAGCCTAAGACCGGTCCCGGTCAGGATGCGGTTGCCGGCAAGGTTGCTACCGGTAACCGGGCGGCCGTTCGCGATGTGCATTTTGAAGGCATGACGGCGGAGTCTCCCTTCGACACGCGCTACTTTACGGTGTCGATTGCCGGCGGGCAGGTGACCGATGTCAACACGGCCCGCATTGCCGCGGTAGGTGCCAAGCGTGCCGCCCGCATCGCTGCAGGACTATATTCCAAGGGTTGGACTTCGGGCTTTTCTGGCAACTACCGTTATACGGCTACGGTTCAGGGCGACAAGACAACCTATGTGTTCGTGGACTGTTCGCGCGAGCTTGCAAGTTTCCATTCGTTTTTGAGCGCGAGTGTGGCAATCAGCTGCATTGGCTGGCTGGCGGTGCTGGCAATTGTAACGGTCGCCTCGGGTGCGGTGATTCGGCCGATGGTCGAGAGCTATAGCAAACAGAAGCGCTTCATTACCGATGCAAGCCACGAGATCAAAACGCCGCTGGCCGTGATTGACGCCGCCAACGAGGTCCAAGAGATCGAGAGCGGCGAGAGCGAGTGGACGCAGAGCATTCACGAGCAGGTCGCGCGGCTGACGGCGCTCACGGAGCGTCTGGTGTTCCTGGCGCGTATGGACGAGGGTTCGGCCGGCTTTACTATGGCGACGATTGATCTTTCGGAGGCCGTGGACACGGCTGCGACGCCATTTGAATCGGTGGCGGTTTCGCGCGGAAAGCGGCTGTCGACGTCGATCGCGAGCGGTGTGCGGGCCCATGCCGATGCCGCGGCAGTGGCGCATGTTGTTGAGCTGCTGCTGGACAACGCCACACGCTACGCAAGCGAGGACAGCGTGATCGAGCTGAGCCTGCGTGCCGTTTCGCGCGGTGCGGGCAAAGGCTCGGCCGAGCTTGTCGTATCGAATGCTGTTGATGAGCTGCCCGAGGGCGACCTGGACCGGCTGTTCGACCGCTTCTATCGTGCGGACGTGTCGCGCAGCTCCAAGACAGGTGGCTCGGGCGTGGGGCTGTCCGTCGTGCGCGCCATCGCCGAAGCCCATGGCGGATCAGCCACCGTATCCGGCCACGATCATCAGATCACCTTCACCGTCCGCCTCTAAGACCTGCCAAAAAGGGACAGGTTTATTTTGGCAGGTTTTATCTGTGCAGACGGCAGCGGAGGCTGGCGGTGATCGGCGCCATGAACGCCACCGACCCAAATAAACGCACCTCTAACTGCTAAAATATGGACATCGTTGTTCGGCTCCCGAAGGAAAGGAGACGGTCATGCAGTACGAGATCGGCGGAGGGGCTTTCCCGGTTGTTACGTGCAACCTTAGCGACGGCGAATCCATGATCACCGAAAGCGGTGCCATGGTCTGGATGACCCCCAACATGGAGATGTCCACCTCGGGCGGTGGTATAGGCAAGATGTTCTCTAAGGCTTTTTCGGGTGAGGCGTTGTTCCAAAACATTTGGACCGCGCACGGCGATGGCATGATTGCGTTTGGCTCTTGCTTCCCCGGCCGCATTATACCGATCGAGATTGGCCCTGGTAAGAGCTGGATTTTGCAGAAGCGTTCGTTCCTTGCCGCGGAAAGTGGTGTTGAGCTGAGCATCCACTTTAACAAGAAGGCAAAGACCGGCGTCTTTGGCGGCGAGGGTTTTATCATGCAAAAGCTCACGGGCTCGGGTATTGCCTTTGCCGAGATCGACGGCGACCTAGTTGAGTACGAGCTTGCTGCTGGCCAGCAAATGATTGTAGATACCGGCAACGTGGCCGGCTTTGAGGAGACGGTGAGCATCGACGCGCAGATGGTCAAGGGCGTCAAAAACATCATGTTTGGCGGTGAAGGCGTGTTCAACACTGTGCTCACCGGTCCGGGGCGCATCTGGCTGCAGACAATGCCCATTTCCAATCTTGCGGCAGCAGTGGCTTCGATGACCAACAACAATAACTAATCGTGTATAGGATGACGCGCGCGGCGGGCCCGGCCTGTCGTGCGCGTTTTTTGGTGGCAAACGCCCTGTTTATCGGGTGCGGCTATGCTCCTGCAGCGCATAGATCGACTTATCCATGTTGAACAGGTAGGCCACGACGCAGACAATAAAGAACGTCGGCAGACTGCTAAAGCCAAAGACCTCGCACCCAATAAAGATGGGCGCGAGCAGCGTATTGGTGGCGCTGCCAAAGACGGCGGCGTATCCCAGCGCGGCGCAGAGCTCGACGGGCATGCCGAGAATCCCGGCGAGTACGACACCCAGGCTGGCTCCGATGGAGAACAGCGGCGTCACCTCGCCACCCTGATATCCTGCGGCAAGCGTGGCGATGGTGAGTACGAATTTGAGCGCCCAGTCCCAAGGCATGATCGACGCCTCGCCGTTATCACCCAGTGCCGCCGATATCAGGTTGGTGCCAAGGCCGCAGTATCGCCCCTGCCACAGCACGAACAGAATCGCCGACAGCGCAAGGCCCATAACGGCAACGCGAATGTAAGGGTTGGGGTGCAGCCGCGCTGCAAGGGTCTTAGCATGGGCAAGGCACCAGGCAAAAGCTCCACCTACCATACCGAACGCGATACCCAACAGCGCCGGCCGTCCAAGACCGGGGAGGTCGAGCGCATACGAGGCGGTAATGGCGACCTCGAACTTCTCGAGTCCCAGAGTGCCGGAGGTCATGCTTGCGGCAAGTGAAGCCGTAAGCGCGGGAAACAGCGCGCGGTATTCCATGCGTCCGGCGACCAGCACCTCGACAGCAAAGACCGTAGCGGCGAGCGGCGTTCGAAAGAGTCCGGCAAAGCCAGCGGCCATACCAATGAGCAAAAACGTGTTGCCGGGGTCGCGGAAAGGTAGACGTCGGCCGATCCAATGTGAGACGGTGGCGCCGATCTGCACCGCTACGCCCTCGCGTCCCGCACTACCGCCAAAGAGATGCGTCCCCCACGTACTCAGCATAATGAGCGGCACCAAACGCGGGGAGATGGCGTCCTCGCGTCCGTGACCTACGTCGAATACTAAGCTCATGCCCCGATCGGTGCCTTTGCCCCAGGTGCGGTAGGCAAATACGATGGCCAAGCCCATGAGGGCGAGGAAGGGAAGGAGCAGTACGATGTGCTCGTCACGGAAGGCGCCAATTGCCAGGAGCACACGACCAAAAAGGGCGCAGATGGCGCCAACGATAACGCCGATAGGGATTCCGACGGCGCCCATGAGCACGAGACCGCTGTAGGTGTTGACCAGGCGTTTGATTCTGCTCGAAGCGCTGCTTTCTGACATTTTGCTTTCCGACACTTGCTCTCTTGATAGAAAAAGAGCTGGAGTTGCGCATCGTTGAGAGGCTTTCCAGCTTTAGCAAAACAAACTTATAAGATGCGACGGGCCGCGTCAAGATAATTACCGGACGGCCTAGGAGGCGGCTGGTTGGCTGGCTTAAAACCTAGCGCGTGAAATGACGCCCCACGCTATTCAGCGCGCTTGATAGGATGACGAACCACGGTCTTAAGTTTCTCCGGTGCGCATTTGCGTGGATCGGAGAGATAGATTTCGTGATGTAAACGGGTGTCTGAGAAGTCGGGAACATAGCCCAGCTCGGTCGTGTATTCATGCATAGCGTCTACGGTCGCCGGTTCGTTGTCGTAGGGCCCGGTGTGCATGCATTGAACGCAGAGACCCTCGTCAACTTTAAGCAGTTCGACGGCGGAAAAGTCTAGGTTCTTTTTGGTCGCGGCTTCCGCGACTGCCCAGGCAAAGTCATCTCGGGTGACGAAATCAGGCAGGCGGATGCACGAGATAAAGTTGAAATTGTCCTTGTGTACATAATCGATGTCGCCGCTCGGGGACTCTTGCCACCAGAAACCCTCGAGCGGCGGTACCACAAAGTCGAAATAGCCCTCGATACTCCTTGAGCCTTTCTTCGACATCTTGACGGTATAGGCGATGCCGTAAAGTAGCGGCAGGGCGTTTTGATACTCGCCACCTTCGGTATTTGGGTCGCCCTTTCCGCGAACGGCAACGTAGCTCATAGGCGGGACTGTTACGATGCTCGGCTTGCTTGCAGGTTTGTAGAGCTCCTTGCATTCCTTCTTAAAGTCGAACGCCATGTTGGCCGCCTTTCTGCGTATTGGCCCGCTTAGATAGTCGAATCATATCATAGAAACGAACAGCTGTTCGAATGATTTGGCTGACAGATTGAGATGCGTGCGTTGTGTTTGGCGGTCGGCCTGGCCCCGTCGATGATTTCTCGGCCTCCCCGGCGCCCTATCTATAGCTGCCGTTTCCCCATATAAAACCTGCCAAAATAAACCTGTCCCTTTTTGGTAGGTGGGAAATGGGTAATACTAAAGAGTTATCCGACCAGATGGGAATTAATCGATGGCCTATATCGAATTCAAAGACGTCATCAAGGCGTACGGCGAGGGCGACGCCCGCATTCACGCGCTCGACGGCGCGAGCTTTACGGTCGAGCGCGGCGAGCTCGCCATCATTTTGGGCGCTTCGGGTGCCGGCAAGACCACGGCGCTCAACATTCTGGGCGGCATGGATACGGCGACCTCCGGCACCGTGACGGTGGACGGGCGCGACGTGAGCTCCGCCAACGAGGCGCAGCTCGTGGAATACCGCCGCGCCGACGTCGGCTTTGTCTTCCAGTTCTACAATCTGGTCCCCAACCTGACGGCGCTCGAAAACGTCGAGCTCGCAGCTCAGATCTGCCCCGATTCGCTCGATGCCGAACAGACGCTTCGCCAGGTTGGCCTGGGCGAGCGCCTCGCCAACTTCCCCGCGCAGCTATCGGGCGGCGAGCAGCAGCGTGTGTCCATTGCCCGCGCGCTGGCCAAAAACCCCAAGCTGCTTCTATGCGACGAGCCCACGGGTGCCCTCGACTACAAAACCGGCAAGCAGATCTTGCAGCTGCTGCAGGACACCTGTCGCAAGCAGGGCATTACGGTCATTATCATCACCCACAACTCTGCGCTGGCGCCCATGGCCGATCGCCTGATTCGCTTTAAGAATGGCCGCGTGGAGAGCGAGACGGTCCAGCAAAATCCTGTGCCTATCGAGACGATCGAGTGGTAGCGCCCATGGACCAGGATCGCCAAAACAGCCAACGCCGCGACGCGCAGAACACGGAGCGCGAGCAGGATTTTACGACCTACCGCACTGCCCAAAGCTCAAACGATATGGTGCCGATGGTTTTTCGCCGTGGCATCTACCGCACGATTCGCGGCAGCCTCAAACGCTTCCTGTCTATCGTCGTAATCACGGCGCTCGGTGTGAGCGTTATGTGCGGCCTCAAAGCGGGGTGCGAGGACTTGTGCGATTCGGTCGACGCTTACTTTGACCAGCAGAATGTTTATGACATCAACGTGCAGTCGACCTATGGTCTGACCGATGACGATCTTGCGGCCATTCAGGAGGTCGACGGCGTCGAGACGGCCGAGGGCATCTATACCGAGACCGCCTATACCGCCGTGGGTACGACGCGCGAGCGTGTCGTCGTACAGAGCCTCTCCAAAGAGAATATTGACCAACCGGTGCTAGTACGCGGCGAGCTGCCCGAGACTTCGGGCGAAGTGGCAGTGACCTCACGTTTTTTGAAGGCTTCGGGCAAGAAAATCGGCGATACGGTGAGTTTTGCCGCCAATGACGCGAGCTCGTCGAACCAAAGCGCCAAGGACCAGTTTGCCGATGGAGACTACACCATCACGGCCGAGGTTCTCGATCCCACCGACGTGAGCTCCGACTCGACAGTCAACGCCTTCCGTGCCGCCTCGGCCGCGGACTACAAGTTCTACGTGAGTGAGGATGCCGCGACGTCGTCGTCCTATTCCGCGGTCCACGTGATCGTCGAGGGAGCCAAGGACCTCAACTCCTATTCCGATGCCTATGCGGCAAGGATTAACGAGGTCAAGGGCAATATCGAGAAGATTCGTGACGAGCGCGAAAAAGCGCGTGCCCAGGAACTGACGGCCGATACGCCGGCGAGCTTGGACGCGGCCGAGCGTCAAGCGAACATGGTCTTTGGGATTGAACAGGACAACATCAACCGTATGGCCGAGGGCAGCGAGGAGCGCGCCCAGGCTCAGGCCGATTTGGACCAGCGCCGCGCCGCCGCCGACCAGCAATTCGCCGATGCCCGCGCCGAGATTTCCGACCTTGGCGAATGCACCTGGTACATCCAGGACCGTGGCAACATCGCGAGCTACTCGAGCGTCGAGAGCGACAGCTCCTCGATCGAGGCCATCGCCACGGTCTTCCCGTTCATCTTCTTTATCGTCGCCGTGCTCATCAGCCTTACCACCGCCACGCGTATGGTCGAGGAGGAACGCACGCTCATCGGCCTGTATAAGGCGCTCGGTTATTCGCGCGGGCGCATTCTGTCCAAATACGTGGACTACTCGCTGTGGGCGTGCCTGATCGGCGGCGTGCTCGGCAATATCATCGGATTTGTGGGCCTGCCGCTGTTCCTGTTTACGGTGTTCGACGACATGTACTCGCTGCCCCAGATGTTGCTTTCGTACGACATTGTGTCCTCAATCGTCTCGGTGGCACTGTTTGCCGTGGGCGTGGTGGGCGCCACAATTATCGCCTGCCGCCACGAGATGGCCGAGACCCCGGCCTCGCTCATGCGCCCCAAGGCTCCGCGCGCCGGCTCGCGCATCTTGCTTGAGCGCATCGGCTTTATCTGGCGCCGCATGGGCTTTTTGAACAAGGTCGCTGCACGCAACCTATTCCGCTATAAAAAGCGCGCCTTTATGACCATCTTTGGCATCGCGGGTTGCACCGCGCTTGTGATCTGCGGTATGGGTATTCGCGATACGTCGGTGGCGCTTTCGCCCAAACAGTATGGGCATATCACGCGTTATGACTTGCTGGCGGTCGCCAACCCCGATGACTTTACGCAGACGTGCGCGGCGTTGGATGAGCGCAGCACGGCCAATGATTCCAACGTGACGGTGACCTCGACCCTGCCGATTATGACCGACAACGTCACCTTTACGTTTGGCGGCAAGAGCGAGACCGTGCAGCTCATCGTGATTCCCGACGACCGCACGGGTGACTTGGGCGATTACGTGCGCCTGGAGGATGAGTCCAAAGAACCGCTCGCCCTGCGTGACGGAGACGTGTATTTGAGCAAGAGCTCTCAGCTGGTGCTGGGGATCAAGCCGGGTGACACGGCTCACGTCCAGGATTCGTCGCTCAATGTTGCCAAGGTCAAAGTCAGCGACATCTCGCTCAACTATCTAGGCAACACGCTTTACATGACGCAGGGCACCTATGAGCGCGCGTTCGGTCGAAGTGCACGCCTTAACGGCGTCTTTGTGCTGCTTAAGGGCTCGTCGGCCGACCAGATTGCGTTTAGCAAGAAGCTTAAGAGCGACGGTTGGCTCACCATCTCGAGCACGGCCGAACATTGGCAGAACTACGAGGCGAACTTTGCGATCATCAATTCGGTCGTGGTGCTCGTGACTTTTATGGCGGCATGCCTGTCGTTTGTGGTGGTGTTTACGCTGTCCAACACGAATATCTCCGAGCGCGAACGCGAGCTGGCGACCATCAAGGTGCTGGGCTTCCGCC
The DNA here is from genome assembly GCA_905197665.1 of uncultured Collinsella sp. Lineage (GTDB taxonomy): Bacteria > Actinomycetota > Coriobacteriia > Coriobacteriales > Coriobacteriaceae > Collinsella. Next base: position 15,094 of record CAJJZP010000004.1, read on the forward strand.
GTGGCGAGGTGCACCATTACGTCAACAAGGAGACGTTGATTCTTACGGCGATCGGAGCCGCGCTGGGCGTACCGCTGGGCGGTGCGCTGGCCGAGAGCTTTACGTACATCTTGCAGATGCCGTCATTGTACTTTGACGTTGAGGTCGAGCCGCTGAGCTACGTGCTGTCCGTTCTGCTGGCCTTTGCCTTTACGTTTATCGTCAACCTCGCTACCAATCGCACCCTCAATAAGATCGACATGGTCGGCGCCCTCAAGAGCGCCGAGTAACCTGCCAAAAAGGGACAGGTTTTTTGGCAGGTTTTATCTGGGCAAACGCCGGACAACCATTAGGTGGCCCGGCGTTTGCCCCGTTTTACTGGGGATGTCTGTCGTTCAGTGCTCTTACTGGCCAATCCAGTGTTGCGCATAGCTCTTAATGTCCTCGGTAAAACCGTCAAGGTCGTCAAGGGTGATCACGCTGTCGATAAGCAAATTGGCTATCTCGCGGTGCATTGTGCTGCGGCGAATGTCGTTTGCAATTACGCCTGAGGACAGCTTGTCTCTATTGAGGCGCTCTTCTAGTGCCCAAAATCTACTGGACGCTTCACTGTCGCCGTTCAGTATCTCAACATACTGGCCGATGAGCTTTTCCATATAACGTTCTTGCCATTGAGGAAGCATTTTCTTAAACAGCTTCCAGTCGCTTTCGGCTACGTCGCGCATATGTCCTCCGCTCGTTAAACGGGCTTTTCCATTTGCCTTTCATTCTATTTGGTTTTCGCTCACAGGCGTGGATGAGAGGCTCTCTTTAGCCTTCGAGATTGGGCTTGAATGGGTCGTATGCCACAAAACGGGCCTATCTACTACGTTTGCTACCACACCCTCGACCATGACAAAGATTATGAAATTAAAACCGCAGGTAGAGGGCTTGTCACTTTTCGGAAAAGGCGGGTATGGTCGGACCTCTCGAGTTAAACGTAGTAAATGGGCCCTTTTCTTGGTGTGCGGTCAGTTCAATGCTAATCTCCGTGCCGGATCTGACCCAGTTGTTTGTAAGTTGCGGTGATATACGGACTGTTGGGCGCTTTGGAGCTTCAAAACAGTCCATATTTCACCGCAACTTGGAAGGGGCGGGCGGTGTCGGATGAATGGCGCTGGCTGGTTGGGGCGGTTTAGGCCTGTTTGCGGCACTTCCATTGTTTGCGACACCAGCGCATGAGCGCCTTTACGATGGGAGTCGTGATGAGGATGATCCATGCAGGATGGGGCTGTCCCAAACAGAGCCACATGTAGAGGAACCAAGCGATGGCGGCTGCCGGGTAGATGACCTCGATCAGCTTAGACAGGTGGCGTCGATCGATGAAGTCACCAATCGCGTAGTAGACGGGAACCAAAAAGACGAGGAAAAGCCCCATGCCCCATGTGCCGTAGACAATGCCGAGCACCAGATAGGCGAGAGTGACAAGTGCGGGGAAGGGGAATTTGTTCCATGCACGTCCGACCTTGGTGTGGAAATGCTTGCCATGATGGTCGAGCTTGTCGTGTGCTTCTTTCCAGCTGGAAAACGTCTCGCCGTCGATGGTGACGGTGCCGTCGTCATTGGTGCGCACGCTATGTCCATCGTCCTCAAGCGTATCGATATGCACGCCGCCCGGTCCCACATGCACCTCTTCGCCCTTGCGCTCGTTGGTCACATGGATGCCGCTCCAACCAACATGGACTTCCTCGCCTTTATTGGGATCAATGACGTGGATACCGCGCGCGAGGGAAATATCGACAAGTGGTTTGTCGCCGCAATCGGCGTGCTCGGCAGAATCCTCAGCCTCATCTGAAGCTTTGGTGCCGGCGTTGCTGTCCTGTGCCTCATCATCAGCCTGTGAGTCATCAGCGCTAGCCACCGCCACCCCATACAGCAGCTCATCCAGCGACACGCCATACAGCGAGGCGAGCGCAATAAGGTTATCGGTATCGGGTGAGGACTCGCTGCGCTCCCATTTACTAACAGCCTGGCGGCTTACGCCCAGCTGGGCAGCAAGCGCCTCCTGAGAAAGCCCGGCAGCTTTACGGCGATCGACGAGGCGCTGTGCCATCGCAAGATCCATGGTGGTTCCTTTCGTTTGATGGTCGAATCGAATGAGCCTAGTATGCCGAGAACAACCGGTAGCGACCACCATTTCTAGTTAGAATCTGCTCCGACCCTACCGCAACTACCGGTAGCAACCCCTAACGACCAGCCATTTTAGGACAAATGTCAGTGCAAGTAGCAGCCAAGAGTCCCCACTCAGTAAGTTGCGGTGGAATAGTTTCTAGATTCAGCCATTTGCGGGCTAAGCGGGAACTATTTCACCGCAACTCAATTCCGGCCCAGGCACTCGCAGCAAGAAGACGAATAGCCTTGGCGAGTATGTAAACGAAGGGCCCTCCGACCCCGCCCGACGATTTCGATTGGCGACCTTTGACGGAGTCAAGGGAGGAGCCAAATCGAAATACGTCGGGCGGGGTCGGAGGGCCCGATGGGGTGGATTCCAGCCGAGGCTATTCGTCGCCGAAGCTGATGCCCAACGCCTTGGCCTCGCGCACCAGATCGCTCTGGGGATCGACGTACTTGAGCTTGCCGGCGACATCCTCGAGCGGCATATGGCACATCTTGCCGTCGCGCAGGGCAATCATGTAGCCAAACTCGCCGCGCAGGCAGCCGAGCGCTGCCTCGACACCGCACTGGGTCGCAAAGATGCGGTCCTGGGCGTCGGGCTGACCGCCGCGCTGCGTGTGGCCGGGGATGGCGACGCGGGTCTCGCGACCGGTCTTGGCCTCGATCTCCTTGGCGATGTCGTAGACGATCGACGGGCTCGTGCGCTCGGCGAGCTTCTTCTTGTACTCCTTCTTGGACAGCGCCGCGTCCTCCTTGGAGATGGCGCCCTCGGCGACGGCCACGATGGTAAAGCGGCTGCCGGTCTCCATGCGATGCTCGATGGTCTTGATGACGTTATCCATGTCGTAGGGGATCTCGGGAATCAAGATGACATCCGCGCCGCCCGCGACGCCGGCATACAGCGGAATCCAGCCGACCTTGTGGCCCATGATCTCGATGACAAACACGCGTCCATGGCTCGAAGCGGTGGTGTGGATGTCGTCGATGCACTTGGTGGCGACGTCGATGGCGCTCGTAAAGCCAAACGTCAGCTCGGTGCCCCAGGTGTCGTTATCGATGGTCTTGGGCAGGGCGATAACGTTGAGGCCTTCTTCGCGCAGGCGGTTGGCGGTCTTGGTGGATCCGTTGCCGCCCAGCATAAACAGGCAGTCGAGCTGCAGCTTGTGATAGGTGTGGACCATTGCGGGCACCTTCTCGACGCCGTCGGCCTCGGGGATGTCGAGGCGCTTGAACGGCGTGCGGCTCGTGCCCAGGATGGTGCCGCCACGGGTGAGGATGCCGCTAAAATCGGCGGGCGTCATGACACGGAACCTGCTGTAGATAAGGCCCTGGTAGCCGTCCTCAAAACCATAGATCTCGATAGGCTCTTCGCTATTGGTCATAAGCGTTTTGACGATGCCGCGCATGGTGGCGTTGAGCGCTTGGCAGTCGCCGCCACTGGTAAGAAGACCGATCCTAAGCATGATGAATCCTTCCGGGCAAGTTATAACATGCGCATAAGTTTACCCCCGCACACTGTTGATACGGGGGTAAAACGTGTTAGCTCAAGCGTATGGAAATGTAAGCAACGCCAGGGAACGTAAGGTCGACGGGCCTGGCTCCTTACAGTGCGAAGGCATCGACGTTGCCCCAGTGGCGGCGCAGCGTGATGGCGGCAGCGGGCTCGGTATTGTCAAAGACGACCGACCATTGCGTATTGCTGGTGATGTCTTCCGGATTGGGCTCTTGCGCCGCAGCGCGAAGGGCCTTCCAAGCGACTGCCTCGTCTTGGGCGCCGGCATGGGCGTCGAGGACATCGGCGATTGCGACGGCGCGCTCTTTACCATGGCCCAGCTCGCCATTCTTTTGGTTGGGCAGCACTTCGTCGCCATAGCAGGCGTAGAAGTTTGTAACCTGGCGTACAGGAGTCGCTTTGAAAGCGCGGTCCGGATCGCGCGGATCCCACTCTACTACGCGCGCGTCACCGGTGGCGTCGTTGATAAAGAAGTGGTAATCGCGTCCTGCCATGGCGTGCATGTCGTAGGCGGAAAGCAGGTCGACAGCTTCTTGCGTGGTGGCGGCACGGTCGAGCACCAGACGGATGGCGAGCGAGGTATTGATGACGGGGCGCTGCGTGTCCTGGTCACAGGGTTTGGAATCCAGGGTGAGCACGGCAATGGACACGCCACATTCGTTGACGCCGTCGAGCTGGGCAAACGGGCCCATGAGTGCGGCGGCGCGTCCGGCGACGGAGTCAAGCGGAGTGTTATCGCCCAGGTTGTTAAGGGCGGCAAACCCGATGGAGGCATAGCCGCCGCGTGGGTGATTGCGCACCAGCAGCGCCGAGGTGTCGTCCTTAAAGTCGTAATTGCGACCGGTACGCACGCGGCCTTCGGCATCTACGGCGACAAAAGCGCTGCAGGCAAACTGGGGCGCCTGGACATGTGCCGGCACACCGGGCAGCACCTGCGCCACCACGGCATCGATGTAGGCCTGGTCATCGCGCACGCCAGCGGCGATGATGCGATCAAGATCGTAGTCGTAGGCGATGTCGATTGCGTACAGGTCATAGCCATCCGTGTAGCCGGTCAAGCGTTTGAGTGACGCGGCGGACTTGATTTGTTTGTGATAAACGGTGCCGGTGGCAGCGGCAAGGCCGACGGCGACTCCCGCGACACCGCAGGCGATGGCAATGTTACGTGGCTTCATGACGGCTCCTTTCGTCCTGTTAGCGTAATTGTCGCAAAAGGAGTGCGGGCATGATGGCTCAACTTGGCGAGCGGCGCGGGATTAAACATGGAATGAAAGGCACGGCACTGGCGCGGCGGGGTATGCTGGAGGGGACCATCAACCCAGCGAAAGGGGAGAGCATGACGGATCAGGAAACGCCCGAGCGCGCGCATGTGACGGCCGATGATATCGAGGCCGCCAACGACCTTATCGACTTTATCGAGGCATGCCCCAGCATGTTCCAGACGGCGGCGACCATTATGGCCGAGCTCGACGAGGCGGGCTTTACCTACCTGCCCGAGAATGCGGCGTGGGACATCGAACCAGGCGGGCGTTATTACACGCAGCGCAATACCTCGAGCGTTGTTGCCTTTAAGGTGGGCGAGGACCTGGCTGCTACGTGGGGCGAGGACGGCGTTGCCGGCGACTATCATTTTCAGCTCACGGCGTCGCACAGCGATTCGCCGACGTTTAAGGTCAAGGCCGTGCCTGAGCTTGACGGCGCGGGCGAGACGCTGCGCCTGAACACCGAGGCCTACGGCGGCATGATCGACTACACCTGGTTCGATCGTCCGCTGGCACTCGCGGGCCGCGTGTTGGTACGCGAGGGCGACCGTATCGAGAGTCGTCTGCTTGCCACCGAGCGCGAGGTCGCTATTATCCCGAGCCTTGCTATCCATATGAACCGCGGCGTTAACGAGGGCTTTGCTCCCAATCGCGCCGTCGACCTGTGCCCGCTCATCAGCGCCGGTGACCTTAAGCAGGGAGATTTTGACGCCCTGATCGCCGACGAACTGGACGTTGAGCCCGAGCAAATTTTGGGCCGCGATCTGTTCCTGGTCAATCGTCAGGATGCGCGCATTTGGGGCTGGGCCGACGAGTTTATCTCGACGCCCAAGCTCGACGACCTGGCCTGCGCCTACACCTCGCTGCAGGCATTTTTGGGTGCCGAGAACGCGCACGACGTTTCGGTCTTCTGCTGCTTTGATAATGAGGAGGTTGGCTCCGAGACCAAGCAGGGCGCCATGTCGACGTTCTTGGCCGACGCGCTGCGCCGCATTAACGGATCGTTGGGCTTTGACGACGAGTCGTACCATCGCGCCCTTGCCGCCTCGATGCTTGTAAGCTGCGACAACGCGCATGCCGTGCACCCCAACCACGCTGAGAAGTGCGACGCCCGCAACCAGGTGGTGCTCAACGGCGGCATCGTCATCAAGGAGGCAGCCAACCAGCACTATTGCACCGATGCCTTTAGCCGCGCGGTGTTCCAGGCTATCTGCGATGACGCCGACGTACCCACGCAGGCCTTCGCCAACAAGAGCGATATGGCGGGTGGCTCTACCCTTGGCAATCTGTCCAATATGCAGGCGAGTATGCACGCCGTGGACGTGGGCCTGCCGCAGCTGGCCATGCACTCAAGCTACGAGACCGGCGGCGTGCGCGACGTGATGTACGCCATCCGCGCCCTCACCGCCTTCTACGAGTGCGACCTAACCATCAACGGAGCCGAAAGCGTGGAGCTCTAAAACCTGCCAAAAAGGGACAGGTTTATTTTGGCAGGTTTTATCTGGGCAAATGCAAAGGGTGAAACCGAACTAGATCGGTGATACGTGGCCGCCGAGGCGCAGTGTGCCTCGGCGGCTTTTTGTGTACAGAGTACGGCTAATGCTTATAAGTGCTATACATGCTTTACGTATTTACCATAGTATTTTATGATGGTTTTGAAGTATTAAGGAGGGGTCATGACCACAACAGCCGCTCAGATCAACGTACGACTCGATGCCGATCTTAAAAGGAGCGGGGACGCCGCTCTCTCCAGGGCCGGTATGACGCCGAGCCAAGCGGTGCGAGCGCTCTGGCAGCTTGCAGCGTCGCTGGCCGATCGCCCCGGTGCGCTCGAGGATATCCTGCTGCCCAGTCGTGCCCGGACGGAACAGCGCGAGCGCGAAAAGGCCGCCAAACGTAAGCTCGAGCTCATGGATCAGGGGTCGAAGCTGTTCGCTGCCGCTTGCCGTGAGTCGGGAATCGATATGGTCAAGGCTCAGCCATCGGACGACGAAGAGCTCAAACGGAATGCCTATGCGGATCGCTATGGCGAGGAGATGAGCTGGCTCTATGAGTGAGGCTCCAAAGCGCATCTTGGTTGACACCAACGTGTGGCTCGATTACTTCATTCCCTCACGACGTGGTCGTTCGGTGGCGATTGAGTTTTTACGCGATGCATGCACGACGCAGGTGGATTTGCTGTATGCGGCGACGTCGTCCAAAGACCTGTTCTATTTAATTTCAAGCGAGCATAAGGCCTGGTATCGGCGAGAGCACGGTTCGCTTTCCCCGTATGCCGCTACGGCAGCGACTTCGCTTGCATGGGATTGTCTCAGCGTGCTTTCGCAGCTTGCCACGCCAGTGCCCTGTGACCTGAGCGATATATGGATGGCGAGCAGGCAGCGTGAGCTCCATAGCGATTACGAAGACGATTTAATCATTGCGGCAGCGATACGCGCCCAAGCAGATTTACTGGTCACCAACGATGTCAAGCTCTGTTCGCATGCGCCCGTCGCAGCAATGAACGTCGAAAACGCAAGAAACTACTTAGCAACGCTCAAATAGCTCTAGACCCCGCAGGTAGAACGCCGGAACCCTAATGTTCGATCCAGCAGCGCAGGGTTTCACCGGCCTGCAGGTGACGCAGATTCTCCGCGGCGATGTCGACGACGTTGTTGAGCGTGGCTGCCAAGTGGAACCAGCCGGAGACGTGCGGCGTGATGAGCATGTTGGGCGCATCCCACAGGGGGCTTGTCGCGGGCAGCGGTTCGGGGTCGGTGACGTCGACCGCGGCGCCGGCGAGATGTCCCGACTCCAGAGCGGCAACCAAGTCATCGGTGACCACAAGGTCGCCGCGGCCGCCGTTGGCAAAGAAGGCACCTGGTTTCATCGCGGCAAAGAACTCGGCGTTCGCCAGACCGCGGGTCTCGGGCGTGCTCGGCATAAAGGATGCGACGATGTCGGCCTCTGCCAGGCGCTCAGGTAGGGCGTCCATGCCGTCCATGTCCTCAAACACAATGGGGTAGACGAGTGGATGGCGCTTGATGCCGCGGACGTGCGCGCCCATGCCGCGGCAGAGCGTGGCAAAGTGACCGCCGATATCGCCCGCGCCCAGCACCAGCACGTTGGCGTTTTTGAGCGAGGTAACTGGCCCCAAATCCTCCCAGCGATGTTCGCGCTGCAAGTCGTGATAGCCGGGCAGGCGCTTCATCATGGAAAGGACCATGGCAAACATGTGCTCGCTCACGGCCTGGCCGTAGGCGCCCACCGAGCAAGACAGTTTGGCGTCGGCTGGCACGGTGCCGGCGGCAAGGTAGTCGTCATAGCCGGCGGTCTGCAATTGCAGCAGCTGGAGATGCTCGCATGCCGTGAGCATGTCAGAGTCGATGTTGCCCAAGATCACGTCGGCGTTGGCGACTTGTTCGCGCGTGATAGCGTCGGCGCTCGTGTAGATAAAGTCCTCGCCCGGAGCACTCGACTCAAGAATTGCGCGATGACGGCCGTTGACGGGCAACAAAACCAGGATGTTCACAAGCAGTCCTCTCCGCTCAACCTACCAAAAAGGGACAGGTTTATTTTGGCAGGTTTTATCAGGCAAAACGTTCAAACAAAAACGCCGGATGCTAGACGAGCGTGCCCGTCAGCATCCGGCGCATCCACGGCTACCAGCTCAGCAGCTCGTAGCCGTCCTCGGTCACTACGAGCTGTACCTCGCACTGGGCCGAATCGCTGCCGTCCTTGGTGCGCACGCACCAACCATCGCCCTTGCTAATCTTGATGTCGGGCGCTCCGGCATTGACCATAGGCTCGATGGTAAAGACCATGCCCGGAGCCATGATGGTGTCCACATCGGGCGCCTCGGTGGTAAAGCCCACAAACGGGTCCTCGTGGAACTCCTTACCGATGCCGTGTCCGCCGTACTCGCGCACCACGCTAAAGCCGGCGTCTTCGACCGTCTTTTGCACGGCCTCGGCCATCACGGACAGCGGCAACCACGGCTTGACGGCCGCCAGACCCGCCTCCACGCTGGCGCGGGTGACGTCGACCAGGCGCTGGCGCTCGGCCGAGACTTCGCCGATGCAGAACATACGGCTCGAGTCGCTAAAGTAGCCGTCCAAGATCGTGGAGCAGTCCACGTTGATAATGTCGCCCTCGTGCAGCACGTCCGTATCGCAGGGGATACCGTGACAGACCACGTCGTTGATCGAGGTGCACACGCTCTTGGGGTAGCCCTCATAGTTGAGGTCGGCCGGCGTGCCACCGTGTTCGATGGTGTAGTCGTAGATCATCTGGTCGATCTGGTTGGTGGTCATGCCCGCGGCGATGTGCTCGCCTACGTAGTCGAGCACGCCCACGTTGATGGCGGCCGAACGCTTGATGCCCTCGATGTCGGCGGGTGTCTTGTAGAGCGTGCGGGGCAGAACCTCCCAGCCCTCTTCCCACAAGCGCTCGAGGCGCTCGTCGAAGGCGCTATGGCATTTCTTATATTTTTTGCCGCTGCCGCACCAGCAAGCGTCGTTGCGGCCGGGCACGGGTCCATTGTCAAACATGGCTAACTTCCTTTCATTCGCAGCTAGTATAGCCCACCCGCAGACCAGCTCATTTGGGATGGGGCTAATTTAGCTGCTGGCGGGCGGCCGCGCTAGTAGCTCACCTGGCAGGGAATACCGAGGGCGCGCACGCGCGCGGCAATGGCGTCGAGCACCTCGGGCGCTGCTTTGGCAAGGCCGGCGACTGGTGTCTCGCGCGCGACCGTGTAGATGGTCGCCTCCTGCGGACGAATGCGCTCAAGCGCCGCGAGCCAGGGGGCAACATACTCCTCGCCGGTATTGTCGATGAGCTTGCCCTGATACTCGCCGGTCAAAAAGATCGTCTGGATAATAACGTGACCGTCAAAGCTTGCGAACGTCTCGATCTGGTGTTCGACGTTGTAGGGGCCAACAGGCTGGTCGAGCAGCTGGATAAACGCCGGGTCGACGGTATCGAGCTTAAGAATGTTGTCGTCGACCATCATGAGCGCGTCGTGCACCTCGGGGCGGTCGGCGCGTGTGCCGTTGGAGAGCACGGCGATCTTGGAGTTTGGGGCAAGCTCGTCGCGCAGCGCGACGGCACCGGCGATGGCCTGCGGAAACTCCGGTGCGGCGGTGGGCTCGCCGTTGCCTGCGAAGGTGATCACATCGGGGAGCTCACCCTCGGCTGCCATCTCGCGCAGCTTTGCCTCGAGCGCGTCGAGTACCATGGCAGCTGTGTTGTACGGCTCATGACAGGGGCGCTCGGCGTTGAGGCCGTTCTCGCAGTAGATGCAGTCGAACGTGCAGATTTTGCCGCTGGTCGGCATCATGTTGACGCCGAGCGAGAGACCAAGGCGACGGCTGCGAACGGGCCCAAAGATGGGGCTGGCATTCAAAAACGTAGACATAGGCATATGCTCCTCAAGACAATTGTGCCTAAGCATAGCATCGGCTCCAAAGCAAGGTGTGGGCTCTTGCTTTACAAGTTTCGTTTTTTCACGTCGCTCATGATGCCGTGCCATGAAAAGCCTCGGGTCGGGTAAAGTTAATCTGTTAACAAGGTGTAAAGCAATGCGGGTCCATCCAACCGTGCTGACGTGCAACTGGATGAGCATTGATGATGGGGGCACAACATGGATTTTACGGTCGAGAATGCGGGCACCACGATTGCCTGTCGCGAATATGCCGACCCGGATGTGTCGCCTGATGCTCCTGCCTTGGTGTGCGTGCACGGCGCTTGTGTCGACGGCACATTTTTCGACAGCATCGCTTGTGAGCTCAGTTGCAACTACCGCGTAATTGCCTACGACCGCCGCGGCTGTGGTGGCAGCAGCGATGCGGCAGACGGCAGCTATGATCTTGCCGCTCAGGCCGCCGATCTGCAAGCCGTGATCGAACACGTTGGCGCTCCGACAAATGTGCTTGCGCACAGCGCCGGTACGTTGGTGGCGTTGGAGCTTCTTCGTACCGAACCCCACCTCGTCGCCCGTGCGATTCTGCATGAGCCGGCTGTGTCGGCCGAAGGCGTCGGCATGGGCGCAGCTCCGGTTTTGCTCGATATGATTGCGGCTGGAAAGGTTTCAAGGGCGCTCCGGCTTTTCTTGGGAGCCCTCGGCGACTTGGACCCCGAGGCTCCTGGAACGACCGAAGCGGAAGCCAAGCATGCCCTGCGCAACGGCCGCAGTTTCATGGCAAACGAATACGGGATTACTATGACCTGCGTTCCCGATTGGGATAGCGTTCGCGCGTCAAAAACGGTGGCCGCCGTGCTCCTGGGCGAGCTCTCGATTGGCATGCCCCGCGAGGCTGGCACGCGAGCGGCTGCCGAATATCTCGATTGCCCTCTCGTGACGATCCCGGGCGCGCATAACGGTCTGCGCGATCGCCCCGTTACGGCGGCAAACGCCGTTCGCGATGTCTTGGAGCGTTAGCACGCTCGATGACCTGCGGGGAGGGGGGGGCTGCTAGCGTTTCGTCATTGTTAACGAATGCGCCCATAACCGCGCGCCCGCGGCTCCATTACCGCCGTTTGCCAGGTCATAAAAATGTAACGATAATCGCGCGTTTGCCTGCAGTTGTTAGATGTTACCCTTGTACCATTTGATATGCACCGTTGCCGTGCGTAACGATAGAAAGGGCCCCATATGCTCAATAATCACGAGGTCAATCTAACCGACGAGGAGGCTGCCGCTGAGGTCGCCCGCGTCGCGAAGACCTACCCCGTGGTGCGTTTACTGTCGGCCGATCAGATTAAGAGCGAGCCTAACTGCTTGCTCGCCGGCGATCGCTGCCCTTGTCTGCGTCAGTCGAGTCTTGAGGCTTTGGCAGACTCCGATGAGGTGTCGGAGCAACTGCTCAATGATGGCACTGAGTACCGCGCCCGTCTACGCCCTCTGAAGGTCGAGGGCGAGCCTCACGTCTTGCTGATGGTGCGTCCGATTGATGAGCAAGAGGCCGCGGAAGAGGACCTTGTCTACACCGACGTGCTGACGAGCGTGCGCAATCGCCGATATTACGAGGAAAAGCTTCGCAGCGCCCGCATGAATGCCGGCGTTGCGATGATCGACGTTGATGATTTTAGGGCCTTCAACGATACGTGTGGCCGTCATGCCGGCGACCTTGCGCTCGGTGCTGTGGCGACAGCCATACGCAGCGGAATTCGTTCGACTGACGAGCTTGTGCGCTATGGCTGCGACAAGTTTGTGGTTGTCATGCCCAATATTCCCTCCGATGACTTCACCCGTCGCCTGCATCAGGTGTCCGATGCCGTTCATTCCACGATTATTCCGGGCCATGAGTACGTGAGCTTGACGGCCTGTGTTGGTGGCGTTCGCATTCATGGCGAGACGGTCGATGAGGGCGTTGGCCGCGCTGTCCAATTATTGAGCCGCGCTAAGGCAAAAGCCGGTACGGTCATGACCGATACCGATTCCATCGAGGCCTTCCAAAGCGAAAAGCCTACGGTGCTTATCGTCGATGACTCCGAGATGAACCGAGCTATTCTCAGCGAGATGCTCAAGGACGAGTATTGCATCCTCGAGGCCGATAGCGGTCGTGCAGCGCTCGACATGGTCGACCGCTATGGCGATGAGCTGTCGCTCGTGCTGCTGGACATTGTCATGCCGGGCATGAACGGCTTTGAGGTGTTGGGCGATCTGTCGCGCCGGTCGATTATTGACAATCTGCCTGTCATCATGATCTCGAGCGAAGATTCCGACGATGTGGTGCTGCGCGCGTATGAGCTGGGTGCCTCGGACTATGTCAACCGCCCGTTTGACTCCCGTGTCGTGCGCCGCCGTGTAAGCAACACCATCCGCCTGTACGCCAAACAGCGCCGCCTGACGAGCCTGCTGTCCCAGCAGTACAACGAGCGCGTAAAGAACAGCCGCATGCTCATCGACATCATGGCCGGCGTCATGGAGCTCCGCAATGGCGAGAGCGGCAGGCACGTTACGAACATCGAGAAGCTGACCGAGCTGCTGCTTGGCTGCCTGGTCCACCGTAGCGACAGCATCTCCCTCGACAACGAGGAGCGCTCTACGATTGCCCTGGCTTCGGCACTGCACGATATCGGCAAGATGTCGATTGACGATGCGATTCTCAACAAGCCCGGGCGCCTCACGTCCGAGGAGTTCGAGATTATGAAGACGCATACCACGATCGGCGCCGACATGCTGCATGAGCTGGGCCGCCATCACGCCGGCAATGCGCTTATGGAATATGCGTACCAGATTGCGCGTTGGCACCACGAGCGCTGGGACGGCAAGGGTTATCCCGACGGCCTTAAGGGCGACGATATCCCCATCGCCGCGCAGGTAGTTTCGGTGGCCGACGTGTACGATGCGCTGACGAGCGTCCGCGTGTACAAGGATGCCATCCCGCACGAGGAGGCGATTCAGATGATCCTGGACGGTAAGTGCGGCACCTTTAACCCGCTGCTGCTCGACTGTCTGCTCGAGGTGCAAGACCGTATTGCCGAAACATTGGCGCGCCCTGCCGAGGTCGTTGCGCTTCCTACGATTTAGTTTGACCAAAGGAGTTTGAATCCATGATTTCCATGCGTGAAGCGTATGAGAAGATCGGCGCCAATTATGATGACGCTTGCACTCGGCTGATGGGCGAGGAGATGCTTGCCCGTTTTGCCCTCAAGTTTTTGGATGACGAGAGTATGGACAAGCTGGAGGCTGCCATGGCGGCAGGAGACGCCAAGGAAGCGTTTATGGCGGCGCACACGCTCAAGGGCGTGAGCCAGAACTTGGGATTCGATAATCTGTTCGAGCCGGCGGTCGTGGTGACCGAAGCGCTGCGCGGTGCCGATACTGTTGACGGCGCTCGTGAGGGAATGCATGCGCTGCAGCAGCAATATGCGGCCACAATGTCGGCCTTACGCGAGGCGGCTGAATAAGAGCTTACGTGCATTGTGATGACTATGAGCGTGGATAATCTCCCGTTTTAGGCCCGGTGGCGGTCTCAAAGTGGGAGATTATCCACGCTCGTTCGGTAAGTGTCCAAAAATTCACTCTCGCGCACTGGCGGGGCTTTCCGCATGCAATCCATATCGTTGTTCGATAAACTATTCGGATAACGATAGATTCGATGAGGGTGAGTGTATGTCCAACAGCGTTCAGCGTATGGCCAAGGCGGGCGAGACTGTAAGGAAGCTTGGCTTTTGCATGGCGGTCGTTTTTGCGGGAATGCTCGTCGCTTTTGCCGCGTTGGTTGTTTACGTGATCTGGTATGCGGTTGCAAACGTTGTTTCTGTCGATTCTTTCGGTGTCGTGACGCTTCTCGATGGCGGGAGCATCGTTATCCCAAGCGGGCTGTGCCTGGCACTCGTCGTGAGTGTTTCGCTTGTCGTTTTGTGCGGAATCAGCCGTGACATTTCGCGGGGCGTATCGCCCTTTACCAGGGCGCATGTGCGGCTTATCCGTGTTCTCGCGCTTGCCTTTGCTGTTAACGCCGCGGTTTCGCTTGTTGGTGCCTATGGATCGGTCAATCTTACCATTGGTGGGCTGGAGCTTTGCGTCGTGCCTCATTCCTTCGTTATCGCGATTTGCCAGGGCGTTGCCTTTGACGCGGGGTCGCTTATCGGCGCGGCCGTCTGTTTGTTTGTCTCGGTGATCTGGAGCTATGCCTCGCTGCTCCAGGAGCAGTCTGACGAGCTTGTGTAGGAGGAAACATGAGCTATCTCATCATCGAGCTTGAGACGCAGCTGCTTAAGACCGGAAAGACCAGCTCTGATCTGATTCGTGCCACGGGGCATACTCCGGCTAATATTTCAAAGCTTAGAAACGGAAAGATAAAAGCTATTCGCCTTAAGACGCTTCTCGATATCTGCGATGAACTTGATTGTCAACCGGGAGATATTATTCGGCGCGTGAGCGAGAAAGAGCTTGAGGAGCTTATTGTCGAACGCGCAAAAAATGTCGTGAGGCAGATGCGGGATGGCGGAGGCAACGAGGCGTCACTTCCGACATCAGTCTTCGCTGTCGATTTGAGCGACGAGTAGCTTAAGGCAAACAACTAAAACGAAATATCAGCGTGAAGGGACCCGTGTCTAACACGGGTTCTTTCTTTTAGATTATCTTGACAAATATGAGTTATCGAAAAACAATAACAACAATGGAAAACGATAAAAGAAAGAAGGAACGATATGGGCGGTTTTGCTATCAAGCAGGACGGGAGTTCGATGAGCGTATCAACGATAAAGTTATCAAAGGTGTCAAAGCGCTATGGGAAACGACGCGTTTTGCATGACGTTTCCTTCGAGGTGAATCAGTCTGAACTTTGTGCCCTTGTCGGTGCAAACGGTGCGGGCAAAAGCACGCTTATTAAAATCGTCTTGGGCCTCTGCGAGCCATCGTCGGGGAGCGTGGAGCTCTTTGGAGGCAAATCAAAAAGAGAGCTTGGCCTGATGCGGATGCGTGTCGGCTATGTGCCAGATTCCAGCGGAGCATACCAATCCCTCAGTGCGGTTGAGAATCTCCAAATCCGATGTTCGGAATGGGGGCTTGATGCGAATTGTGAGATTCCTCGCGTTTTGAGCCTAGTCGGGCTGGACGTCGAAGAGAAAAAGAGCGTGAGCAGTTTTTCTCTGGGAATGAAACGGCGGCTGGATATAGCTACGGCTTTGTTGGGTGACACTGATCTGCTTATTTTTGATGAGCCAGCAAACGGGTTGGACCCGCTGGGCATCGAGAGTATATGGGCCCTTATCGGTCGATTGAATCGAGAACAGGGTACGACCATGCTCATCTCTAGCCATGATTTGGATGAGCTGGCATTGGTTGCAACAAGCTGCCTGTTTCTTCATGACGGTAAACTGCTGAAAAAGGAATCGATGGACGTCATAAGGGATGAGGCGCCATCCCTAAAAGAGTATTACAGGCGCTTGATGAAGGCGGTCTCGCTATGAAGCGGGCGATCCATCCCATAAAGGCAGATATGATGCGTTTGCAGCGGATGTTTCCGGCGAAGTTTGGTCTTGCGCTTATGCTGGCGTTCGGCCTTCTCTTCGGCATCTTTCTAAAAAACGGAACAACGTTGCTCGCCTTTGGCAATAGCATTTTTGGGGAGGATATTGGCTTCTGCTGGAATGTAATCGATCCTTCTGCACCCGATGAGTCCCTTGTGCGCAGCGCTTTTGCCGGTACGTCTCTGTTCGTACCGCTCATCGTTTGCCTGGCGATTTTACAGGAGCGCGGCTATGAAGAGGGATACCGAATTTCTTCAGCAAGAGGTCTTACCCGCTTTTATGGGGCTCTAGCCCATGCATTTTCGTCTGCTTTAATAATTGGCGCAGCATATAGTGCGCTTTGCCTTCTTCTATTTGCAATAGCCATAATACGTGGAGGGCATAACTACGCGCATGGCATGCTGGCTGCATTTTTGCCTGCAATGATAGTCAACACCGCATTGGTGATATCGATTGCGCTGGAGACGGTGACCATCTATCGGATTACAGGCAGCGCTGTATTGAGCGGGGCTGCAATAATAATCGGATTTGTCATGAGCTTGACGCTCTACGGAGCCTTCCTTCAGGCACCTATACCATCCTTGCGATGGATCTTCTTCCTTCCTGGGCCGTACCTTGGAGTCGGATGTGCCCTTGGGTATAGCGATATGGGGCAACTGGCGCTTCTGGGCTATGGCGTGGCAGCCAGCTGTTTATCGGTATTGATTTACGCTCTCGTGAGCTTTCGTGCTGGGGGTGTGCTCAATGGCTCGTCAGATTAAAAGATTCCTCCATTCAGAATTGAAGCACGTGAGTAAATGGACGTACGCCTTAATCCTGGTAATTTATGCGTGCATGGTGGTATTGCAGCTTAATTCTTTCCCGATGTGGTTCTGTAGTCTCCGTGAGAACAGTTTCTTGGGCTTTTTCCCAGACCCGACGCTTCTGCTATCGGCGGAGGATGTCCTTCTATTTGGTAATGCAGAGGTTTTTCGCGGTCTGCTGTTCAACGTAGCCCCGTTGGCTCATGCATTGTTCTTTCCGTTCATCGCGGCTTGTATTGTGCCGCGCTTTGTCAGTTCGGGCTTTGTCGAGGAACCGTGGGGGCTGTCGGAGGCTCGGGGAGGGAAGCGGGCGTGCGTTACCGTTGCGCGAACGGTGCTGTCTTCTTTCGCCCTATTGGGCGCGTTTATCCTGTCAAGTGTCGTTTTGTACTGTCTTAACTGTGTAATCGTTTTGGATGCTCAACAGTGTTTCAACCTGAATATGTTTTGCTATCGACTTCTTCTGGCGAGTGCCGTCTGCCTTGCATATGTGGTCTCTTGCGTGATCGTTGTTTCCTATTTTGGGTCCGGCTTCGGTCCTATTGGCATGCTGTTGCTTGTCAATGTCGTAACGCTCTACATACAGGTCGGAGCCAATTCCATGCTTCCGTTTCCGTCCTCGATGCTCATGTGGATTTGCGGCGTGACCCCGTTGGGGGATGGTCAATGCACCTCGATTTTAATTGACTGCCTCATAAACGTAGCAAGCGTTTTTGCCATCTGCTTTACCGTCGACCGATTGCGGTCGAGATTTCTTTGATTGTTTGTGAGGGATGAACATACCGAGCATATCAAATACGGGGGGGCGGGCACCGTAGTTGGTGTCCGCCCCCCTAGTATGTGAGGCTTTAGCCTGTGTGGTTCGTAAACTAGCGGGCCTGCTTAACCTTTGCCGCTGCCTCGACAAACGACTTCCACAGGTTAAAGTCGGCCTCGAGCGTCTGCCAGGTGTATTCGGGGTGCCATTGCACGCCCAAGCAGAATGGCTGGCCTTCGACCTCGATGCACTCGGGAACGCCGTCAGTTGCCTTGGCGACCAAGCGCGTGCTCTTACCCAGACGGTCGACGCAACAGTGATGTGCCGAGTTGGTCTGGATCAGCCTGTGCCCGCCAAGCGCGCGCTCCAGCAGCGAGCCCGGCACGACCTCGACGGGATGCACGGGGTCGTTGAGCACGTGGGTATGGCGCCACTGCGTGCGGCCCTCGCGAGCGCCCAGGCTCGGCACGTCCATGCACAGGGTGCCGCCAGTGGCGACATTGAGCAACTGCGTGCCGCGGCAGGTGGTAAAGAGCGGCTTTTTGGCGCGGAGCACCTCGCCGACCAGCTTAAACTCAAAGCTATCGCGGATCTCGCAACAGAGGGTGGGGTCGTAGGGTCGATCATCGCCCCAACGTTTGGGATTGACATCGGGGCCGCCGGGAATGGCGATGCCGTCGGCGATATCGACGTAATGACGGATGACCTCAATGTCCTCGGTGATGGACATCTGCAGCGGCAGGCCGCCGGCGGCAAGGATGGCATCGACAAAGACACTTGCGATTTCCTCGTTGGGGGAGAGCGTCTCGCTTAAAAACGGCTTCGCCTCTTCCCAGCGCGGCGCGACGAGGATGAGCGGGCGGTCGGCGGGATCGACGTCGACGTGCGGGGTGTATGACGATGAAGTGCGAGTTCCGATCATGGGCGTGGCTTTCGAATCCGGGTGGACATGGCGCAGGGCGGCGCGGGGCAAACGCTGCAGATGAATGTGTCCCGCGTGGCAATTGGGTTAGTGGCCCTTGATGGAGTTGAGGAAGTCTTGGGCGCGCTTGGTCTGGGGATGGTCGAAGAACTCGTCGGGCGTGCCGGTCTCTACGATCTGGCCGTCGGCCATAAACACGACGCGGTCGGCCACGCGGCGGGCAAAGTTCATCTCGTGCGTAATCACGATCATCGTCATGCCCTGCTGGGCCAGGCGGACCATGACCTCGAGCACCTCGTTAATCATCTCGGGGTCAAGGGCGCTTGTGGGCTCGTCAAAGAGCATGGCCTTGGGCTGCATGGCAAGCGAGCGGGCGATGGCTACGCGCTGCTGTTGGCCGCCCGAGAGCTGTGCGGGCACCTTGTCGGCCTGCTCGGCAACGCCCACGCGGCTCAACAGATCCATGGCGCGCTCGCGGGCCTCGTCCTTGGAGACGCCCAGCACATCGACCGGTCCCAGCATGACGTTCTGCAACACGGTCATATGCGCGAACAGGTTGAACTGCTGAAACACCATGCCCAGCTCGGCACGCATGCGGGCAAGATCCTTGCCTTCCTGCGGCAGGGGCTCGCCCTCGATGAGAATCTCGCCCGAGTCGATGGTCTCCAAGCGGTTGATGGTGCGGCACATGGTCGATTTGCCCGAGCCCGAGGGGCCGATCACGACGACAACCTCGCCGCGATCGACCGAGAGATTAATGTCGTTGAGGACGTGCAGATCGCCATAGTGCTTATCGACGTGCTTGAGCTCAATCAGCGGCTGATTGCCGGTGGAAGAAGTGCTCTGTGCCATGGTGCTCGGCTCCTTATGACTCGAAATGGTAAATCGTTAGCGAATGATGGTCGCGCCGGTCTTGTGCGAGACGTAGACGGCGGCCTTGTTGATTGCAACGTTGATGAGGATGTAGATGACCGCGATCACCAGATAGACCGACACGAGGGCGTCGTAGTTGGTAATGAGTACGCGGGCGTTTTGCATGAGGTCGGGGTAGCTCACCACGTAGGCGACGGTGGTGTCTTTGACGACGACCACGAGCTGTGAAATCAACGACGGAATGATAAAGCGAATCGCCTGCGGCAGCACGATTTTAAAGGTGATTTTAGCTTTGGCGAGACCGAGCGCCTGGGCGGCCTCGACCTGGCCGCGCGGCACGGCATTGACGCCGGCGCGGAAGATCTCGGCAAGCACACCGGCTGCAGCGAGCGCGACGGGAAGCGTGAGCATCCAAAACGACGGCAGCGCGATCTTGTACTGGGGCAGCACCAAAAAGAAGAAGTAGATGAACAGTAGGCTCGGCACGCCACGGAAGAAATCGGTGAGCACGCGGCAGACCAGCTGCAGCGGCTTGATGTCGCTGGTGCGGCCGAGCATGAGGGCCAGACCCAGTACCAGCGCGATGGCGCCAGCGGTGAGCGCGACCTTTACCGTGCCCTCAAAACCGGCAAGTAAGAACTTCCAGGTAGTGAGGTGCGTAAAGAAATACCAATAGTGGACTGAAAGCTGACCGGTCACATAAAAGCGCTGCAGTACCAGAGCGATGAGCGCGGCCACGGCAACAAGTGAAATGGCGGTGCCGACGCGAATCTTGGCGCGCATCTTGGGGCCGGGAGCCTCGTAGAGCGCATCGCGCATGGTGAGCGCGGAGGTGGAGTGCTTGCTCATCGGAGGATCCTCACCTTCTTATCGATATAGTTGCCAATGTGGCTCACCACAAAGGCTGTGCCCAGGTAGCCGAGCGCCGAGATAAAGAACGCGGCGACGCCGCCGAGCGAGCGCGTGTTGATGTAGCTCACCACGCCGGTGAGCTCCTGCGGTTTCAGCGGCACCTGACTGCCGAGCGCGGTGGTGAGCATGACGGCGATAAAGAGGTTGGTCATGGGCAGCACGCTCGAGCGCAGCGCCTGCGGAATCACGATCTTGGCGAGGATACGGCTGAAGCTCATGCCCAGCGAGCGGGCGGCTTCCACCTGGCCGACACCGACGGTGTTGATGCCGCTCATAAAGTTCTCGGAGCCAAAGGCAGAACCCAAGAGCACTGTGGCGACGATGACGCAGGTGCGGTAGGGCAGGACGACCTTGAGCGGCGGCAGCGCGTAGACGACGATAATGAGCAGCGCGATGCCGGGGATGTTACGGAAGACCTGGACATACAGGTCGCCAAAGACGCGCAGCGGCTTGAGCGGCGACACGCGCATCACGGTGACGGCGACGGCCAACACCATGGCGATGGCAAACGACTCAAGCGTCATGCCCCAGGTTGCTAGCAGCGCGTCAATGTAGTTCTGGCCATAGAGCGACCAGAGCTCGGAGAGACTCATGCGGACCTCCCGCCGATAAGGAAAGGGGCTCCCGTGTGTACGGAAGCCCCGACAACTCAGTGAAGAAACAGTTTAGCGCAATAAAGCGCACCGTGCGTTTCCGTATGGTTTCGTTGCGGCCGTTACTAGGCGTGTTGCCTAGGCGCCGATCTCGGGCAGCTCGGGAACATTGGTGTCGCCCGTGCGGTCACCGATGCAGATCTGCCACAGCTCGGTCCAGGTGCCGTCGTCCTCGATCTTCTTAAGGAAGTCGTTGACAAAGGCGACGCCGTCGGAATCGAGCGGCAGGCCGATACCATAGGGCTCCTTGCTGCCGAAGGGCTTCCCGGCGATCTTATACTTACCGGGCTCGCGGACCAGGGCGCTCTGCTGCATGTTGTTGTCGATGACGTAGGCGTCAACGCGACCCTGCTGGAGTGCCTGGCGGGCCTCCTCGTCGGTCTTGAACTCCTGCTGGCTGGCCTTGGGAGCGAACTCCTCCAGGATGGCGGGGCCGTTGGAGCCGGACTGGACGGCGACGTTCTTGTCGGCCAGGTCGTCGACGCTCTTGATGTCGTCGTTGTCGGCGAGCACCAGGATGGCCTGCTGGGTGTAGTAGTAGGGGCCGGCAAAGGAGACGAGCTTCTTGCGCTCGTCAGTGATGGTGTAGGTGGCAAAGACGGCGTCGACCTGGCCGTTCTGCAGGACGGACTCGCGCGTGTCCGAGGTCACCTGGGTGATCTCGACCTTGCTCTCGCCCAGAATGTAGTTGGACAGAAGCTGTGCGATACCGGCGTCGAAGCCGCGGGTCTGACCGTCTTTCTCGTTGAGGAGGGAGAAGAGCGTGGAGGTCTGAACGCCACCGATCTTAAAGACACCGGCGTCCTTGACGGCCGTGGCCCAGGTGCTGGCGGCGATGGCATCGTCATCGGCCTTGGGGCCGTTGTCGACGAGCTTGTCGAATGCCTTAGCGTCGAGCGTGGTGGAAGCCTCGGCATCTTCGGAGCTCTTGGAAGAGCCGGCGGCGGAACCCTTGTCGGCCTCGGCGCTGGTGTCGGAGCAGCCGGCAAGACCAAGGCCGGCGACGGTTGCGAAGGTGGCGGCGACGAAGCCGCGGCGGTCGAGAACGACCTGCTGGGAGAGGTTCTTGCTCATGGTAGAACACCTTTCTCAATAAAATCCCTAGCGGTTGAGTAGAGTTATACCCTATCGCGCTCAAATGAGTCAACACGAAATAACTCAGAAACATACTTACCTTATGGGTTATTCAACCTACCAAAAAGGGACAGGTTCACAGGCACCTTCGTGGTGGTTTTGACCGATGCAACGGCATGCCTTACTGTTTTGTCTCAATCTGTAACATCTGCAGCCATTTTTGCCGAGTAACTGTTACAGATTGAGATTTTCTCTTCAGGGGGATTCGAATGTCTCGATCTGTAACAGTTAGACGGCCAAAAGGTCTCTATCTGTTACAGATCGAGACAAAGGTCAGGGGCAAAGACGGTTTGTCTAGATCTGTAACAGTCAGACGGGAATTCGGGCCATAGATGTTACAGATTGAGATAATCGCGCCGCGAAAATAAAAACCTCCGCAGGGGTGCTTCCCTTGCGGAGGTTTTTTACTCGTTAAGTAGCCTTACGGCTTCGGCGGCCATGTTCTCGGCCGTCATGCCGTTCTGAGCGAGCAGCTCGTTGGGGTCGTAGCGGTCGGGGAAGCCCTTGGCGATGCCGAAGGTGCGCGTGCGCAACGGCGTGCATGCCAGATAACATGCCACGCGCTCGCCCCAGCCGCCGTCCAAGATACCGTCCTCGAGGGTGACGACAACGCGATGCTCGGCGGCAAGGCTGTCGAGGAACTCGCGGTCGAGCTCGGTTGCAAAGCGCGGGTTGACGAGCGTGGCCTCGATGCCGTACTCGGCAGTCAGACGGTTTGCCACGCGCTCGCCCAGCTCAAAGAAATCGCCAAGCGCGAGCACGGCAACGTCGCGGCCCTGGCGCACGACGTTGTAGCGCGCGACGCCGTAATCGTCGCCCTCGGCAGGCGCCAAGTCGGGGCGGCTTACCAGGCCAATGCCCGGCACACGGATCGCTACGGGATGCTCGCGGTGGTCGAGCGACCAGCTCAGCATGGACAGATATTCCTCCATGCAGGCAGGTGCAAGGTAGTGCATGTTGGGAAGTCCGCCCAGCATGGAAATATCAAAGAACGAGAGGTGCGTCTCGGACGTGGTGCCAAAGATCGACGCGCCAAATACCAGGATGGTTGCGGGGGCGTCGTTGAGGCACAGGTCGTGCCACAGTTCGTCGTAGGCGCGCTGCAAAAACGTGCCGTACACACCAAAGACTGGCTTGGCGCCCGAGCGCGCAAGCGCGGTGGCAAAGGTCACGGCGTGTTCCTCGGCAATGCCCACGTCGACAAAGTGCTTGCCTGCCGCGGCGCGAAGCTCGGGTGTAAAGCCCATGATGTAGGGCGTGGCAGCCGTGATGCCCACAACCTGCGGATCGCGCTCGATGGCGGCGCTGAGCGCCTCGCCCGTAATGTCGGCATAGGTGCGCGGCGCAGGCTCGCTCGGATGGCCCGGGCAGAGCTTGCGCCCAGTCGCCATGTCAAACGGACCCACATGATGCCAGCGCTCGGGGTCGCTCTGGGCTGGCTCAAAGCCCTTGCCCTTTGCGGTGGAGACGTGCAGCACGATGGGATGATCGATATCGCGCAGCTCCTGCAGCGTGTCGACCAGGGCCAACACATCGTTGCCGGTGTCCAGATAGCGGTAGTCGAGCCCCATCGCGCGGAAAACGTTGCGCTCACAGGTGCCGTTGCTGGCGCGTAGCTCGGCCAGATTGCGATACAGGCCACCGTGGTTTTCGGCGATGGACTGGTCGTTATCGTTGACGATGATGATCAAGTTGCTGTCGAGTTCGGCGGCATTGTCGAGGCCCTCAAACGCCAAGCCGCCCGAAAGCGAGCCGTCGCCAATGATGGTAATGACGTTGTACGTATCGCCCGCCAGGTCACGAGCGTGTGCCAGGCCGCAGCCCAGGCTCACCGACGTGGAGGTATGGCCCATGGCAAACAAGTCGTGCTCGGACTCGTCGGGATTGGCAAAGCCAGAAGCCTCACCATAACGCTCCGGATCGATATAAGTGTACGCGCGCCCCGTCAGCGCCTTGTGGGCGTAGGTCTGGTGCGAAACGTCAAAGACAATCTTGTCGATGGGGGAGTTAAACACGCGATGAAGCGCAACCGTAAGCTCAACGACGCCCAGGTTGGGGGCAACGTGCCCGCCGACAGCGGCGGAGCTTTCGAGGATTGCCTGACGGATCTCGCCGCAGAGCAGCGGAAGCTCGGCGCGGTCGAGAGCCTTGACGTCCTCGGGCGTTGTCGTTTGCGTAAGCAGCATCGTTGTGGGTTACTCCATGCGAATCGAGCACCGGCGCTCCCTCGGCCGGCACAATTGCACAAAACAGTCTCGCACATTTTGGCGTTTGATATGTGACGGCGGCGCGGTAATTCGCCAATTGGCGGGGCAAAACGTTTTGTCCGATGCCATACTGATATGTTCCATGATGTTTTTATCGATTGTGCACAGGCCGTGGCTTGTCGCCGGGAGTTGCTGGAAGGAGACAGCATGTCCGATGTCGCTCGTGCCGAGAAAATCGCGTGCGAAGTAGACCATGCTGCCCGTCAACTGGCACAGGCGGGCCGTCTGGACCTGACGCGCGAGTTTATCCAGCATGGCGACGTGACGGTGTATACGCATGTGACTTCGGTAGCGCGGGCGAGCCTGTCCTTTGCCGAGCGCTTGGGCCGTGCTGGCATTTCGGTCGACCGCGCCTCGCTGCTGCGCGGAGCCCTGTTACACGACTACTTTCTCTACGATTGGCACGACCCCGACCCGAGCCATCGACTGCACGGATTTCGGCATCCATTTTTTGCCCTGGCGCGTGCCGAGGAAGATTTTGAGCTGACGCCGCGCGAGCGGAATATCATCGTGCGCCATATGTTTCCGCTGGTACCGGTTCCACCGACGTGTCGCGAGGCATGGATTGTGTGCCTGGCCGATAAATGGTGCGCTCTGTGCGAGACGGTCGCCGGCCGTCTGCGGCGCAAGGACGAGGCTGACGATGGCGTGAACAGCGAATCGAGCGAAAAGAGGAGAGGGTAGACGGTGGAAACCGCGATCGACATGGCATTTGACGGCGCGACGCTTGCCGCCTGTCCGCTCTCGGCGCTGGTGCTCTCGTTTGCCTTCTACGGTTTTTGCGGCTGGG
Source organism: uncultured Collinsella sp. (assembly GCA_905197665.1). Lineage (GTDB taxonomy): Bacteria > Actinomycetota > Coriobacteriia > Coriobacteriales > Coriobacteriaceae > Collinsella. The sequence goes on from CAJJZP010000004.1 coordinate 40,078, forward strand.
TGTGGGAGTCGACAGTCTGCGCCATGCTCAACCACGGACGATTTGCCAACAGTGGCTTTTTGCTGGGGCCGTGCTGCCCCATCTATGGCGCGGGCGGCATTGCCTGCTGGCTTTTGCTGCGCGGGATTCCGGATGCCTCGAGCCAGTTTGTCGCCGCGGCGCTTGTATGCAGCGTGATCGAATACATTGTTGGTGTGCTGTTGGAAAAAACAACAGGCGCGCGCTTTTGGGATTACTCGCACCTGCCGTTTAACTTGCACGGGCGCATCTGTTTGTACTGGGCCTGCGCGTTTGGCTTGGGTGCGTTGTGCATTTGTCGCGTGCTGGAGCCGGCGGTGTTGGGCCTGCTTGCCCATCTGCCGGTGCTGATTGTGCGGCTGTCCGCCTTTATCGTCGCTGTCGCGATGATGGGCGACGCAGTGTGTTCTTTGGCCAGCTGGCGTCGCCTGTCCGACCAGCTGGAGTGCGTCCGAGCCGACCTTGCCGACCGCATCAACGAGTCGCTTGCCGATGCCTCGGACTCCATGCTCGAACGTATTCCCGATTCTACGATTGACTCGGTGGCACAGACGCACATCCGTAGCCGTGCCGTTAACGCGTGGCTGGCCGAGCTGGGTGACGCCGCGCTCGATGCCCTGCGCGAGAAGGCTTCGATGCCGACGTTTATCGCGGATGGTGCTCGCGGCCTGGCGCTTGCCGCCCGCCGCGTGGCCGATGCCGCGCCGAGCGTGCCTCATCCGTCGCTCGCCCGTCTCCGTGCCGGCAGGCGAGCGAGCCGTCCGGTGCCGAGCGTGTCGCTCAGCCGCCGCGACCTACGCTTCTTCAACGCCTTCCCGCGTCTGCGCATCAATCGCTACGAGGGCGTCATCCGAGCTACCGACCTCCGCGACCGAGCCCGCGAGCTGTTCCGGCGCTAGCTGGGACGGACGCGCTCACGGCTTCCTTGCTCGCGTATTTCCCGTTGGTTTCGCGTCCGTTGCCGCGCCGTTTCCAAGATTGCGGCACCGTTTCCATTCGACAACGCAGCGTTTAACAACGCCGTATCTGGTCTACACCAGTTGCCCCTCGGCCGCATTATGGGCGCCGACAACGTCCATGCGACCAAGGGGGAGCGAATGTACGATACGGGATCGACAACGTTTATGCTCATCTGCACCATGCTCGTGTTTTTAATGACACCGGGTCTGGCGTTTTTCTATGGCGGCCTGTCCAGGCGCAAAAATGTCATCAACACCATGCTCATGTGCTTTGGCGCCATTGGCCTGGTCGGTGTGCTGTGGATTGTTGCCGGCTGGTCGCTGGCCTACGGCGGTGACGGCTCGAGTCCGTTTACTGGAGGCCTTGACCAGCTTCTGTGCCTGCCGGTGCTCAACCAGGTGCTGCAGGCGGCCGAGGGCAACGCCGCGGACGGCGCCGTCTACCCCCAGATCATCAACATCGCCTTCCAGATGGCGTTTGCCATGATCACCGCCGCCATCGTCACGGGCAGCCTGGCAGGCCGCGTTAAGTTTGGTGCCATGACGGCCTTTCTGGGCATATGGTTGCTCGTGGTCTATGCGCCGCTCGCCCACATGGTCTGGGGCGGCGAGGGCTCCTTTATCGGTGACATCATCGGCGCGCTCGACTTTGCCGGCGGCGACGTGGTGCACATTTCGTCCGGTCTCACGGGCCTGATTCTCTGCCTGATGCTCGGCCGTCGTCGCGGCTTTGGCATGGTGAGCTACCGTCCGCATAACGTGCCGTTTGTGGCGCTGGGCGCCGGCCTGCTTTGGTTTGGCTGGTTTGGCTTTAACGGCGGCAGTGAGTTTAAGGCCGACGCCGTGGCGGCGCTTGCCATCCTTAACACCGTGACGGCCAGCGCGGCGGGTATGGTCTCGTGGCTTGTCGTCGAGCGCGTGCGCACCGGTCGCCCCACGCTGGTGGGCGCCAGCACCGGTCTGGTCGCGGGCCTCGTGGTGGTCACGCCGGGCGCGGGCTTTGTCGAGCCGTGGGCGGCGCTGGTCATGGGCCTGATCGTCTCGCCCGTCTGCTACTTGGCTATCAGTCATCTCAAGACCAAGTTTGGCTACGACGATGCGCTCGACGCGTTCGGTTGCCACGGTATCGGCGGTATCTTGGGCGGCGTGGTCACGGGCCTGTTCTGCGTGCCGGAGCTCTCGTGGACCGGCAAGGGCGGCCTGTTCTACACGGGCGACGTGTCGCTGCTCATCTCGCAAATTTTGGGCATTGTGGTGACGGTCGCTATTGTACTGGTGCTCGACTTGGCGATCGCCGCGGTGGTCAAGGCGCTGTTCCACGGCAGCCTGCGCGTGGACGAGGCAGACGAGGCGCTGGGCCTGGATGCGAGTCAACACGGTGAGAGCGCGTATCCTTCTTTCTCCGGACTCGATTAGCAGCGCGGCTTTCCCAAGCACCCGACCTTGCCCCTCAAACCGTCGCTTGCGTACCGAAGTACGCGGCGCTCCTCTTTCGGGGCAATCTCGGGCACTTGGAAAACCCGCGTTATTGAATGGCAATTCATTTCTTTACTAAAGAGAGGAATTCACTATGAAGAAGATCACGGCGATCGTTCGTGCTGAGAAGCTTGAGGTTCTTAAAGATGCGCTGTTTGCTGCTGATGTTCGCGGTATGACTATCAACCAGGTGCAGGGATGCGGCGCGCAGCATGGCTGGAAGGAATACGTGCGCGGCAACGAGTTGCTCGTCAACACGATCCCCAAGGTGCAGTTCACCCTCATCTGCGCCGACGAGCATGTCGACGGTATCGTTGACATTATCTGCAGCGCCGCTCGCACCGGTGCCGTCGGCGACGGCAAGATTTGGGTCGAGCCGGTCGAGGATGTTATCCGCATCCGTACCGGCGAACACGGCCCCGCCGCGGTGTAGGGCCGACCGTCTGTCATCTGCAACGTTAAAATACTGCAGTGAGGCATAAGGCTTGTGTTGCGGATGGACGGATTATGGGTCGCAATAAATATCCCGAGGAGACGGTCGCGAAGATTCTCGACGCGGCGCTGGAGTTATTCTGCGCACAGGGTTATGAGGGGACGAGCATTCAAGATATCGTCGACCGCCTCGATGGCATGACCAAGGGCGCTGTCTATCATCACTTCAAGAGCAAAGAAGAGATTTTTAACGCCGCGTTTGATCGGGCGATGACTCCGATTGTTGAGCACCGTCGCTCGATGCTTGGCGTCGGTAATATGACCGGAGCCCAAAAGCTCAAGCGACTGTACGCGCCCGAGTCCGTCGTTCCGCAAATTGAACTATGGGCACGTATGCGTCCTGCAGCAGATCCGGTAAAAAGCTCGCGTCTTCTGGCGATGCAGTACCAGGGCTCGTTTAACGAGTCTGCCGATGGCTATCTCTTGCCGGTGATCGAGGAGGGCATCGCCGACGGATCCATTGCGTGCGAATGTCCGCGTGAAGCGGCGGAGGCCGTATCGTTGTTGGCGAATCTTTGGCTGCTGCCATTGTTCCGTCCGCTTGAGTCCAAGGATCGAATGCTCGCTCGCGCTCAATGTTTGGCGCAGATGGCTGCCGCGGTGGGACTCGATTTGGGGGAAGAAGTGCTTCAGACAACGGCGCAGATTTGGGACGTATGGGACCGCGCCGGGTGGTAATATAGATACCAACGGTATGTAATTGATTTGTGAGGGTAGCCACGGCTGCCCTTTTCAAGTCATTAAATACATACTAGTGGTATGTATAGGGGGTGGGCTTATGGCTGGGCTGAGAGACGTCGGTGTCTCGTTGAAATCAAAAACAGTGCGGTCAATCAGGCTCGCGGAACTTCTGGTTGCGCAGCTGTGCACGTATTCGATGCTGTCGGCGCTGTGCTTTGCGTATCCACTTTACTTGTTCGATTGCAGTGGATCGTCAACGTTATATGGCGCCGTCGTGGCGACGGCGTTCATACCCGGCGTACTCGCAACTCCGGCTGGTGGGATCTTAGCGGATCGGGGAAGACACCGCGAGGTCCTCGTGTCCCTCGGCATTGCTCTGATGACTGCATCACTGCTGTCTATCCCCATGAAGCGCTCGTTGCCTCTTGCGGTCGTCGTAGTAGCGATACTTTGTGTTCAATATGGTGTTCAATCGCTGCTAAAGCCAATGCTCCAAATTGAGACGGTGCGCATGGCGGGTGAAAAGAAGGTTGAGCGGGCCACTGCATTGGTTTCGCAGGTGACCATGGTGAGCAATATCTTGGGTCCTGTGGTCGGGACGGCAGTCTATGGGTGCTTTGGCATCGATGCTCTTTGCACAATCGCGTCGGTAACGTTTGCGATTTCAGCTCTGTTGTTTGGTGGCGTACTCAAGCAAAATGCCTCATCTGAAACGATGGGAGACGGCGCGACTCGTACGAGATGCCGAAACGATTTTCGGGAGTCGATTCGGTATCTGTTGCAAAATGCATCATTGGTCGCTGTGATTTTGCTTGCGGCAGTTTTGAACCTTGCGTTGGTTGGGCTAACGATTGGCGCTCCCATTATTGTTACAAAGCATCTCGGCATGCAATCGTCCTGCGTTGGGATAGTTGAGGTTGCTCTGGGCCTGGGTGGTCTTACCGGCAGTGGCTTGGTCGGCATTTGGCCGCATCGCTTTTCTTTCAATGGCATATGTCGATATGTTGCGATGATCTGTTTTGGAGTCGCGCCGATTATTGTTACGCTGCTGTTCGGCGTAGATGTATGCGTGTTCACCGTGTTTGCGGTTGGTTCGGCATGGGTCATGGTGTGGGCGAGCATTACGTCGGTTGAAATCATCGCGTTTGTTCAGCGGGTAGCGCCGACTGAGCTCTGCGGAAAAGTGCTTTCGGTCGTTTACATGGTCCTTTCCTGCGCAACACCTATCGGCCAATTGACGTACGGGGTTGCATATGATCGATGGACACCGGCGATTGTATTCGCAGCCATGTTGGCGGTGCTGACGTTGACGACGGCGCTGTTTTATCGTCTGAAAAATCGCTTGCGGCGATTGTCTTAACGCGCTGGGGCACCGTTGCTTTGCGGAAGCGAATGTCCTGGCGCGTTGGAACACCCTTGCATGGGCATGCCTCTCTTTCGTCTAAAATAACGTGCAGACGAAGGAGAGGCACGCCCATGATCAAGATGTTTGCGAGTGACTTAGACGGTACGCTGCTTAACGCCCTGCACGAGGCAGATGGGACCATCCGCCGTGCCATTCGCGAGCTGACCGAGGCCGGACTCCACGTGGTTCCCGCGACTGGACGCTCGACGTTGCCGATCGGCGAGCATGGCTTTACGGGCCTGACGCTTGACGCCTGCTGCTCCAATGGATCCATCGTGCGCGACAGTCATGGCGAGGTGCTCAAGATCTGGACCATCGACCCACAGATCACCGAGGAGCTGCTCAAGGCGTTCCCGGACATTTGCTTTGACTGCTCCACGCCCGATGGCATGTTCTCAAGCGGATCGTTCGAGATGCATCAGGCGGGCTTTAAAAAGGACAGCCCTATCAAGCGCATCGTGATGCGCGGTATGCGAGCGCGTGGCGGGTATCACGAGGAACAGTATTTCGACCAGTCGATCGGCGATATCTTGCGCCACGATGTGTGCAAGATCAACTGTCGCGTGACCTCGCCCGAGCTGGAGCGTGACCTTAAGGCGTATTTGGCCGAGCGCTCCGACCGCGTGGTCAATGCGCCGTTCGACCCGGTGATGTTCGAGATCACGGACGTGGCGTGCAACAAGGGCGAGAGTGTGGCATGGCTGGCGGGCTACTACGGTATTGCCGAGGACGAGGTCGCGGTCTACGGCGACGGCGGCAACGATATCGCCATGCTCAAACGCTTCCGCCACAGCTACGCGACCAAAAACGCTAGCGATGCAGCTAAGGCCGCCGCGAGCGTGACCATCGGCAGCTGCATGGTCCATGCCGTCTCCAAACACATGCTCGCCACCATGCGCAAGCAAAACTCCCGCACCGTCATCGAATAATGTGACAAAGGGATTGTCCCTTTGTCACATGGGAGATACCGGCTTTTGGCGTATAGGACTGTTACGCTTTCGCCACCAACAAATTTCGAGTTATTCGGCCTGTCGGAGGTCGTTAAATGGCTAAAGATGCCCTCTCGGGAACATTCATGCCTCTAATGGTGTTTGATTCGGTGACGTAAGTGCGCAAATGGGCATGTATACGCTCAAATGAGGACAAAAACCCTCAGATAATCCCGGCGGTGCATTTATACAGAACCAGTAGCGTGGCCGAATAACTCGAAAAATGTAGGTGGCAGTTCGGCGACAAGCTCGGGTATGGCAAAGGAACTGTTCCTTCGACATACCCGAGCTCCGATCTTCTGAAATGCGAACAAACATTCGCATATCTAACTGCGCTTTGATAGAATCGGTGTCGTTGACGGCAGTTCCATGTGCCGGGCAGCGCCCTCCATTTGATGGGAGGTGATGCCCATGACCGATTTGATTGATTTCGTGAGACTTCTGACCGCTTTGGTCTCGTTCTTCACGGCGCTTGTCGGCCTTTCCGAGGCACTCAAGCAGCGTTCGAAGCGCAACAGAAGGGGTCGCCGCCGCTAAGGCGTTGACCCCCTAATGCAAACAACGGCGCTGCCCAGCCAGCTACAACTTGGGCTGCCGTCGACACTATTCTACCCACGAATGACATTTTGGACAATCGGTAATGCCGCTCCAAAAGCCAGGCGGGTTGTGACAAAGGGACTGTCCCTCTGCCACATCCAAAATATTGCCTTTACGTGTTGATACACACGGTGTGCAATAATACTCGCACTGTGCAATAGCGCACAGGTTGAGTAACAAGGAGGGCGCTTGTCCCAGCTCGAGAAATGCGATCGCCGGTCCCTTCGCTCGCAGCGTGCCCTTCGCCAGGCACTTGCCAGCGAGCTTGCCGAAAGCGGCGACCTTTCGCGCATTAATGTCGCGTCGCTCACCGAGCGTGCTGGCCTTACGCGCCGCACGTTCTATTCGCACTATCGCGATATTCCCGACTTTATCAATCAAATCGAGGACGGCTTGCTGGCCGAGATCCGTGAGCGCATTGAGCTCATCACCGCAGCTCAGCTGCCCGATCTCTATCACAACATCGATGAGCTCGAGCCGGCGCCCGGTTCGGTTGAGCTGCTGCGTTATCTTGCGGCCAACCGCGACTTAATCGGTGCGCTGCTGGGTCTGGGTGGCGACCAGGCCTTCATTAAAAGGATTATCGACACCGCGCGTGAGGCTGTGGTGCCGCGTGCGCAGACGGGCATTTTGGGCCTGGCGCTGGGCACGTTCTTTGACTACTACGTCACCTACGTCGTGAGTGCCGAGGTCGGCATGATTCAGCGCTGGTTTGAGCGTGGCCTTTCCGAATCGCCCGAGGCCATGGCGCGCATCATGACGGTTATCGCCTTTGTGCGCCCCGGCGACCTGTATGGCCAACCCATCGATATCAATGTGCCGGAATACGGCATGAAGCTATTGAACTTGCAGCTCGAGGACGCGGCCGACACCGCCGCAACCGTCGAGTCCAACAACTAAGAGGAGAGACAGATGAGCAAACTCGTCGAGGGCATCAAGGACCGTATGGTTGCTGCCGCGCGCGAGGCCGCGCCCGCCGTGGTGGACGCCGCGCAGAAGGCCGCGACCGCGGCTGCCGAGAAAGTTGCCGAGGTAGTTGCCGATGCCAAGAACACGGCAGGGGAGACGTCCATCGCTAGCGAGCCCGCCACCGCCGCTGAGCCCGTAGCCGCCGCCCACGCCCCCGAAGGCGCGATCTTCAACCCCGAGGCCGCCCGCGGCAACCTGCACCTGGGCATCGACGTGGGCTCCACCACCGTTAAGCTCGCCGTGCTCAACGACGACAACCAGATCGTCTACGCCAAGTACCAGCGTCATCACACCGATGTCCGCGCTTGCGCCCGCGACCTGTTCGCGGGCGCTGCGACCGTGCTGCCGACGGCCCAGATGACCTGCGCCATTACCGGCTCGGGCGGCCTGCTGCTGTCCCAGTGGCTCGACCTGGAGTTTGTCCAGGAGGTCATCGCCAGCAAACGCGCCGTCGAGACCCTCATCCCGGCCACCGACGTCGCCATCGAGCTGGGCGGCGAGGACGCCAAGATCATCTACTTTGACAACGGTATCGAGCAGCGCATGAACGGCACCTGCGCCGGCGGCACGGGCGCCTTCATCGATCAGATGGCAACCCTGCTGCACACCGATGCCAGCGGCCTTAACGAACTCGCGGCCAACGCCACCACCATCTATCCCATCGCTAGCCGTTGCGGCGTCTTTGCCAAGACCGACGTGCAGCCGCTGCTCAACGAGGGCGCCCGCCCCGAGGACGTGGCCGCCTCCATCTTCCAGGCCGTCGTGACCCAGACCATCTCGGGCCTGGCGTGCGGCCGTCCCATCCGCGGCAACGTCGCCTTCCTGGGCGGCCCGCTGCAGTATCTCTCCGAGCTGCGCCACCGCTTCTACCTCACGCTCAACCTGGACGAGGAGCACCGCATCGTGCCCCAAAACGCCCACCTGTTTGTGGCGAGCGGCGCCGCCATGGCGCACGAGTCCAACAAGCTCAGCACGTTCCCGCAGCTCATCGAGGCCATCGATGCCCTGGGTGACACACAGGGTGCCGAGGTCGAGCGCTTGGACCCGCTCTTTGCCACCGACGAGGACTTTGCCGAGTTCAAGGGTCGCCACGACACCGAGGTCGTCCCCAAGGGCAAACTCGACGGCTACACCGGCCGCGTGTTCATCGGCATCGACGCCGGCTCCACCACCATGAAGGCTGCACTCGTGGGCGAGGACGGCCAGCTGTTGCACACCTGGTACGGCAACAACAACGGCGACATCCTGGGCACGGCCAAGGTCATCATGGCCGATTTCTACAACCACATTCCCGCGGGCTGCACCATCGGCCACGTGACCACCACGGGCTACGGCGAGGCGCTGCTCATCGAGGCTCTCAAGGCCGATTCCGGCGAGATCGAGACCGTCGCGCACCTGCGCGGCGCCAAGGCGTTCCTGCCCGGCGTCGAGTTCATTCTGGACATTGGCGGCCAGGACATGAAGTGCCTGCGCGTCAAGGACGGCGTCATCGAGCACATCATGCTCAATGAGGCCTGCTCGTCGGGCTGCGGCAGCTTTATCGAGAGCTTCGCCGTCTCTATGAACATGGACGTGCGCGCGTTCGCCGACGCCGCCATCCATGCCAAGGCCCCCGTCGACCTGGGCAGCCGCTGCACGGTCTTTATGAACTCGCGCGTCAAGCAGGCGCAAAAAGAAGGCGCCACGGTGGGCGACATCGCGGCCGGCCTGTCCTATTCCGTCATCAAGAATGCCCTGTTCAAGGTCATTAAGCTGCGCGACCCCAAGGAGATCGGCAGTCAGGTGATCGTCCAGGGTGGCACCTTTATGTCCGATGCCACGCTGCGCGCGTTCGAGCAGCTCACCGGCGTGCATGCCGTGCGCCCCGACATCGCCGGCTGCATGGGCGCCTACGGTGCGGCCCTGCTCGCCCGCGATCGCGCCGGTGCCGACGGCACCTCGACCATCCTTTCGGCCGAGGACATCGCGCACCTCACCGTGACGCAAAAGCACGTCCGCTGCGGCCGTTGCTCCAACAACTGCCAGCTTACCGTCAACGACTTTGGCGGCGGCAGGCGCTTCATTACCGGTAACCGCTGCGAGAAGGGTGCCGGCCACAAAAAGCAGAAGACCGAGGCCCCCAACCTCTTCAAAAAGAAAAACGAGTTGCTGTTTAATCGCGAGGTGCTGAGCCCCGACGAGGCCCCGCGCGGCACCGTGGGCATTCCGCGCGCGCTCAACATGTACGAGAACTACCCCTTCTGGCACGCGTTCTTTACGCGTCTGGGCTTTAGCGTGCAGCTGTCCGACCAGTCGAGCAAGAAGACCTACCAGGCGGGCATCGAGTCCATGCCGTCCGAGAGCGTGTGCTATCCGGCCAAGATGAGCCACGGCCATGTGATGAACCTTATCGACCGCGACGTCGACTTTATCTGGATGCCGTGCGTGCGCTGGGAGCGCAAAGAGGACCCGACCGCCGGCAACTGTTACAACTGCCCCATCGTCATGAGCTACCCCACGGCGTTGGCACTCAACATCGACGAGATCCGCGAGCAGAACATCGAGTTCCTGTACCCGTTTGTGCCCTATCATGACAAGACCGAGCTCAAGCGCCGTCTGTACCAGGTGCTCGCCGTCGACCGTGTGGCCGATGCGCAAGCTGGTCGCGGTCGTGTGCGCGGTCCCAAGATCACGCGCTCCGAGGTCGATGCCGCCGTCAACGCCGCCTACGAGGCCGATGCGCGTTTCCACGAGGACATCCAGACCATGGGCGAGGAGGCTCTTAAGTGGGTCGAGGACCACGGTGGCCACGGCATTGTGCTCGCCGGCCGCCCCTACCATAACGACCCCGAGATCAACCACGCCCTGCCCGAGCTTATCTCGAGCTTTGGCTTTGCGGTCTTTACCGAGGATTCGCTCGCGCATCTCGTGAAGCCCGAGCGCCCCATCCGCGTCGTCGACCAGTGGATGTACCACAGCCGCCTGTACGCCGTCGCCCGTTTTGTGACGATGCGCAACGACCTGGACCTGATCCAGCTCAACTCCTTCGGCTGCGGCTTGGACGCCCTGACCACCGACCAGGTGCAGGAAATCCTTGAGGCCAGCGGCAAGATCTACACCGTGCTCAAGATCGACGAGGTGTCCAACCTGGGCGCCGCGCGCATCCGCATTCGCTCGCTCATGGCGGCGCTCAAGGATCAGGAGGCTGAGCGCTTGGCCGAGGCCACGGCCGCGGGCGAGGCCTACGAGCAGGGCGACGCCGCGCCGGTGGCGCCCTCCACGGATGCCCCCGCGTTCGCGAGCCGCAAGTACACGTTTGAGGCGCAGCGAGAGAGCGCCTCGACCGCGTGGCCCAAGGTGCCCTTTACCGAGCAGATGCGCGAGGAGGGCTACACCATCCTGTGCCCGCAGATGGCGCCGATTCACTTTGACTTGGTCAAAGAGGTGTTCCGCGGTGCCGGCTATAACTTGGAGCTGCTGCCCTCGACTGACCACGATGCCGTCGAGGCTGGCCTGCGCTATGTGAATAATGACATTTGCTATCCGTCCATTTTGGTGACCGGCCAGATCATGGAGGCCATCGAGAGCGGTCGGTACGACCTGTCCAAGACAGCCGTGGTCATCAGCCAGACCGGCGGTGGCTGCCGTGCCACCAACTACATCGCGCTTATCCGCAAGGCCCTGCGCGAGAGCGGCCACCCCGAGATTCCGGTGATCTCGCTTTCGGCCGTGGCGCTGGGCGAGGACAACCCCGGCTTTAAGATTACGCCGGCGATGCTTAAGCAGGCAGTCTACGCGGTGCTCTTTGGCGACGTGATGATGCAGATGCTCTATCGTTGCCGCCCGTACGAGGCAACGCCCGGTGCGGCGAACGCACTCTACGAGGAGTACATGGCGCGCGCCCGCAAGCTGGCGCCCAAGTTCAACAGGCATAACTACACCAAGCTGTGCCGCGAGGCCATCCGCGCGTTCGACTCCATGCCGCTCGTGGGCGAGGGCACCAAGCCGCGCGTGGGCGTGGTCGGCGAGATCTTGGTCAAGTTCCATCCCACGGCCAACAACCACGTGGTCGACGTTATCGAGCGCGAGGGCTGCGAGGCCGTGGTGCCGGGCCTGCTCGACTTCTTCCTGTACTCCATGAGCAACGCCGAGCTGCAGAAGGACGAGCTGGGAAGCTCTCCCACTACGCGCGCGGGCATGCAGGCGCTCATCAAGCTGGTGGACTGGATGCGCACGCCGGTGGAGGAGATGCTCGAGAAGTCCCGCCGCTTTGAGGCGCCCGAGCGCATCGGCACCATGGCCGACAAGGCCCGCACAGTGCTTTCGGTGTGCAACAACATGGGCGAGGGCTGGCTGCTCACGGCCGAGATGCTCGACCTGATCGATCACGGTGCGCCCAACATCATCTGCACGCAGCCCTTCGCGTGCCTGCCCAATCACGTGGTGGGCAAGGCCGTAATCAAGGAGCTGCGCCGCCAACATCCCGAGAGCAACATCGTCGCGGTGGACTACGACCCCGGCGCGTCCGAGGTCAACCAGCTCAACCGTATTAAGCTCATGATCAGCGTGGCCAAGGAGAACATGCGCGCCGGTAAGGGCTTTAAGCTCGAGAAGGTGGCGCCGCTCGCGATGGACGAGGTCACCGGCCAGATGCGTGCTCATGACGGCTGTGTGAGCTGCGGGCCGGCCAGCGAGGAGGCCGTGGCATCGGTCGCCGAGCGCCTGGGACGCGGCATTAAGAAGTAACTGGCCTGCTATGGGCTAGATATGGGACAAACGGGTGGCAGCCGTACCGGTTACCACCCGTTTTTACTGGACATCTGTTGCGTAAACGGTCCAACTATCACCCCCTGCGAACTTGGATTTCGGAAGTATGCGGCAAAATTTGAATAGGCCGAGCACACTGGATATGCCCAAGCTTTGTACCTGCGGTTTTATTGGTGAAAAACCGGGGTGTGCTCGAGGGCTCCGGAATTTGCCGCATACTTCCGAAAACAACGTCTCGGTGGCACCAAAAATTGCCTCCAGAACCCTGAGATAATGAACATATTGTAGCCGTTCGCCGCAAATTATCGTCCGTTCATGGAACCTATCTCCAACGAGTTGTAACCATATGGTTTGATGTTGAAAACATATGATTGCCGGCAGGCCATAGGTGACGTTCCCCCTGATATCGGAGGTTCCAGGTATGTTTCGCGCTCCGTTTAATAACTATCGGTTGGGCTAACATGGGTCGCCGTGCTATTTCGATAACCCTTGCAGTGGTCTGCCTGGCTGTGCTCTTAGGCGTTACGGGGCTGTTTGCTATAAGTCGAGAAACATCCTATATGCAGGAATGTGCTTCCGAAGGCTTTGTCATTGATGGTTACTATCGGGATGACAAAACGAGTCGGGAAACCCTGGCTTTTCTTGAGGAGGACAACTGTCGATGGCAGCTGGTCGACCAAGACGGAATCTGCACAGACGGGCAGTTTAAGCGTACGGATGACCCCAACATCCTGATATTAAAGAAGGAAAACGGTGAAGAATTCGGTACGGTCCACGTGGCGTACTTGTCACGCCGACGCGATCGGGGCTTGCTCTACCTATTTAGAGATACCAGGGTGACCCGTTTTTATCTGGTGAGTACCGGTCCGGCGTTTACGGTGGAGTCTGGCGATGTCGATGCGGACAGTTGATTCACGGCAATAAAACAGCGAGCGGGGCACGGACATGAATCGCGCCCCGCTTTTTTGCTCGCGGCCTGCGTCGCGTCTGCGCCTCGTTCCGACTCGCGCCCGTGCGCGCATCCATCTCACATCCCGCATCACTTCACATCGAACTCCACGCGATCGAGTTCGGGCACGTTGAGGTCGATGAGCTTGCGGGCAACGCGGCGGTCGTGCGCCCCAAGCGTCTCGCTTGTCGTCACATGGGCGACAATCTCGCGCTCGACGATACCCTCCTCCTCGCCTTCGGTGGTCGAGGTCTCGACGGCGACGGTGTAATCCTTAAAGCCTGGCAGCACCGCCGCAAGCTCGCGCGTGGTTTCGGTGACGCCGTAGCCGTCCTGCACGCCGGCTTGCGCCGAGCCAATAGACCCCGTCGTCATAACGATGCAGGGGATGGCAAAGACTACCGTGCCCACAATGATGCGGCGGCGCACCTTGCGCGATAGCTCGTCGACCTCGGCGTTTTCTTCAGCAGTCACAATACCGTCGCCGTTCAGGTCGCGCCTGAGCGGCACGCGCAAAAGAAGCAGAACGGCTTCGGCCGCCAGCGCGATAAAGACGACGTTGATGCCAAACTCATAAAGCGCCGAGAGAAACAGTGGCCCGCTTGCGATGGCGATGCCATAGCCCGCCGCGCACAGGGGCGGCATGAGCGCGGTCGCCACGGCCACGCCGGCGATGAGCGTGGCGGGTTCCTGGTCGCGCGAGTTGCCCAGGCCACCCGCAAAGCCGCCCGCGAGCGCGACGGCAAGGTCCCACACAGTCGGTGTCGAATTGTCGATGATGGCGGCCGTGGTGGTGCCAAGGGGCGAGAGCTTAAAGTACAACGTGGATGTGACCAGGCAAAAGACCATCTGCAGTGCGAGGCTGGCAATGGCCTCGACGGTGATCTCGCGGTCGAGCGTGGCGATGCCATATGCCATGGCAAGGACCGATCCCATAAGCGGGCAGATGAGCATGGCGCCCACGATGGCGATGTCCGAATCGATATCGAGGCCAATACTTGCGATTAACATCGCGATGATGAGGATGCACAGGTGAGTGCCAGTCAGACGCGCCCCGTTTACAAAACGCTTGCGGATCACGTGATAGGGTGCGCGTCCCTCGCGAATGTTGAACGCGCGCTTGAGGAAGCGGGTGACGTTTTCCATGGCTTCGCTATGAGCAGGGCGGATGCCGTGACGCCGATGATGGCGCTCGCGCAGCCGCTTGATCTGTTGTTTGTCGAGTTCCATATCCACCTCGTATTGCCGCGGGAGCGCGGGTGTGTTCGCAGCATGTACTCTACACCGTGAGGGGCGGCGCGGTCATCTTGGCGTGGAACTTAAGCGAGTGGGAAAACGGGTGCGTAGCAAATGCGTTGCGGCCGAGGGTTTCGGCAGATACAAAAAAGCGCGGGATCGGATTGGATCCGACCCCGCGCTCTGCGCTGGTGCGTTGTTGTTCGGCCTATCCCAGCAGGCTTAAGCCCACGGAGACAAACGCCAGGATAACGCCGACGATTGACTCGCCGCCGAGCAGGCCGCTGGCGACAACCAAGCCCTGTTCCTGGAAGGCGGCGTCCTTGGCAGCCCTTTCCTCGTCAGAAAGACCAGCGGTGGCGTCGCGGTGGGCGGACCACTTGTCGTAGGCGAGTTTGACGCAGGAGCCCAGGAATGCCGTGAGTGACATGTAGAACGGCAGGTACACGCCCAGGCCGATCATCATGGCCGGAATGCCGAGCCAGTACATGACGATGCCGGCGATAAAGCCGCCAACGAACCACGGCACGCTCGGGATGCCCGAGACCATGGTAGCGACCACACTTGCCTGCGCGGCCACAAAGCTCTTGTCGGGACCAAAGGCGTCCGGACCATAGGCGGTGACAAGCGCGACCATGACGGCGGCGGCGACCAGGGCGCCCACGATGCCGCCAATGGCTTGGCCGATCCACTGCGCACGCGGGTTGGTGCCCAGCACGGCGCCGGCCTTAAAGTCGTTCATGACGTCGCCCGCAAGGCCGCACGCCACGGCCACGATGCCGGCGATAAAGAACAGTTTGACCTGAGCGATCTGTGCGAAGGCAGCCACGATGAGCATGACGATGAGGCCAAAGATCTCCATGGGGTCGATGCCCGTCTGGCCGCAGCTCTGTGCGCTCATAATGGTAGTGACAAAGGTGAACAGCGTCACGATGACGGCCGGGACGGGACCAAGGTCGAGCGCGATGGCGACGATCACGGCGATGGCGGCAGCGCCCAGGCCGATGATGCCGGCGTCGAGCTTAAGGGAGCCCGAGATGAGCGACTGCTCGTCGGTGTCGCTGGAGCTGTCGGCGGCGAGGCCGCGGGCGATGCCGGTGACCTGCGGCAGGATGTCCTTGAGGACGACAGCGACGCCAAAGCCCATCATGAGACCCATGCCGAGCGATTTGACGATGCCCTGCGCAGTCACAACGTCGAATAGACCGGCAGCGGTGCCGCCCACGATGATGCCAAAGTTACCTAGCAGCGCGCCGGCAAACCAGAAGGCAACCGGGGCGAAGCCAACCAAAAAGCCGATGGAGAGCAGCATGGGCGAGTTATAGATGGCAAAGGTCACGCCGGGGATATTGAGCGTGCACAGCATGCTGGGCACCACGCCCAGAGCGTCGCGAAGCACGCTGTAGATGCCTGCGATGGCCATGGAGCCAAAGAGCTGCTTGCCGGTCTTGCCGCCGGCCTCGGTGGCGCGCAGTGTCTGAGCTGCGGCATTGCCGGTGGGAAACTCCAGCGCGGCGTCCACGATAAAGTGGCGGTGGATGAGCGCCGTTGCCAGCAGGCCCAAGATGGTGCCGGCGAGTGCCACGATAAACATGTCGAGCCAGCTGATCTGGTCGGCATAGCCCAGCATCCAGGCGCCCGGGATGGTAAACGCCAGGCCGCCGGCGACCATGGCGCCCGCGGACATGATGGTGTGGGTGACGTTGGCCTCGTTGAGGCTGGCGTTGCCCATGAGCTTCAGGAAGAACAGCGAGATGACGGCAGCGAAAATAATCGGCCAGGGGAGTGCACCCATCTTGAGGGCCGTGTAGGCCGAGCTTGCCGTGATGATCACGCAGCCAAGGACGCCGATGACGACGCCGCGCAGCGTGAGTTGCCCGCGCATCGAAGCGCGGTTCGAGGGATTGCTCATATAAAACTCCTTTGCGTATATCCGCTTCCCCCGGGAGCGCCGTTACGGATACGGCGCGGGAAGTCGGGTTACCAAGGGCCGCCGCGTGAGCTCGCAAACGGCCGCGCACCAGTATAGCGGCACGGCAGTTAATTTGGGACTGGGCTTTTTTAGCTATCCCAAGCGAAGCCGAAGGATGGGACTGCGGACGGGGATTTAAAAATCATCAGGTACGCAATGATTTTTAAATCCCCGTCCCAGAATAATCATCGGGATATACTGCTGGGCAGACGAAAGGAGCGCCGACGATGCTTAATGGGTGCGCATATATATTGACGGTCGACGTGGGCAACACGTTTATTCGCTTTGGCCTGTTTGCAGAGGATTCGGCCGCGGCGCAGGAATGTCCGCTTGCGACATGCGAGATCACGACGCCGTCGAGCATTACGGCCGACGAAGCGCGCATGCGACTTGTGCAGGTCATGGGTGCGCTCGCCGCCGATGCAGGTGTGCCCGGGGTGCTTGCACCCGCCGCGGCCGTGCTGAGCTGTGTAGTCCCGGCGCTCGAGCGCCCGTGGAAGGCGGCACTTTCCCGCACCTGCACGGGGCGCGTGCTCACCGTGGGGCCGGGACTTAAGACCGGCATACCCGTGCACTACGACGATCCGGCCGAGATCGGCCCCGACCGCATCGCCGATGCCGTGGCGGCCCGCGCCGTCTACGGCTCGCCGTGCATCGTGATTGACCTGGGCACGACGACCAATATCGAGGTCATCGACGCGCACGGTACCTTTGTGGGCGGCGTTATCGCGCCAGGCCTGGCCCTCGGCGCCCGTTCGCTTTCGGCGGCAGCAGCGCGCCTACCCCAGGTTGAGCCCTCGGCGCCAACGCACGTCATCGGACGCAACACGCGCGAGGCCATGCGCTCGGGTGTGGTTTTGGGCGAGGTAGCCCGCATCGACGGCATGCTCGACATGGTGCTTGCCGAGATGCGCGCGACCAAGGCCGCGGGGGAGGGCGATGTGCCCATCGTCATTACCGGCGACGATGCCGAGGCACTTGCGGCGCTGGTCGGCCATAGCCTGACGGTAGACGACGCGCTGACGTTGCGGGGTCTCGCCGAGCTCTACCGCATCAACCAAAAGCCCCGCCGCGCGTAGGGCGAGGGGCTGGTGGGATAAGCGCCCCTACCTTTCACCTGCTACAATGGGCCAAACTATTGCGATTGCGGAGGTGTCTGCCATGTCGGACGATCTTCATCAAACCGCGTCGGGCAAGCGCCGCGACGTTATTAGCTGGGACGAGTTCTTTATGAGCGTGGCCATCGCCGCGCAGCGCCGCAGCAAGGACCCCAACACGCAGGTGGGAGCGTGCATCGCCAGCACCAACCACCGCATCCTTTCGGTGGGTTACAACGGCACGCCCTCGGCGCTCAACGACGACTTTTTCCCGTGGGGTACGAGCGATGACCCGCTGCAGGACAAGCACAACTACGTGGTCCATGCCGAGGCCAACGCCGTGCTCAACTACCGTGGCTCGCTCAAGGACCTCGAGGGTTCCACGGTTTACGTCACGCTGTTCCCGTGCCACGACTGCGCCAAGATCCTGGCGCAGGTGGGCGTGGGCGAGGTCGTCTACCTGGACAATAAGTATGCCGACACCGATGACGGCCGTATCAGCCGCCGCATTCTCGACTCCTGCGGCATCAGCTACCGCCAGGTCATCGTCGATGTCCAGATTGGTACCGGGGGACAGGCTCAGAAGTGATATGCGTTGTCGCTATCTGACGACGAATGCAGTTCAAAGAGCCCCGTCCCAAATTGACTGCTCGTGAAAGTCGTGTCCGCACGCATGGCTGGCGCCTAAGCGGGTACATGGCTGTAGTAACATAGCCCCTGTCCGCGGGCGTGCCCGCGTTATTGTGAGAAAGGAGCCCCTGTGGCTGTTAACGAAGAGCTGCTTAAGAAGGTTCTTGAAGAGATTCGCCCCAACCTGCAGGCCGATGGCGGCGATATGGAGTATGTGGGCGTCGACGACGAGGGTGTTGTCAAGCTGGAGCTGCAGGGCGCCTGCGCCGGCTGCCCCATGAGCTCGCTAACCCTTTCCATGGGTATCGAGCGCATCCTGAAGGAGCATGTGCCCGGCGTTACCCGCGTTGAGCAGGTCAATGCTTCCGGCGAGGCCGAGGACCTGTACGACGAGTACGCGCCGTTCTAAGATGCGAAAGCTGCGGACGGTACGCTCCGCATAGACGTTACGTCCAAATATGCGGCTGCGAGCGTAAGGCCCGCGGCCGCATTTGTATGTAGGGAGCAGGGGATCGATATGCTCAACGACCTCTACCATATGCTTGATCCCGTCGCGATCTCGGCGGGCCCCATCACCATCTACTGGTACGGCCTGGCCTATGTGGTCGGCGCCCTGCTTACGGCAGTCGTTATGTATCGCACGCAGTGCCGCTGGGGCTTCGACATTACGATTGATGACCTGACGAGCGTCGTGGTCGGCGTGGTCTTTGGCCTCATCATTGGCGCCCGCCTGTTCTACGTCATCTTTTACGGCGATGGCTACTACTGGACGCATCCGCTCGAGATCTTTGCCACCAACGAGGGCGGCATGAGCTTCCACGGCGGCCTGGTCGGCGGCATCTTGGGCGGCATCATCGTGTGCCGCATGTATAAGCTCGACGCCTGGACCATCGCCGACCTTGCTGTTATCGGCGCTCCGCTGGCGCTGTGTCTGGGACGCTGCGCCAACTTCGTAAACGGTGAGCTGTGGGGTAAGCCGACCGATCTGCCCTGGGGTGTGGTCTTTGGCGGCACCGCGGGCGATATGCCGCGCCATCCCTCCCAGCTCTACGAGGCGTTTCTAGAGGGCATTGTGCTCTTCTGCATCCTGCAGGTGCTCAGTCGCAAAAAGCCGCTGCTGCCCCAGGGCACGTTTATGGGCGTGTTTGTGATGGGCTACGGCATCGTCCGCTTCCTCGTCGAGTTCGTGCGCGTGCCCGATGCCCAGCTGGGCTATCTGCTGGGCGGTGTCATCACCATGGGTCAGCTGCTGAGTTTGCCGCTCGTGATTGCCGGCCTGGTGCTCATCATCTTCGCCCGACACCGCAATCGCCCCCAGCGCATCTACCTCGACGCCTAACCAAGACCACCACAAAGGGGACAGGCACTTTTGTGGTGGTCTTGCCGAGTTTGATAGGTTTCTAGAAAGGCTTTCGGACTGTGAAGGATTCCGACCTCTCCACAACGGCTGCGCGCGACGCTGCCCGCATCGTCTGGTTTAAGCGCTACCCCGCCAAGCAGACGCTCATCGCATTTCTGCTCGCGCTGTTGGCGACCACGGCGTTTTCCATCGATCCCGCCCCGGTGTCGAGCAACGCAGTCTTGGCGATTGACCCCAAAGCCTCGGGCATGCTGTACGTGTGCTACGAGGTGCTCCTCTCGTTTGCCGGCCATACCGACGCGGTCATGCTGCTTGCGCTTGCCTGCCTGCTCACGCTGCCGTTTCGCTACGTATTCTTTGGCCGCGGCGATGCTTGGCGTCCTTCGGTGATCCTTCCGTCGCTGTTCTTTGCCGTCTGCATGGTGTTTGGCCGCAGCTACGACCTCACCGATTCTGCCGAGATTGTGCTCGGCGACAAGGCCCGCATCATCTGCGCCTGGATAGGCGGTGCGGGCTGGATGCTCTTGGCGGTCGTTGCCTTCTACCTTGCCTTTGAGTGTCTAGATTGGCTGAGCTCTCGGCGCATTCCGTTTTCCGAAGCGCACTTTGGCCGCGTATGGCGTGTGGCTCACGCCGTGCTCTCGGTCCATCCCTTTGCCGGGCCCTTTCTGGTGCTTATGATTGCCTGGGCGCCCACGCTCATCGCTTCGCTGCCCGGCCTTTTTATGGGGGATACGGGTGCGCAGATTCGCCAGTGGTTCAATTACCCCAACGGCACGAGTGACTACCTGCGTCTGCTCAATCCCAATGTGTTGCTCAACGGACATCACCCCGTGGTGCACACGGCTATCATCGGTTCGTGCGTCCAGCTGGGGCTTTCACTATTCAACAGCGCCAACGCAGGTCTTGCCATCTACACCTGCGCTCAGTTCGTCATTACGGCCGCCTGCATGGCCTATTCCATCTCGTCGCTGCGCAAACTGGGCGTGAGCCTGCCGGTCCGCGGCGTGATTTTGCTGTTCTTTGTGTTTATGCCCATGTTCTCCAACTACGCGGCCCTGCTTACCAAAGATGTGCTGTTTGCCGACGCGTTTTTGGTGCTGTTGGTGCAGACCGTGAAGCTCGTGGCCTGCGGCCTGCCCCGTCGCGATGCCAATGCCGAGCGTGCGGGCGAGAAGGCCCCCGTGCTCTTTGCGCGCCATGACTGGCTGTTGTTTGCGCTTGCTGCCATGGGTTCCACGTTTTTGCGCAATGGAGGCCTGGTGTTTCCGCTGGCGGCGTGTATGATCGCGGCGGCGTTTTGCGCATGGGATGTACATGTCGCTCGTCGTGCGGCTAAGCAGACGGGCACCGCGGTCTCATGCGTCACGCCGCGATTCCGCTGGGTTGGCGTCCTCGCGGTGCTCGCGCTCTGCCTTGCCTCTAATATGTACTTCACCAAGGTCTTTATGCCGGCGCACGACATCACGCCCGGCTCCAAGCGCGAAATTCTCTCGATTCCGTTCCAGCAGACGGCTCGTTTCGTTCAAAAGCACGATGGCCTCAACTCGGGTGTCAACCCCACGGTAAAGGAGGACGGCACCATCGTGGAGGCGCCCTGCGACGGTTTGGTGACCGACGAGGAGCGCGTCGTGATCGATCGCGTGCTCAAGTACGAGAACCTGGGCCGCCGCTACAACCCTGACAAGTCCGATGCCGTCAAGAACTGCTTTAACGAGTACGCCTCGCAGGAGGACATCAAGGCCTATTTTGAGGTCTGGGCGCAGATGTTCAAAAAGGATCCCGAGTGCTATATCTCGGCGCTCATCAATAACTATTACGGCTACTTTTATCCGAGTGCCCGCGATGCCTGGGTCTACAGCACGGCGCGTAGTGCCGAGATCATGGCGCGTCCCGACAACCTCAAGTACTTCGACTTCCATCCGGTTGACAGCAACGTGGTGCGCTGGTGTGACCACCTGATCAATCTGTACCGTGTGGCGGTGCAGCGCATCCCGTTTATTTCGCTCACCATGAGCTCGGCCACCTATGTGTGGATCATGATTGCCGTGGTGGTCTACCTGCTGCGACGTCATTCATGGCGTGCGCTGGCGATCTGGGTGCCGCTGTTGGGCGTGCTCGCCGTGTGCCTGATTGGTCCGTGCAACGGCTCGACCTACATGCGCTACCTGTATCCGGTCATCGCCTGCATGCCCTTCGCCATCGGCGCCACCGTCACCCGCAGCGACTTCCTCTGGTCCTAACTTGGTGCATTGGGGTCAGGTTTCTTTGCACCAAAGGGGACATCATCACGACGCCTTCATTTTGGGGTTTATCTCGCAGGCTAGTAGGTATATCATAACGACGTTTGTTTATATTGCCCGAGCATCTGCGCTGGGCTTTAGGTCGAAACCGATAGGAGACACGTATGTCCGGACACTCTAAGTGGGCCACAACCAAGCATCGTAAGGGCGCGCAGGACGCCAAGCGTTCCGCCCTCTTCTCCAAGCTCAGCCGCAACATCACTGTTGCTGCCCGTCTCGGCGGTGACCCGCTGCCCGAGAACAACGCCAGCCTCGCCGCTGCCGTTGCCAAGGCCAAGGCTCAGTCCATGCCTAAGGACAAGATCAAGTCCGCTATCGACAAGGCTTTTGGTTCGGGTGCTGACGCCGCCGTCTACGAGAACATCGTGTACGAGGGCTACGGTCCCGCCGGTGTCGCCGTCTACGTCGACTGCCTGACCGACAACCGCAACCGTACCGCCGCTGATGTCCGTTCCGCCTTCTCCCACGCTGGTGGCAACCTGGGCACCTCCGGCTCCGTCGCCTTCCAGTTTGAGCGCAAGGGCCAGATCGTCGTCGCCAAGGAGATCCTGGATGAGAACGCCAAGAAGGAGACCATGATCGCCAATGGTGCTGCCGGTGACGAGGATGAGTTCATGATGGCTATCGCCGAGGCCGGTGGCGAGGACTACGAGGATGCCGGCGAGGAGTGGATCGTCTGGACTGCTGCCAACGAGGTCATGGCTGTCTCCAAGGCGCTCGAGGAGCAGGGTGTCCAGGTCAAGGGCTCCGAGACCACCATGGTCCCGACCACCCCGACCGAGGTTTCCGGCGCCGACGCCAAGAAGGTCCAGCGCCTCATCGACCGTCTTGAGGAGCTCGACGACGTCCAGGACGTCTACAGCACCATGGACATGACCGACGAGGTCATCGCTGCCCTCGAGGAGGAGTAGCGCCCGCGCGGGTTAAGCCGCGCATATCTGGGCATAATGAAGCGAGCATGCAAGCCTCGTGGAATAGATGAGCCGGATCCGCGTGCGTAGAGCACCGGACCCGGCTCTTTTATAATGATGCGAATCGTTTTGCATTCTGTGGACCGAGACCCGAAAGGAGCGCCGCATGCGCGTGCTCAAACGAGCCCTAGCAATCGTGTACCTTGCCGCCGCCATCGTGGCGCTGGGCACGCTTGTCTGCCAGTTCTGGGGACCGTATACGTATCGCTTTATGCTGCTGTTGCGTGACACCATGCCTCGCGTCGTCGTTACGGTGTGCGCCGCCATCGTGGCGCTTGGCGTACTGGTGAGCTTTTTCCGCCTGATGTTCGCCCGCCGCGAACCGTCCTGCGTGCACCCGGCAGGGGAGCGCAATATCGAGGTCACGCTCGCAGCGCTTTCCTCGTGCGCCCGTGCCGCGGCGGAGTGCGATGATCGCGTGATGGTTGAGCATGTCGAGGCACGCGTCCAAGGCTCCGACGATTCGCACGTCCGTTTTAAGGTCGAGGCTATCGCGCTTGACGATAAGGACGTGGCATCTCTGGCTACCGCGATGCAGCAGCGCATCGAGAAAGCCTGCGACACCATGCTCGGCACGCCGGGCACGACCGCGCGCGTTCGTTTTTTGCCGTCCAAGACTACCGTCCAGACCGTGGAGGTTTCCGGTGAGTGATACCAACCAAGACAAGACCGCCCGCACGCCGCGTCTGACGATCGATCAGAACGCTACGCCGGCAGGCGAGTCCGCCGACACCAAGCCCGAGGCCGGCGAGCAGCACGACAGTGCCGCCAACGACTTTGACGAGGCCATGGGTCTCATCAAAGGTACGGGCGCTGCTATCTGGAGCTATGCCGTGCGCCACCCCAACACTACGCTCGGCGCCGTGGCAGGCTTTATCCTCGCCGTGCTGGTACTTACGTTGGGCCTGTGGGACACGCTTGTCATCGCATTCTTTGTGCTGATCGGCGCCGTGATCGGCCAGATTCGCGACGGCGAGAACGGTATCGTCAACTTCTTCGGTCGTCTGTTTAGCGGCCGCTGATACGTATTCGACTGTTGCATCCGCGGCAGGCATAAGGAGGAACCATGGCTTTTAACACGAAGGTCGATGTGGCCGATACCGAGCTCGAGGCGAATGAGGCCGTCGTCGATGCCGGGGACGTGACGCTCGAGGACGAGGCGCTCGTCGAGGCCGAGTCCGATGCGGACGAGGACAACGAGGAGATGGACGAGGAGGCGGACGAGTCCGAGGACTCGCTGACCTATTCCAACGGCGTGATCGAGAAGATCGTCGCCATGGCCACCCGCGAGGTGCCGCACGTTCTGGGCATGAAGGGCAACCTCATGCACTTTGTGCAGGAGCAGTTTGGTGCCGAGAACCTGACCAAGGGCGTGACGGTCGAGGTCACCGACGACAACCGCGTGGTCGTCAACATCTCGGTCATCATCGAGTACGGCGCCTATGCGCCTGCGATCTTTGACGACGTTAAGGCGCGTGTCACCGAGCGTCTGGCCGCGATGACCGGCCTTGAGGTGGCGGGCGTCAACCTGCGCATCGAGGATGTCATCACCCCCGAGGAGTACGAGCACCGCACCAGCCAGCACGAGTAACCTACCAAAAAGGGACAGGTTTGTTTTGGCAGGTTTTATCTGCGTAAACGTCAAACGGCCGGTCGCGCATGCAAAAGCGCGGCCGGCCGTTTTCTATATGCCCTCGATGCGGTCATACCGCTCGTCTAACTAAGGGTTGCAATCTTCGCGTTCCGCGTTACCCTAATGGGCGCATTGTTTCCAAATTGTTAACGAGGGGTTGCCGTAATGGCCGACGAACACGAGACCGAAAGCAAGGCATGGGCGATTGAAGCCGCTGCGGCAGAGGCGGCGTCGCGTGCCGCCGAGGAGGTACATCGTCCTCCGGTGGTGCCGATGGAGCGCGTTGTCGGTCGCGAGGATATCGAACGTGGCGAGCGCGCCGGCCGCAAGCGCAGCCAGGAGCCAGGCTTTCCGCGCTTTTTTGCCGAGCTCAATCTGGGCCTGATTCTCACGGCGTTCGCCATCGTGGCCTTTAAAACCCCCAATCACTTTGCCTTCGGCGGCACCTCGGGCGTGTCGGTCATTCTTTCCACGCTGTTCCCGACCCTGCCCGTCGGCGTCTTTATGTGGATTATCAACGCGGTCCTGGTCGTTCTGGGCTTTATCTTTTTGGAGCGCAAGGCGATTCTGTGGAGCGTCTTCGCTTCGTTTGCGCTTTCGGCCTACGTCTCGCTGTTTGAGCTCTTCATTCCGACGGATGTTTCGATGACGGGTGATATGTGGCTCGACCTGTGCTTTGCCGTCATCTTGCCGGCGCTCGGCAGCGCTATTGTCTTTGATATCGGCGCCTCGACGGGTGGCACGGACATTCTTGCCATGATCCTCAAACGCCGCACCACGCTCGAGATTGGCCGCGCGCTGCTGCTGGTCGATATCGGCATCGTAACCATCGCGGCTTTCCTGTATGGCCCGCGCGTTGGCCTGTACTGCGTGCTTGGCCTGTTTGCCAAGACGCTCGTGGTCGATAAGGCTATCGAGAGCATTCACCTTCGTAAGGTCTGCACGATCATTTGCGCCGAACCGCGAAAAGTCGAGGAGTTTATTGTCAAGCATCTCAACCGCACGGCAACGATCAGCCGTGGCTACGGCGCCTTCTCGGGCAAGTGCGTCACGGTGATTATGAGCGTGCTGAGCCGTCGCGAGGCAGTGCAGCTGCGCCGCTATACCCGCGAGATTGACCCTGGCGCCTTCATCACCATCGTCGATAGCTCCGAGATCGTGGGCAAGGGCTTCCGCGGCACGAACTAGCGCGGACGCACCCTTCGAATCATTGAATAAAGCCGCCTACGTTGCAAATCGGCCATCTTGGAGTATTTGTCCCCACATTGGGCGATAATGTTGCCAAAGACATCGTTTGCGATCCAGGTGATTCGCTCTAGATACGAAGGGATGATTTCGATGTTCTGTTCGCAGTGTGGCGCCCCCATGGGCGATAACGACAAGTTCTGTGGCGCGTGTGGCGCTCCTAATACCGGTGCTGCAACCTCTGCTCCTCAGGGGCAGTCTCAGCCTCAGCAGTTTGTTCCTCAGCCTAACGTGAACGTGCCCAAGGGCTGTGTAGCTCAGGCGTTTGAAGACATGACCAAGACGCCGGGCGTGCTGCAGCGCGTGTGCCAGATTGCCTTTTTGCCGGCGCTCATCTGTGTCGTGTCGGTGCTCGTGCTCTTCATTCCCGTTATCGGCGGTATCGCGGCTGCCTTCGGCTTTTTGGCTGCCTGTGTGGCAAGCGCGTGCGGTTCTGGCTTTGGCATCGAATGGGGTCGCGACCTGTCGCTCAAGGTCGATGACGGCATGGATCGTCCGTTGATGCGTTCCACGTCGTTTGGCCTTGGCGTCTTTTCGGGCGTTATTTCGAGCGTGCTCAAGGTTATCGCGGCTATTCCCGTTATTGGTGTAGCGCTTTCGCTGGTGGAGAGCGTGGTAATTGGTGCCGCGGGTGCGTACTCTTATTACGGCTCCTATGCGCTTGAGGCCGCTCTATTTGGCTCGCTGGGCCTGTTTGTTCTGGCTATGATTGCCACGGCGGTCCTGGGTGTCTTCTTTACTATGTTCGCCGACATCGCCGTGATGCACTTTGCGGTGACCGGTCGCGTCGAGAGCGCGTTTTCGCTCGATAAGGTCTGGGCGGCCTTTAAGAACAATAAGACCAAGCTGTTCTGCGCATCGTTCCTTCCCGAGTTTTTGACGGGTCTGGTCGCCAACGTTATCACATGGATCCTGACGCTCGTCTTTGGCACCATTGCCTCTGTCGGTATGTATAGCTACTACTACCGTCCTACGGCTATTGAGGCGCTTGTTACCGGCGGTGGCATTACGCTCGTATTGTTCTTGGTGCTGACGGCGTTTGTCACGGTATTCCTTACGGTCTTTGGCAACATGCTCAAGCATCGTGCCGTTGGCTATTGGGTGGCGCGCTACGCAAGCGAGTGGGCCGACGAGGACAAGGACGACGTCCTGACCTTTGTGCTGCCGTTTGAGAAGAAGTCTGCTCCTTCGGGTTACAGCGCTCCGGATGCTTCGCCGGCACCTGCGCCCGAGCCC
Source organism: uncultured Collinsella sp. (assembly GCA_905197665.1). Taxonomy (GTDB): domain Bacteria; phylum Actinomycetota; class Coriobacteriia; order Coriobacteriales; family Coriobacteriaceae; genus Collinsella. The sequence continues at coordinate 67,042 of CAJJZP010000004.1, forward strand.
GAGCCCGCGCCCGAGTCTGTGCCTGAGCCTGCACCCGAGCCGGCGCCTGTGCCTGAGCCGGCACCCGCACCTGCGCCTGCAACGTCGCCCGCGCCGAGTTCTGCTCCCGAGCAGGAGTGCCCGCCTGTTGGCGAACCTGCTGAGCAGACTGCGCCGGCGTTGGGCGATAAGGGCGATCAGGCAGCGACCGATCAGCCCGAAGAAGACCAGGCCGAATAGCTTGAGGGGGGCTGCGGTCCAGAGTGCCTAAGGCCATGGTCCGTTTTAGCCGATGCCGCCGGGTTGGTTGCCTTCATTTTGGTAATCGACCCGGCGTGATTGAAGGTATCCCGTTGGGATGCGGCATGTGAGACCAAAGACGCATGTCGTCTTATGGGAAGGAGGATCTATGTTTTGCGAAAATTGCGGAGCACCCGTTTTGGATGATGCAAAGTTTTGTCCTGCTTGCGGCGAGCCCGTCAACGCTACGTCGGCTGCCGCGTCTGAGCCTCAGCCGGTACAGATTCAGCCCGCCCCGGCACCTCAGCCTGCGCCTCAGGGCGCACCCACACCGCCACCCATGCCCGGTGCGGTTGAGCTCGATCGTAACTTTGGCATGATACTGCTGCTCGCTATTGTCACGTGCGGCATCTACGGCATCTATGCGTACTACAAAATATCTGAGGATGTCGCAACTATGTGCTCGGGCGACGGGGACGATATGCCCAACTACCTGATTGCAATCCTGCTGTCGTTCATTACCTGCGGCATCTATGGCCTGTGGTGGACATACCGTTTCGGCAATCGCATCCAGGCCAACGGTCCTCGCTATGGTCTTACCATTGCCGAGAGCGGCACGACGCTTCTGTTGTGGCAGCTGATCGGCGCCTTGCTGTGCGGCATCGGACCGATTATTGGTTTCTATCTGATCGTCAAGAACGTCAACGCGATGGCGGCTGCCTACACTGCGCAGTTTACGGCACGTGCGTAGCAACTCGGATTCACAAGCACGGTCCAAGACAAGGGGCGCGGCGGGGCTATTCCGCCGCGCCCTTTTGTTCGCCGCTATCTTGGCGCTGTCGTGCCTTGTGCTGTATGTGACGGGCATCGGCTGCCCGTTTAGGGCGCTTACGGGCATTCCGTGCCCGGGCTGCGGCATGACGCGCGCGTGGCTCGCGGCGTTTGGGCTCGATTGGCGTGCCGCGCTTGCGTATCATCCGCTGTTTTGGATGGTTCCCCCTATGTTTGCGCTGGCGTGCGCCAGGGACTATGTCACAACTTCGCGCACCCGAAAGACAATCGATGCGGCGCTGGTCGCAATATGCTTGCTGCTGGTTGCGGTGTGGGCAATCCGCCTGGTCAACCCCGCAGACGCCGGCCTGCTTTTTGGGGGCCATGTTCCTGTGGGGGTTCCTGCCGATATCATTTATCTCGAGCAGCCACGCTGGCTCATCATCCTTCGCTCTTACCTGTCGTGACGGAGGATACGTTGGAAAAGCGGTCGACACATAAGCGGGGGCGAACGTTGAGATAACGTTCGCCCCCGCTTTGCTCTAGCCAGGTTGTTACGGGTGGGCGTGACGGCTACTCGTCGCGTTTCTCCTCGTGGCGAGCAGCGGCACGGGCATCGTGAATGCCCTTGATGGCGGCATGGCGGGCGGTGCGGGCGTCGTGCACGGCGTCGCGGGCCTCGGCGGCCGTTGCCTTGGCAGAGCGCAGCTTGGCCGCCAGGTCGGGATTGGTCTCGGCAACTGCGGCGATCGTGGGGCCGTCGAGCTCTTCTTGCGTGGGCTCGGCCAAAAAGTCGATGGCATACTGAGCGGCTACCATGGAGCCCTTGGCGAGTACGCTCTCGTCGATCTTGTAGAAGCAGGAGTGCTGGGCATAGGTGGCGCCAATCTGGGGGTTGCGCGTGCCAACAAAGGCGAGCACGCCCGGCACACGGCGCAGGTACTCCGAGAAGTCCTCGCCCGAAAGCGTGCCGCGGTAATGGCCCTCGCCCGCGGGGCCCAGGCACTTGAGCACAGCTTGGCGGCAGCGCTCGCTCGAGGCGGCATCGTTTTCGACCTTGTAGTTGGCGATGGTGTAGTCGGTGAGTTCGGCCTCGGCGCCCAGGGCCGCCGCAGTGTGCTCCACGATGCGGCGCATAAGCTCGGGCATCTCCTCATGCGTCTTGTCACCATAGGTGCGCACCGTGCCGGCGAGGTATGCCGTGCCGGCGATAACGTTGCGCGCGGTGCCGCCGTGCAGTTCGCCGACGGTGATGACGGCGGGTTCGTAGGGGCTAATCTCGCGCGAGACGATGGTCTGCAGGGCGTTGACGATTTCGGCGGCAACCATAACGGCGTCGTGGCCGCGCTGGGGCATGGCGCCATGGCACGAGGTGCCGCGGACGTCGATGCGGAACCAGTCGGTGTTTGCCATGCGCGGACCGGGCTCGCAGCTCACGGTGCCGGCATCGACCTCGCTCCAGATGTGCGCGGCATAGGCACCGTCGACGCCATCGAGTACGCCCGTGCCGATCATGAGCTTGGCACCCTGGCCGTTTTCCTCGCTGGGCTGGAAAACGATGCGAATCTCGCCGTGGATGTCATCGGTCATGTGGCGCAGAATCTGCAACGTGCCGAGCATCATGGCGATATGGCAGTCGTGGCCGCAGGCGTGCATGCAGCCCTCGTTGACGCTGGCGAACTCCTCGCCGGTCTGCTCGGTGACGGGCAGGGCGTCGATGTCGGCGCGCAGCAGGATACGGCGGCGCGGCGTGCCGTCCTCGCGGTAGGCATCGGGCGCGGTGCCGCGGAGTGTCGCCACCAGGCCCGTCTTGAGTGGACGCTCGTAGGGGATATTCATGGCGTCGAGCTGGTTGGCGATGTCGGAAGTCGTGCGCTCCTCGGCAAGGCTCAGCTCCGGGTGCTTATGGAAGTGCCGGCGCTGCTTGATGATGTAGGGTTCAAACTCGGCGGCGATATCATGGATGGCCGCGGTGACGTCGTCTGCCGCGCGAACCTCGGTTGCCGCCATAATCTGCTGTGCCTTGGTCTTCGTCATGGTCGATTTGCTCCTTGCTGGCTCGATCGCAAAATCGTACAGGCTCTCTCCAGTATGCCACCTGCCGCTAGGGCTGGTAAAGTTGCCGTTTGCCGCTTGGGGTTTTGTTGCAAGGGCGGGGGAGTACACTCGGGGGTGTTGAATTACCTGCCAGAGATGGGGATGCTCATGCAGCATATCGATCGGATTATCCGCTCCAAGAACGTTTTTACCGCCCAAGACGGTATCGATACCGCCCGCGAGCTGGCGATCGCCATCGCGGGTGATCGCATCGTCGCAGTCGGCGCGCCCGATGACGTGATTGACGCCGCACCTGCCGCCACGCCGGTGGTCGATTACGGCGAGCAGTTTGTCTGCCCCGGTTTCCACGATGCGCACCTGCATTTCTTCCATACTTCGGTTGGCTCCTCGCCGTACATGCTCATGGATATGGGCACGTCCGAGGCAGCATTGGTGCAGCATGCGCTCGAGTTTTCCAAAGGCTTGCCAGATGACGCCTGGGTCGTGACCCAGGGTTGGCGCGATTACCGCTGGGATCCGCCCGAGCACCCTACCAAGGCCTCCCTCGATGCGGCATTTCCCGATCGTCCCTGCGTTATGTACTCGGGCGACGGGCACACGCTGTGGCTCAACAGCCGCGCACTCGAGGCGCTCGGCGTTACGCGCGACAGCGAGCCTCCGGCGGGTGGCAGTTACGACAAAGACTCAAACGGTGAGCTTACGGGTATCGCTCACGAGGCTGCGGCCATGCAGCTGCTGCCGCGCTGCCTGGAGTGGCTGGGCGAGGACCGCATCGCGAGCGCATACGCCGACCAGATGAAGCGTATGGCCGAGCAAGGCATTACCTCAATCTGCGATATGTCGCTCATGCCCATGCCAGGCTGCGACTTTATTCGCGACGATGTTTACGACAAGCTGCAGGCCGCCGGCAAGCTGGGCATCCGCGCCCATCTGTTTCCCACGCTGCTGGATGACCAATCGCGCTTGGAAGAACTCCAGACCCGCTACGCGAACAACGCGCTGCTCTCGGCGCCAGGCTTTAAACAGTTCTTCGACGGCGTGTCGAGCGAGCATACCGCATACCTCACTGATCCCTATACCAATCCACGCTTCCCGGGCGATCAGGGTCGCCTGACGGTTCCTGTCGAGCGCATGCGCAAGTTGGTTCTGGCGGCAGCCGAGCGCGGCCACACCGTGCGCATCCACGTTATCGGCGACGGCGCCATCCATGCTGCGCTCGATATCTTTGAGGAGGCGGCAGAGCTCTACGGCTTGCCCCAGCACGGCCACAATACGCTTGAGCACCTGGAGAATCTGCTGCCTCAGGACATCGATCGTCTGCGCAAGCTCAACGTCATTGCCTCGAGCCAGCCTTGCCACATCACGCTCGACCCGGGTGGCCCGGAGCGCGACCTGGGCCTGGAACGCAGCCGCATCATGTGGCCGTTCGCAACTTATCAGCAGCGCGGTATCCGTCAAGCTTTCGGTACCGACAGCCCCATCACGGCCGTTACCAGCATGAACGTGCTCTACACGGCTATCACGCGCCAAGATCCCCGCAGCCACTGGCCCGAGGGCGGCTGGCTGCCGAGCGAGCGTATCGACGCGGCAACGGCCCTGCGCAGCTACACGCTTGGCAGCGCGTACGCAGCGGGCGACGAGCAAAACCTCGGCAGCCTGGAACCCGGCAAATACGCCGACCTGGTAGTCCTGGACCGAAACCTGCTCACCGTTGACCCCCAAGAGCTCCAGGCCACCAAGGTTCAGGCCACCTACCTGGCGGGCAACTTAATCTACGAGCGCTAATATTCATGCCGTACCGTTAAACGCGGCTCGGGCAGCCTATTTTGGGATGGCGCTCGAGCCGCGTTTGTTTGCCGATGGGGGTTCGTTAGGAGCGTCCCCTCTCTGCTGGATTTGGGCGCAGGGTGGAAGCGCTGCTGCTCCGCGCGCTCAATTGGGACATCAGCGATGCTTTCTCTTAGCGTTTTGCATACTTCCAGTTGCAAATTGCAAAAAAAGTTGAGATGTTCTTTCCGGTCCTGATGTACCCCCGCCTGGGCCGTGCAAAAAATGGAGTATTCAGCACCGTGAGCTCTGCCGGTGCCGCTGCAGTCGGGTGGCATTGCGGAGATCGACGTCATTTTGGGGTCCGGTGCGGCGCGAGGCACGCTTTTTTGTCCTGACGGGGTTTGCCCGTCGACCCAAATCGCCGGTCAAAGGTGTTCTTGGGACCAATATGGTGTGTCCGGCGCGTATGCAGCCGTCCTGGCCTGCTGAAAACTCCCAAAAATGCACGCTGCTCCCCAGGGGACCCGTGCGAGCGGCGAAAACCATGCCCAAGTCGCTGCCCGCATCGCCATTTTGCTGCACTGACTTTTCTGAATACCGGGCCCGAGATTGGTCAACCCTAGGCTCCCGGAGCTGCGTTGGGGTCGGTTTCGTTGGCGGCCGCCTGCTTATGGGTGGCAAAGACCGAGCCTTCGTGGTCGAAGAGCTTACGATATTGCATGCGGTCCAGGCGATCGCGCGCATTAGCGGTCTTGGCGGGAACGTTCTTGGCCTCGGCTGTATACCAAACGCCGTGCGCATCCTGCGCCCCCACCACGTTTATCGCCGGCATGTGCGCTCGGTTTTGCAAGCGTGCGCGTTGGTAGGCGGTGAGCGGGGCACCGATGGCATTGAGTGCGAGTGCACCGACGTTATTGATGCTTGTGTTGAGTTCCCCACTCGTTTGTGCGTTGCCGGCGACATCGTAGTTCGCCCAGACCACATAGCGCGTCTGCCAGATGCGCTCGGTATGGGTGGCATCGTCCTCATCGGTAAAGTAGAGGTCGTTGTAGCGGTCGGTGAAGAACGGCTGGTGGTCGCCGTACATCACCACGACGACGGGGCGGTCGAGATCGCGCAGCTTTTCCAGGAAGGCGGCGAAGGCGGCATCGGACGCTTCCATGAGCGAGCAGTATTCATTGGTCCAGGTGATAACTTTGTCGGACACACCTTCGACGGCAAGGTGCAGTTGCTGGTCGGTGGGCACCAAGCCCGTGTCATAGGCGGAGTGGTTTTGCATCGTCACGTCGTGGATGAAGATCGGCTGGTCGCTCTGCTTTAGTACCTCGAGGCACTTGTCGTAGGTGGCGGCGTCGGTGACCTTGCGGCAGAGCTCGGGTGCGCCGGCGAAGTCCTCGATCGAGAGGAACTCGTCGAATCCCATGTCCGCGAAGACGTTCTCGCGATTCCAGTTGGTGGCGTGGTTGGGGTGCATGGCCACGGTGCGATAGCCGAGTCTCTTGAACTGACGGGCGAGGTTCTCGCTCGGGGCCAGGTTGTAGGTCATGAACGGGTAGACGCCAGCGCCCAGGAATGCCATGGAGTGTCCGGTTAAGAACTCGAACTCGCTGTTACAGGTGCCGGCACCGAAGGCGCTCATGTAGCTCACTCCCTGCAGAAGCGCGTTGTCGATGGCTTTGAAGCGCTCGGGCCCCTTATAGCCACAGCCCAGTTCGTTAAAGATTGAAAGGTCGGCGAAGGACTCGTTCATGATGCAGATGACTGAGGGCTTGAGCTGGTCAAACTGTTCGACGGCAGCGGCACGGGAGGGGTCGGCGATGCCGTTCGTGCCCGCGTTCCAGCGCGCGGCAAGGCGCTTGATGATCGCCGAGGCCTCACCGCTCTTGTAGTGCTTGGGTTTAGGCGGCACCATTTTTTGCGCGCTCGAAATGAAGGTGGGGAGAAACCCCTGACTGTAATAGCTTTCGAGGGGCTTCCAGGTATGAAGCTTGATGCCCAAGGTGTCGTAATAGCTGATGAAGGCCTGCGCCCCCAGCACGGCTCCGGCAACAAGTGCGGTACGACGGTCGACGGAGAGGGGGAGCTTGGATTTGGTTGCGACTGGATGCTCCCTCGGCGCTGTCGATGTCCCCTCGGTTGCCGGAGACGCCTTTGGGTCCATCGATTTCAAGGACGCAGACATCGCATGGTCGATGGGCTCGGGGGACGTTTCCGATGCGCGGCGCGGCGGTCGCCCACATGCATCACGCGGAATGAGGACGATAAGCGCGATTCCCAAGGCCGCGGCGGCAAGCCCCATGAAGCAGAAAGTGCTGAGCTCATAGGTGTAGCTGCCGGCGACCGTCGCAGCGGTCGAGAGGGCGAACAGGTCTCCGGGTTGGATGGGCATCGATTTGAACGTGATTACGAAGTACTCGGCGATACCGATGCTGGCGAGCGCAGCGATGCCCACGATTGCGGGGGTCTTACGGCGGTGCGGCAGATAGAACAACAGGCACAAGAAGCAGAAGATGAGCAAAAGCTCTAAAAGTGCCGGTCCGGCCTGCATCTTCCATAGTTCATGGTTGGAGGGCAGCTCGAGGGCGAGCATCGAGCATATCGATGCGCCGCCGATCGTTGCCAGCGTACGGGGGTAGGGATGGTCGGTCATCCAGCTTTTCAGATCCTTCATGCTCATCTTCATCGTCTCTGTTCCTTACTCCTAGTTCAGCGTCTTCACGAGCTTCTCCAGGTTGTCGTTCATGATGGGTGGGTAATCCTCGCCGGCTTTAAGCTGTTTGTCAGTGAGCCCCTCGACGGGGTCGAGCTGGACGCATTGTCGTCAGAAGCGGCGAGAGCAAAGACCGCACTTAAAAGGGGCATATATGCCGCCGCCATGGGGCCACGGTGACGAATAGGACGCCGCTTGGGATGGCGACGGTAGATTCGGTTGTCCATAGATTGCTCCTGAATTGAAAACGGCTGCGTCGGGGTGCCGACGGCCGAAGGCGATGCCGCTGTGGCACGCGGTAGCTATTTGATTCAATTGGGAGCCGTTAATCGTCCAGACGGACCCTGAGGGATAATAGGGTGACCGGGGCATATGAAGATCGCTCGGTGCCGATGACGGCTAGGGCGGAGATCAGCAAGAGGGTGATGAACGATGTCGCGCCCACGGGGACGGTGTCACCGCCACGGGCGATCGACAGATTGCCGGCGAGCTCGGCGCAGATGGTGCAGCCCGCGCCGGTGCAGTCATGATGCAACTCATGGGCGGTTGCGATGGGGGAGAGGATGGTTACCGCGAGAAGGGCGAAGACGAGAGCCAGGGCGAGCAGGCGAGTGCGAACGGGCGGCATGGAGTCGCGTGCATCGCGATTCGGTGCTATATCTCGCCATGCCGAGGTGCTCAGCTCATCAGTCATCTGCCCTCCCTTCCTCTCATCTGGGCATATTTCATCTGGAGGATTGTAGTCTTGAGAAGCTGATTCACAAAGTTGCCGCGCTAAAACTTCATGCTTTCCGGTCCGCCTTGGGGCTGCGCATAAGTTATCCTCCGACATTCAGAAAATCTAAGTGCCAAAAAATAAGATTTTTTGACTCTGTGTTGTATAACCCGCCATTCGTGGGTACCATTCAACGCGTACGCAAACAAAAAGGGTTAACCCGCGCGGCATGACCGCGCGGCCCACAAAGGAGGAAACAAGCATGTCGTCTTTGAAGCCGCTTGCAGATCGCGTCCTGGTCAAGCCCGACGAGGCCGAGCAGAAGACCGCTTCTGGTCTGTACATCGCCAGCAACGCTCAGGAGAAGCCGCAGCGCGGCACCATCGTTGCCGTGGGTGCCGGTAAGGTCAACGACAAGGGCGAGCGCATCCCCATGGACGTTCAGGTCGGCGACGTTGTCATTTACGGTAAGTTTGGTGGCAACGAGGTCAAGGTCGACGGCGAGAAGTATCTGCTCATGCGCGCCGACGACATCTACGCCGTCGTCGAGGCCTAGTCTCGTCAGAATCTCTGATTCGTCTTTGAACGCGGTCGCCGCATAGGACTCGGAAGCGGCGACGCGAGTCACATTTCTTTTGGAGGATTACTCACCATGGCAAAGAACATTACGTTCAACACCGATGCCCGCGCTAAGCTCGCCAAGGGCGTCAACACTCTGGCCGACGCCGTTACCGTCACCATGGGCCCCAAGGGCCGCTATGTCGCTCTGCAGCGCACGTTCGGTGCTCCGACCATCACCAACGACGGCGTTTCCGTCGCTAAGGAGATCGAGCTCGAGGACAACATCGAGAACATGGGCGCTCAGCTGGTGAAGGAGGTCGCCACCAAGACCAACGACACCGTGGGTGACGGCACCACCACCGCAACCCTGCTCGCTCAGGCTATCGTCAACGACGGTCTGCGCAACGTCGCCGCCGGCGCCAACCCGCTGGCCATCCGTCGCGGCATCGACAAGGCCGTAAACGCCGCCGTCGCCGAGATGAAGAAGCAGGCCAAGCCGGTCGAGACCAAGGAGCAGATCGCTTCCGTCGGCACCATCTCCGCTGGTGACCCCGAGGTCGGCGAGAAGATCGCCGAGGCCATGGAGGTCGTGGGCAAGGACGGCGTCATCACCGTCGAGGATTCCCAGACGTTCGACATCACCATCGACACCGTCGAGGGCATGCAGTTCGACAAGGGCTATGTCTCCGCTTATTTCGTCACGGACAACGACCGCATGGAGGCCGTGATGAAGGATCCGTACATCCTCATCACCGACCAGAAGATCTCCAGCGTTCAGGACATCATGCCTGTTCTCGAGGCTGTCCAGCGCGCCGGCCGTGGCCTGCTCATCATCGCTGAGGACATCGACGGCGAGGCTCTGCCCACCCTCGTCCTCAACAAGATCCGTGGCGCCCTCAACGTCTGCGCCGTCAAGGCCCCGGGCTACGGCGATCGCCGCAAGCGCATCCTCGAGGACATCGCCGTCCTCACCGGTGGCCAGGCCGCTCTGGACGAGCTGGGCGTGAAGGTCGCTGACATCACCGCCGATATGCTCGGTACCGCTAAGTCCGTCACCATCTCCAAGGACAACACCGTCGTCGTCGGCGGCGCTGGCTCCAAGGAGGCCATCGACGCCCGCATCGCTCAGATTAAGGGCGAGATGGAGAACACCACCTCTGACTTCGACCGTGAGAAGCTCCAGGAGCGCCTGGCCAAGCTCTCCGGTGGCGTTGCCGTCATCAAGGTCGGCGCTGCTACCGAGTCCGAGCTCAAGGAGATCAAGCACCGCGTCGAGGATGCCCTGCAGGCTACCCGCGCTGCTGTCGAGGAGGGCATCGTCGCCGGCGGTGGCGTCGCCTTCATGGACGCTGCTCCTGCGCTCGATGCTGTCGAGATCGACGACCCCGAGGAGAAGATCGGCGTCGACATCGTCAAGAAGGCTCTGACCGCTCCGGTCGCCACCATCGCCAAGAACGCTGGCTTTGAGGGCGCTGTCGTGGTCGACAAGGTTGCCGAGCTGCCCGCCGGCCAGGGTCTCAACTCTGCCAACGGCGAGTGGGGCGACATGATCGAGATGGGCGTCCTCGACCCCGTCAAGGTCAGCCGCGTCACCCTGCAGAACGCTGCTTCTGTCGCCAGCCTGATCCTCATCACCGAGGCCACCGTCTCCGATGTGCCCAAGAACACTCAGCTTGAGGACGCTATCGCTGCTGCCACCGCTGGTCAGCAGGGCGGCGGTATGTACTAAGGCCGACAAGGTCTAGAACTCCCACCGGGAATCCGGGGGCGTGACGGGGGCTTCCCTCCGGAACGTCCTCGGACATGCAAAGAGGCTCCGCATCGCGCTTCGCGCTGCGGAGCCTCTTTGCGTCCAGTGCGGAATGTTCCGGAGGGAAGCCCCCGTCACGCCCCCGGATTCCCTGCGTTTACGGCCTTGAGGTCGGCGGGCGGAGAAGGACGTGGTCGATAGGGATACGTGTCCCCTTCGCTGTTTCGCGCTTTGCGCGAAAGGCGCGCTACTTTGGGATGGATGGGGAACGTGGTTGTTGCGGTGGCTTTTCCCTTTTGCTGTTTCGCGGCTTTGCCGCGAAAAGCGCAGCACTTTGGGATGGGCGGGTACGTTATTGTCGCGCTGCTCTGTCCCGGCCGCATTTCTAGAGCGTTTCCCCCGCCATAAATTACCCTTGGCATACTTGCGCGAAAGCCTACTGGTGCTACACTTGCAATTGCTGTTTCAGGGCGGGGTGAAATTCCCCACTGGCGGTAAATCGGGCGGTGCTAAAGGGGTGCCGTGGCGCAGGCGAGGTGCCTGCGGCCGAGCCGATGAGTCCGCGACCCGTGTGTGCGTTGGTTCGCATGCCGGCTGAACTGGTGAGATCCCAGTACCAACGGTTAGAGTCCGGATGAAAGAGGCAGGTGATCTTATGTCTGAACAGTCGCAGCATATCCATTTTGAGAACACGAATAGGTGGAGCACCAAACAGCTCGTTACCATGGCGCTGATGTGTGCCTTGGGCGCCCTGTTTATGTACGTGCAGCTGCCTATCCTTCCTTCGGCGCCGTTTTTGACGTATGACCCGTCGCTGGTGCCGGCGATGGTGTGCGGTTTTGCGTATGGTCCTGGCGCCGGTACTGCTGTTGCCGCTATGGCGATTGTTATCCATGCGCTTACCACGGGCGATTGGGTCGGCGCACTTATGAACCTGGTTGCTACGCTGGGCTACATTCTGCCCGCGGCTATCGTGTACCAGAAGATGCATACCTATAAGGGTGCCGTGATTGGCCTAGTGTTCGGTGTCATTGCCGCTACGGCGTTGTCTATGGTCGCAAACCTTACCATTGGCGTATGGTTCTGGTATGGCTCGGTCGATGTGATCGCCCCGCTTATGATTCCTGCCGTGCTGCCGTTCAACCTTATCAAGACCGTGCTTAACTCGGTGTTGACGCTAGCGGTGTATAAAGCAGTCTCCAACCTCATCACGCCTAAAAAGGACCAGGTCAAAGGCCGCGCATGATTGAGTGTCGGGGCGTTTCCTTTAGCTATGACGGTGCCGTGTCGGCACTCGACGGTGTCGATCTGAACATCGAGGACGGGGAGTTTTTCTGCATCCTCGGTGGCAATGGGTCGGGCAAGTCGACGTTTGCCAAGCATCTGAATGCGCTGCTGCAGCCCGATGCGGGCACGGTACGTATCAACGGTATGGATGCGTCCGATCCCGAGCTGGTCTACGACATTCGTTCGACCGCAGGCATGGTGTTCCAGAATCCCGACGACCAGCTGGTGGCAACGCTTGTCGAAGATGACGTTGCGTTCGGTCCCGAAAACCTTGGCGTGCCATCGGCGCAAATTGCGCAGCGCGTACGCGAGGCGCTGAAGGGCGTGGGCCTGGTGGGCTTTGAGCGCCACGAGACCCATGCGCTTTCGGGCGGTCAAAAGCAGCGTGTGGCGCTTGCCGGTGTGCTCGCCATGGAACCGCGCGTGCTCATTTTGGACGAGGCGTCCTCGATGCTCGATCCGCGCGGGCGCAAGGGCCTTATGAAGGCCTGTCACGTGCTGCACGAACGCGGCATGACCATCGTGATGATTACGCACTTTATGGAAGAGGCCGCCGAGGCCGATCGTGTCGCGGTGTTTCGGGCGGGGCGCGTTGCCATGCTCGGTACGCCCGAGGAGATTCTGACGCGGGCAGATGGGCTCGTGGAGCTCAACCTGGATATGCCGGCGTCGTGCTGCTTGGGCATGGCGCTTCGTGCGAAGGGCGTGCCCGTTCATGCGCAGGTGCGCGAGGCGGATATGGTCGCCGAGATTGCGCAGGTATATGCCGACCGGAGTGGGGAAGACACCGCAGGGCGGCCTTCTGCATCCGATTCTCGTGTGCTCGACAACGTCTCCTCTGCAACCGACGGGACAGCCGTGTCGGAGCCCGTCATCGAGATTTCGCACCTCTCGCATAGTTACTCGCTGAGTGCCCGCGAGCGCCGCCGCTGGCATAAGCGCTCGGTCACTGCGGGCAAATCGAGCAAACAGGCTCTCTGGGGAAACGACCCCAGCAGCCCGTGGGCGCTGCGCGATGTATCGCTGACGGTGCGTCGCGGCGAGTTCCTGGGCTTGGCAGGTCATACCGGTTCGGGTAAGTCGACGCTGGTCCAGCATCTCAACGGTTTGATTCGCCCCCAGGAGGGATTCGTTCGCGCGCTGGGGCTCGATCTGTCAAACAAGAAAGACGCCGCCGCGGTTAAGGCCAAGGTCGGCGTGGTGTTTCAATATCCCGAGCGTCAGCTGTTTGCCGAAACCGTGACGCAGGACGTGGCGTTTGGCCCGCACAACCTTGGCTTGCCGCAAGATGAAGTCGACCGTCGCGTCGAGTCGTCGCTCTCGCGCGTGGGCCTCGACCTTTCCACGGTCGGCGACAAGAGTCCCTTCGAGCTTTCGGGCGGTCAGCAACGGCGCGTGGCATTCGCCGGTGTGCTCGCCATGGAGCCCGAAGTCCTGGTGCTCGATGAACCCATGGCGGGGCTCGATCCGGCTGCGCGCAGGGATTTCCTTGAGCTTATCGATCGGCTTCACCGCGATGGCCTGACCGTTGTCATGGTTTCGCATAGTATGGATGACCTGGCCAACTGCTGCGACCGCATCGTCGTGATGAACGAAGGTGCGGTGTTTGCCGAGGGAACCCCCGCGCAGGTGTTTGCACATGCCGATGAGCTCAAGTCGATCGGCTTGGGCGTACCTGCTGCTCAGCGCATGGCGTTGGCGCTCGCGGAGGCGGGCGTGCCGCTGCGTTGCGGCGGGCTCTATACGGTTGAGTCGCTGGCCGACGAGCTGGCAGATTTGCTGATCGGTCGCTCAGACGGTCCTTCTAACGTCGCGGACATTGCTAAATCCAAGACGGTCGCGCGAGAGGAGGGCTGCTAATGGAGGCGTTTTCGTTTGGCAGCTACTATCCCGGCGATAGTGCGATCCACCGCCTGGACCCGCGAACTAAGTTGCTCTTGGGCTTTGTGTTTCTGATCACGACGCTCACGGTCAGCAGCTTCCGCGGACTGGCCCCGGTCGCAATCTTCGTTGTCCTGATCTATACCGTGTCCCGGGTGCCGTTGCGCCGGGTCCTATCATCGATGGCACCATTGCTGGCGATTGTCGTGGTGGTCGCAGTGCTCAACCTGTTTTCCGACCAGAGCGGGCGCATTCTGTGGCAGCTTGGCTTTTTGCAGATAAGCGAGGGCTCGCTGCATTCCGCCGCCTTTATGGCGTGCCGCCTGAGCTTGATGATGGCCGGCATGAGCGCCATTACGCTCACCACGCCTACGCTCGACCTCACCGCGGGCTTTGAGCGTCTGCTCGCACCGTTTGCGCGCGTGGGGCTCCCTGCGCATGAGCTCGGCATGATCATGGGCATCGCGTTGCGCTTTATGCCGCAGTTTGCCACCGAGATGAAGCAGACGGCGGACGCGCAGGCAAGCCGCGGTGCACGCGTAACGGGTGGCCCGCTCGGCGGCGTGCGTATGCTCGGCAGTGTGGCGATTCCACTGTTCACGGGCGTGTTCCGTCATGCCGAGACGTTGTCTGCCGCCATGGATGCACGCTGCTATCACGGCGAGCAGGGCCGCACGCGTCTGCATGCACTTGCATTTCGCCGCGGGGATGCGCTGGCTGCGGTTGTGACGATGCTGCTGTTTGCGTGTGTCATCGTCGTCAACCTTCAACTTGTTTAGGCGCGATTCGAGCGCAAGAAAGGGGTCCCTATGACCGACAACGACCGCACGGCTCAGCTTGAGCGCGCCTGTTCGTATCTCAGGCGCATTCCGGCGTGGTATCTGGCCACGACCGATGTGACCGACGGGCATCAGCCTCGCGTGAGGCCGTTTTCGTTTGCCATGGTCGATGACGGTAAGCTGTGGTTTTGCACCTCGCGCGATAAGGACGTGTGGGCCGAGCTCAGCACGAATCCCAAGTTTGAGCTCTCGGGCTGGAAGCCGGGGGAATGTTGGATCGTGTTGACCGGCGAGGCCGCACTTGAGGACGACGCGGTTGCGAGCGACAAGGTGCGTCAAGCGGGTTTTAAGCACATGGTGGGCATCGGCGAGGAACACGAGAGTGCCAACGACGGCCGCCTTGCTTTCTTTTCGGTCCGCAACATTGCCGCGCGCTTCTGTGATATCGACGGCAGCGAGGAGCGCCTGGAGCTCTAGAGCGTCTCAAATTAACTACCCGTTCCGAATTAGCTAGCGCCAGGAGGACACATGGACGGATTGAATACGGTGTTGGAGTATCTGACGTCGGTGCCGGCATGGTATTTGGCGACGAGCGTTGACGGACAGCCTCATGTGCGTCCGTTTTCGTTTGCGCAGATCCAGGACGGCAAGCTGTGGTTTGTAACAGCGCGCACCAAAGATGTGTGGCAAGAGCTGCTGCAAAACCAGCGCTTTGAGGCCACGAGTTGGTGGCCGGGCCATGGCTGGCTCATCTTGCGCGGGCGTGCCGGCTTGGATGACCGGGCTTTAGGCGAAATGCGCGAAGCTGGGTGGAAGCATCTAGAGCGCCTGGGCGAGCACTATGAGGGGCCTAACGACCCCACGCTCGTCTTCTTTAGCGTCGAGGATCCCGAGGCTTTTATCTGCAATCACGAAGAATGGGTGCCGGTCGAGCTCTAGCCAGCTGGCTCATCCTAACAACTTGGTTTTCGCATGGGCGGGCCCCGTATGGCCCGGCGCCGTTAGGAGCGCCGGTCAATACGGGGCCCGCTCCATTTGTCAATTCCTTCAAGCGAATGTGTCGGGAATGTTTCAATGCATGAATATGCAAGCCATTTACGTATTCATGCATCTTTTGGTGCTAAAGTTTCAACCCACTTCATAACGACTGCTGCGAAATGCGCATCGGTGCATAAATCGCAGACAAGGAGTCTGATATGTCTTTGAAGGTTGGAATCGTCGGCGCGGCTGGATATGCCGGAGCCGAGCTCATTCGCCTCGTCCTCGGTCATCCCGAGTTTGAACTTGCTGCCATTACGTCCAACGCCGATGCCGGCCAGCCGTTGTCTGCGGTGTACCCGAGCTTCACCGGCGTAAGCGATCTTGTCTTTACGACGCATGATGCCCCTGAGCTCAAGAACTGCGACGCGGTCTTTTTGGCCGTGCCGCACACGGCTGCCATGGCACAGGTGCCCGCGCTGCTTGCATCGGGCGTCTCCTGCTTTGATCTTTCGGCCGACTACCGTCTGAACGACGCGTCCGTTTTTGAGGCTTGGTATGCCGCCGAGCATACGAGCCCCGAGCTGCTCAAGACCCGTGCCTTCGGTCTGCCCGAGCTGTTCTGCCAGGACTTGGAGACCGCCGCATCCGACCATGCCGACGGCAAGCCCGTGCTGGTCGCCTGCGCCGGTTGCTATCCCACCGCAACGAGCCTTGCCGCCGCGCCCGCCGTGCGCGCGGGCTGGGTGGCCGAGAACGGCCCCGTGATTGTCGATGCCATTAGCGGCGTGACGGGCGCCGGTAAGTCCTGCAACGCCCGCACCCATTTTTGCAGCGCCGACGAGAACTTGGAGGCCTACGGCGTGGGCAAGCATCGCCACACGCCCGAGATTGAGCAAATCCTTGGCCTGACCGATCGCGTCGTCTTTACCCCGCACCTGGCACCGCTCAAGCGCGGTCTGCTCTCCACGGTGACGCTGCCGCTCGCGCCGCAGGCTCTCGACACGCTGGCTCTTGAGGATGTCGTCGACCATTACAAGCAGTTCTACGCCGGTCGCACCTTTGTGCGCGTGCTCGATGCCGGCCAGCAGCCCAAGACGGCTTCGGTCGTCGGCACCAACGCTGCCCAGATTGGCCTCGCGCTCAACAAGCGCGCGGGCGTGCTGGTGGCGACGGGCGCCATCGACAATCTGTGCAAGGGCGCTGCGGGCCAAGCGGTCCAGTGCGCCAATATCGTCTTTGGCTTTGACGAGCGACGAGGCTTGCCCACAGTGGCGTGCCCGGTGTAGCACATTCGATTGTTAACGATTTGGTAGTCGGGCATCGAGTGGGGCGCCACTCTTAAGCTGGTTTCATGATCACGACTGGCATGGCGCACCAACCGATGTCCGTTTTTTGTTTGACATAAGGAGTCATAAAGACGATGAATACCGAGCTGTTTGATATCAAGATTCGCGCCGTCGAGGGTGGCGTTACGGCTGCGGCTGGTTTTAAGGCTGCAGGCATCCACGCTGGGTTCCGCAAGAACCCCGAGCGTCTGGATTACGCGCTCGTCGTGCCCGATAAACCCTGTCCCGGTGCTGGCGTGTTTACCGCCAATCGCTTTTGCGCGGCGCCCGTGCAGGTGAGCCGTGCCAACCTGGGCGGTACCGACAAGGGGTACGGTATCATCGCCGGCATTTCGGTCAACTCTGGCAATGCCAACGCCGCCACGGGTGAGACCGGCCTTGCATGCGCGCGCGAGACGTGCAGCATCGCATCGCAGGTCATCGGCTGCGAGCCTCAGCAGATTCTGGTTGCCTCCACGGGTGTAATTGGCCAGATTCTGCCGATCGACACGTTTGAGACCGCCATTCCTGCTGCCTACGAGGCGCTCTCCGCCCACGGTGGCGCCGATGCCGCTCGCGCCATCATGACGACCGACACGCACTCCAAGGAGTACGCCGTGTCCTACGTCAGTGAGGCTGCGGGTCATGCGGGCAATGTCTATACGGTAGGCGGAATGTGCAAGGGCTCGGGCATGATCATGCCCAACATGGCCACCATGATCGCAGTTATCACTACCGATGCCCCCGTCGAGCCTGCGGCACTTCATGCCCTGCTGCTCTCGACCGTCAAGCAGACCTTTAACAAGGTAACGGTCGATTCCGACACCTCGACCAACGACACCTGCACCATGCTTGCCTCCGGTGCCGCTGCCGCAGATGCCGAGCCTATCGTCGAGGGCTCCGATGCCTTTGACGAGTTGACATTTGCCGTGCACGAGGTGTGCGAGAGCCTGGCGCGCAATATCGCCGCCGATGGTGAGGGCGCATCCAAGCTTGTTACGGTCAACGTTACCGGCGCCGTGAACGACGAGGAGGCCGATATCGCCGCCCGCGCCGTTGCCAACTCGCCGCTCGTTAAGACCTGCATCGCCGGCCATGACTGCAATTGGGGCCGCGTTGCCATGGCGCTCGGTAAGTGCGGCGTGAAATTTAATCAGGAAGACGTTTCCATCGACATGATGGGCATGCCTGTCTGTCGCGACGGTCTGACTGTTCCCTTCGATGAGGACGAGGCCCTGCGACGTTTTGAGGTGCCCGAGATTGTGATCTCGGCCGACCTGGGCGCAGGCGATGCGGCAACGACCGTCTGGACCTGCGACCTCACGCACGAGTACATCTCGATCAACGGCGACTACCGTTCCTAAACTCCAGGCGCGCTGTGCATCTCGTCGCGATTGCGGACGGCGGAGCACGGCGCGATAACGATACGAAAGACGAGGCAGACTATGAAATTCGCACGCGATTGTCGCTCGAGTGAATCCAACGAGGCAACCGCGCAGCTGCTGTTTGAGGCGCTGCCGTGGATTAAAAACCTGACCGGCAAGACGGTCGTTATCAAGTATGGCGGAGCCGCCATGGTCGACGAGCAGCTGCGCCGCGACGTGATGAGTGACATCGTCCTGCTTAAGATCATCGGCATGCGCCCCGTTATCGTGCATGGCGGCGGCAAGGCCATCAATGAGGCGTTGAGCCACTATGACATCCCTGTCGAGTTTAAGAACGGCCAGCGTGTGACCACGCCGGCGACCATGGATATCGTGCGCGAGGTGCTGGGCGGCAAGGTCAACCAGGAGCTGGTCGCTGCCATCAACCGGCACGGCAACCTGGCCGTGGGCGTGTCGGGCAGCGATGCCGGCACGCTCATCGCCGAGCCGCTCGACCCCGAGCTCGGTCGCGTGGGCAAGGTCGCGCACGTCAACACCGACTATATCGAGCGCTTGCTCGATAGCGAGTACATTCCCGTCATCGCTACCGTTGCGGCGGGGGAGGACGGCGGCTTCTTTAACATCAACGCCGACACCGCCGCCGGTGCTGTTGCGGCGGCGCTCCATGCGCATAAGGTGATCTTCCTTACCGACGTCGATGGCCTGTATAAGGACTTTAGCGACAAGGATTCGCTTATCTCCAACCTGACGCTCGACGAGGTCAATGAGATGCTCTACGGCGGCGAGGTCGATAAGGGCATGATTCCCAAGCTGCGCGCGGCCGTCGATGCGCTTGCCGGCGGTGTATTTCGTGCCCACATCATCAACGGCACCACGCCGCATTCGCTGCTGCTGGAGCTGCTGACCGATGCCGGCGTCGGTACCGTGATCCATTCCACCGAGACGGCTTACGAGTTCGATACGCATCCGCATCCGCTTTCGACGTTTGCTGCGCGTCTGACCGAGAACCTCGACGAGGTCGAGAAGCTTCAGACGGTCTAACTGACTCGCAGCCGCCCCATTCCTGCACCCATAGGCCTGCGCCGTCTGGCGCCCAACGAAAGGCATCCCATGTCACTTGCAGCTCAGCAATCGCTTGAATCCCATTACGTTATGCATACCTTTGGCCGCTCTCCGGTCGAGTTTGTCGAGGGTCACGGCATGAAGCTCACCGGCGACGATGGTCGTGAGTACCTCGACTTTCTTGCCGGCATCGGCGTGTGCAGCCTAGGTCATGGTGACCCGGCCGTGCTCTCGGCGCTCGAGGCACAGACCAAAAAGCTCATGCATGTCTCCAATTACTTCTACATTGAGCAGCGCGGACAGGTCGCGGCGCTGCTGTCCAAGCTTGCTAACGACGACGTAGATGGTGCGCGCGTGCTTGCCGATGCCATTGCCGCCGGCGATGAGACCACGGCAGCTGCTCTTGGTGCCCCGGCTGCGGATGAGCAGGTTTGGGAGACCTTCTTTGCCAACTCCGGCGCTGAGGCCAACGAGGGCTCGATGAAGCTCGCGCGCCTGTACGCCAAACGTGCCGGTAACGGCGGCAACACTATCGTGTGCATGCGCGGCGGCTTCCACGGCCGTACGCTCGAGACCATTGCCGCCACCATGCAGGATTGGCTGCAGGATAGTTTCCGCCCGCTGCCGGGTGGCTTTGTGGCCTGCACGCCCAACGATATCGATGAACTGCGTGCGATCTTTAAGCAGCTGGGGAGCGAAATTTGTGCCGTGATGCTCGAGCCGATCCAGGGTGAGAGCGGCGTGCACCCCATGACCGAGGAGTTTATGGCGGCAGCGCACGACCTGGCACACGAAGTGGGCGCCGTGCTTATCGCCGACGAGGTCCAGTGCGGCATCTTCCGCTCCGGCAAGCCGTTTGCATTCCAAACCTATGGCGTGGAACCCGACATCATGAGCCTTGCCAAGGGCATTGCTGATGGCGTGCCCATGGGTGCCGTCGTGGCAAAGAAGGAGATTGCCGACGTGTTTAAGCCGGGCGACCACGGCTCGACCTTTGGCGGTAGCTGCTTGGCCATCGCGGCGTGTGCCGCGACGCTCTCCGCGCTCGTGCACGGCGATTATGCCGACCATGTTGCCAAGGTAGGCGCCTATATGGAGGCAAAGCTCGCCAAGCTGCCGAACGTGACCGAGGTGCGTGGCCGCGGCTTGATGCTCGGCTGCGATCTGGACGATACTGTGGGTGATGCACACGACGTTGTGGCCCGTGCATTGGGGGCTGGTGCCGTGATTAACGCTACGGGTGCCCATACGCTGCGTTTCTTGCCGCCGCTCGTCTGCGAGGAAGCCGACGTGGACAGTCTGATCGAGATCCTGTCGGACGTTTTGGCCTAACACAGCGAAATAACTTAACTTTGACCGGGTTCCGGACTGCGGACGTGCCCTATGTGGCATGATTCAGCGGTCTGGAGCCCGTTTTGCCTTAGATTTGCTAAGGCGGGGAGACCTGCTGGTCAAATAACATTAAATATGAGTACTGTTACCGATTTGGTCGCAGCAATTTTGGACTAATAAGACCAGATGGCAAGTCGAAATGGCGATGAATGCACGATTTTGATCCAATTGCTAGTCCTTATAATGGACATATGTTTCGTAACTTAAGCAAATACTATCTTTTGATATGTTGTAAGCAAGGTGGCAGTACTCATTTTTGCCATTTTCTGGCCACGGCCTTTGTGACAGTCGTGCTGGCGGGTTCGAATCCCATGAAATGGGCCCAAAAAAGAAAGGCTCCCATTGCTGGGAGCCTATCAAATCAGTGGTGGGCGATGAGGGATGTCGCGTGCGGCTGACGCCGCCCGCTTTCGCTTCGGGCCTGCGGCCCTCGCGTGCTGCGCTGGAAAACGTTTCGCGTTTCCTCAGCTTCGCACCCTGTCGGGTTCGAATCCCATGCGCTGGGCCCAAACAAAAACGGTCCCCTTGCGAGGACCGTTTCCAATTCAATGGTGGGCGATGAGGGATTCGAACCCCCAGCCTTGTGCGTGTAAAGCACCTGCGCTAACCGTTGCGCCAATCGCCCGTGCGGAGAGAGTATAGCAAAACAATCGCCTCATTCACCTCATATCCATTAAAGGTAACCGACGCGTGTCACAGCGGAGCTGATTCAGTTGAGATTGCCTGAACATTCCGCCCCTCTTTACGCCCTCGGGTATACTCAAAAGCTACTGATTCGATTTGATGCCCAGCAACAGCAGAGGGGATAGTATATGTGCGGTTTTGTCGGTTTTGTCGGTGGGACGGATAACCAATCCGAGGTGCTCACCAAGATGATGGACCGCATCGTCCATCGTGGTCCCGACATGGGCGGTCAGTTTATCGACGGCCGCGTTGCCCTCGGCTTCCGCCGCTTGTCGATCCTCGACCTGACCGAGGCTGGCGCCCAACCTATGGCCAACGAGGACGGTAGCGTCGTCATTGTCTTCAACGGCGAGATCTACAACTTCCAAGAACTCCGTTCCGAGCTCGAGGCCAAGGGCTACAAGTTCCACTGCGGCGCCGACACCGAGAGCCTTCTGCACGGCTACGAGGAGTGGGGCGAGGCCGTACTCGATCGCCTGCGCGGCATGTACGCCTTCGTCATCTGGGACAAGAAGAAGAACAAGCTCTTTGGCGCCCGCGATATCTTTGGCATCAAGCCGCTCTACTACTATCCCATGGCCGATGCGGGCGACGGCGCTCCGGGCGTGCTCTTTGGCTCCGAGATCAAGAGCTTCCTGGACTACCCGCACTTCCACAAGGCGGTCAACAAAAAGGCCCTGCGTCCGTACATGACGCTGCAGTATTCGGCAACCGAGGAGACTTTCTTCGAGGGTGTCTACAAGCTGCCGCCGGCGCATTACTTTACCGTAGACATCCCGACCGGCAAGATGAACATCGAGCGCTATTGGGATTGCGATTACTCTGCCGTCGAGAAGCCGTTCGAGGAGTACGTCGACGAGCTGGACGAGGTCGTGCACGAGAGCGTCGAGGCCCATCGCATCGCTGATGTTAAGGTCGCTTCGTTCCTCTCCGGCGGCGTCGACTCCAGCTATATCGCCGCTTGTCTCATGCCCGACAAGACCTTCTCGGTGGGCTTCGATTACAAGAATTTCAACGAGACCAACTACGCCAAGGAACTTTCTGACAAGCTCGGCGTCGAGAATGTCCGCAAGATGATAACCGCCGACGAGTTCTTCGGTGCGCTCGAGGACATCCAGTATCACATGGACGAGCCGCAGTCCAACCTGTCTTCCGTGCCGCTGTGGTTCTTGGCCGAGATGGCCCGCAAGGACGTCACCGTCGTGCTTTCGGGCGAAGGCGCCGACGAGCTCTTTGGCGGCTACGCCTACTACGAGGACACGGTCCCAGTCCGCAAGTACAAAAAGATGGTGCCGCTGCCCATCCGTCGCGCGCTCGGTAACCTGGCGCTGCATATGCCGTACTTCAAGGGCCATAACTTCCTGGTCAAGGGTGCCGAGATCCCTGAGAAGTCGTTCCTGGGACAGGCTCTGGTATGGCCGGAGCGCGAGGTCGACGGCGTGCTCAAGCCCGAGTACAACACCGGCGATGGCGCCTTCGAGCTTGCCGCTCCCATCTATGCGCGCGTGAAGGGTCAGCCCGAGCTGGTCAAGAAGCAGTACCTGGACATGAACATGTGGCTTCCGGGCGACATTCTGCTCAAGGCCGACAAGATGTGCATGGCGCACTCGCTGGAGCTGCGCGTGCCCTTCCTGGACCGCAAAGTCATGGAGTTCGCCGAGCACATTCCCGACCGCTACCGCATCAACGAGAACGGCAACAAACAGGTACTCCGCCACGCTGCCAACAAGTCGCTGCCCGATGAGTGGGCCACCCGTCCCAAGGTGGGCTTCCCGGTGCCGATTGTCTACTGGCTGCGCGAGCAAAAGTGGTACGACTATGTCAAGGAGTACTTCACCGCGCCGTGGGCAAGCGAGTTCTTCGATACCGACGAGCTCATGCACCTGCTCGATCTGCACTTTGCGGGCAAGGGCGATTTCCAGCGCAAGATCTATACGCCGCTCGTGTTCCTGGTGTGGTACAAGCGCTTCTTTATCGACGAGGACCAGCCCGCTGTTCAGGCTGCCTAGCCTCGGCTTACGAACGCCTGCGCGTAACGGCTCCTCCGGGAGCCGTTTTTGCGTGGGTGCGTTTCAGTTACTATAAAAACCGTCCCTGCCAAATGGCTGAGAAAGGTGAAAGATGCACCATTCGGATTCCGCGACCGTGACCACGGTCGATACGCTTGCCAAGCTTCTCGATGTGTGCGGCGAGCTGCGCGCATCAGAGCAGGTTGACGAGCGTGCCGTGACCGGCTGCTCGTTTGATTCGCGTACGGTCTCGGCGGGTGACGTGTTCTTTTGCAAAGGCACTGCCTTTAAGCCCGCGTTTTTGAGCATGGCGCTCGATGCGGGCGCCGTCGCATTTGTGTGCGAGGAGTCGCTGGTCGAGTCTCTGGAGCCGCTGGCGCAGGAGAGCGGTGCTGCGATGCTGGTTGTTGATAGCGTTCGCACGGCCATGGCCCTGTTGCCGCCGGAGGTCTACGACCGTCCCGACCACGACGTCAAGATCGTGGGTATCACCGGTACCAAGGGAAAGACCACGACCGCTTTTATGCTCCAGTCCATCATCAAAGCGGCGGGCGAGTCCTGCGGCATGATCGGCTCAGTGAACACCGACGATGGTATCGAGTGCTACGAGAGCACCAATACTACGCCCGAGGCCCCAGAGGTCTGGCGCCATATCGCCAACTGCCGCACGTCAGGTCGCCAGTCCATGGTCATGGAGGTCTCGAGCCAGGCGCTCAAGTACCAACGCGTCGAGAATCTGCCGTTTGACGTGGCGTGCTTCCTCAACATCGGCCGTGACCACATCTCACCGATCGAACACCCCACGTTTGAGGATTATTTTGAGAGCAAACTCAGGATCTTTGACCAGGCAAAGACCGCCGTGGTGAATCTGGGCACCGAAGAGGTTGACCGTGTGTTGGAGGCAGCGTCGACGGCCGAGCGCTTGGTGACCGTTGGCGTCGAGCATCCCGAGGCAAGCCTGTGGGCGAGCGATGTGCGCATGGTCGGCTTTAACATCGAGTTTAACCTGCATGGCCTGTGTGCCGACGAGTCCGAGGCGGGGGAGAAGGTCCTGCTGGGCATCGCGGGCGACTTTAACGTGGAAAACGCGCTGGTCGCTATCGCCGCTGCGCGCGAGATCGGCATCGGTATCGAGGCTATCAAGAAGGGCCTCTCCAAACTGCGTGTGCCGGGCCGTATGGAGGTCGTGGAGTCGAAGGACGGCCGCGTGATCTGCGTCGTTGACTATGCGCACAACCAGCTTTCGTTCCGTTCGCTTTTCTCGTCGGTCAAGCGCGCGTTTCCCGCTAGTCCAGTCATTGCAGTGTTTGGCGCTGCCGGCGGCAAGGCGCAGGAGCGCCGCGAGCAGCTTCCGCGCGAGGCCGCACCATATTCCGACCTGATGATCTTTGCCAACGAGGACCCGGCTCACGAGGACCCGATGAAGGTCTGTCGCGAGCTTGCCGAGCATGTTCCCGACGATACGCCGAACAAGATCATCCTCGACCGCGAAGCCGCTGTGCATGCGGCGTTCAAGGCGGCGCGCGAGGAGTACGTCAACCCCGATGCTCCCACCATTGTCTTGCTGCTGGCAAAGGGTGACGAGGAGCTCATGCACGTGGGCGACGAGTTCGTGCCCATCGAGAGCGACCTTTCGCTGGCCAATCGCCTGATCGATGTTACCCAGTTTGACTAATGAACCATGATGGCGGCGGCGCCCTGAGTGCGCTGTCGCCATAAGCGTGTTCCCTCAATCAAAACATGCCGTCCAAGTCCAAACCCTTCTACGTAAACGGAGTAACCATGTCCCACAACACCCTGCCGACCGTTGCCGAGCTTTCGGGCGAGATGCGCGAGCGCTTGGCCAAGGTCAAGTACGTCTTTACCGACCTGGATGCCACGATGCTCGCGCCCGGCTCGTGCGTGCTGCGCGACAACGACGGTAACCCCTCGACCAAACTCGTCGAGGCCGTCGTGGCACTTGCCCGCGCTGGTATTCAGGTGGTTCCCACCTCGGGCCGCAACCGTACCATGATCCACGAGGATGCGCGCGTGCTCGGCCTCAACTCCTACATCGGTGAGATGGGCGGCCTGGTCATGTACGACCTCAAAGCCAACGATTGGGAGTATCTGACCGGCGACATGCCCTACGACCCCTCTTGCGGTCTCACGCCGCACCAGGTGATCGAGCAGACCGGCGTGTGCGAGAAGATCCTCGCCCGCTGGCCGCACAAGGTCGAGTATCACAACGACATGTCGACCGGCTACAAGTACCGCGAGGTCACCGTCGGCATGCGCGGCGACATCCCCGATGACGAGGCGCAGGCCATCCTCGACGAGGCCGGCTGCGGCCTGGTGTGGGCCTGTAACGGTCACCTGACGCATCTGTCCAAGCCGACGACGCTCGAGCTCGATCGCGTCGAGGACGGTCGCGCGTTTAACATCAATCCCGCCGGCCTCAACAAGGGCGTTGCCATCGCGCGCTTCTGCGAGCACCTGGGGATCGAGCGCGAGGAAACGCTCGCGCTCGGCGATTCCGAGTCCGACTTCTACATGGCCGATCACGTGGGCACGTTCTGCCTGGTCGAGAATGGCCTGACGAGCGCCGGCGCGCCCGAGTTCCTGGCTGCTTGCGAGAACGCTTTCGTTACGCGCGGCAAAATTGTCGACGGTTGGGCGGCGACGGCAGAGCTGCTGGTCGCGGCGCGTTCGTAGCGCGGCGTCGCCGCACTTGGACATGTCTTTTCGAGAGAGACTGGTGAGGTAATGTCCGATATCGAGAATCCGACAGGCGACACGCGCCCGATTGGCGTGTTCGATTCTGGTTTGGGCGGTCTGACGGTTGCGCGCGCCATCGCGACGGTGCTGCCGCACGAGTCCGTCTACTACTTCGGCGACACCAAACGCTGCCCCTACGGCACGCGCACCGAGGATGAGGTGCGCTCGTTTGCGTTGCAGGCGGGCCGTTGGCTGTCGAAGCACGACGTCAAGATTATGGTCATCGCCTGCAACACGGCGACAGCTGCGGCCTTGCGTCTGGCCCAGCAGGTGCTCGACGTTCCCGTGATCGGCGTGATCGCGCCGGGTGCCCGTGCGGCAATCAACAGCACCCGTTCGCGTCGCGTGGGCGTGCTCGCCACCAACCTCACCATTCGCTCGGGCGCCTACACGCGCGCCATTCAGGATCTAGATGCCGGCGTCGATGTATACGGTTGTCCTGCCTCGAGCTTTGTCGAGGTTGTCGAACACGAGCTCGCCTCGGGCGCGCATCTGCAAGAGCAGTGGCTCGAGAACGAGGACATCTTCGATACGCCAGCCGTGCGAGCGCTGGTCGGCGCAACGGTTGAGCCGCTGCGCGATCGCGGAATCGATACCGTGGTGCTCGGCTGTACGCACTTTCCGCTGCTCGTGGGGCCTATTCGCCATGCGCTGGGGCCCGGGGTGCGTGTGGTGAGTTCCGCCGAGGAGACTACGCGCGAGCTGACCGATATCCTCACGCGCCGCGAGCAGCTGGCGGGCGACGCTGCCGAGCCTCAGCATCGCTTTGCGACGACGGCCGATAACATTGCCGAGTTTGCGGTGGCGGGTAGCTTTATCTTTGGCCAGCCGCTCAAGAGCATCGAACATATTGATATCGACGAACTGAAATAGATGTAGGGTTACCGTCCAAAGACTTGCCCTCTTCTTCTGCCGAAAGGATATTTCTATGGAGTACATGCAGGTCAACCGCGCCAACGGCCGTGCCGCCAATGAACTGCGCCCCGTCAAGCTCACCCGTGGCGTCATGAAGCACGCCCACGGCTCGTGTTTTGCCGAGTTCGGTGACACGCGCGTGTTGTGCGCCGCCACAATCGAGGAGGGCGTGCCGGGCTGGCGAAAGGGAGCTAAGGCCGGCTGGGTAACCGCAGAGTATGCCATGCTGCCGGCGTCGACCGGCAAGCGCTGCAAGCGCGAGCACGCCAACCGCAAGGGTCGCTCCATGGAGATCGAGCGCCTCATTGGCCGCAGCCTGCGTACCGTCGTCAACATGAAGGCGCTCGGCGAGTACACCGTCACCGTCGACTGCGATGTGATTCAGGCCGATGGCGGCACGCGTACAGCGAGCATCACCGGCGCCTGGGTGGCGCTGCACGACGCCCTCGCCATGTGGGTCGAGGCGGGCAAGATCGAGCGCATCCCGCTTACCGGCCAGGTGGCTGCAATCTCCATGGGCGTTGTCGACGGCAATACGCTGCTTGACCTCGATTATTCCGAGGACAGCCATGCCGAAGTCGACATGAACCTCGTCGCCACCGACACCGGTGAGATGATCGAGCTCCAGGGCACTGGCGAGCAGGCGCCCTTTGACCGTAAGCGCCTCAACGCCCTGCTCGACTTGGGCGACAAAGGCATCGCCGAGCTCATCGAGCTTCAGCGCCAAGCCATCGCCTAACCTGCCAAAAAGGGACAGGTTTATTTTGGCAGGTTTTATCTGGGAAAACGTCGAAGTATAAGACTGCCGTTGATTGAGAGGGGAGAGGCGGAGGCCCTCGTCGCCCTCGGCGCGGCATTGCTATAGAGACAAGGAGACCACTCATGGCACTTGAGAAGATCGACATCGACACCCTCGACCCGGCGGCGACCATCGTCGTGGCAACGGGCAACGCCCATAAGCTCACCGAGATCGAGGCCATTTTGGGCAAGGTCATGCCCGAGGTTCGCTTTGTGGCGCTCGGCCAGCTGGGCGATTTTGAGGACCCCGAGGAAAACGGCACGACGTTTTTGGAGAACGCCATCATCAAGGCGCAGGCTGCCGTCGAAGAGACGGGGCTCATGGCCATTGCCGACGATTCGGGCCTGGTCGTCGACGCACTGGACGGTGAGCCCGGTGTGTATAGCGCGCGCTACGCGGGCGTTCACGGCGACGATACCGCCAACAACGCCAAGCTGCTCGTGAATCTGGAGGGCGTGGCCGACGAGGACCGCACTGCGCGCTTTATGAGCGTCGTCGCGCTCATCGATACGGACGGCCTGGTCACCTATGGCGAGGGCGCCTGCGAGGGCGTTATCGCGCACGAGGGTCGCGGCGATCACGGCTTTGGCTACGACCCGCTGTTCCTGCCGGTCGATACGCCGGGCAAGACTATGGCCGAGCTCACGGCGGACGAGAAGAACGCCATCAGCCATCGATTCCATGCGCTCGAGCACCTATCCGCCAAACTGACGGGCGAGGAGTAAGCCGTGCGTGCGGTGGTGCAGCGCGTACTCAATGCCGGCGTGACAGTCGACGGCGAGTGCGTGGGCAAAATTGGGCGCGGCTATCTGGTGCTGTTGGGCGTGGGCCACGGCGACACGCGCGCCGAGGCTGATAAGCTGTGGGGCAAGCTCCGCGGCTTGCGTATTAACGAGGACGAGAACGGCAAGACCAACCTGGCACTTGCCGATGTCGACGGCGAGGTTCTCGTGGTGTCACAGTTCACGCTGTTCGCCGACTGCCGCCACGGCCGCCGTCCGTCGTTTACCGATGCAGGCGCCCCCGATGTTGCCAACGAGCTCTACGAGTACTTCCTGACGCTCGTTCGTCAAGATGTCGAACACGTGGCGCACGGCATCTTTGGCGCCGATATGAAAGTCGACTTGGTCAACGACGGCCCATTCACCATCGTCTTGGACACCGATAGTCTTTAGGTTACGCGGTTTTACCAAACCGCGTAACAACTGGTCATGCGAGGTTGTCGTCTGGTACGTATTTGGACGGGGTTTATTTAGCTACTTGCGTATGGCGGCAGCAGGGTGCTATAGTATTAGAGTTTTGTCTATCTTAGGGGTATTATCCCCTTTTTGAATTGCATCTTCTGGAGGCCCTGTTCATGGAAGAGATGGAAGTCAATCACGTCGACGACATCCACGAGAAGCTGACCGATATGGTGGGCGATCGCGTTAAGGTGAAGGCCAACATGGGCCGCACCCGCGTCGTCGAGCGCATGGGCACCATCAAGAGCGTCCATCCGGCAGTCTTTATCGTCGAGGTCGACGAGCGCCGTGGCCGCAAGTCGCGTCAGTCCTACCAGTATATTGATGTTCTCACCGGCCAGGTCGAGCTGTTCGACCCCGAGAGCGGCGAGCACATTTTTACCCCGCTCGGCAATCAGCTCGAGGAGCACTAGCGGTGACCGATTGGTCCCTGACCCTTTCCGCGCCGGCAAAGATCAACCTCTATCTGGGGGTTCATACCGAGCGTGACGACCGCGGCTACCATAAGGTCGATTCCCTGATGGCAGCCGTCGGTCTTGTCGATACCGTGACGGTTACGCCGGCACAGGCGCTGACCGTCCAGACGATTCCGACATCCGACTTTCCCATGCAAAAGAATACGGCGTATCGTGCAGCCGCTGCTATGGCCGAGCATTATGGTCGCGAGGCAAACATCTGCGTGACGATTGAGAAGCGCATTCCATTGTGCGCCGGCTTGGGCGGCCCCTCGACGGATGCGGCCGCGGTCATTGTTGCCTTGGCGGAGCTCTGGGGAATTGATCGCACCGACCCCGCGCTCGACGACATTGCACGGGGCATTGGCGCTGACGTTCCCTTCTTTTTGCATGCCAGCCCTGCATTTTACGTGGGTGGGGGAGACGTGCTGGCAACCGAGTACCCCGCACTTCCCGCGACACCCGTCGTGCTGGTTAAGCCGCGCGAGGCAAGCGTTTCAACAATTGAAGCCTATCGACGTTTTGACGAGACCCCAGCGCCTGCGGACAAGCCCGGAGCGATCGCATCTGCCCTTCGCTCGGGAGACGCAGAGGCGGCCTACGCGCTCGTCCACAACAACCTGGGTGTCATTTCCGCGCAGATGGAGCCGCGGATTCAAACGGTGCTCGACTGGCTTCGTTCACAGGACGGTACCATTGCCACAAACGTGTGCGGTTCGGGTGCCTGCTCGTTTGCTCTCTGCGATAGCGCCGCCACGGCAGCCAATCTTGCGGCGACGGCTCAACAAAACGGCTGGTGGGCTTATGCAACGGAGCTCGTTTCCGACACGGTTCGCATTGAAGCGCCAAAGAAACAAAAATTTATCTAGCACGCGGCGAAAATCTTTGTTACTATAGTCGAGCTAACGGGTTGTGGCTCAGTTTGGTAGAGCACTGCGTTCGGGACGCAGGGGTCGCTGGTTCAAATCCAGTCAACCCGACCAGAGCATGAGGAGGGACCGCTTCTTGCGGTCCCTTTTTTTAGCTATTGTTGTGATACCGCGATACCCGCGGTATACTCATTCGAGCTTGTCTCGCTGTATTGTGGAGGTCTACATGTTTGGACTGAGGGCTCCTGAGCTCATCATTATTCTCGTCGTTGTCCTGATTATCTTCGGGCCCAAGAACCTGCCGAAGCTCGGCAAGTCCCTCGGCTCTACCGTCAAGAATATCCGTGAGGGTATGGAGGGCGACGATAAGGCCGAGACCAAGCAGGCCGAGGAGGTCGTGGTCGAGCAGTCCGAGGAGGACAAGGAGATCGCTGAGCTCGAGGCCAAGCTCGCTGCTGCCAAGAAGAAGCAGGCAGAGGACAGCGACGCGGACGCAGAGTAGTCCCATCCCTTTGGGGTGAGCACCTGACCGGCTTGCCCGCAGGCTAGCCGGTCTTTTTCGTTTTGTTGACAGTTGATTGTTTGATCAGAGTTGGGGAGATATCCGTATGGACGCAAGCCAGATCGTACTGACCGCTGAGGGCCGCCAGAAGCTCGTCGAGGAGCTCGCTTGGCGTGAGGGCGATTACGCCAAGGAGATCGTCGAGGACATCAAGGAAGCCCGCGCGTTCGGCGACCTTTCGGAGAACTCCGAGTACGACGCCGCTAAGGACAAGCAGGCCCAGAATGCTGCTCGCATTGCCGAGATTCAGGCCATCCTCGCCAACGCTCAGGTTGCTGCCACCACGGGCGATCTGACCGTCTCCATCGGTTCCACCGTTTCTCTGATCGATCCCAACGGTGAGGTCATGGAAGTCACGCTCGTCGGTACCACCGAGACCAACTCGCTCGAGCACAAGATCTCCAACGAGTCTCCGGTCGGCCATGCCATCATCGGTCACGGCGAGGGCGACTCCGTCGAGGTCGTTACGCCTTCCGGCAAGACTCGCGTCTACACCATCGCCAAGATCGCACGCTAGACCACGGTCCCGCGTAAAGGTATGTTTTCGCTCCCTGGGACCGAATCCTGGGGAGCGTTTTAATTTGAGGAGCTAACTTATGGCAGAGAACCAGAACGCCGCCGATCAGGCATCGACGCTCAACGACGAGCGCGCCACCCGCCTGGCCAAGCGCGCCGCCCTGTTCGAGGCGGGCCAGAACCCCTATCCCGAGCACTCCGAGATTGAGGACTACGTCGTCGACATCGAGACTAAGTACGCCGAGCTCACCGATGGCGAGGACACCGAGGACGTCGTGAAGATCGGCGGCCGTGTGGTCGCCAAGCGCGGTCAGGGCAAGATCATGTTCATCGTCGTGCGCGACGCGACCGGCGAGATCCAGCTGTTCTGCCGCATCA
Source organism: uncultured Collinsella sp. (assembly GCA_905197665.1). Taxonomy (GTDB): domain Bacteria; phylum Actinomycetota; class Coriobacteriia; order Coriobacteriales; family Coriobacteriaceae; genus Collinsella. Next base: position 98,873 of record CAJJZP010000004.1, read on the forward strand.
ACGATATGGACGAGGCCGCCTGGAATACGCTCAAGGCCCTCGACCTGGGCGATATCCTGGGCGTGACCGGCGTGGTCGTGCGTACCAAGCGTGGTCAGCTTTCCGTTGCCCCCAAGAGCGCGACGCTGCTGTCCAAGGCCGTTCGCCCGCTGCCCGAGAAGTTCCACGGTCTCTCCGACAAGGAGACCCGCTATCGTCAGCGTTATGTCGACCTGATCGCCAACGACGACGTTCGCGAGACCTTCCGCAAGCGCTCGCAGATCCTCTCCACGTTCCGCCGCTTTATGGAGTCCGATGGCTACATGGAGGTCGAGACTCCTATCCTGCAGACCATCCAGGGCGGAGCTACTGCCAAGCCGTTCATCTCGCACTTCAACGCGCTCGATCAGGAGTGCTACCTGCGTATCGCCACCGAGCTGCACCTCAAGCGCTGCATCGTCGGCGGCTTTGAGCGCGTTTTCGAGATCGGCCGCATCTTCCGCAACGAGGGTATGGACCTTACCCATAACCCCGAGTTCACCACGATGGAGGCCTACCGCGCCTTCTCCGATCTCGAGGGCATGAAGGCGCTCGCCCAGGGTGTCATTAAGGCCGCTAACAAGGCTATCGGCAACCCCGAGGTTATTGAGTACCAGGGCCAGACCATCGACCTTTCTGGTGAGTGGGCAAGCCGTTCCATGACCGATATCGTCTCTGACGTGATTGGTAAGCAGGTCACCATCGACACGCCGGTTGAGGAGCTTGCTGCCGCCGCACGCGAGAAGGGCCTGGAGATTAAGCCCGAGTGGACCGCCGGCAAGATCATCGCCGAGATCTATGACGAGCTGGGCGAGGACACCATCGTCAACCCCACCTTCGTGTGCGATTACCCCATCGAGGTTAGCCCGCTTGCCAAGCGCTTTGAGGATGATCCGCGCCTGACCCATCGCTTTGAGCTGGTCATCGCCGGTCACGAGTACGCCAACGCGTTCTCCGAGCTCAACGACCCGGTCGACCAGGCCGAGCGCTTCGCTGCCCAGATGGCCGAGAAGGCCGGTGGCGACGATGAGGCCATGGAGTACGACGAGGATTACGTGCGCGCCCTCGAGTACGGTATGCCTCCCGCGGGTGGCATCGGCATCGGTATCGACCGCGTGGTCATGCTGCTCACCAACCAGGCTTCCATCCGCGACGTGCTGCTGTTCCCGCACATGAAGCCCGAGAAGGGTTTCCAGTCCGGTGCCGCTGCTGCCAAAGCTGCCGAGGCCGGCAACACCGCGAGCCCCTTCGTCAAGCCGCTCAAGCCCACGGTTGATTATTCCAAGATTGCCGTCGAGCCGCTGTTTGAGGAGTTCGTCGACTTTGATACCTTCTCCAAGAGCGACTTCCGCGCCGTGAAGGTCAAGGCATGCGAGGCCGTCAAGAAGTCCAAGAAGCTGCTGAACTTTACGCTCGATGACGGCACCGGCACCGACCGCACCATCCTCTCCGGCATTCACGATTATTACGAGCCCGAGGATCTGGTCGGCAAGACCCTGCTCGCCATCACCAACCTGCCTCCGCGCAAGATGATGGGCATCCCAAGCTGCGGTATGCTCATCAGCGCCATCCACGAGGAGGAGGGCGAGGAGCGTCTCAACCTGATCCAGCTCGACGCTTCCATCCCTGCCGGCGCGAAGATGTACTAACTAGTTACGCGGTTCTACGAACCGCGTAACGGCTCGACGCTGCGCGGGCCGCATTTGGACAATCTGACGTTCAACTTCAAGGGCGCGACCAGAAGGTCAGCGCCCTTTCGTTTCACGTCACCTTGTCTCAAATGCAGCCCGCTCGCTGACTTATGCTCAACCTGCGGCGCCATTTTGTTTGAAGGCACCTTGCTCACTCTGGCGGGCTTTCGCTGTCCGTCCTCTATCTGCGGTGTTGCCCTGGTTGGCACTTGGGGACGTTCCTTTTGTGCCGGCACTTGGGGACAGTCCTAGTCGTCTGGGGTCTACCGGCGCATTGGGGGTTTACGCCTTCCATGCATGACAGTCGTCTCTTTTATGTTTCCTTTAGCCGTCGCTGCCTAGGATGGGGGTTAGTCGGTAGGAAGGGAGCGTCTATATGAACGACGCGAGCGATCGTGCAATCGAAGAGGACATGCTCGATCAGTTCAATTACTTTGACGATGAGGACGAGGAGCTGATCGATCGTCGCGAGCCGGCGTCGCTCGATGCTTTCGACCTTGTTGATGAAGGGCCCGACGAGGACGAGGTCGAATCGACGGAACCCCCACAGCCTTCGCGCCATGATTCGTTGCTCTCAAGAGTCCCTCTGCACCACGGTGTTCGTGCCGGCGCCCTCCATATGAAAACCGACTGGTGCCAGATCGTGACGGCAGGCGGTGAGCTTGCCGTCGATGCGCCGCTCACCGATAAATCATCCATCATTTGCCGCACCGGTATGCTTATGCTCGCGAGCGGAACGGGTGCCTGGCGTGTACGCGATACCATGAATCGCGTCGCCGCTGTACTCGGTGTCACCATCCACGTTGACTTAAGTCTCCTGTCGTTTGAGTGTACTTGTATCGAAGATGGTCACTGCTTTAACGAGGTCGTCAGCCTACCCACAACGGGGGTCAATACTCATCGCATATGGATGATGGAGAGCTTCTTAAAGGAAATCGAGGTTTACGGGCGCCGGTTTACCGTGCATGAGTACCACGAGATGCTCAAGACCGTTGAGAGTTCAAAACCCGATTACACTCCCTGGCAACAGGGCATTGCGGCGGCCTGTGCTTGCGGCGCCTTTGTCTTTTTGCTCGGCGGCGGCCCTATCGAGATGGCCTGTGCATTTGTGGGCGCTGGTGTCGGCAACTTTGCGCGCTCCCATATTCTCAAGCAGGGCCTTGGCCAGTTTAGCGCGCTGACGATCGGCGTTGCACTCGCTTGCGTCTCGTATCTGCTGGCATTGCTTGGCCTTGGCCAGGTCATACCGGGGGCAATGTCGCACCAAGAAGGCTATATCGGCGCCATGCTCTTTGTGATCCCCGGCTTTCCTCTCATTACGGCAGGCCTCGACATCGCTAAGCTCGACATGCGAAGCGGTATTGAGCGTCTTTCGTATGCTGTGTCGATTATTGTGATGGCGACCCTCGTAGGCTGGATGGTTGCCGAGTGTGTGGGGCTGGCGCCGGATGATTTTGCCCCGCTCGGCCTCTCACCGTTGGCTCTTACACTCTTGCGTATTGTGATGAGCTTTGTCGGAGTATTTGGCTTCTCGGTTATGTTCAACAGTCCGGTAAAGATGGCAGCGGCGGCAGGGCTCATCGGCGCCGTGTCTAATACCTTGCGCCTTACGCTCGTCGATGCGCCGACGCTGTTTCCCTTCCTGGGTCTGAGCGTGGGTATGCCTCCCGAGGCAGCAGCGTTTATCGGCGCGCTGGTATCGGGACTGCTCGCGAGCTTAGCTGAAATCAAACTCACCTACCCACGCATCGCCCTCACGGTGCCGTCGATTGTCATTATGGTGCCGGGCTTGTATCTGTATCGCTCGATGTATTACATGTGCACCTTCGACACGGTCAATATGCTCGGCTGGTTTGTGCGTGCAGTGCTCATCGTGGCGTTTCTGCCCGTTGGCCTGGGCGTGGCGCGTACGCTCACCGACCCTCGCTGGCGCCACACCAGCTAATTGGCGCAAGTGAAACTGATCCGCATAACATGAACGTGGATAATCTCCCGTTTTTGGCCTGTTTACGGGCTCAAAACGGGAGATTACCCACGTTCATGGAATGGGTGTCCGAAAATCCACGCTCGTTGGGCCGATGCAGACGCACCTGGCGATTCCTTTTTTGTAGACGTTGTCGCGCGGCTACGGGCAGGAAAGGTCCCAACGGTTAACATATACTCCATATGGGTAAAGAGACCAAAGCGCTGCCGCGGGGCGGCGCTTTGCGTTTGAAAAAACTAGCTCGTCTAAGAGGAACTAGCATGTTAGACCGTTTTACCGATCGCGCGCGCAAGGTCATGTCCATGGCCAAGCAAGAGGCGCTCGATCTTCATTCAAATAAGGTGGGTACCGAGCACCTGCTGCTCGCGCTTGCCAAGGAGGACGAGGGCATTGCCGCCGAGGCACTGCGTTCGCTCGACATCTCCTACGATGACATCATGGATACTCTCAAAGAGGTCCAGACCACGGTTCCCGAGCCCAGTGAGGAGACCGAGGCCGCTAAGCTCGCCTTTACGCCGCTCGTCATTAGCGTGATGGAGCGTTCATTCCGCGTGGCGCGTGAGAACAACCAGACCTACGTGTCGACCGAGCACTTGCTGATCGGCATCGTCGAAGAGGGCAACGGCATGGCCATGGACATCCTCATGCGCTTGGGTGTGTCGTCCGCCTCCATCAAAAAGGCTATCGAGAAACTCACCGCCAAGGACCAGGACAAGAAGCGTCCGCTCGCCGGCGCCGGTGCTGGTCGTCCCGGCGCGGGCCTGCCGTTCTTTAGCGGCTCGGATGCCTCTCAGCAAAAGGGGAGTGGCACCGATACGCTTAAGCAGTTCGCGACCAACCTCACGCAGAAGGCGCGCGACGGCGAGCTCGACCCTGTAATTGGTCGCGAAAAGGAAGTCCAGCGTATGATGGAAATTCTTTCGCGCCGCACCAAGAACAACCCGCTCATTCTGGGCGACCCCGGCGTGGGCAAGACGGCCATCGTCGAGGGCCTGGCACAGCAGATCGCTGCCGGCAATGTGCCCGAGAACCTTATGAACCAGAACATCTGGACGCTTGACCTGCCGGGTCTTGTCGCGGGCGCCAAGTATCGCGGTGAGTTTGAGGAGCGCCTCAAGAACGTGATCCAGGAGGCGACCGAGGCCGACGACGTCATTCTGTTTATCGACGAGATGCACACCATCATCGGTGCCGGTTCTGCCGAGGGATCCATCGATGCAAGCTCCATGCTCAAGCCCGTGCTCGCGCGTGGTGCCTTCCAGATTATCGGCGCCACCACGGCCGAGGAATTCCGCAAGTACCTCACCAAGGACCCGGCCTTCGAGCGTCGCTTCCAGACCATCGATGTCGAGGAGCCGAGCGTCGAGGACACGGTCAAGATCCTGACCGCGCTCAAGCCGCGCTACGAGGAGCACCACCATGTGCGCTATACGCAGGGTGCTATCGAGGCCGCCGCGAACCTTTCCAACCGCTACATCCAGGATCGCTTCCTGCCCGATAAGGCCATCGACCTCATTGACGAGGCCGGTGCCCGCGCCCGCATCGCCGCCAACCGCGCGCCCGAGCCGGTGCGCGAGGCCGAGCATCGCATAGAGGAGCTCAAGACCGCCGCGCAGGAGGCCACCGAGAGCGACGACATGAACAAGGCCGCCGAGATCACCGAGCAGCAGAAGGCTGCCGAGATCGAACTCGCCGAGGCCAAGGCTGCCTGGACCGCCGAGCTCGACGCCAGCCCGCTCACCATCGATGTGAGTCAGATCGCCGATATCGTGTCCGTGACTTCGGGCGTGCCGGTGTCCTCGCTTACCGAGAGCGAGAGCCGTCGCCTGCTGCAGGCAGAAAGCGTGCTCAAGACGCGCATCATCGGTCAGGATGAGGCTGTCGAGGCCGTTGCCAAGGCCGTGCGCCGCAGCCGCTCGCCGCTCAAGGACCCGCGTCGCCCCGGCGGTAGCTTTATCTTCCTGGGTCCCACCGGCACAGGCAAGACCGAGCTCGCCAAGACGCTCGCCGAGTACCTCTTTGGCAGCAAGGACGCGCTCATCAGCTTCGACATGTCCGAGTTCGGTAGCGAGTTCGAGGTATCCAAGCTCATCGGTAGCCCTCCGGGTTACGTTGGTCACGACGAGGGCGGCCAGCTCACTAAGGCCGTTCGTCGCCACCCGTACTCGGTCGTGCTGTTCGACGAGATCGAGAAGGCGCACCCCGATATCTTCAACATCCTGCTGCAGGTGCTGGAGGAGGGTCGTCTGACCGATAGCCAGGGCAAGACGGTCGACTTCCGCAACACCGTGATCATCATGACATCCAACGTGGGCGCCCGCGAGATCGCGCAGGATGCGAGTGTGGGCTTTGGCACCACCGGCGAGCAGGGCCTCACCTCGAGTGAGATCCGCGGCCGCGCGATGGGCGAGCTCAAGCGCCTGTTCCGCCCCGAGCTGCTCAACCGTATCGACGACATCGTGGTGTTCCAGAAGCTCTCGGGCGAGAACCTGACCAAGATCGCGCACCTGCTGGTGGACGACCTGCGTCAGCGTTTGATTGCCAACGGCATGAACATTAAGCTCACCGATGCGGCCTATGACAAGATCGTGGCCGAGGGCACCGACCTCACCAACGGTGCGCGTCCGCTGCGCCGTGCTATTCAAAAGCTCATCGAGGACCCGCTGTCCGAGGAGCTTCTGGCCGGCGAGTGGGGCGAGGGCGATACCGTCCTGTGCGACGTGGCCGATGGCAAGTTTGTCTTTAGCCATGGCACGGGCGAGATCCCGGCACCGCGTCCGGCGGGCACGCTCGGTGGCGATACCGCCCCGGCGGCACCGCACACCGGCAACGCCGCGCCCGTGAGCGGCGGCGTGACCTCGGGCCCCGGCGGTATGATGCAAGCCGGCTCTGGCGCGCTGTAGGGATTAAACATACCTTGTATAACGGGGGCGTTTCCGATAAGGAAGCGCCCTCATTTCTATTGAAATGCGCTTCAATCTGCCGTGCTATACTAAAATCGAGATATAGTATAGCAAAGGAGCTGATATGCCTACGTCAATACTCGACACGCGGCCAGTTCAGATGAACGTGCGTATAGATCGCCAGCTCAAAGAGGCGGGAGACGCCGTCCTGACTCATATTGGCATGACGCCGTCACAAGCCGTTCGGACACTTTGGGAGTATCTGGTCGTTAACGGACGCATGCCCTCGAAGGGAGATGCGGCGGCTCCGGTTTCTGACGGAGTGGAGCCCCAGCGCATGGAGTCAAGGGCCACGCAAGGCAGCCATATCGTTCGCGATTCGTGCCTCAAATACGGCATCCCCATCCCTGAGTTCTCGGGAGACTATGACGACCTCTATGAGGAGGCCATGGCGGAGCGCTATCCCGAATGGGTGGAACTATGAGCACAGAAGGCGTCCTCAAGCTGTTAATCGATACCAACGTATGGATGGATTATTTTTCTGGCAGGTCCGACCGTACGGCAAATGTCGTCCATCTGATCGAGATTGCCGACGCCTCGGAGCGGATTGCCCTGTTTGCCTCGTCGCTTTCGGTCAAAGACGTTTCATATCTTGTCTCGGCGGCAATCAAGCAGGAGTGCCGAAGAAAGACTGGCTCACTGAGCGATAACGCCATTGCGGCGGCAGACGAAACGGCTTGGGCATGCGTTCGACAGATGCGCGAGCTAGCCCTCATCGCCCCGGTCGGTGCAGACGAGGTCTTCGACTCCTTTGTGTTCAAGTACCACCACAATGACTTTGAGGACGACCTGATGCTGGGCGTCGCCAATCGCATTGATGCCGATTACGTCGTGACGGAGGACAAGAATCTTATTAAACATACCAATGGTGTATGCATTAATGTTCAACAGGCGTTGAGGTTGGTTGAAGGGTCCAACGCCCCTTCGGCACGGCCCGTCTAGCCTGCTTTATCTTAATAAAGTGGCGTTTCCCCGCCGTTAGCCGATGATGCAAGGGCGCTCGGCGTTTTCGACTGGTTTATGCACGCAAAGTCTGGGAATATACAAGTCGCATATCTTACTGTCTTACCAGTTGCGCCAAGGAGGCACCATGGACTACAAGATCACCGGCTATGAGCCCGCCCAGCTGTTCCATTTCTTTGAGGAGGTCAGCGCGATTCCCCGTGGGTCTGGCAACGAGAAGGGCATCAGCGATTTCCTGGTCGCGTTTGCCAAGGAGCGCGGCCTCGATGTGTATCAGGACGAGGTCTACAACGTCATCATTCGCAAGCCCGCATCTGCCGGTGCCGAGAATGCCCCGACCGTGATGCTGCAGGGCCACATCGATATGGTGTGCGACAAGTTGGGCTCCGTTGAGCACGACTTTATGACCGATGGTATCGACCTGGTCGTCAAGGACGGCGTCCTCACCGCCAACGGTACCACCCTGGGTGCCGACAACGGTATCGCCGTCGCTCTGATGCTCACTGTTCTCGATGACGATTCGATCGTTCACCCCGCCCTCGAGTGCGTATTCACCACCGACGAGGAGACTGGCCTGGTCGGCGCCGAGACGCTCGACAAGTCCCAGATTAGCGCCCGCACCATGATTAACCTTGACTCCGAGGAAGAGGGCGTTGCCACCGTCAGCTGCGCCGGCGGCGTCGTCGTTACCTACACCTGCCCGATCGTGCGCGAGCACAAGACCGGTAGCACCCTCACGCTCGACATCTCCGGCCTGCTGGGCGGTCACTCCGGCAGCGATATCCACCTGGAGCGCGGCAACGGCAACCTCATCATGGCCCGCATCATCGACCGCCTGATGGTCGCCGGCGAGCCCGCCATCGTTAGCTTTAACGGCGGCACCAAGGACAACGCCATCAACCGTGAATGCAAGGCTGTTCTGGTCTACGCCGACCACGCTGCCGCCGAGGCCGCGGCCCAGATCGCAAAGGGCATCATCGCCGACGTCGCTGCCGAGCTCGAGGTCTTCGACCCCGGCTTTACCTGCACCGTCGAGATTGCCGACGACGCCGAGGTCGAGGCCATGGACCAGAAGTCCGCGCTTGCCCTTATCCGCGCCCTGCGTCTTGCCCCTAACGGCGTGATTCGCCGCAATGTCGCCACCGACGGCTCCGTCGAGGTTTCCTCCAACATCGGTGTGGTTGCCACCTCTGACGACGAGGTTAAGATCATGCTTTCCCCGCGCTCCTCGATCACCTCGCTGCAGAACGAGTTCAAGGATCGTTTGCAGACGCTTGCCGATGTCCTGGGCTTCGACGCCAAGTTTGAGTTCGAGTATCCCGGCTGGAGCTATGCCGAGCATTCGCCGGTCCGCGACGTCTTTGTCGAGAGCTATCGCGAGCTCTTTGGCTCCGAGCTGCGCATCGAGTCCATTCACGCCGGCCTTGAGTGCGGCCTGTTTGCCGAGGCCCTGCACGGCCTGGACGCCATCGCCGTGGGCCCGACGCTCTCCGATGTCCACACCCCGGACGAGAGCATGGAGCTCGCTTCTGCCGAGCGCTTCTACGAGCTGCTCATCGACGTGCTCAAGCGCCTCGCCGCGTAAAGGTCACATTAACGGCGATCTAAAACCTTTGCTGATGGGTTGCAAATGACATTACGAGAGGGGGCACCCGAGCTTTTGCGACGGGTGCCCCCTTTCTTCTTTTAAGAAATGGGAAATTGATTGGCGTCTAGCCCATATCCGCTTTGATGAGGTCGAGGGTGCGCTGGCAGTTTTCGCGGACGGGCCCGAGCATATGTTCGCGCAGGTCCGCCATGCCGGGCAGATCGGCGTATTCGTCCATGACCTCTTCCATGCAGATAGGCACTTCGTAGGCAAGGTCCATCATGGTTGTAAAGCAAAACTTCTCGGTTAGCCCGGCATCGGTGAGTGCCGCTTCCAGCACGGGGTCGCCTTCACCATGGTATCGGCGGATAGCGTTGGGTCCGATACGCCCCACGCGATTCTCGCCGCCAACGCTCATGGCAAGGCGTGCCCGACGTCGCATGCTCTCATACGCCAAGCCCGATGCGACATCGTACATGGGTGCGAGTGCCGCGTTTGTGCCTTTGCCTAGGATGAGCGAGTAGTTTTTAGCGTGTGCGTCAGGCGCTCTGATAATGGCGTTATAGAACAACATATAGGTAAAAAGCACAAGATTCATGTGGTGGGGGACTGTGTTAATCAGTCGTTCTTGGATGTCTCGTGTAGTCGGTCCTCCGTCGGCGGTGTATTTCTGGCTTGGCAATACACCGAGCGCCTGGCAAAAGTCCTCCTGATGCAGCCTTTCGATACTTCCGCTGTTATTGACCATTCTGTCGTACCGTTCAACGACGAGTGCGGCTTCGTCTTCAAATGTGCAATAGGAGACGTTGGCAGTTGGAATGCCAACACGCCGAGCCGTTTTCATGCAGACGAATTCGTTTAAGGCCTGATGTTTGAACCCGACGACACCATTTTTGAAGATATGGGTAGTGGGGGATGACCCTAGACATTCGTACCATTGGCCATCATGCCAAGCTAGTGCAAATTTGCCTTGGTTGCCGCCCAGGGACCAGCTTTCGTTGGAGCCCATCCATGTCTCTCTTTCGTCATCGCGAATTGCTTTAAGCTTGTGAGCGATTTGAGAATTGGTAAGCGGGCGGTATGCGGAGACCCTGCCACGGACGGCGTCTAATTGATCGGCTCGACAAAACTGAACGGCCCCCGCGCAGTCAAGACCGATATGGCACAAGAGGGCGACGGGGTTGTTAGATGCAACATCATGCTCGGTGGCAATGGCGCGACGCTGCTCTTGACTGTCGGGCAAAAGGCCAAATAGGAACGGGCGGACGATGTTATGGCCATACGTGCGATTGGAAAGCGGCATTGTTAGCGATAGCGGTGCCCCGCGATAGGTTGGGGCGTATACAAAGCTGCAGAGTCCATGCTCGTCTTGCCGGAGAGTGCCTGCGATTTCGCCACAAATGAGGGTCGCAAGCTCCATTTCTGCCATTTATTTCACAACCTTACAGCCAAAGGAGAGGTCTGAAGTGTCGGTAAGGCCTTGCTCGGCTGCGATTTGGGCCAGCAAGGCACCATAGGAAGATGGCGCTCCTTGTCGAGCGGGTCGTCTGCCTACGCTTGGCTTTGGCAGGGCATTCGAGTTCGCGATAGGGAGGTCCGCTATCGTCGTTGGATGTTCGGAGGGCGATGCGATGGAGTCGTTATCGCTTTGCGCAAAGAGGCCTATGCCGAGTGCGTTAAAGACAGTCAGCAACTTGTCGAGCCGAATACCCGTGGCGTCTCCTAGCTCGAGCGATGCGAGCAGGCGTTCCGAAACACCGGCTTTTTTAGCGAGGGCGGCACGGGTGAGACCCTGAGCCTCGCGTGCCTGACGCACATAGATGCCAGCTTGCCGCGGTGTGGTGATGGGAAGGGTATCCATGGCGATCTCCTAACGTGCAGACTTTTGCATATCAGTATGACATGCAAAAGTCTGCACGAAAAGGCATTATGCAAAACTCTGCATGAGACCTCTACATTGACGTTGAGCTTATGAGAGGCGTTTTTTATATCGCGAGAATCCCCAGATGCTCAAGCAAGATCTTAAGCCCGATGAAGATGAGCACGACGCCACCCACGATGGTGGCAGGCTTTTCGTAGCGCGCGCCAAAGGTGTGGCCGATCGCTACGCCGGCGACGGAGAAGATAAAGGTCGTGATGCCGATGAGCGACACGGCGGGCATGATGTCGACCGAGAGCGCGGCAAATGAGATGCCTACGGCTAGGGCGTCGATTGAGGTGGCGATGGCGAGGATCAGGTACTCGCCCAGGTCAATCTTTTCGGCATCCTTGCCGTCGCCCTCATCCTCGTCCTCGTCCTCGTCCTCGTCCTCGGTAAAGGCCTCCCACAGCATTTTGCCGCCAATGAAGGCGAGCAGGATAAAGGCGATCCAGTGGTCGATGGGGCCGATGATGCCCATAAACTGGCTGCCAAGTGCCCATCCGATCACGGGCATGCCGGCCTGGAAGCCGCCAAAGAACAGGCCGAGCACTACGGCGACCTTAAGGTTGATCTTCTTCATGCCAAGGCCCTTGCAGATGGATACGGCAAAGGCGTCCATCGAAAGGCCAACGGCGAGCAGCACGAGCTCTGCGAGTCCCATAGTCTGGCTCCCTCTCTGCGGGCGGGCCCGCGTGTACCTCTTGGGGGAGCAACATAAAGACTAACCTTGGCACATGGTTGATTGGGTAGTCAAAAGAGCCCGTCCCAAATTAGCTATCTTAGCGGTGTTCGCTCATTCTGTAAGCATCGGATTTCGCGAGCGCCGCGGGGACAAACCGTGAGAAACTATTTAGCGTTTATGGAGCGTATACGATGGGAGCGATGCCTTGGATAAGAACGAGCTGCAAAAGCGTATGGAACAGGCCATCCGTCTGACGGCACCTGGTCAGCCGATCCGCACTGCCCTCGACATGATCATCGCCGGTCACCTGGGCGCCCTTATCTGCGTTGGCGACACCGAAAACGTGCTCGCTGCCGGTAACGACGGCTTCCCGCTCAACATTTCGTTCACCTCGAACCGTCTGTTCGAGCTCTCCAAGATGGACGGCGCCATCGTCATCGACGGCGACCTCACCCAGATCCTGCGCGCCAACTTCCATCTCAATCCCGATCCCTCGCTTGCCACGAGCGAGACGGGCATGCGTCATCGCACCGCCGCTCGCATGTCGGTGCTCACCGATGCCATTGTGATCTCGGTCTCGGCCCGTCGTGCCGTCGTCAACGTGTACGTTCACGGCAAGAGCTACGAGATCCAGCCCGTCACCACCATCATGAGCTCGGTCAACCAGCTCGTCGCCACGCTCCAGACTACCCGTCAGTCGCTCGACCGCTCCCTGCTGCGTCTGACGGCCCTCGAGCTCGACGACTACGTTACGCTCGCCGACATTACCGGTATTTTCTCGAGCTTCGAGATCATGCAGCAGGCAAAGACTGAGCTTAAGGATTGCATCGTCAAGTTGGGCAACCAGGGCAAGCTCGTGCAGATGCAGCTCGAGCAGCTCGCGGGCTCCAGCATGGATACCGAGTATGACCTGATGATCCGCGACTACGCAAGTGATTCTTCCGAGGCTAATGCCGAGAAGATTCGCGCCAACCTAAGCCGTATGACACCTAAGGACCTGTCCGACCCACAGCATGTGGCGGCGGTTCTGGGTTACGACGACCTGGACGAGGACTCCGTCATGACGCCACTGGGCCTGCGCACGCTTTCGCGCGTGTCCGTCGTGCGCGACGGCGTGGCCGAGAAGATCGTCGACGAGTACGGCTCGTTGCAGGAGCTCATGGACGACATTAGCGAGGATCCGGAGCGCCTGGGCGACTTTGGCGTCAACAACCCTGCCATTCTTGCGGACTCGCTGTACCGCATGAAGGGCACCAAACAGGGGAACGCATAATGGCGCCCGTATGCGCCGTGGTCGTTGCCGGCGGCAGCGGCCAGCGCTTTGGAAATCCCGGCGGCAAGCAGCTCGTTAACGTGGCGGGTCGTCCGCTCATGAGCTGGTCCATCCGCGCGTTCGATCGTAGCGACAAGGTCGGCCACATCGTGGTGGTGTGCCCTGCCGAGCGCCGTGCCGAGATGCGCCGCCTGGCCATCGACCCGTTTGACTATGACACGCCCATCAGCTTCGCCGATGCCGGCGATACCCGCCAGGACTCCACCCGTGCCGGCGTGCATGCGGTACCGGCGGGTTTCGAATATGTCGCCATCCACGACGGCGCCCGTCCGCTCATCACGACCGAGGCCATCGATCATGCGATCGACGTGCTCGTGAGCGACCGCGCCCTCGACGGTGTCGTGTGCGGTCAGCCCGCGATCGACACGCTCAAGATTGTCGACGGCGACAATATCGTCGAGACGCCGCCGCGCGAGCTCTATTGGGCCGCGCAGACGCCGCAGATCTTTAGCGTCGACGCCATGAAGCGCGCCCACACCGCAGCTATCGCCGAGGGCTTTATCGGGACCGACGATTCTTCGCTGGTCGAGCGCATGGGCGGGCGCGTCCGCTGTGTCCAGAGCCCGCGCGATAACCTTAAGGTGACGGTGCCCGAGGACCTGCGTCCCGTAACCGCGATTCTGCTTGGCCGCATGGCCGAGGGAGAGGACCTTCCCCATGTTCAGTAACCTGCGCATTGGCCACGGCTACGACGTCCACCGTTTGGTGGAGGGGCGTCGATGTATCATCGGCGGGGTTGACATTCCCTACGAGCGCGGCCTGCTGGGCCACTCGGATGCCGATGTGCTCGCGCATGCCTTGGCCGACGCCATTCTGGGCGCCTGCCGCGGGGGAGACATCGGCAAGCTATTCCCCGACACTGATCCCGCCTACGAGGGTGCCGATTCGATGGTGCTGCTCGCTCGCGTGATGGACTATGCGCGCGAGCTGGGCTTTGAGTTTGTCGATGCCGATTGCACCATTGCCTGCCAGCAACCCAAGATCACCCCGCACCGCGATGCCATGCGCGCCAACCTTGCCCATGCCCTGGGCGTCGACGTCGAAAACGTGGGCGTCACCGCCACTACGACCGAAAAGCTCGGTTGGGAAGGCCAGGGCGAGGGAATCGGCGCCTGGGCCGTCTGCCTGCTACAGAAAACCGTTAAGGAGTAACGAATGCGTATCTACAACAGCGCTACCCATAAAAAGGAAGAGTTCCAGCCCATCGAGTCCGGCAAGGTCCGCATGTACGTGTGCGGCCCCACGGTCTACGACAACATCCACATCGGCAATGCCCGCACGTTCATCAGCTTTGACGTGATTCGTCGCTGGCTCATCGCGAGCGGCTACGAGGTCACGTTCGCCCAGAACCTCACCGACGTCGACGACAAGATCATCAAGCGCGCCAACGAGCAGGGCCGTACGGCTGCCGAGGTCGCGACGGAGTTCTCCGACAAGTTCATCGGCGTCATGCGTGCCGCCAACGTGCTCGATCCCGATGTGCGCCCCCGCGCCACCAAAGAGATCGGCCCCATGATCGCCATGATCAAGACGCTCATCGAGCAGGGCCACGCCTACGCCGCCGATAACGGCGACGTGTACTTTGCCGTGCGCAGCGATTCCAACTATGGTCAGGTCTCGGGCCGCAACATCGACGACCTTATGGTTGGCGCGCGCATCGAGGAGAACGAGGACAAGAACGACCCGCTCGACTTTGCCCTGTGGAAGGCTGCCAAGCCCGGCGAGCCCAGCTGGCCGAGCCCCTGGGGCGAGGGCCGTCCCGGTTGGCACACCGAGTGCGCCGCCATGGTGCATCGCTACCTGGGCACCCCGATCGACATCCACGGCGGCGGCTCCGACCTTGCCTTCCCGCATCACGAGAACGAGTGCGCCCAGGCCACCTGCGCCTGGCACCAGGGCTTCTCCAACACCTGGATGCACACGGGCATGCTGCTGGTAGACGGCGAGAAAATGTCCAAGTCGCTCGGCAACTTCTTTACGCTGGCCGAGGTCCTCGAGCAGCACTCCGCTGCCGCCCTGCGCCTGCTGATGCTGCAGACGAGCTATCGCTCGCCGCTCGACTTTTCTTGGGAGCGCTTGGAGGGTGCCGAGAACTCGCTCACGCGTATCGCCGGTACGGTCGAGAACCTGCGCTGGGCCGCGAACCATGCGACGGCCGATGCCGATGAGACAGCATCCGAGGCGTTTGCCGCCAAGGCCGCCGAGACCCGTGCCACCTTTAAGGAGTGCATGGACGACGACTTTAACACCGCCGGTGCCATGGGTGCCGTCTTTGGCTTTGTGACCGAGTGCAACCAGTACCTGGAGCAGGCGGGCGACGCTGCCGACAAGGCCGCCGCGCTTGCCGCCGCCGATACGCTGGTCGAGCTCCTCGATACGTTTGGCGTTGAGCTCCCCGAGCCAAAGGTCGAGTTGCCGCTGGGCCTGCTGGGCGTAGCCGCCGGCCTGGTTGCCTACACGGGCGACGACGTGGACGAGGCCGCTGCCAAGATTCTCGAGGCCCGTGCCGAGGCCCGCGCCGCCAAGAACTGGGATCTGGCCGACGCCATCCGCGACCAGCTCAAGGACCTCGGGCTGACGATCGAGGATACCGCCGCCGGCACCCGTATTAAGAGTCTCTAGTATTTGTCGACCGTTCGAGGTGCGGCAGATTGCCTTGAAAGAGGAGGGCATAGACCTGGTGGTCATGCCCGACGATTGAAAGGCAAGGTGCCGTGGCTCGGACGGTCGATTCTTGTTCGTTATCTATTTAAGGAGGCCGTTTTATGGCCGACAATCGCAAGCGTGCGCCTCGTGGCGGCAAGCAGGCCGCTTCTGGCTCGCGTCCGATTCGCCGCAACGATCGCGCTGCCGCTCCCAAGGGCCAGCGCGAGCGCTCACAGGCTGCTCGCCCGCTGCGCGAGCATAGCCGCGATAACGTCCAGGTTCCCAAGGGCGAGTTTATCGAAGGTCGCCGTGCTGCCGCCGAGGCGCTGCGCACCGGTTTTCCCATCAAGTGCGCGCTCATTGCCGAGGGCGGGGAGCGCGATGCCGCCTTGTCGCGTCTGGTCGATGACCTCAACGCCGCGGGCGTCCGCATTAAGTATGTGTCGCGCGCGCAGCTCGATGCGCTGTCGAGCCATGGCGCTCACCAGGGCATTGCGCTCGAGGTGGGAAATTTCCCCTATGCCGATGTTGCCGATATTCTCGACCGCGCGGGTGACGGGCCTGCGCTCGTCATCGCGCTCGACCATGTGACCGACGACGGTAACTTTGGCGCCATCGTGCGCTCTGCCGAGGTTGTGGGCGCAGCGGGCGTCATCATCGCCAACAAGCGTGCCGCCGGCGTGACCGTGGGCAGCTACAAGACCTCCGCCGGCGCCGTCATGCACCTGCCCATCGCGCAGGTTCCCAACATTGCCCGAGCACTCGACGACCTCAAAGCCGCTGGCTTTTGGGTGGGCGGCGCTTCCGAGCACGCCGAAGGCAGTTGCTGGGACGCCCCCTTCGAGGGCCGCGTTGCGCTCGTCATGGGTTCCGAGGGCGACGGCATCTCGCGTCTGGTGCTCGAGAAATGTGACTTTTTGACCAAGCTTCCCCAGCGCGGCATGACCGAGAGCCTCAACGTGGCACAGGCGACTACCGCGCTGTGCTTTGAGTGGCTGCGCCGCAACGCCGGCGAGCTCATGGGGGAGGAGTAGCGCATGTCCAAGAAGAACCGCGCCAAGTCCAAGGCCAAGCGCTTTGGCGAAGGCTCGGCCAAGCCGATTGTTTCGGCCGCGACCTATGGCGTGGGCGGCAATGCGTTTGCGCAGGCCATCGCCGACCCGGTCTCGACGGTGCACTCCAATAAGCCCGAGCTGCTGGTGGTCGACGGCTACAACGTGATCCACTGCACGCCGCGCTACGAAAAGCTCGTCTACGACCATTCCGATGATCCGTATTCCAGCGACGTTCACGATATGGCGCGCACCGCCCTCATCAACGACGTCGCCGCCTTTGCCCAGGGCCGCTACGAGGCCGTGATCGTGTTCGACGGCGCGGGCAATATCTCCAACGAGCGCCCCAACCTGCCGGCCCGCGGCGTGCGCATCGAGTTTTCGCCGACGGGTGTATCGGCCGACACCGTGGTGCAGAAGCTCTGCATCGAGGCGCGCGAGGAAGGCCGCGCGTGCTCCGTGGTGTCGAGCGACGGCACGATCCAGGCCGTCGTCATGGGTAAGGGCGTTACGCGCATCTCGAGCCGCATGCTGGTGGACGAGATCAAGCAGATAGATAACGATGTTCACGAGGCAGAGGAAGCTCCGCAGATCAAGATGACCCTGGGCAGCCGCCTGAGCCCCGATGCCCTGGCCAAGCTCAAGGCCCTTCGCGGGAGGTAGGGGAGCTGACGGTGCGACGCTGTCTCGCTAACTCCATTCAGCGATGTCGATCATTCTACGGAGGCGCCATGTAAGTGCCTCTTTTAGATATGGCAGCCTTGCCGTGAGCGCGTCGTTTCTGGACAGAATCTCGAGTGCCTCGTCAACGAAGCCTTCGAGTTTGTCGCCGTCAAACCAGCTCATATCCTCAACAAGCAGCATTTGTTTCGCGGGGCTTGAATGAAACTGCGCGCTGGTAAAACTGTGCTCTCCTGCCCGAAGCTCCTCAAGAGAAATGTTGCACCAGAGCGATGAGCCCGAATCGAAGATGGGGGCAGGTCTGCAGGTTAGCGTGTTGACGTTTCGTACAAGGCCAAAGTTACGCCAATGGCGGTCATAGTTGGCGATGATGTCGTCGCATACAATCATGCGGTCAAGGGCATCCTTGACGCCTGTCACCCCGAGCTCTTCGCAGTTTGCTACATATCGCTCGTAGTCGGTTAGCCGTTCATCTGCGTTTGCGTGCTGGTTTACATAGAACGCAGGGACATACTCTTCTTCATCAGTTAAGAAGACATCGCATATGCTCAGGGCAGAAGTACCCACGCCTTCGAGCGAATAGGGTACATAATCGCAAGCGTTTAGGATGCGACGGTGAAGTGCAGTCGCCACCATCTCGTTATAGGGTTCCTGGTTTAGATGCGCACCTGCCTTGTGGAGGATTCGACGGTCACCCTCGCATGTCCAGTACTTTTGAAGATTGCCGTCCGAGGTGTTGTCGGGCTTTGCGGCAGCCGCCTTGCCCTCTGGGGCGAAGGGCGCGATGCTGAGAGAGACGTCGTCAAAAGCATTATTGAAGAAATTGATATCTTCCCACGCGAGACCGGAGTCTTGGGGCCTAATCCAATACTGGTCGGATAAGGAGAGACCAAGATTTCGCTGTACGAGTTCATCGGGAACATCGACTGCGGCTTCTGCAAGCAGGGAGGCTAGCCCAATGCGTGCGAGCGGGATACCGCGGCCGCGCCACCAGATGCGGAAGGAGTCGAGCGATATGGGGCTATTAGGGCCAAATACTCCAATAGGGGCGTGGGCGTAATCGATGTCGGCACCGATGTGGGTAAAGTCTTTTCGCGATGTGCTGTAGACCAGCTGGGCGACCTCGTGCGTGCGATTCATGAGGGTGAATGCGATCTCGCTTTTCCCGTGTCCACGACGAGGCCGTCCCCCTCTTTTGGTTGCGGAGCGGAGTCGCGTGTCTACGCTGTCTTTGTCGATAAGCCACACGCCAGAAGCCTTCCGGGCCTCAAGTGCTCCGTTTTTTATGAGCTCCTGCACCCTGCGCGGAGTGATGTCGAGCAGTTCGGCGGCTTCCTTGGTAGTAAGCATCGCGAAACCCTTCGCCAGAACGAATAGTTTTATCTATTTCATTGTAATTAAAACTATTCGTTTTGACGAAGGGTTTTAAGATTGAGGGCGAACTGACAGAAATGAACGGGCCTGGTACGTGTTGTTGCTGGATTTTGCATATTTGTATAACGCTGTGCGTCCTGTTGCGCCTCGTCCGCAATTCCTTTATTCTTAATTGGCTTCGCGCGAAAGCGCCAAGTGTGCCAGTGTGGCGCAACGGTAGCGCAACTGATTTGTAATCAGTGGGTTGCGGGTTCGATTCCTGTCACTGGCTCCATGAGTTTTCGCAGGTCAGAGGCGATATAGCCTCTGATTCTGCCTTCTCATGCAACAGCTCATGCAACAAATATGCAACAATTAAATCTGAAAGTGCACTTGTGTGCTTTGCAACCGATGCTCGTTGTCAATAAACGCGTGCAATGAGGCGGGAAAAGCCAAGCTTACAGTTGCTGTCTCCATTAGAGTTTTGGGCTTTGTGTCTCCAACTGGGATAGAGTGGAAAGTGACCAAGGCGCTGAGAGCTCCGATGCCGCTTCTCGAAAGATCGCACGCCGTGCACGGCTCTCTTTCCTGTAGCCCATGGGTATTACTATAGTCTAGATTTAATTCGGCGCGAGAAGTCAAGAGCGACAAGGATTTCCCGTCGTTTGTGAGCAAGGCGATTGAAAGGACCCATGATGATTAATAGCGTAGAGGACCCAACGGTTGCCAATATTCTGTCGACCGATATGCTAAAAATCTATGACATTCCTCGTTACCAGCGCGAATACACTTGGAATCAGCGCGACTGGGCGAATCTCTATGATGACATCACCCAAAACGACGCCGGTTACTTCCTGGGCTCGTTTATTGTCGTGAACGGGACCGTGAATTCCAAGATGGATACCATTCACTATGAAGTTATCGATGGCCAGCAACGCCTGACGACGCTCAGTCTTCTCCTTGCCGCCCTCTATACTCGCATCATGGAGCATAAGGATTCTATCGATGACGACATGATGTTGGACGATATTCGACCCTTGCGCAATCGTCTGATCTTGAAATCTGACAAGTCAATCACGCGCGTTATTCCTCAGGTTCAGAATCATAACCTTGAGGATTACCGCTGGATTTTGAAGGAACATATCGGCTTAGATACGGTTATACAAAAGCCGAAGTTCCTTGGTCTAAGAAAGATGTCTAAGGCATTCAACTATTTTTACGATCGGCTGGGTGAGGACGTTGAGGGCAGGGATGGAATCGAGTGCGTTCGCTGCCTCCTTGATATCTGCAGGTTGGTGTGTTCGGCGGTCGTGGTCCAGATTACCGTCGATAGTCATGCTGACGCCTACACCTTGTTCGCGTCCCTGAACAACCGCGGTGTTCCCTTGAGCGCCGTTGACCTTATCAAGAACATGCTTCTCGGCAAGGTTGCCGGGGTGGATGACGGACAGCTCAACTATTACTTTGAACGCTGGCAGGAAGTGCTCCACAATCTCGGCGATGACTACAAGACGCAGGAACGCTTCTTCCGCCAGAACTACGACGCCTTCCGCCGGGAGGTGAACAAGCCATTTATCGGCGAATCTGGTTCCCAGCTCCCCCTCGGTTCCGTTGCCACGCGGTCCAACCTTCTGAAAATCTACGAGAAGCGGATGGAATCTGATGACGGCGCCCTTAAGGTGTTGGACGAGCTGACCGAGAATTCCGCACTCTATTCGAGGATCATTGGACTCGATCAAGAGAGCCCGGATTCCGAGCTTTCGCATCAGCTTTTGGAGCTTTCGAGAGCGCAGGGCGTCGCATCTTACCTGTTGCTGCTGTTCCTCTTTAAGAAGCAGAGCCAATTGGAGCTAAAAGATGAAACCCTCGCGCTTCTTGTTAAGCTCCTCGTCTGCTTCTTTGTCCGGCGCAACCTCACCGATACACCTCCCACACGTGATCTTGAGAGACTCTTCATCAGTATTTGTGAGAGCCTCGAAAGCGAGGGGCTCAAGGGCATTGCAGCCGCGGAGTACATCAAGAAGCGTCTCGTCGATGTGTCTGCCAGCGACGCTTTCTTCAAAGAACGTCTTGAGGGGCCGATTTACGACGTCAATCCCGATATGACGCGCTACATCCTTACTGTTATCGCATCTCCGAGCGTTACGAAAGAGATGAAGCCACTTTGGGAACGATACGCCTCCGGAAACTACGTCTGGACAATCGAGCACATCTTCCCTCAGGGCAAGAACATTCCAGATGAATGGGTGAAGATGGTTGCGGACGGCGACATGTCTAAGGCGATTGAGGTGCAGGAGAAACAGGTCCACACGCTTGGTAATCTAACCATCACCGGGTATAACTCAAAGCTGAGCAACATGCCCTTTGTGACCAAGCGAGACCGCAAGGATGTCAACGGGGCGAATGTCGGATACCGCAACGGGTTGAACCTGAACAACGAGTTGGTAAACACTGATACCTGGACGAGCGAGCAGATTCAGGAGCGCACAGACAAGCTCGTTGGACTCACTTTGAAAGCTTTTGACTTTGACGAGATTGAGTTCTAGTGACCGCCAGCCAATATCTTGGGGACATTCAGCCCAAGCGATTCAATCTTGATCCGCAACATCTAGACCGGTATTTCTCTTCAAGCTGTTACAGATTGAGATGTTAAGACGGGTTGGTGGGTAATATCTCAATCTGTAACACGAAGAGGCTGAAAACCGTTCAAGCTGTTACAGAATGAGACGTAAGCTGGGGTCGCTGCGTGGTATCTCGATCTGTAACAGATAGGGGAGGAATAACCCTCTTACTGTTACAGATCGAGATGAAAACGGTGAAGCCCCTGGTCTGCTTGATCGAGCGTGGATTATCGGACATACGAGGGTGGATAATCTCCCACCTGGAGACTGAGCGTGGATAATCTGCCACTTTGGGCCCAGTGGCACGTCAAAAGCGGGAGATTATCCACGCTCGATTTCAAACGGGAGAACATCCACGCTCGAATTTGCCAAGGAAGCCCGATCTCGACCTATATATAGGTGCAAATGAGTCGTTATCGAAGTAATAATCTGCAGGCTCACTCCACTATGCCAAAGTGTTCCCTCGGGAAATGTTACCGCTATATGCAAATCCAGCGTCCTTCATATCCAAACTCAACAAAACCGCAGGTCACGGGGCTATAGATACGCCCGGCACCGTGTATTTAGAGGTTTTCGTTGACAGCCCCCAAGGTTGCATCGTATTATCTTTTTCGTTCGCGGGGGCGGCGGTCCAAAAGACCAAAGGACCTGCGGATACTTGAACGATTGGGAGTTTGCCCGAGTGGTTAATGGGGACGGGCTGTAAACCCGTTGGCTCTGCCTACATAGGTTCGAATCCTATAGCTCCCACCCGTCAAGTGCCTGTATAGCTCAGTCGGTAGAGCACTTCGTTGGTAACGAAGAGGTCACCAGTTCAAGTCTGGTTGCAGGCTCCATCCGGCGGTGTAGCTCAGTTGGTTAGAGCACACGGTTCATACCCGTGGCGTCACTGGTTCGAATCCAGTCACCGCTACCATAGGTAACACGGTGGCTTCTCAATAGTATGTTGAGAGGCCACTATGGTATAAAGGCAAAGTCCCGTCCGGGGACGACCTGTTTAGAGGAGGGCTTTATGGCCAAAGAGAAGTTTGAGCGCACTAAGCCGCATGTTAACATCGGCACCATTGGTCACGTCGACCACGGCAAGACCACGCTGACCGCCGCCATCACCAAGGTTCTCTCCGAGACCGAGGGCTGCAAGGCTGACTTCACTGCGTTCGAGAACATCGACAAGGCTCCCGAGGAGCGCGAGCGCGGCATTACGATCTCCGTCTCCCACGTCGAGTACGAGACTGCTGCCCGTCACTACGCTCACGTTGACTGCCCGGGCCACGCTGACTACGTCAAGAACATGATCTCCGGTGCTGCTCAGATGGACGGCGCTATCCTGGTCATCGCCGCTACCGACGGCCCCATGGCTCAGACTCGCGAGCACATCCTGCTCGCCCGTCAGGTCGGCGTTCCCTACATCGTCGTCTTCCTGAACAAGTGCGACATGGTCGACGATGACGAGCTCATCGACCTCGTCGAGATGGAGACCCGTGAGCTCCTCTCCGAGTACGATTTCCCCGGCGACGACATCCCCGTCATCCGTGGTTCCGCTCTGGGCGCTCTCGAGGGCGACGCCAAGTGGATGGACGCCATTCGCGAGCTCATGAACGCTGTCGACGAGTACATCCCGACGCCTGCTCGTAACAACGACCTTCCGTTCCTGATGGCTGTTGAGGACGTTATGACCATCTCCGGCCGTGGTACCGTTGCTACCGGCCGTGTCGAGCGCGGTGAGCTCAAGCTCAACGAGCCCGTCGAGATCGTCGGCATCAAGGATACCCAGAACACCGTCGTTACCGGTATCGAGATGTTCCGTAAGTCCATGGACTTCTGCGAGGCTGGCGACAACGTCGGTCTGCTGCTCCGCGGCATCAAGCGCGAGGACATCGAGCGCGGCCAGGTTCTCTGCAAGCCCGGTTCGGTTACCCCGCACACCAAGTTCACCGGCGAGATCTACGTTCTGACCAAGGAGGAGGGCGGCCGTCACACCCCGTTCTTCGATGGTTATCGTCCTCAGTTCTACTTCCGTACCACCGACGTTACCGGTACGGTCAAGCTCCCCGAGGGCACCGAGATGGCTATGCCTGGTGACCACATCACCATCGAGGGCGACCTCATCCACCCGATCGCCATGGAGGAGGGCCTGCGCTTCGCTATCCGCGAGGGTGGCCACACCGTCGGTTCGGGCATCGTCTCCACGATCATTGAGTAAATTAGCTCTTTGATATAGCTGACTTAGAGAACCCGGCACTTATATGGGTGCCGGGTTCTTTTCTGCAATGGATATTGAGCCGTTGCTGGTGTCGAGAGGATCGATAATGGTCCTGGGTGCACCGTCGATTAGATCTCGCTGGCTTCATTGATGTGTTCCAAATATGAATGGATCCAGCGAGAACCAATTGACTCGAGGTTTTCATTGACAGCACTTACATAGAGCTGATAAAGTAACAACTCGTGCCCGTACGGGGCTGAAATGAAAGGTTCAGGATACATGCGTACTCTAGTTACTCTTGCGTGCACTGAGTGCAAGCGCCGCAACTATACGACCACCAAGAACAAGGCGAACATGCCTGATCGTATGGAGATCAAGAAGTATTGCCCCTGGTGCCGTCACCACACGCTGCACAAAGAGACTCGCTAGTCTCTAGTCACATACGCCAGTAGTTCAATTGGTAGAGCATCGGTCTCCAAAACCGAGTGTTGAGGGTTCGAGTCCTTCCTGGCGTGCCAGTCATTATTCCGTAAGCTCCCATTTGGGGGCTTACGGTTTACTCATGTATAAGCGCATTGCGCGGAGGTAACCCAAATGGCCAACAAGAAGAACAAGAAGAAGGCACAGCAGTCGGCGCCTGCCAACAACGCTGCCGCCAACTCCAAGGTTGAGGCCAAGAAGGCCGTTGCCAAGAAGAGCGAGAAGGCTGCGAAGTCTAAGAAGAACGAGAAGCCTGGTTTCTTCGCCCGCACCAAGAAGTATTTCGCTTCGGTCAAGTCTGAGATGAAGCGTGTCACGTGGCCTGACAAGAAGGAGCTCGTGAACTACTCGGTCGTCGTTTGCGCTTCTCTGGTCGTCGTCGGCGTCGTCATCGCTCTGCTCGATGCTGGCTTTGGCGAGGCTCTTGCTCTGTTCTCCGGATTGAGGGGCTAAACCATGTCTAAGCGTTGGTACGTCGTTCACACTTACTCTGGATACGAGAACCGCGTTAAGTCCGATCTCGAGCATCGTATCGAGACCATGGGCATGCAGGACCGTATCTTTGATATCGAGATTCCTATGGAGCGCGTCACCGAGATCAAAGAGGGTGGCAAGCGCGAGACCAAGGATTCTAAGATCTTTCCGGGTTATGTCCTGGTTCGCATGGAGATGGATGACGATGCGTGGACGTGTGTTCGCAACACGCCCGGCGTCACCGGTTTCCTAGGCGGCAACGGCAAGCCCGCTCCGCTTTCCCGCGACGAGTACAACAAGATGACTCGTCGTCCCGGTAAGGGCGATTCGCCCAAGCGCACCTCGGTTGATATTCAAGTCGGCACGTCCGTCCGCGTCACCGATGGCCCGCTTACCGACTTTGATGGCAAGGTCTCCGAGGTTAACACCGAGGCTGGCAAGCTCAAGGTCACGCTGATGATCTTTGGCCGCGAGACGCCGGTCGAGCTCGACTTTAACCAGGTCGCTGTCATCGCTTAAGTTTTCGTCCGTTCGCGCGAGCGTGCTTCTTCTGTGACTGCTCATCTCAGGAGTGCTTCTAACACGTGCGTGCTTACGATATAGCAAGTACTTCACACTCGTGATTCGAAAGGAATGACCATGGCTGAGAAGAAGGTTGCCAACGTCATTAAGCTCCAGATTCCTGCTGGTGCAGCTAACCCCGCTCCTCCCGTCGGCCCCGCTCTGGGCGCTGCTGGCGTGAACATCATGCAGTTCTGCCAGGCCTTTAACGCCGAGACGCAGGACAAGAAGGGCGACATCATCCCCGTTGAGATCTCTGTCTACGAGGATAAGTCCTTCTCCTTCATCACCAAGACCCCGCCGGCGGCTCACCTCATCAAGAAGGAGCTGAACCTCAAGTCTGGTTCCGCTAAGCCCCAGGCCGACAAGGTTGGTCAGCTCTCCCAGGAGCAGCTCACCAAGATCGCCGAGATCAAGATGCCGGACCTCAATGCCAACGACATTGACGCCGCTAAGAAGATCATCGCCGGTACCGCCCGTTCCATGGGCGTCACCATCGCTGAGTAGCGATTTCTTATGGTAACGACGGGTGCTCCGACCGGGGCGCCCGTTATATGTGTGCAATAGGGCACACGATACGATGTGGGAGGGCTCACGCCCGTTTAACCACAGGAGGTAATGCACATGGCTAAGCATGGTAAGAGCTATAACGCCGCTGCCGAGAAGATCGACCGCGCCACGCTCTACACCCCCCTTCAGGCTGCCAAGCTCATCAAGGAGCTCGACACCGCCAAGTTCGACGAGACCGTCGAGGCCCACTTCCGTCTGGGCATCGATACTCGTAAGGCTGACCAGAACATCCGTGGTTCCATCTCCCTGCCTCACGGCACCGGCAAGACCGTTCGTGTTGCTGTCTTCGCCGAGGGCGAGAAGGCCCGCGAGGCCGAGGCTGCCGGCGCCGACATCATCGGTTCCGACGAGCTCGTCGCCCAGATCCAGAAGGGCGAGATCAACTTCGACGCCGCTATCGCTACGCCGAACATGATGGCCAAGGTTGGCCGCATCGGTAAGATCCTTGGTCCCCGTGGCCTCATGCCGAACCCCAAGCTCGGCACCGTGACCATGGACGTCGCCAAGATGGTCTCCGAGCTCAAGGCTGGCCGCGTTGAGTACCGCGCCGACCGTTACGGCATCTGCCACGTGCCCCTGGGCAAGAAGTCCTTCTCTGAGCAGCAGCTCGTCGAGAACTACGCTGCCCTGTACACCGAGATCCTGCGTGTCAAGCCCTCTTCTGCTAAGGGCAAGTACGTCAAGTCCATCTCCGTGTCTTCCACCATGGGCCCTGGCGTCAAGGTCGATCCCGCTGTCCAGCGTGACTTCCTGGCTGAGTAACTGCTAGTTACTGCCTGAACAAAGCAAGCATTGCTAAAGAAACCCGGTTCTGCCTCGCGCGGGACGGGGTTTCTTGCTTTTGAGTCAACGAAACCACCACGAAGGGGACAGGCACCCTTGTGGTGGTTTTACTTGTGTTGTACTTTAGCGCGATGTAGTTCTACCCGAGGCCGAAGGGAGCCCAACATGTTTAAGAACACGCAACAGCTCCTAGGCCTAGCGCTACTAGATTGGATAGCGCGCTAGGGTTGTAATCTCGCTATAACGATTTGTTGTACCCGGGTGCGCTATCGTCTGCCGCTTTCAGGCGTGATGAGCGACACGGGTATTTTTCTATCTCTAGGCCTTCTCTCTCTCCTGAAAGCCATCTGTCATAAAACGGTCAATCAGGAGGAACATATAAGCCGCAAAATCACAATCTTTGACGCCACCCTGTGCGACGGTGAGCAGTCGCCGGGCGCCAGCATGAATACCGAGGAAAAGCTCTTCATCGCCCGCCAGCTGGTGCGCATGAACGTGGACGTTATCGAGGCGGGCTTTCCCATCTCGAGTCCTGGTGACTTTCGCTCCGTACAGGAGATTGGCAAGATTGCGGGCGACCGATGCACGGTATGCGGCCTGACGCGCGCTGTCGACAGGGATATCGAAGTGGCTGCAGAGGCGCTCAAAACGGCCCAGAGGCCCCGTATCCATACAGGGCTGGGTGTGAGCACCAGTCACCTGCGCGACAAGCTCCATATGACTGAGGAAAGGGCAATTGAGTGAGCGATCCATGCCGTCAAACATGCTCGCAAGTTCGTTGACGATGTTGAGTTTTATGCCGAGGATGCCGGCCGCTCCGATCAGGAGTTTCTGGTGCGCATTATCGAGGCGGCCGTAAAGGCCGGTGCCACGGTCGTGAACATCCCCGATACGATGGGCTACAACATGCCGTGGGACTTTGGCGCCCGCATCCGTGACCTGCGCGGGCGCTGCGGGTGCGGCCGGTCAGCGTGCGGTCGACGTGATGGAGTATCGCGAGTACGAGATTGAGCGCATTGCGCGCCAGGCATTTGAGGCGGCGCGCAAACGTCGCGGCAAGGTGACGAGCGTTGATAAGCGCAACGTGCTGGAGACGAGCCGCATGTGGCGCGAGATCGTGCATCGCGTGCAAGACGAGGAGTACTCCGACGTGGAGCTTGAGGACCTGCTCGTCGACAACGCCGCCATGCAGCTCATCAGTCGACCGGCAGACTTTGACGTCGTGGTGACGGAGAACATGTTCGGCGACATCCTGTCCGATGAGGCGGCTCAGATTACCGGATCGCTCGGTATGCTTGCCTCTGCCTCGCTGGATGATGGCGTATCGCTGTTTGGGCCGAGCGCTGGCAGCGCTCCTGACATCGCGGGGCTCGGCGTGGCCAATCCGCTGGCTCAAATCTTGTCGGTGGCGATGCTGCTGACCTACGCGCTCGACATGGGCGAGCAAGCCGCGTGGATCGAGAGCGCCGTGGCGCGCGTGCTCGACGAGGGCTGGCGCACCCGTGACATCGCCGATGTCAACACCCCGGCAGATAAGATCCTCGGCACCACGACGATGGGCGACAAGGTCGTCGCCGCGCTGTAGGCGATGCCGATTCAAGCTGTCAAATATCCCAATCTGTAACATCTAAGGGGCAAAATTGTTCCTACCTGTTACAGATTGAGATTTTCGGCCGAGCATCCGTGGTCTGTCTCGATCTGTAACAGCTAACCGATTATTTGGGCCCTACCTGTTACAGATTGAGACAAACCGTTGGGACAGGTCGGACGAGTCAGCAAAACCACCACAAAGGTGCCGGTCCCCTTCGTGGTGGTTTTTAGCGCAACGAGGTGTTCCCAGCCGACCATACGGGCGGCCTTGCGCTCACGCTGCTCGATGACAGCGCATCTTTAGACGCGAAGTGCGGAACCGGGTGCATATACGAGCCGCGTAGCGTTACGAATTCATGGGAATGACCGTATCGCCAATTTGTACGCTTGCAATCTTGTCTGTGTCACAAACTTGCGAGAACGGCCAGGTCTTGTGGACATCAGTGGTGCCGTTATCCAGTTTATTTGCGAAATAGCCGCTGTGGCTGGTTGCGTCCTCAACATGACCGTCTTTGAACGTCACGATGAGGGGTATGTTGCCAACGGCATCCATAGACTCCTCCATGTTTTGAGACATCTTGCCGCTGTTGTTGTCGTGTTCGATGGAACGATCTATGTTGTAGCGGACTGAAACGCCAACGCAGGATACGGTGGCCTCTTGAATCGTCGCCTTGGTGCCGTTAAAGTTGACCGATTTGGGCGCGGGAATCGTAACGGATGTATCTTCGTAATTCAGCTGGAACTTAAGATCCCATGGGCCCGTAAGTATTTTCTTATACTCGGGAAGCTCTTTGCCAGCACGTGGCACAACGAGAGAGTTGATATGCGTGCGGACGGTCCTGCCCATAAGGCCGGGTGATTCAACGCTGAACTGTGCAAAGTATTGAATGCTGGAGTCATTGGGGTTCTTGTCAATGAGCCATGATTGGCCTTGGCCGCCATGCTCGCCATCAACGTATACGTTTCCATCGACACTTCCGGCGATAGTTCCGTTCTCGCCCGGCTCGGAAAGCTTTTTCAGGGCAGCGGGATCGTCGAACGTAAGCGTA
Source organism: uncultured Collinsella sp. (assembly GCA_905197665.1). Taxonomy (GTDB): domain Bacteria; phylum Actinomycetota; class Coriobacteriia; order Coriobacteriales; family Coriobacteriaceae; genus Collinsella. The sequence continues at coordinate 128,079 of CAJJZP010000004.1, forward strand.
TAGGCGATGGTAACCATATCCTTGTCGCCCATGATGGCGTCGGCGGTCACGGTGACTCCGTTGTTGGAGCAGCTAGCACCGACGGGCCGGCCAATACGGTCGATGATCTCGGTTTGAGAAGCAGATCCGTCAAAGATGTCGGAAAGCATGTCAGAAGGAAGCGGCAGGACGCCTGTTGCCATAGCCGTGCCAGCGCCTCCAATGACGATAGCGAGGACTGCCGTTACAGCGGCAATGCGAGCGACTGTTCTTACGGGATGGCGGGCGATGCGCGGCTTGCGTCGCGTGCCATTAAAGTTGCTTTGAGCGGTCGCCGCATCGCTCGAGGCGACGGACTGAGCAATCGAGTTTGCCATGTGCTGCTTCGCATTATCGGTAAACGAAATGTGCTCCAGGGCGTGGCGATAGTCATTCGAGTTCGTAGTCATTGTGGTCTCCTTTCAAGGAAAGCCGAAGTGACGCACGTCCGCGGCTAAGGTGCTGGGCGGTTGCAGCTGGCGTCGCGTGAACGGCGTCTGCGATTTCCCTGATGCTCATGCCTGCGTAGTAGTGCAAAAAGATGGCGATGCGCTGTGCTTGAGGCAGGGCCGTGACAGCGGAAAGAATGGCGCAGTCGCGTTGCGCGAATTCTTGCTCGGTATGTGTTACGGGTGCGCAGAAATCGGGGAGCGAATCGAGGTCGACAACCGGGTGATTCGCGTGCGTACGGCCGATATCGCGACATGCGTTCAGTGCGACTCGGATCACCCAAGCACGTTCGTGTTCGAGCGAGTCGAACGGTTGAGTGCGTTGGAGAATCTTGATCAGCGTGTCCTGGCAGATGTCTTGAGCGTCGTCAGCGGATCCAAGGGCCGAATAGCACAATCGAAGGATGAGGTCGGAATACGTGTCGACCAAGCGCTTTGCTTCCCGCTCGATCTGATCGGCATCGCATCGGAGCGTGCTATTGCGGTTACGGCGTGCAGGCATAGTGTCACCTCCAATTGGTCGTGGTGGATATAGGGAAGGCGTCTCGCGAGGTCCCTCTACATACAACACGGTCGAGACTGCATAAGTTGACAAAAAAGGACGGCACGTGAGCGCCGTCCTTACAAAACAATGAGTGTTCTCGTTAATTACACAAGCACCGTGATGGACAGGTCGGACGAGTCAGCAAAACCACCATAAAGGTGCCTATCCCCTTCGTGGTGGTTGTTGGCAGTTACCAGGGGGTTCTGGCGGTTGAAGACTCGATTGCTTCGTGGCGTTTGAGCTCGCGGCGCATGGTTTGCGAGTTGAGCCAAGCGGCCTTCCAACCGCGCGTGGGGTAGCGCGCCTCGTCAATTTCGATCTTGGTATAGCCGCAGGCGTTGACAATCTTCGTTCCGCATGGGTGTTGGCGCTCGCGTTGAAAGTTGGGGCCGTAGCTTTGGTGCACATGCCCGTGAATCATATAGTCGGGACCCCAAGACTCAAGAGCCGCATTAAAGCACTCGAATCCTCGATGCGGCAGGTCGTCCAGGTCGCCCATGCCTGCGACGGGTGCATGGGTAAGTAGAATATCGCATCCGTCTACCAGTGCGATTTTTCGCGATAGCTTGCGCATGCGTTTTGCCATCTCGCGCTCGGTATACATGTTCGCGCCGTCGCGGTAGCGCATGGAACCGCCCAGACCCGCAATGCGAATACCTCGGTACACATATACGCTGTCCTCAACACAAATGCACCCGCCCGGTGCATGGCGCGCGTAGCGGTCGTCGTGGTTGCCACGAACGTACACAAGCGGTTTGTTGATGACAGTGACCAAAAACTCAAGATAGTCCGGATCCAGGTCGCCTGCGGATAGAATCAGGTCAACGTCCTCAAAGCGCTCCTTGCGAAAACATTCCCACAGGCAGCGCTCCTCTACATCGGCAATGGCTAGGATATTCATAGGGCACGGACCTCCGGCTCGTTATCGAGCTGCGGTATCGAGCCTATAACGTTGTCAGCCAGCCAGTCCATCTCGACGATTTGCGTGCTCGGCAGCGGGGGAAAGCCCTCGATCTGCACCACGCCGTCTTGGCTATGGAGCTCGCCGCCAAATGGATTGATGGAGCCCTCGACGATGCCATTGCGGAGCAGCTGAACAAGCTTACGCGTCTGATAGGGCAGGCCCGGAGCGTAGCGAATGTCGATGACGCCCGAGCTCATACCATACCAGTAGTTGACGGCACGAACCTGGCTGTCGTCACTGGTCTCATCCCAGGTGCCGTGCAGCAGACTTCGCACGATAAGCTCGTAGTATCGGCCCCAGTTCCATACCGGCATGGCGATGCCGGTGACCTTGCCATCGACCAGGCGGTGGAGTCCGTAGGCCGTGGGGTCTTCGAGCGACTTTGACATGTCAGCGCCGGTCATGACGCTCACGCCCTCGCGGCACATGGCCTCGGCAAGGCCTCCGGCGGGCACATCGCCCCAGGTCAGGATAATTTGCGCGCGGGGGTCGAGCAGCGAGGCGCCGATGGCAAAGGCGTTGATCTCGCTAAGCGCGCCCGACGCAAAGACCGACGCGTGGTAGCCAATGCGATGGTTGTCCGCCATGCTAGCCGCAAGGGCGCCCAGCAGAAACTTTGCCTCGTACATCTTTCCAAAATACGAGCGCACGCTTTGGTGGGGAAGGCCGATGGAGCAGTTGAGGAACCGAACCTGGGGATACTCAACGGCTGCCCTGAGCGTGTATTCCATCAGGCGATGCGAGGTCGAGAAGATGACGTTGTCTCCATGTTTGACAGCCGTTTCCACGGCGGCGTAGAACACGTCCGGATCGTGGCAGTCCTCAAACGCCTCGGTGCGCACGATGCCGCCAAAGTGCTCGTCAAGATATTGGCGCCCTTGATCATGCAGGCTGTCCCAGCTCGATGTCGCACAGGGGAATTCGTGGATAAAGGCGATGCGCAGGGGGTTGGCCGCCGAGTAGACGGTCTTGCCCATAAAGAAGTTGAGCACGCCGGAGGTGGACTTGGTGGGCGCCTCTTCCTCATCGACGCTCGGCGCTTCGACAAGATCGACCTTGTCCTCGTCATTTTTGCCGGCAATGACCAGCTCGCGCCAAATCTTGCACAGGCGGTTTACGACGATGTCCGTCGGCGTATCCAGTAGACGGTCTTGGTTGTACACATTGAGGTAGACGAGCATGGCGTCGGCGGGCGTAATGTCCAGATGGTCGCCGCCGGCGCGCAGGTAGGCGCGTTTAAAGAGTAGGAAGGTGTGGCGCAGGTAATCGACCTTTTTCTGTGGCCACTTTTCGACAAAGTCCTGTCCGAGCATCTTGGCGAGCGTCTCGTAGCTTCCCTCGCGCGAGAACTCGATCTCGTATAGGGGGCAGACGCGCCAAAACGCGCAGAACTCGCCGTACAGGCGACTTTCGACGGAATCCCATTTTCCGGGGTAGAGGCGGGTGACCTTGGCCGAAACCGTCGGGGCGTCCAGGAATTTGAGGACGCTGACGCGCTTGTTGCCCTCCTGGACGTAGAACCGATGCATGAACTCGGTGACGATGATGGGGTCGCGATAGCCCTCGGTCACCTGGATGTCATAGAGGTTGGACCACTTGCGGGCGAACTCGGTGTTAAACGGCAGCAGGGGCATAAAGTTGCACGAAAAGGCAGACTGACGGCCCTTGGTAACCGTGCCGACGACCATTTCGAGCGGAATGTCCCTTAGGCCGACGCTCTCTCGCTGACCTAAGGGGAGCTGGGCAACGAGGCTATCGAGGTCCGTAAGGTACGGGTGCTCGCTTTGGCTGATGGCGCGACGGCGTCCCTGCTCGCCGCGCTTGCGTGCTTGACGATAGGCCTCTTCCATAGTTCTGCTCCCTTAGTCGTTTAAACAACTATATAAACCATAGTACCATCGTCTCGTCCTTCCGCGGGTAGCTAATTTGCCCAGATAAAACCTGCCAAAATAAACCTGTCCCTATTTGGCAGGCTAGGCAATGAGGGGAGCGATGGCGCGGATGCAGGCGTCGGCTGCCGTGAAAGTGGTGCTGTCGTCGCTGACGATAAAGATGATTTTGCCCTTGACGCCAAAGTCGCCGATCTCGCTAAAGAGCACGTAGGGCTCCTTGTCAAAGCCCGAGATGGGAAGCACGGCGGCCTTGGTGGCGTCGGTGAGCTCATCTGCCAGCGCGTCCAGTGAAGCCCACTTGGACGTGTCCTTGACCGCGACGGGGACGGCCACGCGCCCAAAGGGCATCAAATGCACGAGCGTGTTCTTGGAGATGTTGGAGTTGGGGACGATGATGGTCTGCCCGCAGGCATCTTCGATGGTCGTATGGCGCCAGGTGATATCTTGGACCACGCCGGACACGCCGCCGACCTCGATATTGTCGCCGGGTTTGACAATGCCCATAAACGTCACCTGCATGCCGCCGATGAGGTTTGACAGCGTGTCCTGAAAGCCGAGTGAGATGGCGATGCCGCCGACGCCAAGAGCGGCGACGAGGGCGTTTGCATTAATGCCAAAGCAGTTGTCGAGGATAAAGCTGCCGCCGATCATCCAAATGACGGCGCGCGCGATGTTGATGAAGATGCTTGATGAAGGGAGTGGGTTATCGTCGCGGTTGAGCAGGTGGTACAGGGTCTTGGACGCGACCTTGGCGGCAACGGCGGTGCCGATAGCCAAGATACCTGCCCAGATGATGTTGTGGACCCATCGTTGTGCAAAGAAATGAAGAATCGGCTCAAACAATTCCATGTAGGGAAACCTCCTAATGATCGTCCAACCATGATACCCATCAAGAAGCCCGTCCGATCAAATTCGGACGGGCTTCTGTGCTCGATATGGGGGTTAGCGAAAACCGCCGCAAAGGTATCTGCTCCTTTGCGGCGGTTTTGACGTTTGTGCAGATAAAACCTGCCAAAATAAACCTGTCCCTTTTTGGCAGGTTTAGCTCAGTAGCATGCGGTCGTTGGCGAGCTCGCCGCCCGAGACCTCCTCGAACTTCTGCAGCAGGTCGGCGACGGTGAGCGACTTTTTCTCGTCGCCGGCCACGTCGTAGATCACATGGCCCTCGTGCATCATGATCAGACGGTTGCCCAGACGGATGGCGTCGTTCATGTTATGCGTGACCATGAGCGTGGTCAGGTGGTTCTCGTCGACGATCTCCTCGGTCAGATTGAGCACCTTCGATGCCGTCTTGGGGTCGAGTGCGGCGGTGTGCTCGTCGAGCAGCAGCAGGCGCGGCTTGGTGAGCGTGGCCATCAGCAGGGTGAGTGCCTGGCGCTGGCCGCCCGAGAGCAGGCCGACCTTAGCGTTAAGGCGCGTATCCAGACCAAGGTCCAGACGCTTGAGCAGCTCAACGTACTCGTCCTTCTCGGTCTTGGTGACGCCCCACGAAAGACCGCGACGCCGGCCGCGGCGCTTGGCGAGGGCCAGGTTCTCGGCGATCTGCATGTCGGCTGCGGTGCCGCGCATGGGGTCCTGGAACACGCGGCCCAGGTACTTTGCGCGCTGCGACTCGCTCAGACGCGAGATATCGGTGCCGTCGAGCTCAATAACGCCCGAATCGAGCGGATACACGCCGGCAATCATGTTGAGTAGCGTGGACTTGCCGGCGCCGTTGCCGCCGATCACGGTCACAAAGTCGCCGTCGTTAAGGGTGAGGTCGACGCCGGTGAGTGCGCGCTTCTCGGTGACGGTGCCCTTGTTAAAGGTCTTTTTGACGTGCGAGAGCTTAAGCATCTGCCTCATCTCCCTTCGTGTAGGAGCTGCGGAGCTTGTAGCGCTCCCAAACCACGGGCACGCACAGGGCCACGGCAACGATTACGGCGGAGAGCAGCTTCATGTCGTTGGCGTCCATGCCCAGCTGCAGCACGATAGCGCGGATGAGGAAGTACACCACGGAGCCAAAGACGGCAGAGGCAAGACGGACGCTAAACTGCGTGAGTCCGCCGGGCAGCAGGCGGCCGAGCACCTCGCCGATGACGATGGCGGCAAGACCGATAACGATGGCGCCGGTGCCCATGCCAATGTCAGCGTACTTCTGGCTCTGGCAGATGAGCGCGCCCGAAAGGCCGATAAGGGCGTTGGAGAGCACGAGGGCGATCATCTTGGTGGTGTTGGTGTTAACGCCCAGGGCGCGGATCATGTACTCGTTGTTGCCGGTGGCACGCAGCGCCGAGCCAATCTCGGTGCCAAAGAACCAGTACAGGATGGCAACGATAGCCACGGCGAGCAAGATGCCCAAGATAATGGCAACGGTGGACTGCGGCAGGCCCGTCATATGGCTGACGGATGAGAAGATGGTGCCCTTGGCAAGGATGGGCGTGTTGGATTTACCCATGATGCGCAGGTTGATGGACCACAGGCTAATCTGGGTGAGGATTCCGGCGAGGATTGCAGGAATCTCAAAGACGGTGGTCAGAATGCCCGTGACGGCGCCGGCGATGGCACCGGCGCACATGCCGGCCAGCACGGCGAGCAAGGGGTCGACGTTATTGTTGACGATGAGCACGGCGCAAACACAGCCGCCGAGAGCAAAGCTGCCGTCGCAGGTCATATCGGGGATGTCGAGCAGGCGGAACGTGATAAACACGCCGAGCACCATGATGCCCCAGAGGACGCCCTGCGAAACGGCACCCTGCAATGCAATGAGCATGCTTCATACCTCCTAGGATAGGGTGGACACGCGATGTTCCATAATAGCGGTAACAATGAATATAAGAACGGCAGGCAAACGTTTTGTTATATCTGAGCCATTGGGGCGAACGCCGGTCTATGACGTTCGCCCCAATGGCTCAGATATTGAATAACGCAGCTATGGCGCGAGAACGAACCCTAGATGCGTTACGGCGCATGGTGCTACTCGTCCAGGGCGGAAAGATCGATGCCCAGCGCCTCGGCCATCTCGTCGTTCTTGACGACGACCAGGTCCTTGCTCGAGAGGTGCTCGATAGCCATATCCTCGGGCTTAGCCTCGCCCTTCAAGATCTTAACGGCCATCTCGCCTGCAGCGTAGCCCAGGTCCTCATAGTTGATGGAGAGGGTGAACAGGCCGCCGGCCTTGCACATGCCCTCCTCGCCGGTAACGAAGGGGAGCTTGTTTTCCTTGCAGATCTGGCCGACCTGCGAAGCACCCGCGGCGATGGTGTTGTCGGTGGGGGAGTAGAGCGCGTCGACCTTGCCCACGGCGGACTCGACGACGGACTGAATCTCGTTGGAGCTCGAGACGGTGAAGTCGGTGTACTCCAGGCCCAGCTTGTCGAGCTCCTTCTTGGCTGCCTTGATCTGGACGTCGGAGTTGGACTCGGCGGTGCAGTAGAGCAGGCCGACCTTCTTAACGTCGGGCAGGACCTTCTGCATCATCTCGAGCTGCTCGGCGACCGGGGTGAGGTCGGAAGCGCCCGTGACGTTGGTGCCGGGCTTGTCGTTGTCCTGGACCAGGCCGGAGGCGGCGTAGTCGGTGATGGCGCAGCCAACGATGGGGATATCGGCCGTAGCGCCGGCGGCAGCCTGCGCGGCGGGCGTGGCGATGGCATAGATCAGGTCGACGCCGTCGCCTACGAACTTGTCGGCAATGGACTTACACGTGGACTGGTCGTTCTGGGCGTTCTTCTGGTCGATCTTGACCTTGAGACCGCTCTTCTTGATGGCCTTGACGAAGCCGTCGTTGGCGGCATCGAGCGCGGAGTGCTCGGTGAGCTGCAGAACGCCGATGGTGTAGTCGGAATCGGCGGCAGCGGAGCCGGAACCAGAGTTGCCACCGCATCCGGCGAGCGGGGCGAGCGCGAGCAGGCCAGCGGAGACAAGAAGGCTCCTGCGGCTGATGGTGATGTCCTTCATATCATTACCCCCAGTATAAAAATGGCTGGAAACACTGCACTAGGAAAAAGTGCAAGTGGGACTATAGTAACGCCGTTGTCCATTTTTACAACATCCTGGCGAGTTTTTTAATACTGAACTGGACGGGCGGTGCTGAGGAATGACGGACGGTAACGGGGCTTACGTTGCGGGCGCGGGGCTGTCTTCTTCGTCTAGCGCGGCAAAGAGTTTCTTGCCGTCGAGCAAACGCGTGCTGACGTTTCTCATGCGGCTGACCTCAACGGTGCGCAGGGTGTCGTCGGCGCCTCGGGTGTCGTAGACCGTTCCCAGCAGATACGAGACGCCATCGCGCTGCCTGATTGCAAAGGGCCGGACCGTCATCCGCACCACCTCGGTTTCGCCCCGGGTCAGGACGTTTGAGATATCAAAGCTGACGGTTGTTCCATGGTCGATGGCCTGTTCGACGAGCTCGCACGTGTCGATACGCTTGGCGCGCGGACGCGTTGTCTTGACGGGCGCGTCGTTGGCGGCCGGTGCCGGTTCGGGCATATCGAGGTAGCCGCGAACATCGGCGCTCGCCATGGCGACCAGGTGCTGCGCCATGCTCTTTCGAATGGCTATGGGCGTCGATCGGTTGCGCATAACCATGCCGTGGAGCCGTATGATCTCCTCGTCAGCAAGTGGGCGGGTGAGGAGCCGATAACCCACGCCGCGTTTATAGTCGATTTCGTATCCGGCGTGACGAAGTGCCGATATCGAGGTATAGATGCTGCGGCGTGCCGCCGAGATGGGCATGCGGGCGGGGTCGTCGGGATGGGCGAGGAGCTCGACCAGCTCGTCGGAAAGCAGTGCTTTGTCCTCGCCGGTGTTCTCGCTCAAGAGCTGCAGGATGCGTACGGCGCGATAGGCTGCCATCGAGGCGGAGCCCCTGGTCGTGGTCTCGTAGTTTTCAACAACGGCTTCGGTCATAGTGCCTACGTCCTTTCCTTTTTTGGTGATGGCAGACCAGAGCCTAGGGCGCGGAGCCTGGCCAAGGACGCGTGACGCCTTGGACGGTCGATGGTTGCCGGCAAACGGCGGGTCGAGTTTTCAACAACCCTGCCTTACTGACCAAAACCTTGCCAAAAGCTTGACGGATGCTGTTGAAAAAAGCGCCTCTCGGCCGATGTCGAGAGGCGCTTGTGCGATGAGTGTTGCGCGTGGCGACGCGAGCTAGTGCCCGACGATTAGAAGTCGGCGTTGCCCACGGTGCGCGGGTGCGGCAGGACGTCGCGGATGTTGCCCACGCCGGTGAGGTACATCACCAAGCGCTCGAAGCCCAGACCGTAGCCGGCGTGCTTGCAGGAACCGTAGCGGCGCAGGTCAAGGTAGTACTTGTACTGCTCGGGATTCATGCCCAGGTCCTTGATGCGGGCCTCGAGCAGATCCAGGCGCTCCTCGCGCTGGGAGCCGCCGATAATCTCGCCGATGCCGGGAACCAGACAGTCGGCGGCGGCGACGGTCTTGCCGTCCTCGTTCATGCGCATGTAGAACGCCTTGATCTCGGCCGGGTAGTCGGTTACGAAGGTCGGGCGCTTAAAGTGCTCCTCGGTTAGGAAGCGCTCGTGCTCGGTCTGCAGGTCGATGCCCCAGCTCACGGGATAGTCAAACTTGTGACCGGCGGCGACGGCCTGCTCCAGGATCTCGACGGCCTCGGTATAGGTGACGCGGGCAAAGTCGGAGTTGGCGACATGGTCCAGGCGCTCGAGCAGACCCTTGTCCACAAACTTGTTGAGCATATTGAGCTCGTCGGGGCAGGTTGCCATGACGTCCTTGAGGACATACTTGAGCATGGCCTCGGCGTTATCCATGTAGTCGTTCAGATCGGCAAATGCCATCTCGGGCTCGATCATCCAAAACTCGGCGGCGTGGCGCGTGGTGTTGGAGTTCTCGGCGCGGAAGGTGGGGCCAAAGGTGTACACGTCGCCAAAGGCCATGGCAAAGTTCTCGGCATTGAGCTGGCCGGACACGGTGAGGCTCGCATGCTTGCCAAAGAAGTCCTGGCTCCAGTCGACCTCGCCGGACTCGGTGAGGGGCGGGTTTTTGGGGTCGAGCGTGGTCACGCGGAACATCTCGCCGGCGCCCTCGCAGTCACTCGTGGTGATGATGGGAGTGTGGACGTAGACAAAGCCCTGCTCCTGGAAGAAGCGGTGGATGGCGGCAGCCGCGACAGAGCGGATGCGGAACACGGCGCGGAACAGGTTGGTGCGCGGGCGCAGGTGCTGCTGGGTGCGCAGGAACTCGACGGTTGCGCGCTTCTTCTGCAGCGGGTAATCCGGGGCGCTCGTGCCCTCGACCTCGATGGAGGCGGCAGAAAGCTCGAAGGACTGGGGCGCATCGGGGGTCAGCTTGACGGTGCCGGTGCAGATGAGGGCGGCCGAGACGTTTTGATGGGCGATCTCGTCGTAGTTGTCGAGCGCCTCGCGGTTCATGACGACCTGCAGGTCGCGGAAGCAGCTGCCGTCGTTGAGTGTAACGAAGCCAAAGTTCTTCATGTCGCGGACGGACTTGACCCAGCCGGCAACGGTGACGGTCTGGCCACCGAGCGACTCGGCGTGCGTATAGAGCTGCGCGATTTTGGTGCGGTTCACGTATCCTCCCAGAGCGGTTGTACGGATTATTTCCAAACAGTTAACCATTCTAACCCGCGAGCGGGGGCGTAGCAAAACGTCAGGTGTGATGTATGGGCGCGACGTGGGCACCGCGCAAGCGCCGATTTTGCGGCGCCTAGTGCCCGCAGATGGCTTGGCGTATGAGGGCGGCGTAGGTGTCGATTCCCGCCTGGGTGAGGTGCGTGCCGTCGTCGACGAGGTATTCGCTGTGGCCCTCCGAGGCACCGTTCCAGTCGATGACGCCGGCGTTGTCGTTTTGGGCGCATACATCGCGGATCGTCTGGTTGTTGCGGTCCTGCAGCTCGAGCGGCACGCGCACGGTCACAAAGTAGATGGGCTTGCCGCCCACGGCATTGATCACGTCCTGCACCTGCTGCGGGTCGCGAATAAGGCCATTGGTGCCAAGTGCACAGATGACCACGCTCGGGTCGTAGTTGGCGCTGTCCTGCGCGTAGACATCCTGGAAGGTGTAGAACTGACGGCTCACCACGCCGTCGATGTACGCGTTGGGAAGCATCGCCTGAATGCCAGGTTGGGCACCTGCGGTGACCGAGTCGCCGATCATGAGCACGCGGGCGTCGCAGGTTCCGGTTGCCTCGTCGTAGGTAAAGCTCTTCCAGTCAAGGTTCTTCGGGACCTTTTCGGCGATAGGTCCCTCTTTGGGCTTTTGCTGAGCGGCGTCGTTGGGCTGAGCGTCTTGGTTGGATGCGGACTCGGCGCTCTTGCCGCCGGCGCCGTTGTCCTTGGGCGAGGTTGCGTTTTGGACAAGCTCGGGGCGGAGCTGCTCGGCGCGGGCGGTGGCGATGCCTGCCCAGTTAAGCGGCGCGAAGGCAAGTGCGGCGACGCATGCGGCGGCAAACGCAGGGAGCATCATGGCGGGCGCGAGGACGCGCTTTCTTGCCGTGCTGTCCTGTTGGGCCGGCCTGTTGGACCAAAGGCGTTCGACGAGGCGATAGAAAACCTCGGCTACCGCAAGGATCAATACAAGCTGTAATACCTGCTCCCACCAGGCGATGCGGGTAGTGCGGGTTGCGGGGTTCATAAGAAGCAATAGGGGATAGTGCACCAGATAGACCGAGAACGAGCGCTGGCCCAGCCAGACGAGCGGCTTGACCGACAACAGACGACGCACGATACATTCCGTGTTTTGCACGCAGATGATAATGAGCCCGGTGAGCAGGGCGAGCAGCAAAAAGCCACCGCGGTAGAGCAGGGGGTTCTCTCCGGTCAGCGTGAACGCGCCGACTACGACGGCAGCGAGCCACGCGACGGAGACCACGTTAACTTTCGAGATGCCCTTGCTGGCGCCGGGGGTACGGGCGTCGCCGCTCAGCATCTCGCGCAGACGCGGCGCGGCGATGGCGGCTAAGGCTCCGCATAGAAGCTCGGCGGCACGGGCGTCGGTTCCGTAGTAGACGCGCGACGTGTCGGCCATGGGGTCGAACATGAGGGCCATCGCTGCTGTTGATATCAGTATGAACGTGATCGTGACGCCGATAGCGGTGTTGCGAGACCTGGTTTTGCTGCACAGCGCCATAAGGATGACCGGCCATACCAGATAGAACTGCATAGTGACAGCGCAGAACCACAGGTGCGTGAGCGGCGAGGGGAGCCCCGCGGCGGCGAAATACGAGACGTTGCGGAAGATGTAGAACCAGTTGCTCAAAAAGAGTGCCGATGGCAGTGCATCCTGCTGCACCTTGGGGAGTAGGCTCGGGGCCGCGATGTAGGTGGCGACGGCGGTAAGCGCGATGGTCACGACGATCGGCGGCATCATGCGCGCAACGCGGCGGCAGATATAGCGCGGGTATGAGAATCCGTCGCGTGCCGTGGCCCGCATAATGCTTTTGGTGGCGAGATAGCCACTCAGCGTAAAGAAGAGTGTAACGCCCAAAAAACCGCCGGTCAGGCGGCTGGGGCGAAGGTGATATAGGACGACGCCGGCGATGGCGAGGGCGCGAAGCCCGTCGAGCGCGACGATGCGTTGGTTGCGTTGAGGCGCGGCATGTGCGGCGCCCGTGGGTGTGTTTTGCATCGATCTTTCCTCCAATGTCGACCTAGCAGTCTAGCGCTCTGTGCAGACAAAGGAAGGGGGTTCGTGCGGTTGAACAACATGCCGCGGGGCGATGCTTCGCTACGCAAAAGCCGCACCTGCGTTGATGCTCAGCTGCCTATATAGAAACGTTTCAGAACCTCTACATAGGCAAAAACAACAACACAGATGCGGCAAAGATGCACGGGTGGTTGAGCCTTTATGCGATGATGATCGGCTACTTGGTCTTGGCAACCAGCAGCGGATCGCCAAGCTTGACGAGCGGATTGCCGCCGATAAGCGTGCCAGACTCGCCGACGTGGTCGATGCTCTTGAGGCGGTCGAGCTCAGAGATGATGACGGTCACGATGTCCTCGTGACCGGCGGCCTTGATAGCGTTGCGGTCGAAGCTGATGAGCGGCTGGCCGGCCTTGACCGTGTCACCCATCTCGACAAAGCGGGCAAAACCCTTGCCGTTCATTTCCACGGTGCCCAGGCCAACATGGATGAACACGCGCAGGCCGTCCTCGGTGATCATGCCGATGGAGTGATTGGTGACGGTGGTGGCGCCGATGCGACCGTTGGCGGGGGCGTAAATGGTGCCGGTAATGGGCTCGATGCCGTAACCCTGGCCGAGCATGCCCGAGGCGATGGTCTCGTCGGGAACCTCACTCAGATTGACGAGCACGCCGTTGACGGGAGCGTAGATGACGCCTTCGCGGGTGGCGAAGCTTGCTGCGGGCGGAACGGACGCCTCGCCCGACGAAGTGAACGTGGACTTGAGCGAATCGAGCAGACCCATAGATGCCTCCAACGTATCAGGCGTGCATGTTGCACGCGTGTGGTTTGCCGGAAACGTTTCGTACGTGTTTCCCAGCACGGTCAGCGCTCCTATTTTACGCTGCCCAACGATACCTCTGAACAGCGATTTTGTGATATATCAGTTGAAGGCCAACTTATTGCGGGGGGTGTTTCTGCGCCGCGGGCTCAAGTGGGGTACGCTAAGGTGCGAAAAACGAGTGCGCACGAATCGCACGGAGGGAGCACCTATGATTATTGAGAACCATGCGCTGTGGGGCGAGGAGCCGACCGAGGATTATCCGGCGACGTTTACGTATCTGGGTGCCGAGCCGCTGCCCGACAAGCCCAATGGCCGCCGCCCCGCGGTGATCATCTGCGGCGGAGGCGGGTTTACGCATATCGCTCCGCACGAGCAGGACCCGGTGGCGTTTGCGTTTTTGGACCGCGGCTACCAGGCCTTTGTGCTCAACTATGTGACGAGCGCCACGGGCGACGTGAGCTTTCCGCACCCGCAGGCGGACCTCGCCAAGATGGTCGCTACCGTGCGCGCCAACGCCGACGAGTGGCATGTCGATCCCAAGCGCGTGTGCATCGTGGGTTTCTCGGCGGGCGGCATGATCTGCGCCTCGTTGGCAACGCAGTGGAAGACCGGACCCTTCGCGGGCCTTGCCGGGGCTCGTCCGGAGGATATTCGTCCCGACGCCGTGGTGCTGGGCTATCCGTTGCTCGACCTTGCCTATGTGCGCGATATGCAGACGCGTGACCCGCGCATCGACCTGCGCGTGCCCAAGACGGGTGGCAAGACAGGGCGCGATTTGCTCAACGACTATCTGTCGATGGTGACGGGCGGCGAGGCGACCGATGAGCACCTGACCGACATTTGCCCTACCACGCACGTTTCGCGCCAGATGCCTCCGACCTTTGTGTGGGGCGTTTCGGACGATAAGACGGCGCCGGTCGCGCAGGTCTACCCGTTTGCGCAGCGCATGGCCGAGGAGGGTGTTGCATGCGAGATGCACGTCTTTGACCAGGGTGGCCACGGCCTTTCGCTCGGCAACGCCAATACCGCGGTCGACAACGAGGACAAGCAGGTGGCGGTCCGTCCTTGGATTCGCCTAGCCTTCCGCTTCCTGGAGCGCCACGGTTTCTAGATTTTCGAATTGCTTGCGGCGGGTTGTCCGGGAGGCTCCATTGGGAAACCGTGTCCCATTTCGAGCGTGAATTCCGGGATACGGTTTCCCAATGCCAATGCGGAAACTACGTCCCGTTTTGGCGCCGCAAGGTGAACGTCTGTTTTATCAATCTCATCAGCAGAATGTGACAAAAACTGTCAACTATTTGTCACATGGGGCCGTACCGAGGGCGGTGCGGCCTTTTTATGTTTCGATAACTAAGACCTTAACGTTAGGTAATTGTTTCCAAAATACTTCGCATGCTGGATGGGAAACGCCCTTTGAGGATCAGCTAAAACTGTATTGAGCTGGGAAAAGTCCGAAAAAAGCTTAAGGCCACTACGGACGGCGGCAGGGGATTGAACAAATGTCTAATGCGCCGCGGAGAAAGCCATTTATGTCAACAAATGCTATATGAGAGGTGGCATTAAAAGCCGTTCGCGGGAACATTTCGACCGTTCGAGCGTGCCGAGTAGCCTAAAAGTACCGGCGAATGCCGTTTACCGAGCGCCAACGGTATGTCTCTTTCTTTCACGCCTGCGTCAATTTCTAGCATTTCAGTCATTGATTGCCATGGGAGTCGACGCCTGTGTCCAACAAATGAACGATGATGGAAAGGGGACTGCTTGCATGGATACAACCGCAACAGCTCCAACTGATCGCGCGCTTGCGATCAAAAAGAAGAAGGCGCTCGACGCGAACTTCTTCAAGAAGGGCATCGCTATCGCGGCGCTCTCCAGCATTATGTACGCTTTATACACCGCCTTCGTGACCGGTGGTCAGCTCTTTGGCGTTTGGGGTAACTGGTTTGGCGCATTTGCTTCTACCAGCCTGATCGTCGTCTTTATCCTGCCTACGATCGCCTCGGGCATCAACGATGCCCTGAGCGCCGCCTGGGCAACCCTCGTTACCCTTAAGCAGGGCAAGATTGCCGACCTGGGTCGCTGCGTCGTCTCCAAGCCTGGCCTCATCGTGATTGCCGCCGCTTTTATCGGCGGCCCCATCGCCTCTGCTGCCTACGTCATCGCGCTTTCTCAGGCCGGCACCCTAGCCGTGCCCATCGCGGCTCTAAATCCCGCTATCGGCGCGATTCTCGCTCGTATCCTCTACAAGCAGCCGCTTGGCCCCCGCGTCATCGCCGGTATCGTGATCTGCGTCATCGCAGGCGTCATGATCGGTAGCACCGGTCTTACCGGTGAGGCTGCGCCGGGTATGGCGCTTGGCCTGGGCCTGGCCCTTCTCGCTGCCCTGTGCTGGGGCATCGAAGGCTGCGTGGGCGGCTATGCCACCTGCATGATTGACTCGCAGATTGCCATCAATATTCGTCAGCTCGTTTCCGGTATCGGCAACCTGGTCGTTGTCCTGCCGATTCTCACCCTTGTCTGCGGTGGCACCCTTGCCCAGAGCTACACCTACGTTGCCCAAGCTCTGACCGACGGCTCATCGGTTATCTTCTTTGCCGTCTCCGGCGCTGCCGCCTACCTCTCCTTCATGAGCTGGTACCGCGCTAACGCTATGTGCGGCACCGCCCTGGGCATGGCTATCAATGGTACTTACACCTTCACTGCTCCGCTGGTCACCTGGATCATCCTCGGCATGATTATGGGTTTCGACGGCTATGCGCTGGCTCCCATCGCCTGGATTGCCGCCATCGTCAACCTCATCGGCATCTTCTTGATCGCCGTGAACCCGATGGACCTCTTGAAGAAGGACGGTGAGTAGCGTGCTGCCTTTGAACTACGCCATGCTCAAGTACTTTACCTGCCATGACAGGGCTTGCGCCGACGACGTCATGGAGGCTCTCAAGGGCGACTACTCCTCGTTTAGCGCTTTTACCAAGCCCAAGATGCAGGAAGCTCTGATGACCGCCGAGAAGAACGGTCTGATCAGCGAGTGCCATTTTGATCTGGACGATGCGGGCGAGGTCCGCGTCTATTACAGCGCTGACCAAGAGCAGCGTGACACCATCAATTCCTATATCAAATAGGAAAGGAGCTACCTCATGCGCTATACCGGCGAAGAAGCCATCGGCCTCATTGAGACCATCGGCATGGTTCCGGCTCTGGAAGCCGCAGATAAGATGCTCAAGGCGGGCGAATGTGAGCTCGTGAGCTATGAGAACGTTGGTTCCACGCTCGTCACCGTTATCGTCAAGGGCGATGTCGCTGCATGCGAGTCCGCCGTCAAAGCGGGCGTCGAGGCCGCATCGGCCATTGGCAAAGTTACGGCTCAAAACGTCATGAAGCGTCCTGTTCCACCTATCGGTGATGTCGTTTCCGTTCACGACGTGGATTTTTAGGAGGTCCCGATGCCTGAAAGCAAAGGCAACGCATTCGGTGCCATCGAGACCTTTGGCCTCGTTTGGGTGCTCGAGGCCGGCGACGCCATGTGCAAGGCCGGCGATGTGAGCCTGATTGGTTATGAGAACACCGCATCCGGCTACATCTCCATTCTTGTCGAGGGCGATGTCTCCGCCGTCGAGGCCGCGGTACACGCCGGCGTTGAAGCCGTCGAGGCCCTGGGCGCCGAGGTGTACAGCTCGGTTGTTATCCCGCGTCCGCATCCTGATCTGAAGAAGATCACCGGCCGCTATCGTCTTGAGAACCTGCTTCCCTACTAAGGAGGTGTGCCATGTCCCTTGTTGATACCGACCTTCGCTCAGTTCAGGAGGCGCGCATTCTTTTGGAGCACGCCGAGGAGTCGAAGGAAGTTCTCGAGGGTCTGCCCGGCACGCTTGTCGATGGTTTTTTGAAGGCCCTACGCGAACGCCTGCTGCCCAACTGCGGCGCCTATGCCCAGCTGGCGGTTGCCGAAAGCGACTACGGCAACGAGGAAGACGAACAGGCGCTTATCGAGTGGGTGCTCACTGATCTTTTGGATGATGTGTGCGCCCAGACGCCCACGCAAGAGCTCTACTCGCGCAACGCCACGCATTCTGTTGAGGTGGGCATCTCCAAGGGCACGGTCGTCTCGCTTTTGCCTGACTGGCTGTGCGTTCCCACGATGCTCTCGCAACTTGTGTGCGCCGTTGCCTCCAAGAGCCCGATCATCTTCTCGGCACGTCAGCGCACGCATTCAACGTGCAAGGCCGTGATCGAGGACGTGCGCAAGGTGGCCCATGAGTGCCATTACCCGCTCGATGCCCTTACGTTTTTGGAGCTCTATGCGCCTGAGGGCGAGGAGTGGCTGGGCGCTCAGTCGGCTGTTCGCGTGCTCATCGACTCGCGTGAGTGCGAACACATCCACGTGGTCAACACCACGGGTAAAGACGTGTACTGTGCCACGATTGGCAACAACCCGGTCTTTGTGGAGCAAACCGCCGACTTGGCCCTATGTGCCGAGGAGGTCGTATGCGGTAAATCGTTTTGCTACGGCATGCTTCCCGGTGCCGAGCAATCGGTTGTGGTCGAGCAGGTTGTGGATGAGGCCTTTAAGGCCGAGCTCAAGCATCGCGGCTGCTACTTCCTCACCGACGAGGAGTGTCAACGCCTCTATCGCGTGTGTTTTCGCGACGACGGTCGTTCCTATCGCGAGGCTATCGGTAAGTCGGCGTGTGATCTTGCGCGCCGTGCCGATATCGTGGTGCCCGCCTCGACACGTGTGCTTGTGGCCGAGAAGCCTTATGTCTCGGAGCGCAGCTACTTCTCGCGCACCAAGTACGGCCCCGTGCTGTCTTACTACGTGGAGGAGAACTGGCGCGATGCCTGCGAGAAGTGCATCGAGCTGATTTTGAACAGCGGCTCGGGAAACGCGCTTTCGATATTCTCGCGCGACGGCGAAGTCGTTCGCCAGTTTGTTCTCAAAAAACCGGTGGGACGCATTCTCGTGAATGTGGGGACAGGCATGGGAGCCACAGGCTGTCACTCCACACTGCCCAAGACCCTCACCGTTACCGGATGGGAGAGCGCGACGACCTCGAATCTGGGCGTGACCTATCGCGACTTTATCCGCCGGCGCCAGGTTGGGAGCAACCTCGACTCGTCTGATCTTTCTCTTCTCGAGGAAGCAGGGCTCAACCGAGCGCCAGATTGGAAGATTGCCGCACATATGACCGAACAGCAGACCGAAACCCCCGTTGCCGATCAAGCCGACGCGTGGTTTGCGAGCCTGCTTCAAATCATGACCGATTAGAAGAAAAGGAGTACCGATGGATATTCAAGAGTTTGCCAAGCAGCTGTCCGATGCCACCAAGAACATGAGTGAAGAGCAGCGTGCAAGCGTCCGCGCCATGTTCAGCAAGGTTGCCGATCAGCTCGATCGTCCGCTGGACAGCGTGCCCGCCCATGTCGAGGGCACCGAGACCCCCGATGGCCCTACCGAGCGCCACGTGCGCCTGAAGCAGAATTTCCTCAAGCAGGTCCCCTCCATCACCACCCACCGCGCCCGCGCCGTCACCGAGTTCACTCGCAAGAACCCGGGCATGCCCAAGATTGAGCTGCGCGCCAAGTGCTTCCGTTACTGCTGTGAGACCGCCCCGCTGATCATCCAGGACGACGAGCTTATCGTCGGCAACCCCACGGGTGCCCCGCGCGCCGGTGCCTTCTCGCCCGATATCGCCTGGCGTTGGCTGCGCGACGAGCTCGACACCATTGGCACGCGCGCTCAAGACCCCTTCTATATCTCCGAAGAGGATAAGAAGTACATGCGCGAGGAGCTCTTCCCGTTTTGGGAGGGCAAGTCGCTCGACGAAGTGTGCGAGGATCAGTACCGCGAGTGCGGCGGCTGGGAGCTCTCCGGTGAGTCCTTTGTTTCCGACTGCTCGTATCATCAGGTGAACGGCGGCGGCGACTCCAACCCCGGCTACGACGTCATCCTGATGAAGAAGGGCATGCAGGACATTCAGGACGAGGCTCGCGAGCACCTCAAGCACCTTGACTACGCAAACCCCGAGGACCTGGACAAGATCTACTTCTACAAGTCCGTCATCGACACCACCGAGGGCGTCATGATTTACGCCCGTCGTCTGTCCGACTTCGCTTGCCAGAAGGCCCAGGAGTGCGCCGATCCCAAGCGCCGTGCCGAGCTCCTGCAGATCTGCGAGAACCTCAAGAACGTGCCTGCTCACAAGCCGCGCACTTTCTGGGAGGCCGTGCAGTCCGTGTGGGTTGTCGAGAGCCTGCTACCGGTTGAGGAGAACCAGACCGGTATGTCCATCGGCCGTGTTGACCAGTACATGTATCCCTTCTATAAGGCCGATAAGGAGGCTGGCCGTCTGACCGACTACCAGGCCTTCGATATCGCCGGCTGCATGCTCATCAAGATGAGCGAGATGATGTGGGCCACTTCCGAGGACGCCTCCAAATTCTTCGCTGGCTACCAGCCGTTCGTCAACATGACGCTCGGCGGCGTGACCCGCTCCGGTGCCGACGCCACCAACGACCTCACCTACCTGCTGATGGACGCCGTGCGTCACGTCAAGATCTACCAGCCTTCCCTGGCCTGCCGTATTCATAACAAGAGCCCCGAGAAGTACCTGCGCAAGATCGTGGACGTCGTTCGCTCCGGCATGGGCTTCCCCGCCTGCCACTTTGACGACACGCACGTCAAGATGATGCTCGCAAAGGGCGTCTCCGTCGAGGACGCACGCGACTACTGCATGATGGGCTGCGTCGAGCCGCAAAAGTCCGGCCGTCTGTATCAGTGGACCTCCACCTCATACACCCAGTGGCCCATCGCCATCGAGCTTACGCTCAACCACGGCGTGCCCCTGTGGTATGGCAAGCAGGTTACCCCCGACCTGGGCGACCTGGATCAGTATCACACCTTTGAGGAGTTCGAGGCTGCGGTCAAAAGCACCATCTACTACATCACCAAGTGGACGAGCGTCATGACGGTGATCTCGCAGCGCGTGCACCGCGACATGGCTCCTAAGCCCCTGATGTCCATCATGTTCGAGGGCTGCATGGAGTCTGGCAAGGATGTCTCTGCTGGCGGTGCCATGTACAACTTCGGACCGGGCGTCGTGTGGAGCGGCCTTGCCACTTACGCCGACTCCATGGCTGCCATCAAGAAGCTTGTCTTCGACGACCACAAGTACACGCTGTGCGAGCTCAACGAGGGCCTCAAGGCCGACTTCGTGGGCTACGAGAGAATGCGTCAGGACTGCCTGGATGCTCCCAAGTACGGCAATGACGACGACTACGCCGATCAGTTCGTGTCCGACATCGTCTACTTCACCGAGCATATCCACAGCCAGTTCAAGACCCTGTATTCGCGCCTGTCCCACGGCACGCTGTCCATCTCCAACAACACCCCGTTTGGTCAGATGACCGGCGCCTCCGCCAACGGCCGCAAGGCCTGGACGCCGCTTTCCGACGGCATCAGCCCCACCCAGGGCGCTGACCACAACGGCCCCACCGCCATCATCAAATCGGTCTCCAAGATGAGCAACGACAGCATGAACATCGGCATGGTGCACAACTTCAAGCTCATGGCCGGTCTGCTGGATACCCCCGAGGGCGAAAACGGCCTGGTCACGCTGCTGCGAACGGCCTGCATGTACGGCAACGGCGAGATGCAGTTCAACTATCTGGACAACCAGACGCTGCTCGACGCCCAGGCTCACCCCGAGGAGCATCGCGACCTGGTAGTTCGCGTCGCCGGCTACAGCGCGTTCTTCGTCGAGCTGTGCAAGGACGTTCAGGACGAGATCATCAGCCGCACGATGCTGACCAAGCTCTAAGCATGTAACCACTCAAGCCCAAATGGGCGCAACCCGTACAGAAAGGAGGACGCATATGAGCGAGCAGCTGGAAGAGAGCCTTGAGCGCCGTGCGCGCATCTTCAATACGCAGAAGTACAACATGTACGACGGTCCGGGCATTCGCTCCATCGCGTTCTTCAAGGGATGCCCTCTGCGCTGCAAGTGGTGCTCCAATCCCGAGAGCCAGCGTCGTGGTTTTGAGGTCATGTTCAAGCAGACCGCTTGTGTGAACTGCGGGGCGTGTGTTGACGCATGTCCCGCAGGGGTTCACCAGTTCGTGAACGGCGAGCATGTGGTGGACCGCACCAAGCAGTGCTTGGGCTGCGGTGCCTGTGAGAAGGCTTGTCTGCAAAAGGCGCTCTCCATCATGGGCGAGGACCGCAAGATCTGCGATCTGGTTTCGTTTATGGACCAGGATGCAGACTTCTATCGCATGTCCGGCGGCGGCGTGACCCTGGGCGGCGGTGAGGTCTTGGCGCAGCCCGAGGCCGCCCGCGCCCTGCTTGCCGCCTGCAAGGACCGCGGCTATCACACGGCCATCGAGACGTGCGGCTATACCAAGACCGAGACGATTCTTGATATCGCACGCTACGTGGACCTGTTCTTGTTCGACATCAAGCAGATGGACCCGGTCAAGCACAAGCGCTGGACCGGCGTGAACAATGAGCAGATTCTTGCCAATATTCGCGCTCTGCTGGAAAACGGCTTTAACGTGCGCGTACGCATGCCGCTGCTCCACGGGGTGAACGACGACAAGGCCGAGATCGACGCCATGATCGAGTTTTTCACACCGTATCGCTATCAGAAGAATTTCGACGGCGTGGACCTGCTGCCCTACCACAAGCTGGGTGTGGGCAAGTATGCGCAGCTTGGCCGTGACTACGAGATCGAAGGCGACCCGTCGCTTTCGGAAGACGACCTGAATCACATCGAAGGCTGGATCTCCGGGGCCGATTTCAAGGTCAACCTCGTTGGACACTAGGAGTGGGGCATGGAACATCTTCAGCGCATCATCCAAGAGTCGGTCGATGGCAAGGAAGTCGTGTTGGCACACGTTATCGCGTCTCCCGCGCCGGATATCTACGACCGCATCGGCGTGCCTCATGGCCAATCCATCGGCATCCTCACGCTGTCGCCGGAGGAAACCTCTATTATCGCGGCCGATATCGCCGCGAAGGCGGCTCCGGTGAGCATCGGGTTTCTCGATCGCTTTACCGGCGCCGTGGTGGTCTTGGGC
The DNA here is from genome assembly GCA_905197665.1 of uncultured Collinsella sp. Taxonomy (GTDB): domain Bacteria; phylum Actinomycetota; class Coriobacteriia; order Coriobacteriales; family Coriobacteriaceae; genus Collinsella. Next base: position 150,457 of record CAJJZP010000004.1, read on the forward strand.
GACGTGCAAAGCGTCGAGACGTCGATGCAGGAGGTCGTCCGCGTTCTCCATGACGGCCTGGGATTTCGTGCCCATGAGGTCACGAGGTCGTGATGGGGGACCGCCTGATGATCATCGGCTTGCCCGGCTCGGGAAAGTCGACAATCTCCGATCTGGTGGAAGGGGCGCCCTCCGACCATCGGCATCGGGAGGATTGTTTCTATCGCACGCGCAGCTTCGAGGTTCCGGGGGGCTACATCGAGAACCATTGGATGCACAGCATCGTGATCATGTTGTCGCAAAACCAGGCTTCCGGGGTGCTCCTTTTGATCGACGGAGCGAGCGGCGAGACGCTCTATTCGAGCGGTTTTGCCCGTGCGTTCAACGAGCCCTGTCTGGGCGTACTTACCAAGTGCGATCAGCTGGACGAAGGCGAACGCGAGCGTGGGCTGTCAAGGCTCGCGGATGCCGGCGTCGATGCGGCCCTGTGCCTTTCGGCAACAACCGGCGAAGGCGTAGACGAATTGTTGGACTGGGTGCGAAGCGTCGCGCCCAACGAGTGACCGATAACCAGAAAGGAGGAGACACCTATGTTCTACGTAACCGAAAACGAGCTGCGCGGTGCATACAACCGAGAGCATTTTTCGACCTATACGCTGCCCGAGGACGCCAAACTCACCCCGAGCGCGCGCCAGTTCCTCATCGACTTCTACATCGATTTCAGCGAGGGCTACGGAGCTGCTTCCGGCGCTGCGGGTACCACTGCACCCGACCCGGCTCTTGCAGCGGCACGTGCTGAGGATACATTGGCTTCGTTTTACGACGACATCGCCGTCCTGGGCGCTCGCTTGCGCATGCTGGGCCGTAATGCCCTGGGAATCGAGAACGATATCGCCCACGTGTGCGACACGCTGGGAACCCTGTGGCAAGCCCACACCGACCTGGGCGGTCTCCTTTCCGAATGCGAGACCGCAAGCGAGGTGCCGGCGGCACCCGTGCTCCCGCCGCTCTCCGCGGCGGTGCACCCGCTCTACTACGAGATGGCGCTGCTCGATGCCGAGCTCGCGCGCACGCAGCGCTTTTGGGCGCAGGCTGCAAGCGAGATGACGGCCGAGGGCCACGCCAGCGTGGATGCTTGGGCACAAAGCGTCGTTCGCTGCCGCGCGTGCCTGGCTACGTGTTTGGAAAAGGTTGCAGGGGAGGTGCGCCATGGTTGATTTCGAGGTGGCTAACACTCGTCTGCAAGATTTGCTCGACCGTGTGGGCAACCCCCGACCGGTGAGTGCCGGCGAGCCCCTGTACTGCGGACTCGATGTGGGCACCGCATTCATCGTGCTCGCCGTGGTCGATGCCGCGGGTGAGGCCGTGGCCTGCGCGTATCGCTTCGCCAGTGTGGTCAAGGACGGCATGGTCGTCGACTACATGGGCGCGGTCGATATCGCGCGTGAGCTCAAAGATGAGCTCGAGCAGCAGCTCGGGCGCGAACTCGAGCCCTGTGCCGTGGCCCTTCCCCCGGGAACTGAAGGCCTCGATGGCGGCGTGGTAAAAAACGTCGCCGAAGGAGCGGGCCTCGACGTGGTTGCCGTCTTTGACGAGCCCACTGCAGCGAATCTGCTCATCGGCGCGCGCGACGGTGCCGTGGTGGATATCGGCGGTGGCACCACCGGCATTTCCGTTATTCAGGACGGCTGCGTGGCGGAATGCATCGACGAGTCCACGGGCGGCACGCACTTCTCGCTCGTGCTGGCCGGCGCCCGCGGCATGAGCCTTGACGAGGCTGAGCTTTACAAGCGCGATCCCGCCCATCACCGCGAGATCTTCCCGGTCGTTAAGCCCACGATCGACAAGGTAGCGAGCATCATCGCGCGTGCCATTGACGGCTATGACGTGCCGGAGGTCGTTTTGGTGGGCGGCACGGCCGAGCTTACGGGCATCGAGGCTCCGGTAGAGAAGGCTCTGGGCATCCCGGTGCACAAGCCCAACCACCCCATGTTCGTGACGCCCTTGGGCATTGCCTTGGGCTGCCAGGTCGCTGCCGAGGGTGACCCCGATGCTTGATATCAAGGTTATCAAGGCACCAGCACCCGGCACGATGGCGATTTTGCGCCAGCGTTCGGGCCGTCGTTGGAGCGAGGGGTACTTGCCGGCGGCCGTGGGCCTCGTGCAGGGAAAGCTCATCGACATGGTTGTTGCGAGCGACATTGCCGAGAAGACGGCAGGTGTCGAGGTCACGGATATTCGCGGGAGCTGCCCGCAAAACATGATTCTTCTGGCCATCGCCGGAGACACGGCAGAGGTCATGGAGTGCTTGGAACGCATCAAGGAAGGAGGGGACGGCGCCAATGCTCATCTGTAAGCTCATCGATTCTATCTGGGCGACCCGTAAGTACGAGGAACTCGACGGCATGAAGTTGATGCGTGTCGAGGTCATCGACGGCCCGGAATCCGGACGTCGCCTGGTGTGCGTCGACACCATCAGCGCAGGCACCGGCGACCGTGTGCTTGTGGCAACGGGTTCGGCCGCCTATCACTTCATGCGCGAGACCTTTGGTAAGAATGCGCCCGTAGATGCGGCCATCGTAGGAATTATCGACGAAGACGTGAGTCTGTAGGAAAGGAGGAAGAGATGAAACGACTGATCAGTGCAGCGGACGTGAAGGCGGCGGCCACGAACGGTGGCGTGCTGGCAATCGATGGCAACACTATCGTGACCCCGCAGGCCAAAGACGAGGCCGCCGAGCTGGGCGTCGAGCTGGTCTTTGGTGCTGCGCCCGCAGCGACGCAGCACAAGGCTTGCGCACCCGCGCCCGAGCATCATGAGGCGCCTGCAGCGCATGAGCCCGAGCACCATGAGGGGCACGAGGCGGCTATGGGTGCCGAGGAGATCGAGCGTCTTATTCGCGGTGCCCTTGACTTGGGCATTTGGAGCGAGAAGCAGATCGAGGACCTTCTTGGACATGCCGCCCCGCTGACCGTGAGCGTTGGCGTGTCCGGTCGTCATGTCCATCTGTCCCAGGAGAACCTGGAGGCTCTGTTTGGAGCTGGCTACGAGCTCACTCCCATCAAGGAGCTCTCCCAGCCCGGGCAGTTTGCCGCCAAGGAGATGGTGACGCTTGTGGGTCCCAAGGGCGTTATCGAGCGCGTGCGCGTGCTTGGTCCCGTGCGCCCGTCTACTCAGGTTGAGGTGCTGCGCGGCGATACGTTCAAACTGGGCGTTCCTGCTTGCGTACGCATGAGCGGCAAGCTTGAGGGCACGCCGGGCATCACGCTCGCCGGCCCCCATGGCACCGTTGCCCTGCCCCAAGGCGTCATCGTTGCCGCGCGTCACATCCATATGACGTGCGACGAGGCGGCTCAGCGCGGGCTTCACGACGGCCAGGTCGTGTCGATTGCCTTTGGCGGCGAGCGCGGTGGACGTCTTGACAACGTGGTCGTGCGCGCCAACAGCACGAGCGCCCTCGATTGTCATATCGACACCGAAGAGGCAAATGCCTTCGGTATAAAAAACGGTTCTGTTGTAGAGATCATCAAGTAGATCCCTACGAAATAGGAGGTAACAAAAATGGCAAACACTACCCAGGCCCTCGGCATGATCGAGACCCGTGGACTGATCGGCTCCGTCGAGGCCGCCGACGCCATGGTCAAGGCCGCAAACGTCACCCTCGTCGGCAAGGAGCGCGTCGGCGGCGGCCTCGTGACCGTCTTCGTCCGCGGCGACGTGGGCGCCGTCAAGGCCGCCACCGACGCGGGCGCGGCTGCCGCCCAGCGCGTGGGCGAGCTCATCTCCGTGCACGTCATCCCGCGACCCGACGGCTCCGTCGAGTCCATCCTGCCCGGCGGCGTCGCGTAATCGCGCGTCCGTACGTGCTGTTCTATCCGAATGATTCGAAAGGAGTCTCATGCGCGACTACGATTTCGATCTTCAGAGTATCCAGGCGGTGCGCGACCTCGCCCGCAAGGGTAAGATCGCCGCGAACCAGCTTGCACATTACGACGAGGAGCAGATCGACCGCATCCTCCGTAATATGGTGAAGGTTGCCGAGGAAAACGCCCAGGTGCTCGCCAGCATGGCTGTCGAGGAGACGGGCTTTGGCAAGGTTTGCGACAAGGTGTATAAGAACCATATCGCCAGCGCCCTGCTCTATGAGGAGATCCGCGACAAGAAGACCATCGGTGTTATCGATGCCGACGAGAAGAACCAGGTCATCTCCATCGCCGAGCCGGTTGGTTTGCTGATGGGCATCGTTCCTTCCACCAACCCCACCTCTACGGTCATCTACAAAGCTATGATCGCCCTCAAGGCGCGTAACGCTATCGTCTTTTCGCCGCATCCCGCTGCCGCCAAGTGCACGGGTATGGCCATCCAGCTTATGAACCAGGCGGCTGTCGAGGCAGGCGCCCCCGAGAACGTGATCCAGGGCATCACGCTTTCCTCCATGGCTGCCACCAACGAGCTCATGCATGCTCCCGAGGTCGCCATGATCATTGCTACCGGCGGCCCCGGTATGGTCAAGGCCGCTTACAGCTCCGGCAAGCCCGCGTTGGGCGTGGGCGCTGGCAACTCGCCTGCCTACATTGAGCGCACCGCCAACGTGCACGACGCCGTTCGTCGCATCCTTACTTCCAAGACGTTTGACTACGGTACTATCTGCGCTTCCGAGCAGAGCATCATCTGCGAGGCCTGCAACCGCGATGCCGTGATGGCCGAGTTCCGCGCTCAGGGTGGCTATTTCATGAATGAGGAGGAGTGCAAGAAGGTTTGCGCGCTGCTCTTCCGTAACGGTCACTCTATGAGCCCCAAGTTTGTGGGCCACAGCCCGCAGTCCATCGCGCAGGCCGCGGGTATCAGCATCCCCGAGGGCACCCGCGTGCTTATCGGCGAGCAGGGTGGCGTGGGCGATGCCTGGCCGCTGTCCTACGAGAAACTTACCACCGTTTTGGGCTTCTATACCGTTTCCAACTGGGAAGAGGCTTGCGAGCTCTCTATCGAGCTGCTGCAAAACGGCATCGGCCATACCATGAGCATCCACACCACCGATAAGGATATGGTGCGTAAGTTCTCCATCAAGCCGGCCTCTCGCATCCTGGTGAATACCGGGGGCAGCCAGGGCGGCACCGGCGTCATTACTGGTCTTGACGTCGCGCTCACGCTGGGCTGCGGCACCTGGGGTGGCAGCTCCATCTCCGAGAACGTGGGGCCGCAGCATCTCATCAACGTGAAGCGCGTGGTCAACGGCCTGATCGAGCCCGACGAGGTTGTGGCCCACGACGAGCTGTTTGCCAAGTGGCATCCCGACCTGGCTGCTCATCACACCGAGGCCGCGGCTCCCACTACCGGTTGCTGCGATGCTGTGCCCGCTACGAGCTGCTGCGAATCGACATCCAACCCGGTTTCCGGCATTAGTTACTCGGTGGGCTGCAACTGCACCGACGTGTCTCCCGATGCACTTGCGGGTGCCAAGCCCAACGACGTCATCGACGCCGACGAGCTCCAGAAGATGATTCACGAGCTCACGAATGCCTTCAAGGGCATCTAGTATTTCTTGTAGCCAAGCGCGTGGAAGCGGGGTGAAGTTGTGACAGGTCTTGAGCTTTCTCGTTCGTATTGCGAGTTCTATGCGCCATCCCTATTCGAAGGGTTGCCGAGCGACGTCCGTTACCGCGCCGCGCTGGGCCTCGTTGGAGAAGGGTCGGAATGTCTAGGTTTCGACGACGAGATTTCGCGCGACCACGACTTCGGTCCCGGCTTCTGCGTGTGGCTTTCTGCTGATGTGTATGAGGAGTGGGGGCCGGAGCTTCAGCGTCGCTACGACCTTTTGCCTGCGAGTTTTAAAGGCTTTACGCGCCGGCAGACGCAGATGGCGGGCAAGCGCGTGGGCGTCTTTGAGACTCAGGCGTTCTATCGTTTCTACACCGGTCTTTCTCGTGCGCCGCAGTGTGCAAAGGAGTGGCTCGCCATTCCCGAGCAGCTTCTCGCTCAGGTTACCTCCGGTGAGGTTTTTGCTGATCCGAGTGGCGAGTTCTCCGTTATGCGCACGGTGTACCAGGGGTTTTACCCAGACGAGGTCATGCGTAAGAAGTGCGCCGCCCATTGCGCCTCCATGGCGCAGGCGGGTCAGTACAACCTCCCGCGCTGCCTTAAGCGCAAAGATGTCGTCGCTGCTCAGGCGGCGCGCAGTGAGTTTTTGGCCAGCGTAATGGCTGCGTTTCATCTGCTCGCGCATACGTACATGCCTTACTACAAGTGGGCGTATCGTTCGCTTGTCGAGCATGTGCGTGCGCCGGTGCCGGTACTCGACGCCGTGCGCTCCATCGCCGCGACACCGGTAGAGCAGGTGGATCAAGATGATGTCGAGGCGCTTTGCCAGACGGTCGGTGCGTCTGCTCGCTTGGCAGGCTGGACGTCGTGCGGTAGCGGCTTTTTGCTCGATGTCGCCTTGGATATCCAGAGTTCGTTGAGAGATTCATATCTTGCTGTCTGCCCGCTTGCGGCCGGCGGATACCGATAGGGGGGGGTTGGCATTGGGAGATTGCAAGACGTCATGTTCCGCACTTCGACAAGGCATGTCGGCGTTTTTCAACATGCCGGAAGTTGAGAAGTTGCTCGAAGATAAGGGCCTTGCTCATGCGGAAATCTCTGCATTGCGTGAGCTCGTACAACTTGAATGGGTGCATTTCGATACTGTTCAGGGTATGAGCGGTCGCGCTGCTTGCCAAGACGATGCGGTGGGATTCTTTGTCCATCGCGTTGCCCAGTATCTGAGTTTTCCTCGTGAGTCCATCATGGGCGTGCGCGATGACGTGGTGGCTGCCGATGCGGCGGGTCGCAACGTGATTCGCGAGAAGTACGCGCGCATGATGGAGATGACCGATCCTGTGGCATTCGCGCGCGATTGGTCGGGGCGCCTGGAGGCTCCTTCGCCGGTTAAGCGCTGCGTGCTCAACGAGATTGAGAGCGCGCTGCGAAGTATGCTCGATACTGCGCAAGGCGAGCTTCCCGCAACGGCGCAGCATGTGAGGGGATCGATAACGCAGCCAAAACTAATCTCCTCGATTGGCTACTATGTCTGTGAAATTCAAAGCTATTCGCTGTCTACGCTCAAGTGTTTGCGTGACGGGTTGCGGCACCAGCTGGGCAACCACGTGAATCCCGTTTTGGATACCTATGTGAATGCTGTATTCATTCAACGTGTTCTGGAGGCGTAAGGATGACTCGTATGAGCGATGACGAGCTGCGCAACGGTCAGCTTTTGGGTATTGGCGAGGCGAGCCAGCTGTGCGGCATCACGTCTCGCACGCTGCGCCATTACGACAAGCTCAATCTTCTCCAGCCCGATTGCATAGGGGATAATAAATATCGTTATTATTCGCTTGAGACGATTCTGCGTATTCCCATCATCAACTATCTCAAGATGATGGGCTTCTCGCTCGACGAGGTTTCCGAATTGTTTGAGACGCAGAGTTTCGACAAGATCAAGGAATTGTTTGGTGCTCATGCCGACGCATGCACGCGCGAGATGACCCGTCTTGAAGAGCGCCGCCATACCATTCGGGATTGGATGGGACTTATCGACGAGGCAAATTTTGTCCTTTCGGTCAAGCCAAAGGATGTGAGCCTTAAATACTTCTCCGGCCAGGAGTTTTTGGCCATGCCGTATCACTTTTGGGGCAACTACGCTGATGCGATTATCAACCTCGATTTCACCTCGTTTGTCGAGGAGCACGATAACGTGATTACTGGTCCCGTGATCTTGCATCACGGCAACTTTGACGCGTGCTGCGAGCCCGGCCATGCCCGGGGGCAATTCGATGTCACGGTTGTACAGCATGCGTTGCGTCCCATCGCAGAGGAGAATCGCATGACAGTGGAGAGCGGAATGTATCTCTCTACGTATCATACTGGTCCGTTTGAGAATATTGGCGAGGCGCATCGCCGCGTGCGCGATTATGCGCTTGCAAACGGTTTCAGGCCGGCCGGCGGCGTGTTCGAGCGCTTTGTGACCGACTACTGGACCACATACAATCAGGATCTTTTTGTCGCGGAGGTCATTTTGCCCATTGAGCGGTAACGACGCGACGACTCTCACGTAATAATCGAAAGGGGCTCTCATGCAGGGCTTTAAACTCACGACCGAATTGTTTTTTGGGTCGCAGGCCATCAATCATCTTGAGGGCCTGACCTACCGCAACGTGCTGATTATCACCGACGGCTTTTTGGAGTCCTCGGGCATGGTCGCTAAGATGGCTCAACACCTGCCCGCGGGCGCACGCTACCAGACGTATTCCGACGTCAAGCCCGATCCGAGCCAGGAACTCGTTGACGCAGGCGTCGCTGTGGTGGAGCGCGTTCAGCCGGACATGGTCATCGCCTTTGGTGGCGGTTCGTGTATCGATGCCACGAAGGCTGTTTTGTACTTCGCTCACGAGAATGGAATGGACAAGCCGTATTTCCTGGCCATTCCGACCACGGCGGGTACGGGCTCGGAGGTTACCAACTTTGCCGTCATCACGCGCGGCGAGAACAAGGTTGTGCTGATTGACGATTTTCTGGCTCCGGACGGCGCCCTGCTCGAGGCCGATTTCACTAAAACCGTGCCGGCGATGATCACGGCCGATACCGGCCTTGACGTGTTGACACACGCCATCGAAGCCTATGTCTCCAAGGCTGCCACGCCCTTTACCGATGCGCTTGCCGTAAAGGCCGCCTCAATCGTGTTCGAGGACCTGCCGGTGGTCTATCGCGACGGTCTTGCCATGCGTAGCCGTACGCGCATGATCGAGGCCTCCTGCTTGGCGGGCATCGCCTTCACCAACGCCGGTTTGGGTATCAACCATTCGCTGGCACATGCTCTGGGTGGACGCTTCCACGTGGCTCATGGTCGTCTAAATGCCATCTTACTGCCCTATGTGATGCGATTCCATATGAGCGAGCCTAAGTATCGCGAGCCGTATGATCGGCTGGCCCATGATTTGGGTCTGGCAGATGCCGACGAACTGCTGGCCCGTGTGCTTGAGTTACGCGAGTGCCTAGATGTCGAGAATGCGCTGTCCGATCGTTCGCAGTTTGACCCCGCGGCATTTGAGGCCGAGCTCTCCGGTATTGCCGAGGCGGCCCAGCGCGATCGCTGCACGCCGTCCAACCCGCGTGCCGTATCCAAGCAGGACTTGGTCAACATTGCCCGCGACGCATATTGCGGCCGCTGCTAAACAGCACTAGGGGCGCTATCCTTTCCCAGGTAGCGTCCCCTTTTTCTGCAATGTGACAAAGTAATGATAGGTTTGGGAAACGACGTCCCATTGCGAGCTCGGGACTGCGGACAAAAAGTTGGACCGTTGAGGTCCGGAACGGAGTCCGCATGGCATACAGTAGGAGAATGG
>CAJJZP010000005.1 GCA_905197665.1 uncultured Collinsella sp.
GCCACTGGAAGGAAGTGACTGCCGCTTGAATGGTAATCCCACGCTGCCGCTCCAACAGCATGGTGTCCGTCCTCGTTGTCCCTTTTTCGACGCTCCCTGGTTCTGAAATGGCTCCACTGGCATATAGCAGACTCTCCGTCAAGGTCGTCTTTCCAGCGTCTACATGGGCAAGAATCCCGATATTGATAATGTTCATGTCTATCCTCCATACAAGGCCCGAATGGGCGCAAAAATCCCCAGCGGCTAATACTTTTACCGCTGGGGATCATGACTTCGGACACACAGAAACATACACGACTTACATAAGCCGCGGTCCGTCACGATATTTACTAAAAAGGCAAAAGTATTCTTAAAATTGGGTACAAAAACCAAGCCCCTGCAAGGGGCAATCATTTTTGCGCCCATTATCAAATTTTATTTAAGAATACCTTGCCGCATATTTGATAGACTCCTCAAATCAGGATAATAGCAGTATATCATAGTACGCTCTAAAAAACAAGAAATCATTTTACCGATTCCACAAATAAAATCGGAGGGTATTCACTGGAATACCCTCCGGTTTTGGTGATTATCGTGCGTCTATCCGAATTTTTGACTTTGCGGCCCGTTTCCGTTCCTTTTCGGCATGTTCCTGCTGGTAAGCTGCCTCTAATATTCTGTCCACTTGTTCTGGGCCAAAGGCCCTTTTGACCCGCTCATAGTCAGCGGAGACTTGCCGCATGGCCTTGTTTTCCAACTTGACCTCCTGCAATCGATCAGACAGGCGGATATTGCTCTCCCTCACCCGGCCATAGTCCCCTTGCAGACGCTCAAATTTCCCCCGCAGCTCCACATAGGCCAGATACAGGGAGCGCAGCACCTTGACGATTTGGGCCAGCAGGGGCTTTGCCTTTTTCTCTCGGTAGGCCCGGCCTGTTTCCAGCGTTCCCGGCTCCGGCAAAATCTCCTCCGGATTGGCGGAGAAATCCGCTGCCAACCGCTCCATATTTTTCACCGCCGGGGCAAGTTCTTTGAGCCGCCGTTCCTGGCTCTCCACCTGGTTTTCTTTCTCCGCCTTGACCGTCTCCAGAACGGCGATCTCCTTTGCCCGCTGCTCTTTCTTGTAGTCCAGCACAGACAAGTGCTTGTCGTGGGTGCCTTTGTCCTCCCACTCAATCCCGTGGCGCTCCATGACCAGGGAAAGCTGCTCCTTTTCCGAGCGCACCCACTGGCTCCACTCTGTGTCCCCTCTGGTGCCGCCCTGGAAACCCTGGGCCGCTAACGCCTGTTTCAAAGATACCCTCGTGTCCAGCCCTCGCTTGCTCCCGGTGGTGAATGGTACAAAGTCAATGTGCAGATGGGGCGTAGCCTCGTCCATGTGGAGGTGGGCAGAGAACACCCGGAGTTGGGGGTTGCGCTCTTGAACGCCCTTCATGTACTCGTCCAAAACCGCTGCCGCAAGCTGTCCCTCCTCGCTGTCGGCGCTCATATCATCTCGATTGCCCACTTGCAGGATGATTTCATGGAACGGCTTTTCCTGCTTGCCGGAGCGGATCTTCTCATAGTAATCCTCTATCCTTCTGTCGGCCCTGGTTTGTTTAGCGTTGTACCGTTCCAGAGCCTCGTCAAAGAGTTCATGGTACACCGCCTTGATATTCTCCTGGCAGTAGGTTATATTCAAGTGGGAGCGTTCCGGGTCAGTGTTCTTGGCGTGGAATTTTCTACTGTTATGGTTCACCGATCCTTGGCCCACCATGGCGCTGATTGTCCTTTTCAAATCAATCCCTCCTCCCTTTTCCGCCGCGCAAGCGGCGAGCCTTTGTTACTTTCTGCGAAAGTAACGCAAAAGCACTTTTGACAGCCTGACGGCCATCAAAAGCGCATTTGCGCCCTACGGGGTGGTGTGGGGGCTTTGCCCCCGGCAACTGCGGTTGCCTCCCCCAGCAGGGCCGCCCTTTGAAAAGGGCACCCTGCACCCCGCCTAAACTTTGTCACTCGCCGTTGGGCAGGGTGGAAAGGCCAGGGGCCTTTCCACCGCCCGGCAAGTGTTTTCCGTGGGCCGAAAGTCAAGGGGTACGGGTTGTATTGACTTGCGGCAATCTCCACCCGCAGGTATGCCCCCCTTGACTTTCGCCCCCGCTCCCCGTGACAGCCGTGACGACCGTGACGATGTTTTACACACCGCCTCCGCACTCCGAAAAGCTGTCACAGCTGTCACGGTCGTCACGCCTGGGGTTCCTCCAACGTGAGCTTGATACTCCGCCCGGCATGGGTTCGGGCGCTTTCATAGTGGATGTGGTACTCATAGGACAGCCGCCACGCCCGGACATTCAGCCGCATAGCCAGGGCATTGGGTTTCATATCCAGCCCCAGGGCGGCGACAAGTTCCGTGGCCGTCCCTCTCCACTCTGGCCGTTCCGCCGTTACCAGGGCGGCAACAGCCTCCAACACCGGGTCAGGCGGCTCCTGCCGCAGCTCCGTTTCCCGCCGCTCCAGCTCCCACACAAGCCGTTCCTCGTCCCGCTTGAGGTAGAGGCGCTGGTCTTGCTGATCCCGCCCAGAAATGTCCAGGGTGGCGGCGTTGTCTGCCCGCCGCTCCTTTTGGAGCAGAAAGGCCCCGTCTGCCGCACCCAATAAGCCGTTGGTGCCGGAGATCATATCAAACTTATCATCGGCCTGCTGCTTGCGGGTGTGATGTACAACCAGGAGGCAAACCCCGCTTATATCGGCAAACCGTTTCAGTTTGGTGATTACCTCATAGTCGTTGGCATAGCTGTACTTCTCTGCCCCGGCCTCCCGGATTTTTTGCAGGGTGTCGATGATAATAAGCCAGGTGTCCGTGTGTTCCCGGACAAAGCCCTTTAGCTGCTCCTCCAGGCCACCGCCGAGCTGCTTAGCTCCGATGGCAAAGAACAGGTTTCCGGTACTCTCTACTCCAAACATCCGGTACAACCGCTCCTGTAAGCGACGGTGGTTGTCCTCCAGGGCCAGATAGAGGACTGTCCCCTGGCGCACCTCATACCCCCACAGGGAAAGGCCCATACTCACATGATAGGCAAGCTGGGCCATGAGAAAGGACTTGCCCACCTTGGGAGCGCCCACAAAGAGATATGTCCCCGCATAGAGCAGACCGTCTACCACAGGAGGTCTGCCGGGGTACACCTGTTCGTAGAGGTCATTCATAGACACGGTAGGCAGATAGGCCGGGTCATTGACCCGGCCTATCTGCCGCAGGATTTCCTCCAAATCTCTTTCCGGGGGCTTGTGTTCTGTCACGCCCTCTGCTATACTTTGGTTAGGTTTTTGTGAGAGCGACTGTCCCCCGTCTGCGCCAACAGGCGGATATGGGGCAGTCGTTTTCTCTTGCAATCTATCCATCTATCAATCCTCCCTCATGCCGTCCATGATGGCGGCGATCAGCCGGATGGTGTCCAGCAACTCCCCATCCACGCCATTCCCGGCCTCGATACGCTCCAGTTCTTCCAGAACGGCGGCCAGCTCGTTCCGCAGGGCCTTATACACCCTGGGGTTGCCCTGTACCACCACATCCCGGCACAGCAGCCGTCGGGTGATGTAGTCCTGTTTGGTAAGGCCGGAGAGCCGCACAGCGGTTTCAATTTCCCTGTCCTCATCCGGGGACACCCGGAAAGCCACAGTTTTGTTTCTCCAGCGGTTGTGTCGGTCAAGATTTTTCACTGACATGATTTAGGCCCCCTTTCGCTCCATGTCCAGTTTGTCCGCCATCTCCGCCTGCCGGGTGGGGAACAGGTGGGCGTAGCGGTAGGTAATATCAATGCTTTCATGTCCCACCCGGTCAGCGATTGCCAGGGCCGTAAAGCCCATGTCAATGAGCAGCGAAATGTGGGAGTGCCTCAGGTCGTGTATTCTGATCCGCTTTACCCCGGCCTCTTTCGCACCCCTGTCCATCTCCCGGTGGAGGTAGGATTTTGTCACCGTGAAAATGCGGTCGGTGGGCTTCACCCCATACAGGCTCTTGATATAGTCTCGCATTTCTTCACAGAGGAAAGCGGGCATTTGAATGACCCGGTTGCTCTTAGGGGTCTTGGGGTCGGTAATCACATCCTTGCCCTTAATCCGCTGGTAGGACTTGGAGATGGTGACGGTCTGTTTCTCAAAGTCGAAGTCGCCAGGAGTGAGGGCCAGCAGCTCCCCCTCCCGGACGCCGCACCAGTAGAGCATTTCAAAGGCGTAATAGGAAAGGGGCTTGTCCATCATGGCCTCGGCGAATTTCAGATACTCCGCCTTTGTCCAGAACAGCATTTCCCGTCCCTTTGGCTTTCCCATATTGCCCGCCTGGGCAGCGGGATTGACCTTTAGATTGTAGTGCCGTACCGCATGGTTGAACACGGCGCTCAACTGATTGTGCAGCGTTTTTAAGTACACCGGAGAGTAGGGCTTGCCGTTCTTGTCCCGGTAACCCAGCATTTCATTCTGCCAGGCGATGACCTCCTTGGAGTGAATGTCGCACATCTTCCGCTTGCCGAAGTACGGCACCAACTTCTTGTAGAGGATATGCTCTTTCGTCCCCCAGGTGTTTTCCTTGATACGGCCTTTCATGTCCGCCACATAGACAGCCACGAAGTTTTCAAAGGTCATTTCCAGGTCGGCGGTCTGTTGTTGCAGGAATGTCCGCTCCCACTCCAGAGCCTCCCGCTTGGTGGGAAAGCCCCGTTTCATTTTCTTTACTTTCTTGCCCGTCCAGTCCTCGTAGTAAAAGGACGCATACCATGTGCCCTTTGCCTTGTCTTTGTATGCCGGCATTGTGGTTCCCTCCTTATTGTCTGTCCCGCAGCCCATAGAATTTTTCCTCGAAGTAGCGCCTGCTTACCCGTCCGGGAATGGTGAGAAAGCCTTTTTTCTTCAGCTCCTCGTTCATCTCCCGCACCAGCTTGTAGGCGTAGGGCTTGGAAATGCCCAGCTCCCTGGCGACCTCCTCTGCTCTCACAAACAGCTCCTTTTCCATGGTCAGCACCTCCTTATTTTAGTTTCGCAAATATGTTAATGTCACCATCTTCATTATACATTAACATAAGTGTTAATGTCAAGAATTTATTTCGCATTTTTGTTAAAGATTATCTTGCATCTTTCGCTTTTTTGCGCTATACTATTGGCAAAGGCGGTGGGATATTATGACAGTCGGAGACAAGATAAAGAAAATCCGCACCTTTCGAGGCATGACACAAAAGGAATTGGGGCTTGCTATCGGCTTTGAGGAAAAGGGAGCGGACAACCGGATCGCCCAGTATGAGACGAATTACCGTGTTCCGAAACGGGAACTGCTGGACAAGATGGCCGAGGCGCTGCGGGTAGACCGCCAGAACTTCTACACCATCGCCCCCGGCTCTGCCGAGGACTTCATGCGGACATTCTTCTGGCTGGACGAGGACAGCCCTGGCGCTATCCGCCTGTTCCAACTTGTCCGCAATCCGGGCAGAGCAGGGGCCGCTGATGATACCGCTGTACGGTACAATGATAGCGATGACTGGCCCGCACACCCTCCCGTGGGTATGTACTTCCAGTATGGCCTTGTGGACGAGTTCATGCGGGAATGGCTTTTTCGTCAGCAGGAGTTACACGCCGGGGAGATCACCAGGGAAGAGTATTTTGAATGGAAACTCAACTGGCCCCATACCTGCGACGATGGCCTGGAAAGCGAATATTATATCCCTTGGCGGAAAAATAAATAAGACAAGCAAAAAAACCGCCCTGCTGAATTTGTCGTTCAGCAGGGCGGTTTTGCTTGTCCTTTTGGGATTTTTCTCTTGAGAATACCGGGCGGACACAAATAGTATCAATCCAGTATCAAGAGCAGTATGGACGGGCAAAAAAGCCTGTATTCATGCGGGTTTTCGCCGTTTCGAGCGTCATTCCCACTCAATCGTCGCGGGCGGCTTGGACGTGATGTCGTAGCACACACGGTTGGCGCCGGGGACCTCGGCAACGATGCGGCCGGAAATGCGGGCCAGCACGTCGTAGGGCAGCTTGGCCCAGTCGGCGGTCATGGCATCGCTGGACTCGACGGCGCGCAGGATGATCGGGCGCTGATAGGTGCGCTCGTCGCCCATAACGCCAACGGACTTAATGTCGGGCAGGACCGCGAAATACTGCCAGCAGCTGTGCTCGGAGTTGCGCTCGCCGGTCTGCTCAAACAGACGCTGGTTGTAGACATCGAGCTCCTCGCGCACGATAGCGTCGGCGTTCTTGAGGATCTCGAGCTTCTCCTTGTCGACCGCACCGATGATGCGGATGGCCAGACCCGGGCCCGGGAAAGGCTGGCGAAACACGATGCGACCCGGCAGGCCCAGTGCCAGACCAAGCGCGCGGACCTCGTCCTTAAAGAAGTGATCAAGCGGCTCAATGAGGTCGAAGTGCACGCCCTCGGGGAACGGGATCAGGTTGTGGTGGCTCTTGATGGTAGCCGTCTTGCCGCCCGTCTTGCGAGCGCCGGACTCAATGATGTCGGGGTAGATGGTGCCCTGAGCCAAGTACTTGACCGGCTTGCCATCGGTCTCGAGCTGCTGCGCCACGGCGAAGAACTCTTTCCAGAACTGCGTACCGATGATGCGGCGCTTCTCCTCGGGCTCGGTCACGCCGGCCAGAAGCTCGGCATAACGGTCCTCGGCGTGGACGTGGATAAAGTCGACGTCAAACTGCTTGGTGAAGACCTCCTCCACCTGCTCGGGCTCGCCCTTGCGCAGCAGGCCGTGGTTGATGAACACGCAGGTCATCTGCTTGCCCACGGCGCGAGCGCCCAGCGCAGCCACGACGGAGGAGTCGACGCCGCCGGACAGGGCCAGAATCACGCGGTCGTCGCCGACCTTCTCGCGGAACTCGGCTGTCATGGTCTCGACCAGGTTATCCATGCTCCAGTTGGGCTCCAGGCCGCAGATCTCAAACAGAAAGTTGCTCAGCAGCTGCTGACCGTACTCGGAGTGCTTGACCTCGGGGTGGAACTGCGTGGTGAAGATCTTGCGCTCGACGCACTCCATGGCGGCAACCGGGCACACGTCGGTGCTGGCGGTAACGGTAAAGCCCTCGGGCACCTCGGACACGGCGTCGCGGTGGCTCATCCACACGGTCTGCTCCATAGGCGTGGAGTTAAAGAGCTTGGCGCCGGCCGTACGCGTGATGGTGGCGCGGCCGTATTCGCCCACCTCGGAGTGACCGACCTTGCCGCCGAGCGTCACGGCCGTGATCTGATGGCCGTAGCAAAAGCCCAGAACGGGAAGGCCCAGGTCAAAGATGGCGGGATCGATGGACGGAGCGTCCTCGGCATACACAGAAGCCGGGCCGCCAGAGAGGATGAGCGCAGAGGCGTTCATTTCGCGAATCTCATCGGCCGAGATGTCGCAGGGAACGATCTCGGAATACACGTTGAGGTCGCGGACGCGACGGGCAATGAGCTGACCGTACTGCGCACCAAAGTCGAGTACGAGGACCTTTGCGGAAGCCTTTTGATCCATGGTTTCCCCCTCTTGTTGGCGGGGAGCCTGTGCCCACCCGCGCGAATAAACGAAAACAGCTTACATAGTGTACACGTTATATGGGGTTTCTCGTCCCTCGCAGCCATCAGCGCACGGCAAACGCACGACCGGGGCCTATTTGACGGCAATTGAAGTGTTACCAAACGTTACAGATGATGTAATACGTTTGAACATTGGACGCCCTGTGCCACAATACTGCCGAACGACTCCGCCTCTGCGGCGGCAAATACGATAGGAATACCAGCATGAAGCGCATCCTTCTCATCGCCACGGGCGGCACCATCGCATCGACCGAGGACGGCAACGGCCTCTCCCCCGCCCTGACCGGTGAGGAGCTCGCCCAGAGCGTCCCCGAGATCTCGGGCCTCTGCGAGCTCGACGTCGTGCAGCCCATGAACATCGACAGCACCAATATGCGTCCGAGCGACTGGATGCGTATCCGCGACGTCATCGTCGAGGGTTATGCCGACCACGACGGCTTCGTGATTCTGCACGGCACCGACACCATGAGCTACACCGCGGCGGCGCTTTCCTATCTGATTCAGGACAGCCCCAAGCCCATCGTACTCACCGGCTCGCAAAAGCCCATGGGCAATCCCTTTACCGACGCCAAGCTCAACCTGTACCAGAGCCTGCTCTATGCGCTCGACGAGCATTCGCACGACGTCTCGATTGTCTTTGGCGGCGTAGCCATTGCCGGCACGCGCGCCCGCAAGCAGCGCACCATGAGCTTTAACGCGTTCATTAGCGTCAACTATCCGCCCATTGCCTATATCCGCAACGACCGCATCGTTCGCAACGGACTCCACGGCACTCACCAGGACGAGAACCCGGTTCGCTTCTACGACAGCATCGACCCGCGCGTATTTGTCCTTAAGCTGACACCCGGCGTGAACCCGGGTATCCTGGACGCTCTTGCCGATAGCTACGACGCTGTGATTCTGGAGACCTTTGGCATTGGCGGTATCCCCGAGTTTGGTGAGTCGGGCGAGTCGTTCCAAGAGGCAATTTTCCGCTGGGTCGATTCGGGTCGCACTGTCGTTATGACCACGCAGGTCCCCGAAGAGGGCCTTGACCTGGGTGTTTATGAGGTCGGCCGTGCCTACGCCGATCATCCGGGCATTTTGCGCGGCGACGACATGACCACCGAGACGCTCGTGGCCAAAACCATGTGGGCACTCGGCCAGTCACGTGATGCGGCCGAGATTCAGCGCCTGTTCTACAGCCAAGTCAACCACGACCGCATCCCGATGGCGTAATTCAGTTGTCGACGGGTATCCCCTATTCGATCCCCTCGAGAAGCTCTGACACCGTCATGCCGAGTGCGGGCGCGATCTTAAATAGAACCTTGAGCGTGAAATTTGCCGTCCCATCTTCGATTCGGTCGAGGTAGGGTCGGCTGATTCCTGTCGCCACACAAAAATCAACCTTGGAGATACCAAGGTCCCTGCGTGTCTCTTCGACCCGCCTGCCAAGAATCTGTTTCGCACGTTCGTCCATGCAGCCGAGTTTGAAATGGAGCTGAACAAAAACGTAAACTATAGTTTACGTTTTGCCGAATACACAGGAGTTTTCTATGTCGGGTTCTTCGGTCCGCATGTACCGAGCCACGCTTCGCACAAACAGCGCACCGCCCAAGCTCGTCGTCGTTGAAGCCGAATGCCTTTCGCCCGATGAGCGCACAGCATTTGCATTACTATCAAGTCGCGTCGCCGCCGTTCTGGTCCCTTGCCCGGCGCAAGGCGAACTTGCCATCCAATGCCAAGCGCACAGCTGCTCGCTCAATCAGGCTGCCGTAATCGCAACCAGCCAACGCGGCCTGCCGCTCCTTTTAGAAGCCGGTATCGCACTCGCCCTCCGCGGCTCCGGATACGAAAACGAGGCCGCCGCCGATATGGTCTTTAAACCACGATCGAGCGGCGGCCTCGCAGCAGCCATTGAATATGCGTGCAGGCTCGTTGCCTAAAAGGACAGGCTAGAAACCAAAGCCAAAGCCTGTTCCGGTAATAGCCGAGTACATAAAGTAGACGTTGATTACGTTGAGGAACACACCCGTGATGCAACCGTTGCGCAGGTAGCGTTCGCACACGATACGCGCCATGGCGGCGGAGTCATCATTGTTTTTAGCCTGGCGTCCTGCCGTAAAGTACGTCGCCACGCTCAGCAGCAGGTTGAGCACCGGCAGTGCCAGCAACTCGTAGCTCTTGCCCCAGCGCGTCGCCTCGCCGGCGGCATTAAACTTTGTTGCCACCTCGGGACCGATGTTGGGGATAACACACGCTGCGACCACCAGCGGAATCACCGCAAGCACGAGCAGCGCAATACCCATGTAGCCGGCTTTTTTGCCATATTTAAACATGTGCGTCGTCCTTACACGTTAAAGCGGAAGTGCACGACGTCGCCATCGGCCATGACATAGTCCTTGCCCTCAATACGCAGCTTGCCGGCGGCCTTGGCGCCCTGCTCGCCGCCGAGCTCGATGTAGTCGTCATAGCCAATGACCTCGGCCTTAATAAAGCCGCGCTCAAAGTCGGTGTGGATGACACCGGCAGCCTGCGGGGCGGTCGCACCCTGACGTACCGTCCAAGCCTTGACCTCCATCTCGCCGGCCGTAAAGAACGACTGCAGGCCGAGCAGCTTGTAAGCGGCCTGTGCGAGCACGTCCAGACCGGGCTGCTCCAGGCCCAAGCTCTCCAGGTAGTCGGCAGCGTCCTCGGGATCGAGCTCGGAAAGCTCGGCCTCGATCTTGGCGCAGATGGGCAGCGGCTTGACGCCGTCGATGGGCGCCAGGTCCTCGTTGAGCATGTCCTCGTCTACGTTGGCCACATACAGGATGGGCTTCATGGTGAGCAGGAACAGGCCCTTGGCAGCGGCGCGCTCCTCGTCGGTCATCTCCATGGACGCGGCGCGCTTGCCCTCGTTGAGCCAGGCAAGCAGACGCTTGGCGACCTCAAACTTGGGCATGAGCTCCTTGTCGCGCTTGGCCTCCTTCTCGAGCTTGGGCAGCTGCTTCTCGAGCGTGCCCATGTCGGCCAGGATGAGCTCGGTCATGATGGTGTCGGCATCGCCGGCGGGGTCGACGAACTCGCCGGTGCGGCCCACTTCGCGCATAACGTTGGGGTCCTTAAAGTAGCGCACGACCTCGCAGATGGCGTCGGTCTCGCGGATGTTTGCCAAGAACTGGTTGCCCAGACCCTCGCCCTCGTTAGCGCCCTTCACCAGACCTGCAATGTCGACGAACTCGACCGTCGCCGGCACAATGCGACCCGGGTTAACGATGTCGGCGAGCTTTTGCAGACGGCCATCGGGCACGTCGACAATACCCACGTTGGGGTCGATCGTGGCGAACGGATAGTTGGCGGCAAGACCGGTCTTTTTGGTAAGCGCGGTGAACAGCGTCGACTTGCCTACGTTGGGCAGGCCCACGATACCGATGGAAAGGGACACGACAGCTCCTTTTGGTACAAGCATTTCAAACTGCATAAGTATAGCGCCGCTGCAGCATCTGGGCGAACCCGGACGCCACGGCGGCACGAATGAAGCAGAGATAGAGGTCGCTGACTAGTCCGCGAGCTTTTCCACCTGGTCGAGCATCTTGTCAAGCTTGGCCTTTGCCTCGGCCTTGACCTTCTCAGCTTCTTCGTGAGCCTTCGCCTTCTGGGCGGCCTTTTCCTCGGCTTCGGGATCGACGACGACCAGGTTGGACGCGTCGTGCTCAACCAACTTGAGCGCATGCTCGGGGCACACCTTGACGCAGGCACCACAGCCCAAGCAATACGTGGACTCCAACGCAAAGCGACCGCTTCCCACCAAATCGCAGGCGAACGTGGGACATACATTGACGCACTCGCCGCACGACGTGCACTTGTCAAAATCGCACTCCGGCGTGCTTACTTGCATGTTCTTGGCAAGCTCGGGGTGGTTTTGCAGCGTCGAGAGCACCAGCTGTCGCCCGTGCGTAAGCGAACGGCGACGCTTGGTCGTCGTGGTACCGCACATGGTGTTGAGTGTGCGCTCCAGCTGGGTAATCTGATGACGATGGGCCTTCAACTTCTGTGTCACCGAAGCTAGCGCCGCCGTCGCCGGGTTGAGCTTAGTCACGGTCAGGCCCGTGGTGCGGGCGATCTTTTCCATGTACTCCTTGCGCTCGTACTCGCGGCGCTTATGGCATTTGAGGCTCTTGGGGTCGACCTCAAGACCCATGCCCGTACCGGCCCATTCCTCGGCCTTCGCAATAGCCTCGCCCAGCATGTCCTCGCCACCGGTGTTGCGGCATTTATCGCACACGCCCAGCGGCAGATACACGCTCACGTTGGGATAGTCGGCCAGTACCGAGAACCAGGTCTCGGCCGTAATATCGCCCACGCAGGCAACGACGACCTCGTTTTCGCGCGGCATGCGCTTAAGGGCACGCGTGCAGGTAACGTAGGCGGTCTCATGGCTCGTGGCCGCCGAGACGATGTCGTCATACAGGTTTTTGGGCGCCAGGCGCGGCGAGATGATCGCCTCGGTCGGGCAGGCGGCGGCGCACAGGCCGCACTTGCGGCAGGAGTCGAGGATCTCGATGGCGTCCTCCTCGACCTCGATGGCGTCCACCGGGCACACATCCATGCACGCGGTGCAGCCAGTCTTTTCGTTTTTGCAGGTCAGGCACGGAATCGTGTTTCCGCGCGGACGCTCCTTGTAGTCGGCAGGATTCCACTGCGGCGCCGACGGATCGAGCGCATCGGTCACGCCACCAAGCGGGTTTTTAAGAAAGTCGAAACCCTTGCTGATCTCGATAATGTCATCAAACAGATCGTGTTCCTGCGCCATGCGCGGCCCCTCCCTGAGCAGTGCAAACAAGCAAGAGATAATGATACGCTATCGGCCCACGCCTCGGGCAAATTACACGCGGCGCATCTTTGCGGCAAATAGCCCATGGCCTATCGCCGCCCCGATTGCACAAGGTCGATCAAGCGCCAAGCTATGCCTCGCACATGAGCTGCGCGAGCTTTTGTTTGGTCACCTTGGCCTGCTCGTTTGCCATGTTGCGCTCGTTTCTAAAGACCGCATTTGCAACACTCTGCAGGTCGGCATCGGAAATCTCGCCGAGGCCCAGCTCCTCGAGCGTCGTCGGCAGACCAACGCGCTGGCAAAACTCGAACACCTGATTAAGCTCGGGCGCACGCTCCAGACGCAGCTGCACCGCAAGGCCAAATGCCACAGCCTCACCATGCATGGCCTTGCACTCGGGCAGAATCGTCAGACCGTTGGCGATGGCATGCGCCAACGCCAAGCCACCGCTCTCAAAGCCGACGCCCGAGAGCAGAATATTGCACTCGATCAGGCGTTCAACCGCTGGCGATGTACGCCCCTTTTTGAGATCGCGCTTGACAGCGATACCGCACTCCATAAGTGTGTCATAGCAGGCGCGAGCCGCAACCAGAGCCAAGTGCCCTGGCGCGCCACCGTGCTCGTTGGTGCCGTGCGCTGCGGCGCACGAACGCGCCTCGAAGTACGTTGCCAGCGCATCGCCCATACCAGCGACCGTCATGCGCAGTGGGGCCGCCGCGACCACGTTGGTATCGACCACGACCAGGTCCGGATTCTTCTCGAGCATCAGGTAGCGATCGAACGACCCATCCTCGTGATACAGCACCGAAATCGCGCTGCACGGACCGTCCATCGAAGCCGCCGTGGGACATACGCACAACGGCAACTCGGCATAAAACGCTACTGCCTTGGCGATATCGAGCATTTTGCCGCCGCCAATACCCACCACCATGTCGCAATACTCGGCCCGGGCTTCCTTGGCCATTTCGACAACGGCATCTTCCGTACACGGACCGTTGTAAATCTTAAAGAACGGCTCGCTTAGATCTTCATCCAGAAATCCATCGACGATCTGCCTGCACAGCCGATCCTCGGTGCCCTGGTCAAACAAGACATAGGCAGCGCAGCCCAACCATGACAAATACCTGCCCTGACGCGAAAGCTCCCCCGGCCCCTGAACATACCGGCCGGGACCGCCGTAAACCATAGGAAGCGCCATACGAGAATCCACCCTTCATCAAACAACGATTGGTGCAAAGTAACCTGACCCCTTTGCACCTTAGCAAAAAAGGGGCAAAGCCATCTGCTGGCTTTGCCCCTTCCTTAGCTTGATTTACTCATCCATGAGATAGTAGTGTCCCAGCGCGTCGGCACCCAGGATGGCGTTTGCGACCATCTCGGGCGTCACCTCAAATGGCATATTGCACATGGTGTCATCGGGCGCGCAGGCGGCCTCGGCAACAATCATGGCCTGCTCGCGTGTAAGCTCGGCAACGCCAAGTTCCTTCATCGTGACCGGCAGGCCCAGCTCAATGCAGAAGCCCAAGACTTCCTCGAGTTTCTCAGTCGGAGCATCCTCGAGTACCAGCTGAACGATGGTGCCAAAGGCGACCTTCTCGCCGTGATACATGCCGTGGCACTCGGGCAGCATCGTCAGGCCATTGTGGATGGCATGAGCAGCAGCAAGGCCCGAGCTCTCAAAGCCAATGCCCGAAAGCAGCGTGTTGGCCTCAATGATGTGCTCGACGGCAGGCGTGAGCGCACCCTTCTCCAGTGCAACCTTGGCCTTGACGCCATCGGCCATGAGCGTCTCATAGCAGAGCTTGGCGAGCGCCAGGCCGGCCATACCGCCCTTGCCGCCGGCGCAAGTGCCACCGTCGGCATCGTGCGTCGCCTGAGCCTCAAAGTAGGTTGCGAGCGCATCGCCCATACCGGAAACCGTCAGGCGCACCGGGCTCGCCGCGATAACCGTCGTATCCATCAGGACAATGTTGGGGTTTGCCTTAAGGAAGAGATATTTATCGAACTGGCCGTCATCGGTATAGAGCACCGAAAGCGCCGAACACGGAGCATCGGTCGAGGCGATGGTGGGGCAAATGATAACCGGGGACTCCAGGTAATAGGCGACGGCCTTCGCGGTGTCGAGAATCTTGCCGCCACCGACACCGACGATGATGTCGCAACCGTTGTCGCGGGCGAGCGCCACCAAACGGTCGACCTCGCCCTTGGAGCATTCGCCGTTAAAGTCCTCAAACAGCAGCTCGGCCTTAGCCTCGGCAAAACCGCCCTCGATCTTGGCACCGACGCGCTTCTTGCCCGAAGGCGTCACGATGACGAGGGCCTTAGCGCCGAGCGGCTCGACATAAGAACCGAGCTTGGCCAGCTCGTCCGGGCCCTGGATGTACTTGCTGGGGCTATTAAAAATTGCAGCCATAACTATCCCATTCTCTAAAAGAAAAAAGAAAGGGGCTCCGTACAGATACGTGCGGAGCCCCTCGTTACGATAACAAGAGTCGATTAGAAATCGATGTCGGTGTCGTAGTAGCAGGCCTTGAGAATCTTCTCGAAGTCGGCAGCCTTGGTCTCACGCGGGTTCTCGGGCGTGCAGGCGTCCTGCTCGGCGTTCGCGGCGATCTCGGGCAGCTTGGCGAGGAACTCCTCCTCGGAAACCATCTGCGGGTTCTCGGCGTCGACCTTCACGCCGCCATTCGCGTAATCCTTGATGGACTGCGGAATGTTGAGCTGGTCGTTGAGGTCGCGGATCTTCTGGACGAGCGCAGCGATAAGCTCCTCGTTGGTCTCGCCGGGAAGGTGCAGGATCTCCTTGGCCACGTAAGCGTAACGCTCGGCAGCACGGGGATCCTTGGAGTTCCACTGGATGACCTTGCCCAGGTACATAGCGTTAGCAGCACCGTGGATGATGTGGCCGTTCTCGAAGGCAGCACCGGTCTTGTGAGCCATGGAGTGAACGATGCCGAGCAGGCCCGAGGAGAAGGCGATACCGGCGATGCACTGAGCCTCGTGCATGTGCTGACGGGCCTCATGGTCGCCAGCATAGGACTTGGGCAGCCACTCAACAATCTCGCGGATGCCGTGCAGGGCGTTGGCATCGGTGAACATAGAGGCGAAGGTGGAAACGTAGGCCTCCATGCAGTGGGTCAGAGCGTCCATGCCGGTGTGAGCGCACAGCTTGGCGGGCATGGTGTAGGTGAGCTCGGGGTCGACGATGGCGACATCAGGGGTGATGTTGAAGTCGGCCAGCGGGTACTTGATGCCCTTGGCGTAGTCGGTGATGACGGAGAAGGCGGTAACCTCGGTAGCGGTACCGGAGGTAGAGGAGATGGCGCAGAAGTGAGCCTTCTGACGCAGCTCGGGGAAGCTGAACGGCTGGATGATGTTATCGAAGGACTCCTCGGGATACTCGTAGAAGACCCACATGGCCTTAGCGGCATCGATGGGCGAGCCGCCGCCGATGGCGATAATCCAGTCGGGCTCGAACTCGCGCATGGCCTCGGCGCCCTTCATGACCGTCTCGATGGACGGATCGGACTCGACGCCCTCGAACAGCTTGACCTCGAAACCGCCTTCCTTAAGGTCGGCCTCAACGTCCTGCAAGAACCCGCCACGGCGCATAGAGCTGCCGCCAGAAACGATGATGGCCTTCTTGCCCTTGAGGTTCTTCACCTCGTGGCGAGCGCCCTCACCAAAGTACAGATCGCGAGGATTGGTAAAACGTCCCATACTGTGCCTCCTAAACAAGCCCCTCTTAGACTTGTGTATATAACGGAGCACCCAATTGGCTCCGTTAGGACCGTTTTGCGCGTTGCCGGCGATGACAATGCGCGATGTCTAAACGTCTCAACGCTCAGACAAACATTATTTTACCGTTCTGGTTGGTCAGTTATTCATCCAAAGTTACCAATGATGAAACGTTTTTTCTATCCCTGAAGACCCTTGTGCAGCATCCATACCCCCAAGCTGGGCAAACGTTTTATCAAGGTTGACCACATATCCCAGGCAGGACGGTGCCCCTCCAAAATATGCACCGTTCGCCGCCAAAAATCGACCGTTTGCGGCACCGTGATACCACTCGGTCGTCCAAGGTGCCGACATTTGTGCGACATCCGTCTTCGTGGTGCAAAGGTGCAAGTCCAAGTGCGGCACCCCCGGTGTGCCACATGCGGGTAAACTAGAACCTTATATAGAGACATTTGAACCCTAACCGCAGCAAAGGAGGCCCCATGGCATTCGATCCCATTCAAGAGGATTGCCATCGCCTCGTTCTTGAGGCCTTGCGCCGCGACAATATCCCGCTCACCGACGGCACCGCCGTAGAACGTCTGATGGAACAATTCACCCGCAACCCCGCGCCGCTCATCGTGCACGACCGTGACCGCGCCGGGCATCTCATTGCCAAGGTGGTCGAGGCTGTCGACTACCGCATTCCCTTTATCCCTGACGATACCCAGGCAGAGCAAGAAGAGGGCGCTGCCGAGAACATGCTTCGCGAGGCAGCCGCGCTCGACCCCACCAACTGGGACGCCCAGCGCATGCTGACCGCCCTCACCGCCAACTCCAACGAGGAATACGTACAGTACCTGGTGTCCAAGTGCGATGAAGTCGAGCATGACCTGGCGCTCAAGATCGCCTCGGCTCAGGACCCCTACGAGCGCGAGGCCGCTGGCGACCTCACGCGCCGCCCCTACCTGCGCTGGCTTGCCGCCTTGGCATCGCGCGCGCTCATTAGCGGCCGCTACCGCATGTCGCTCGAAGCCGCAAACCGCAGCCTCGACTTTGCCCCCAACGATCCTGCCGGCGTCCGCCACACCGCAATGCTCGCCATGGCAAAGCTCGAATACCCCGCTGAGGAGCTCAAGCGCTTTCGCTCTGCCCACTCCGTCCCCTATCTCGCCAACACGCCGCTGCGCCGTCGTCCCAAGGATGCAGAACGCGACTTGGACCCGTGGACGCTCATCGCGCTGATGAGCGCTGCCTGGCGCGAGCTGGATTACGAGGGCGCCGAACACTACCTGCGCATCCTTGCGCGCTCGTGCCCGCACGCAGCCGAGGCGCTCTACTTCCAAACCGAGTTTCCCGATGGCGTCTATGCCCGCGTCAACGTGGGTGCAGGCTCCACCGACGAGCTCGTCCTTGCACTCTCCGAGGCGACGCCGGTACTGCAGGAGGGCCTGGGCGCGCCCGACAACGCCAGCTTTGCCGCCTGGGTCGCCACCAACGACATCGTGCGCTCCCAGATCGACGAGCGCATACTGCGGGCGGCCGAGCAGGGCTTGCCGTTTAAGGGAGGAGACCTCTAATGGATCCGAGCGTCTACATCCCCGCCTACCTGGAGCGTACCTATCTGGCGTCGCACCCCGAGCTCACCGATGCAGCACGCGAGCTTGTCCATAACGACATTAGCGCGAATCCCCAAAAGTATGCGCAGTCCGAGCATGCTCAGGCGCTGCTGTCCTATGCCGGTGTTCATCGCCACCTGCTCGACGAGCTCCATCGCATCGAGGACATGGGCAGCGACGAGGAGTTCGAGCAGACGCGCAATCGCCTGTTCGACGACATGCGCGATGAGCTGCTCAAGATTGTCCGCGTCGATGCACCGGCCGTCGACGCGCAGCTGCTCGCCATCATCCTGGCCGACACGCCCGTTGACGCTTGCCTGGGCGACCTGATGAAGCTCGAGGCGACCACGGCCTATTACCTGCAGCGAAGCGTGCCCGGGTTTGATATGGAGGCCCCGCACTACTGGGCCAATAATGTTTTGGCCGACGGTGTCACCGCAGCGGACCTTACCGTGAGCGAGCCGGCCCTTATCGGGTGGCTCCACACACTCGAGGCCATCTCGCAGCTGTGCATGGCAAGCGCCCGCTACCGCGCTGCTGCCAACTACGCCCGCCGCGTCCTTAAGGCAGAAGGCTATCCCACCCGAGCTGCCGGCACCGTGTTGCTCGCTCTCGCTCGCCTGGAAGACCAGGACGGCTTTTTTGCCCTAGCCCACCAGCTCGAGGAACAGATGGGGGCAGACGCACTCGAAAACTCTCCTTGGTACCTGCTCGCCCGCACGATTCTGCTGTTCAAAACAAACAAGATGCGCCCGGCGACGCGCGCGCTGCGTGAGTTCGCTAACCGTTGCGAGGGCGGCGCGTTCTTTTTGCTGAACCCCATGTATCAGACACCGTACCTTCCCTGCCGGCCCGAACCGCACGACCCCTGGGACCTTTCGCATCAGGCAGTTTGGGAAGCCGACGGCATCATCTCGGACACCCCCGACTTTGCCCCCTGGGCCAACGCCTGCGAAGATGTATCGCAGCTTGCCCAGGAATTTGCGCGCCGTTACGGCTTTTAACGGCGCAAACGCCACGACCATGTCATTCACGTTAGGAACGGCTTCATGAACTTCCGCTCATCTCTCGCCTGTGCCTCGAGCGATATCGCCCGCTGGGGGCTGCGCTCCGTCCTTAAGCGCCAGGGCGGCGTACTCCCCGGCCGCATCGCCATGAAGATCGACCCCGAGCTGCTAAGCGACCTCGCGAGCCTGGTCGACCGCAGCGTGGTGATCACCGGCACCAACGGCAAGACCACCACCTCCAACCTCATCGCCGACGCCGTTGCTGCCAGCGGTGCTACCGTGGTGTGCAACCGTGCCGGCAACAATATGGAGCCTGGTGTGGTGGGCGCTCTGCTCGAGGCCCGCGGCAACCTTAAGCGAACCGCCAGCAGCAAGCGCGTAGGCGTTTTTGAATGCGATGAGCTCTACACTGTGCGCGTCCTGCCCAAGCTCAAGCCGACGTACTTCGTGCTGCTCAACCTGTTCCGTGACCAGCTAGATCGCTATGGCGAGATCGATCACACCCAGGAGGTCATCGCCCACGCGTTGGAGCTTTCGCCGGCAACGACGCTCATCTACAACGCCGACGACCCGCTGTGCGCCTCGATTGCCGCGCGCGTTCCCAACGCGAGTATTGCCTTTGGCATCGATGGCGCCACGGGCACCGAGTCCGACCGCATTAGCGACTCGCGCTTTTGCTCGCAGTGCAACGCCCCGTTGGAGTACGACTACGTACAGTATGGTCAACTCGGCGCCTACCATTGCCCCTCGTGCGGCTGGGCCCGCCCTGCGCTTGTCCGTCGCGTGACGGGCGTGGAACTCGGCTGCGACGGCTACGGCTTTGACCTGGTCTTTGGACCTGCGCCCGACGCTGCTGCTGCACACATCGCCACACGCTACAACGGCCTGTACATGGTCTATAACGTTGCCGCCGCCTTCTTTGCGGCGCGCGAGCTGGGCGTGGACGCGGCACATCTGCAGCCCACGCTCGATGCCTACGTCCCCGCCGGCGGACGCATGGGCCGCTGGAACATTGCCAGCCGCACCGTCGAGGCAAACCTGGCCAAGAATCCCGTGGGCTTCGATCGTCAGATTCAGTCCATTAAAACGGCAGGCGGCAGGCTCTGTGCTTTCTTCCTCAACGACAACGACGCCGACGGCCACGATGTATCGTGGATCTACGACGTCGACTTCGAGCGCGTCGCCGATACCTCGGGGCTTGTCGCCTTTGCCGGCGGCACGCGTGCACACGATATGCAGGTGCGCCTCAAGTACGCCGGCATCGACGCCGCCATTATCTCGGACGTCGCGCAGGCAATTGGCGCCATGGCAGACGAGGCCGCCGATGACACCTTCTACGCCGTCGCCAACTACACGGCCTTCCCGCCGCTGGTCAAAGAACTCGACGGGCTCAAAGGCACCGATGCAAGTTCGGTCGCCTCCCACGCCGTAACGCGCGCCGATGGTAGCGCTGTCCCCACCGATATCGCGCCAGTCGAGCTCTCGCGCCCGCTGCGCATCGTCTACCTGTATCCCGATGCCCTCAACCTCTATGGCGACGGCGGCAACGTCATCGCCCTCGAGCGCCGCTGCGCCTGGCGCGGCATCCCCGTTCGCGTGGATGAGGTCCGCATGGGCGAGGTGCTCGATCTGCATGATGCCGATATCGTCATGATGGGCGGCGGATCCGATCGCGACCAGCTAGCCGTGGCACACGAGCTGCTCGCCCAAAAAGACAAGGTCGCAGCCTATGTTGAGGACGGCGGTTCGCTGCTCGCCATCTGCGGCAGCTATCAGCTGCTCGGCCGTTCGTACTATATGGGCGAAAATCGCATCGAGGGCCTGGGCGTCATTGCCGCCGAGACCGTACGCGGCTCCGACCGCCTGATCGGCAACGTCGCCGTCAAGACCGACCTGGCACCCGAGCCCTTTGTGGGATTCGAGAACCACGGTGGCCGCACGCTTTTGGACGCCGATGCCACGCCGCTCGGAACGTCCGTCGTCACGGGCACCGGCAACAACGGCGACGATGGCTTTGAGGGTCTCATCTACAAGGGTGTCATCGGCACGTACCTGCATGGCCCGGCGCTGCCCAAGAACCCCGAACTCGCCGACTGGCTCATCGCGCACGCCCTCGAGCGCCGTGGCGACACACAGGCCGCCGCCCTGCTGCCGCTCAAACCCCTCGACGACACCTACGAGCATGCCGCCCACGACGCCGCCATGAAGCTCCTCTCCTAGCACCTCACCACCACAAAGGGGACAGGCACCTTTGTGGTGGTTTTCCAGTTTGCCAACGATATACGCGCCGGCAAAAAAGTCTGCTATACTCTTCCCCGCTGTCCCCATCGTCTAGCGGCCAAGGACGCCACCCTTTCAAGGTGGATATCGCGGGTTCGAATCCCGCTGGGGGCACCACAAAATCTGAGAAGCCCGTTACCAATTCGGTAGCGGGCTTTTTGCTACCGATATGCCGGGATTCGAACCCGACAGGGTGCGGATCCCGGCAAATCGGCGGCAAAACGGACTCCAAAGCGTCCTTCGCAAACAAATAGCCGGGGCCCGCGCGATGCGGACCCCGGCTCAATACCGTGACGATATGTCAGTTACGCCCTACACGTAGAACAGGATGTCGTCGTAGGTCGGAACCGGCCAGTAGTCGGCTGCCACGATCTCCTCCATGGCATCCACGGCGGCGCGCAGCGTATCCATAGCAGGAACGACCTCGTGCGCGTACACGTTGGCCTGCTCCTGGCCATCGAGAGCCTCGGCCTTCTGATGTACGGCGTCGAGCGCCTTGATGGAGTCGTTGATGGCGGTGATGCCGTTGCAGAGCTTGTTGAGCGTGTTCTGCTCGCACTGCATGGCGGCCTCAGCACCGGCGGCACGAATAGTCTCAAGGCCCTTAGCGACCTTGGTGGCATAGGCGGTAATGACCGGACGATAGGTACGACGCGCCTCGCGAACCATCGTGGTGGCCTCGATGTTCATGAGCTTGTTGTACTTCTCGAGCTTGCAGTCATAGCGGCACTGAGCCTCGGCCTTGGTCAGGACGCCCGTCTCCTCAAAGAGCGCGATAGCCTTATCGGAAACAAAGGCGGGAAGAGCGTCGGCCGTGGTCTTGTTGTTGGCAAGGCCGCGCTTCTCGGCCTCGATGGGCCACTCGTCGGAGTAACCGTCGCCGGAGAACAGGATGCGCTGGTGATCGGTCAGCACCTTCTTGCAGTACTCGAGCGCGGCGTCCTGGAACTTATCCTCGGGCGTACCCTCGAGTGCGTCGGCGAAGGACTTGAGCGACTTGGCCACGGCGGCATCGAGCACCAGGTTGGAGTCGGAGACGTTCTGCTCGGAGCCGCAGGCACGGAACTCGAACTTGTTGCCGGTGAAGGCAAACGGGGAGGTGCGGTTGCGGTCGGTGTTGTCCTGCATCAGCTTGGGCAGGGTATCGGCGCCCAGGTCGAGCACGCCGCGCGTGGCATGGACGGAAGCCTTGCCATCGATGATCTTCTCGACGACCTCGGTAAGCTGGTCGCCCAGGAAGATGGACATAATCGCCGGAGGAGCCTCGTTGGCGCCCAGACGATGATCGTTGCCGGCCGAGGCAACGGAGGCACGCAGGAGCTCCTGATAGTTATCGACGGCCTCGATCACCGCGGTGAGGAAGACGATGAACTGCAGGTTGTCGAGCGGGGTGTCGCCCGGATCGAGCAGATTCTCGGACTCGGTGCCAAGCGACCAGTTGTTGTGCTTGCCCGAACCGTTGATGCCCTCGAAGGGCTTCTCGTGCAGCAGGCAGACCAAGTCGTGGCGGGAGGCGATGAGCTTCATCTTCTCCATCATGACCAGGTTCTGGTCGATGGCCTCGTTGACCTCGCCATAGACAGGGGCGAGCTCATGCTGGCAGGGAGCGACCTCGTTGTGCTTGGTCTTGGCAGGAATGCCAAGCGCCCACAGTTCATCGTCCAGGTCCTTCATATAGGCCGAGACGGTGGGGCGGATAGCGCCAAAGTAGTGCTCCTCGAGCTCCTGGCCCTTGCAGGGAGCAGCGCCAAAGAGGGTGCGACCGGTGATGACCAGGTCCCTGCGCTTGCGGTAAGCGTCCTTCTTGATCAGGAAGTACTCCTGCTCATCGCCCACGGAAGGAACGACCTTCTTGGGGGTCTTGCCAAACAGCGCTAAAACGCGCTTGGACTCACGCGAGAGCGCGGTCATGGAGCGCAGCAGCGGGGTCTTCTTGTCCAGGGCCTCGCCCGTGTAGGAGCAGAAAGCCGTGGGGATGCACAGGACGTCGTCCTTAATGAAGGCGGGGCTGGTGGGATCCCAGGCGGTGTAGCCACGGGCCTCGAAGGTGGCGCGCAGGCCGCCGTTGGGGAAGCTGGAGGCGTCCGGCTCGCCCTGGATGAGGTTCTTGCCCGTAAACTTGGTAATGGCGGTGCCGTCGTGGTTGGGCTCGAGGAAGCTGTCGTGCTTCTCGGAAGTAATGCCCGAAAGCGGCTGGAACCAGTGCGCGTAGTGTGTCGCGCCCTTGGAGATGGCCCAGACCTTCATGGCATGGGCAACAGCGTTGGCCACATCCAGGTCGAGCGGCTCACCGTCCTCGAGGGTTGCAGCAAGGCGCTTCCAAATGTCCTTGGGGAGGTAGTCCTTCATGACTTCCTCAGAGAACACCATGGTCCCGAAGCGGTCAGTAAGTTCGGCCATACGGAACTCCCTTCGTATCGGCACCGCGTGAGAAGCGGTGTTGATTACTAACGAACGAGTCATAGATTAGGCTCGTCGTGTTTCCGCAACATTACCGTTATGTTGCTGTCACGAAACCAATCAATGAGGTTACCGCATCGCGGCGGCGTTGCCGCCCTCAACAGCCAATCAACTGTATAAATTGCAGACCTCTCCCCATGGTTTAAGGGTAGTCAATTTGGGATGGGGCTCTATTAACTGGTATTTCGCATCAGATACCAGTCTTTATAGCCCCATCCTAGATTGACCGCTCTGCTATAGGGAATGTCGATAGCAAGGCATCTTTGATTGGTATCCCCAAATAGCGAGTGAAACTCCACCGTGGCACAGTGGTGCTGTAGAATCCTTACAACACATCACACTATTACGTATCTAAAGGAGCACGATATGCGCGTCGACGAGGTTTTTAAGCAGGCAGCATCCCAGGGCACCGCACCCGTTTCGTTTGAGATGTTCCCGCCCAAGGGCGAGCTTACCCTCAACACGGCTCGCGAGGTGGCAGGCAATCTGTGCAAGCTTTCGCCGAGCTTTGTCTCGGTCACCTGCTCTGCCGGCGGCTCGGGCAACGGCGCCACCACCGCCCCCATCGCGCATATGATTACGAGCGAATTCGATACGCCCTCGGTGGCGCACCTCACCTGTGTGGGCCGTACCCACGCCGATATCGCCGCCAAGATCGACGAATACCGCTCCGCCGGCGTAGAAAACATCCTGGCCCTGCGCGGTGATCTGCCCGCTGGCGCGACCGAGGATGACAAGCCCGCCTCGGACTACGCCTACGCCCGCGAGCTCATCCCCGAGCTTGTCGACGCCGGCTTTTGTGTGGGCGCCGCAGCCTACCCCGAGGGCCACATTGCATGTGAGGACCTCAACGCTTCGGTCGAATACCTCAAGCAAAAGCAAGATGCCGGCGCGAGCTTCTTTGTGACGCAGCTCTTCTTTGACAACGAGTGCTTCTACCGTTTTCGCGAGCTTGCCGACAAGGCCGGTATCACCGTGCCCATTACCGCAGGCATCATGCCGTTTATGGGCAAGTCGCAGATCAGCCGCATGGTCTTTATGTGCGGCGCGTCGCTGCCCTCCCCCGTCATCAAGATTCTCGCCAAGTACGAGAACGACCCCGAGAGCCTGCAGGCAGCCGGTGTAGATTATGCCGCCCGTCAGCTTTGCGACCTTAAGGAGCACGGCGCCGACGGTCTGCACCTGTACACTATGAATCGTCCTGCAATCGCCGCAACCATTATGGAGCGCCTGGGGTAATGGAAAAACCGCACATCGATACAACCGCTGTCGAAGTGCCGGCCGACCTTGCGTCGCCGGCGCTTTATCGTATCGATGATGCCCACCATCCCCGCGTCGATCGTGCCGAGATGCTGCGCTATCTGGGCTACAGCGGTCAGCAAATTGAGCCCGAGCTGTCGCAGCGTATTGAGCTTGTCGTTGAGCGTCTGGAGCTGGACATTGAACCCCGTGGCGTGCGACGCGTGTTTGCCGTCGATGCCACGGGCGTGGACGAGCAGGGCGAGCCCTGCATCCGCTTGGTCGGCACCAACGTTGATCTGCGGGGTCGCGATATCTATCGACATCTCAAAGACGCCCGATTTGCCGCGCTCATGGCATGCACTCTCGGCATGGACGCCGAGCGTCGCCTGCGTACCACGGGAGCCCAGCAGCCCCTGGAGGGAGCCGTGCTCGACGCCGCATGCTCTGCCTATGTAGAAGCCGCCGTCGAGCAGATGGACCAGCAGGTTAAGGCTGCGGCCGCCGCACACGGACTCGCCGGTAACTGGCGCTTCAGTCCCGGCTACGGCGACTGCCCGCTTACGGCACAGCGCTCAATCGTGGACGCGCTCAACGCCACGCGGCTCATCGGGCTTACCGTCACGCCCACCAGCCTGCTCATGCCCACCAAGAGCGTGACCGCGGTGATCGGTCTGTTCGACGGCGAGGTCCACGACGCCCAGAGCCGCCCCACCTGCAATATCTGCCGCATGCGCGAGCACTGTCGCTTCCGCGCCGCCCACACCACCTGCTATTCGCATTCTGAATAAAATGTCAATTGATGGCACGGTATCGAGGGAATCTCGTCCGTAAGTAAGCGAATGTCCTCACAAACAAGTACCATAAGATGCCAAATAACAACTATCTGAAAGCCAGTACATGCACAACATTCTGCAGTTCTCGCCACAACTAACCGCACTTGAGTTTTTTTCAGGCATTGGCTTGGCTCGTGCCGGCATGGCAAAAGCCGGAATCAAAACAATCTGGGCAAATGACATAGACCATACTAAATGCGCCATGTACAGCCAGTGTTGGGGCGATGAGCATCTAGTCGAGCAGGATGTCCACACGCTCGACCCCGACCTAATACCCCAAGCCGACATCGCATGGGCGTCAAGCCCTTGCACAAACTTATCTCTCGCGGGAAACAGGGAGGGACTTATCTCTGGTAAAGAGTCCAGTGCGTTCTTTGGCTTTATTAAGGCCATCGAAGGAATGAGCGATCGTGCCCCGCGGGCACTTGTTCTCGAAAACGTCATCGGCCTTGCCACGTCTAATAACAGTGATGACTTTAGACTCGTTTGCCAGGAATTTAATCGTTTAGGCTATTCATGCGACGCTTATTTTATCGATGCACGGCACTGGCTTCCCCAGTCACGCCCACGCATGTTTGTCGTCGGATTAAAAAACCCTCTTCCCAACAGCCGACTCGATTCCTCGCTTCGACCTGAAAAGGTCTCCTGGATTCACTCCGACCCTTCACTCATTACGCACATCTCTCACCTAAACGAGCCGAGCCCACTTCGCATGACGGGCCTTGCAACGGTTGTTGAAGATATTCCCGAGGGCGACAAGCGTTGGTGGAACAAAAACCAAGTACAAGCATTTATCGACTCGCTTGCACCGCATCAAGCAGAGCGCCTTCAGCGCTTCTTAAATGCCAAAGAAAAAACTGTTCGCACTGCTTACCGTCGCACGCGATCAGGCGTTGTGCGCTGGGAAATCCGTGAAGAAGAAATTGCCGGATGTCTAAGAACGGCTCGCGGCGGCTCATCAAGACAGGCAGTCGTGATATGCGAAAACGGAAAGATAGAAGTTCGCTGGATGACTGGAACTGAATATGCCCGTCTCCAAGGTGCTGACTCATGTCAGTTTAGCGGCTTCTCGGATGCTCAGATTCGCTACGCATTCGGCGATGCAGTTGCCGTGCCAGTTGTCACTTGGCTTATAAAAAATGCAGTCAAACCCGCGCTTATGTCTTCAAGGAACGGAGTGAACAATAATGGAAATGACCAATTGCTCCTTGAACGAGCCCGATAAAGATATCTTGGATGCCATTGAACTCTGGTACGAATCCAAGCGCAGCAAGCGAGGCAATGTCAACCGTAACGTCATGGCGGTTGGTATAGGCATAAGCGAGCTGTTGCAAAACCGTTTTCCGCTCACCGACGATTATGTGCAATCGGACAAGGGGAGCCAAGTACGAGGCCTAAGTGGAGCATGCATCAAAACAGTTTTAGCCAGGCATGGGGAAACGCGTGCCTTCGCATCAGAGGGCGGCAGGACCTCACGCGGCACACTCCCGATGGCGCTTGAGCTTGCCACAATTATCAACTCTGCCCTACCCAGTGACACTTGCGAAGACGCTCGTCTTGAAGCTGCGAATGCAATCGCCAATTTCTTCGTCGAGCGAATCCAGGTCGATTTCTTTAACCGGCAGAGAATCAAAGTCGAAATTGATCTTCAAAAACCAATTTCTGTCATTGTCGATGATATCCTAGCCGAAGCAAGCCTACGGTCCGATAAGCCAACGGGTACCGTCGCACAGCACCTGGTAGGTGCAAAACTAGAGATGTTATTTCCAACCATAGAAATCGGAAAGGACAACTCAAACGCTGCCGACCAGCAAACAGACCGTTCTGGCGATTTCCAAATCAATGATGCTGCATTTCATGTGACTGTATCGCCAATGGCCAAATTGACCGATCGATGCCGAGATAACATTCGAAATGGCATTCGTCCCATCGTCGTTGTCCCCCACGATAAAGTTTCCTTCGCTTACGGACTGTTCGAAAGTGAGGGACTCGGCAATCGCGTACAGGTTATCGCGCTCGAATCGTTTATCGGCATCAATATTGAAGAATTATCGTTCTACAAGCGAGACCTAATTCGATTAAATGTCGCACGGCTTCTTGCCCACTACAACAAGCGAATCGAAGATATCGAGCCCGACAAATCTCTTCAAATAGAAATTCCTCAGTGGGCTCTAGACGAAATGGATGCACATGGCGAATAGCTCAAACATACTTATCACTCATGATCTGGACGGTACCGCGCTGGCGGCGCCTGTTGATGCCGCACGCCGCAAAGGCGCTGCATACAAGACGCGCACAATCGACGACCTTCGCATTAAGAACGATCGCCTGCGCGCCGCCATCGAGGGCACGGGACACCTGCTGTTCGACGGCGGCATGGGCACCATGCTGCAGGCGGCCGGCATGAAGGCCGGAGCCCTGCCCGAGCTGCTCAACTTTGAGGAGCCCCAGGTCATTACCGACATTCAGCGCCAGTACGTCGAGGCTGGCTGCGACGTGATCACCGCCAATACCTTTGGCGCCAACGCCCACAAGCTCGACGGTGCCGCCACCGTGGCAGACGTCTTTGCCGCGGCCGTCGCCTGTGCCCGCGAGGCCGGCGCCCGCTACGTCGCCGGTGACATCGGCCCCATCGGCGCGTTGCTTCGTCCCTTAGGCACCCTCAGCTTTGACGAGGCCTATGACCTCTTTGCCGAGGAAGTGCGTGCCGGCGTCGATGCGGGCGTGGACCTCTTTATTATCGAGACCATGACTGACCTTGCCGAGATCAAGGCGGCGGTCCTCGCCTGCCGCGAGAACTCCGACCTGCCCGTCTTTGCCACCATGACCTTTGAGGAAGACGGCCGCACCTTCTTGGGCACGAGCCCCGAGGTCGCCGCCATCACCCTCGACGCCATCGGCGCCGACGTTTTGGGCATCAACTGCAGCCAGGGCCCGGCCGAGCTCCGAGGACTCGCCGCTCGCATGCTCACCGTCACCGACAAGCCCGTTATGGTGCAGGCCAATGCGGGACTGCCCCGCGTGGACGATGACGGCAATACCGTCTTTGACATCCAGGCACCCGAATACGCCGAGGCCGTCGCCGGCATGATTGAGGACGGCGTGAGCGTCGTGGGCGGCTGCTGCGGCACCACGCCGGCGCACATGGCCGCCTTGCGCACGCTTATCGATAACCACACGCCCAGCCCGCACCACCGCAAGCCCAGCATGTCGGTCACGAGCGCCCAGACGGTCGTGGACCTTCCCTGTGACGGTCACAAGATCGCCGTCATCGGCGAGCGCATCAATCCCACCGGCAAAAAGCGCCTGCAGCAAGCCCTGCGCGACGGTGACCTTGACTACGTCGTGAGCCAGGGCATCAGCCAGCAGGAGCAGGGCGCCGACATCCTGGACGTCAACGTGGGCCTGCCCGAGATCGACGAGGTCAAGATCATCCAACAGGCGACCGAGCAGCTCCAGGGCTCCACGCTGCTGCCGCTGCAGATCGACTCCACCGACCCCGCAGCCGTCGAGGCAGCCGTGCGCCGCTACGCCGGCAAGCCCATCATCAACTCGGTCAATGGCAAACAGCAGATCATGGATGAGATCTTTCCACTGGTCGCCCACTACGGCACCAACGTCGTCGGCCTTACGCTCGACGAAGGCGGCATCCCCGATACCGCCGAGGCCCGCTTCGCCATCGCCGAGCGCATCGTGGCCGAGGCCGCCCGCTACGGCATTGGCCCGGACCGCATCCTCATCGACTGCCTGGTCATGACCGCCTCGACCAATCAACGCCAGGCCGAGCAGATCCTGCGCGCCATGTCCCTGTGCAAGGAGCGCCTGGGCGTCAAATGCGCGCTCGGCGTGTCGAACATCAGCTTTGGCCTGCCCGCTCGCCCGCTGCTGGGTTCGGTCTTTTTGGCCGCCGCTTTTGGCGCGGGTCTGGACGCCCCCATCATGAACCCGGGCTCCAAGCGTTTTATGGATACCGTCTACAGCTATCGCGTCCTGAGCGTTGAGGACGAGGGCTCGACCGGATACATCGAGCGCTATGCCGGCTGGACCGATCCGTATAAGATCGCCGCCAACCCGGCGGCGGCTCAGACCGCATCGACCGACGCCGCGCCCGCTGCTGGCACCGCCGGCACCGACGGCAACGACGACCCGATTCGTCGCATGGTCGTCTCGGGCCGCAAAGGCGAGATCGCTGCCGAGACCGAGCGTCTGCTGGCAGACCACGACGCCATGGACCTCATCAACAATCACTTTATCCCCGCCCTCGACGAAGTTGGCGTCCTCTTTGACCAGGGCAAGTTCTTCTTGCCTCAGCTTATGGCCTCGGCCGAAGCCGCACGCGTGGGCTTCGACACCATCAAGCGCCTGATGCCCGCCGGCGAGATCGCCGACAAGGGCAAGATCTGCGTGGCCACCGTCAAGGGCGACATCCACGATATTGGCAAGAACATCGTCAAAATGCTGCTCGACAACTACGGCTACACCGTCTTTGACCTGGGCCGCGATGTCGATCCGCAGGAGGTACTCAAGACCGTCAAGGAGCGCGATATCAAACTCGTCGGCCTCTCGGCGCTTATGACCACCACCGTCGTCGCCATGGAGGAGACCATCAAGCTGCTCCATGCCGAGGTTCCGGGCGTCAAGATTATCGTAGGCGGCGCCGTGCTCACCCCCGAATACGCCAAGCAGATCGGCGCGGACTACTACGCCAAGGATGCCGCCGAAAGCGCGCGCATTGCCGAAGAGGTCTTTGGGCAGTAACACAACGGAAACAACCGAGCACTAAAACGTGCCGCACGCGCCACTTGGCACGTGCGGCACGTTAGAATAGATAAGACTATGCTCGTTTTGGCAGATAGGAGCGCAAGGATGGCGATCACGCCTGCAGAAATCGCGGAAACCCGCGGCATGGTTGAGGAGCAGAACCTCGACATCAGGACCATCACCATGGGTGTTTCGCTCATGGGTTGCGGCGACGAGAACCTCGACCGCATGTGCACGAAGATCTACGACCACGTGACGCACACGGCTGAGCATCTGGTCGAGACCGCCGAGAACCTCGAGCGCGAGTACGGTATCCCCATCGTCAACAAGCGCGTTTCCGTCACCCCGGTGGCGCAGATCGCCGCGTGCTGCAAGGATGAGGACCTCACCCCCATCGCGCACGCCCTCGACCGCGCGGCCGAGACACTCGGCATCGATTACCTGGGCGGCTTCTCCGCACTCGTCCAGAAGGGCATCGGCGACGCCGATCGCCGCGTTATCCAGTCCATCCCCCAGGCGCTCGCCACCACGAGCCGCGTCTGCTCCAGCGTCAACGTCGCCAGCCTGCGCGCCGGTATCAACATGGATGCCGTGCTCATGGCCGCCCAGACCATCATCGATGCCGCTAAACTCACGGCCGACCAGGATTCCGTCGGCGCTTCCAAGTTTGTCTGCTTTGCCAACATGGTCGAGGACTCCCCGTTTATGGCGGGCGCCGTCCACGGCGGTGGCGAGGCCGACGCCGTCATCAACGTAGGCGTCTCGGGCCCCGGCGTTATGGCCGCAGCCCTGGAGACGCTGCCCGATTCCGCCTCGATGATGGAAGTCGCCGAAAAGATTAAGCAGACCGCCTTTAAGATCACCCGTGCCGGCGAGCTCATGAGCCGCGAGGCCGCCCATCGTCTGGGTGTCGAGAAGGGCATTGTCGACCTGTCGCTGGCTCCCACGCCTGCCATCGGCGACTCCGTCGCGCGCATCCTCGAGATCATCGGCGTGGGCACCTGCGGTGGCCCGGGCACGACCTGCGCGCTCGCCATGCTCAACGATGCCGTCAAGAAGGGCGGCGTCATGGCCAGCTCCAGCGTGGGCGGTCTTTCCGGCGCCTTTATCCCCGTGTCCGAGGACGCCGGCATGATCGCCGCCGTCGAGGCCGGTGCGCTTTCGCTCGAGAAGCTCGAGGCCATGACCTGCGTGTGCTCCGTTGGCCTAGACATGATCGCCATCCCCGGCGACACCCCGGTCGAGACCATCGCCGGCATCATCGCCGACGAGATGGCCATCGGCGTCATCAACAACAAGACCACGGCCGTCCGCGTGATTCCTGCCATCGGCAAGGGCGTGGGTGACTGCGTCGAGTACGGCGGCCTGTTCGGCCGTGCGCCCATCATGCCGGTGAACCCCAACGCCGGCACCGTGCTTGCCCACCGCGGTGGACGTTTCCCGGCGCCGCTGAACTCGCTGAAGAACTAGCTGAGGGGGACTGGCGAGGAGCCCCGGGGAGGGCAAATATATAAGGTCGCCTGCTCGGACAGTCCTGGCTCGCACGGAGAGCACATTAAGTGCTCTCCGGCTCGTGCGGAACTCACGATCGACCTTATATATTTGCCCTCCCCGGGGCTCCCGCACAACGGGCCCTCGGTTGGGTTCTATCCCTTTGGCAGTCGCTTCGCTTCTGCCCTACTTTGCTGGTATGACGGTTTGGCGTTGGATCGGTTCTTTCTGATATATGCTGGTTGCGGCTCTTCTTTTGGGAGGAGTCGCTTTTTTGTTGCTAGGAGGTTGGCCCGTGGCTGATGGGGAGAATCGTTCTGAGCTGCTTTCCACAGATTGGAATCTGGAGTGGATGCGTCTGCAAGCTGATCGGCGGCGGACTGACGATTCTTTTGAGTGGGATAAAAGGGCTCGGCATTTTCGGCCGTTGGAGACTGCCCCTTATGCTCGGGATTTTATAAAGCTGTTGGCGCTTGAGCCTGGTGAGTCGGTGCTCGATATGGGGTGTGGGGCTGGGTCAATTGCTATTCCGCTTGCTCAGGCTGGGCATCCCGTAATTGCTGCCGACTTCTCTCCTGCCATGTTGGGCACCCTTGATGCCGGCATTGAGTATTACGGGCTCGAGGAGCTTATTACGCCGCTTGAGCTTGCCTGGGATGAAGATTGGGATTTGGTTGGGCCGGTTGCCAAGGCTGTTGATGTTGCCTTTGCGAGTCGCTCGGTTACTACGAACGACCTGAAGGGGGCACTTGCCAAGCTTGATCGAACGGCTCGTCGGCGTTGTGCTGTCACGATGGTCGCCAACTCCAGCCCGCGCTATGATCTGCACTTGATGAACGCCATCGGCGCCTCGGTTACCTGCAGCAATGGCTTTGTGTACGCCTTTAACATTCTCATTCAGATGGGTGCCCTGCCGCAGGTCACGTACTTTGAATCGCCTCGTCGCGATACCTTCGATAGCCTTGAGGCAGGCGTGGCGGACTTTTCCCGCATGCTTGAGCATGGCAACGAGGATAAGGTCGACCGTCTGCGCGACTACATCGCCCAACACATGATCGAGAATCCCCATGCCGGTGAGCCGGGCTCCAAGGGCGTGCCGCAGGGGCGCTATATGCTCGATCATGTCCGCAAGGTTCGTTGGGCGTTTATTGCATGGGAGCCGGTCTCTGCGCCCAGCTCATAGCCTGTTCGCAGCCTGCACCGCCCACTCACTCGGCATCCGCATTCTTTTTGAACTGGGCAAACGCGCCCCACACCGCGCCGTTCCTGCGCTATCGTGGGACAGCTCACGTAGATTAAGGCCCCGTCGCGGGGCGCCCCATACATAGAAAGCGAGAACCCATGGCACTGACAGGAGCCCAGGTCAAGCAGCTTCGCAGCATGGCCCATCACCTCAACCCCGCCATCATCATCGGTAAGTCCGATGTCAACGAGGGCACCGTCGAGCAGACGGTCGCCTACCTGGAGAAGCACGAGCTCGTTAAGTGCTCCGTGCTCGATGGCTCCAGTCTTTCCGCCCGCGAGGCCGCCGAAGAGCTCGCTGAGCGCTGCCACGCCGAGGTCGTCCAGGTCATCGGCCGCAAGTTCTCGCTGTATCGCGAGTCCTCGCGCAAGGACATCGAGAAGATCAAGCTCGTCTAAGAGCCAATGATCCGGCGAGCCAACACATAGCAAGCTTACGGGTGCCCAAGTACTTCGGGCGCCCGTTTTTTATCGCTCGACCAGCACGCGATTGAGCCGCCCCTCCACCAAGCGCTCGTATAGACGCCGCGTCTCGGGCTCGGGCACGCCATTGACCTGCTCCCTCAGATGGTGCATATGCCCACTGTATAGCTCGACGATATCGCGCCTCCGCCCCGCCGCACTGTAGACACGCATGGCGCAGCGCACCATATCCTCACGCGCCGTTTCCTGTCGAAGACCCGACTCCGCCAGCCAAATCGCCGACTGCAGATCGTTTTCTTCTAGAGCGGCATTTGCTCCCTTAATCATGCAATCGATGTACTTTGACTGCATAATGCGTCGCATACGCAAAAAGTAGGTGGGATTACAGCCATTGGGAACATACAGCGGTCCGGCATAAAGCTGCTCAATCTTAAGGCACAGCTCAACTAAATGGGGCCCGCGCGCACCCGTGCGATTTCCCAAAACCTCGCGGCTTATCTGGTCAAACAGCCGTACATCGGTCTTGACGTAGTCGCCGTTGAGTCCGATGCATTCATTTTGGATGAGCACACACGACTTGCCATCCGGCGTCGGTCCCAAAGCCGACCGCAAGCGCGATATCGTCGAGTACAGGTTATTGCGGGCGCTATTGAACTCGGCATGGGGCCACAGCTCCATGGCCAGCGTCTCACGATCGACGAGCGCATCCATGCCCAGTGCAAGCCGCTCGGCAAGTGTCGCCGCCTTCTTGCGGCGCCACATTTTGTCCGTGATGGGAAACCCGTCGCGCTCGGCGCGAAACGCACCAAACATGCGAATCTCGATATGGTCGATGGTATCAACGGCTTCAACCTCGCCGGCCTGGAACAGGCGCTCGCCCTCCCCTTCCAAATCGTCGCGCAGCGAGTACCGCGACAGCTCGCGCACGGGAAGCTTCTTGCGTATCCTGGCCGCCGGCTCGCCCAGACAATGCATGGCAAGGCGCGCAAAGAGCCGATACGATGGCTCTAGAATCCCCGCACGATTCATGGACATCCAGGCCGCAAGGTCGCTGTCTCGGCCCGCACAGGCCAAATGCAGCGCCACCATCCAGGCTTCTGCGCCACCAACCTGCGTCTGGCTTATATCGAGTAGCTCCGCTTCCTCGCGCACCGAAACCATCGAGGTGTTACGCAGATATGCCGCGCGCTCCAGCAGCAATGCGTTATCGCGCATATACGCAATCGACTCCTCGGCAAGTTTGAGCACTTGGACCGCACGGAACTTTGCATTAACCGGCCGTCCCTCTGCCAGCGACTGCCAGCCTTCTAGCAACAGGCCAAACAGCTGAATCTGGTTGTCGCGCATGCGCACGGCAAAACGATCGAGCTCGTTGAACGCCGCGTCGTCGGTTACCGGCAAGCCGGAAAGGAGCCGCCGTGCCGCCAACACCATGCGCACCCAGATAGCCATCGCCTTAAGCCCGCGTACGTCGAGC
Source organism: uncultured Collinsella sp. (assembly GCA_905197665.1). GTDB lineage: Bacteria > Actinomycetota > Coriobacteriia > Coriobacteriales > Coriobacteriaceae > Collinsella. The sequence goes on from CAJJZP010000005.1 coordinate 34,873, forward strand.
GCCTCCCGCACCACCGTCATCTCGTCGTCGCGCTCGTCGGTTCCCGCAAACGACCCGTCAAAGAGCTCCACCAGCATGCTATCGGCCCGTATAACAATCCCCGCGATGTCGAGCTCACAGTCGTAGGCCTTGCTCGTTTTGAGCTGCTGTAGAACGCCGCCGTCATCTCCCCGTTCGGTCAGGCATCGCTTGACCTCGATATGCGCAGACAACATATCGAGTGCGGTATGGGATGTCTCGATTTCTGGCACGGCCAGGTTCGTAGGGAGCCCAAGCCCGTTGTCCCCATAGCAAACAGCCGTCAGTGTCTGGGCCACCCTCCATGAAACAGGGTCTATTTCGCAGGCCGCCCGTTCGCCCCCGCGCTCGATAACCGATGCCATATAGCGAGCGAGCTTTGTATTGGACACGCTGACAGCTGCCAGATATACGCCAAGCGCCTCGGCAGGCGTTGGCTCTGGAGCCGGATCGTCGGCATCGATCGTGCCCAGCGCTGCTCGGCAGATATCGGCCCCGTGCCCCGTCAGAGCCAGATCGACCCCATACTGCCCAGCAAGTTCAAGGACCGCATCACGGTCCAAAAAGGCGTCCGCCAGGCCCATCGCCGCATCGCATCGGCCCGCCTTAAGCAAAATCCGGGCCGCCCTCGGAACAAGTTCGGGGCGAACCTCGGCCACCAACTTACGCAAGCGCAAGCGTCCGTTATCCTCCGTGCCCAGACACGTAAAACTCCGCTCGGCGGGGTCCAAGCCAAAGATCGGGTAGTCGCGTACGAAGTAGGACTGGTCGACCATCGATAGCCTCACCCCGCAAGCCTCGAGTTCTGCGATATTGCCCTCGCCCATCAAAATCATGAGACATGCCACGCAAAACAGTGCATTATTGTCGAGCGAAGCTAGGTCGACAAGTGCCGCGCCATATACGTTGACAATCTCGTTTTCGAGCAGACCGGCTACGTCGCCTTGGCCATACAGACCCGTCTGCAATGCCGAAACGAGCTCGGGCACGCCCTGCGTGAGCTGATAAAAGTCGAGCGATGTGCTGATCGAAAACGCCGATGCCCACGCCGAATACTCATAGGCATGCACCTTGAGCATCTGCGCATTGATCTTAACCGAATCGCCCAGCCCATGAATCAGTTGACGATTTGAAGGACGGCAGGAGATAAAGACTCCCACCCCCATAGCGCGCAGGCCTCGAATCCTGTCGATGAGGTCTTCGGTATCGTGCTGATCGAGGTTTGGCACATTATCAATCGCGATAAGGGAGTGCGGTTTGTCTTTGAGTTCTTCGGTAACCACCTCGAGCTGCATAAACACCTCGCGCCCAGTGGCGCGATCGGCCTCGATAATCCGCACGGGGCCTCGCGTCGGGTCGCATTTAACCTCATGGGTGTACTGCAGCAGCACCGAGGTCTTCCCAAACCCGTCGGGCGCATAAAGAACCACGATGCCGGCCTTTCGGCCCTTGGCGAGAAGCTCATTCATCAAGCGTTCGCGTCGCACCATATAGCCACCGCCCAGCGGCATCAGCTCGAGGTCGTCCATACTGCCCAAATCGTTTACCATGCCCGCTCCTCAACTCGACCGTATGGACACTGTAACCGCAAGACCATACAAGCCGCGCTATGAATAGAGCGACCTTGTGTTCTAGGTTGTCTTTTGGTACGCAAGCGGCAAGTTTTTGTACAGCGAGGGCCGATTGTTATTAATCCCCCGACTAATCGGTCTTTAAGCAGGTAAATGAGCTTGTCAGCTTGTCCCATCTAAGCGGCAGTGTAACGCAAATGAACAAGGTTCAGCTATGTCATTCAACTCGCCTAGCACCCGCTACCGTCTACGACCTTTTAGTGGCATTTTTGCATAGAATCTGGTATGGAATGAATCAAGCTGTTAGGCATCCGGCATTCGTCAAGCTTGCGGCAAGATTTTGGTCAAGCGGGCGGAGAGGGATAACAAAAAGGCCCCCGCAAAGCGGAGGCCTTAGGCAAGGCTATGTCGAGATGCAGGATTCGCGCTACTCGCAGAGCGAAAGGGCGGCCTCGTCGGCAACGACAACGCAGTTGGTGTGCAGCTGCAGGATCGAAGCCGGGCACGCGGGCGTAACCGGACCATAGCACATGTCATGCACGGCCTGAGCCTTGGCCTCGCCGTTGGCGACGACTAGGATCATGCGGGCATACATGATGGTCTGGGTACCCATGGTGTAGGCCTGACGGGGAACATCGTCGATGCTGTCGAACAGGCGGCTGTTGGCCTGAATGGTGCTCTCGGTGAGGTCGACGCAGTGCGTGCCCTTGGAGAAGTGGTCATCGGGCTCGTTGAAACCGATGTGGCCGTTGTTGCCAATGCCGAGCAGCTGCAGATCCGGGTAACCGGCGGCGGCGACGATCTTGTCGTACTCAGAGCAGGCAGCGGCGGCGTCGGGGTTGGAACCGTCGGGCACATGCGTGTTGTTCAGGTCGATGTTGATGTGATCGAAGAAGTTCTCACGCATGAAGTAGTGATAGCTCTGGGGATCGTCGTGCGAAAGGCCGCGATACTCGTCCAGGTTGTAGGTGCTGACCTCGGCAAAGTCGACGTCGCCCTTCTCGTACCAAGCAGCGAGCTGCTTGTAGGCACCGATCGGGGTGGAGCCGGTGGCAAGACCCAGCACGCAATCGGGCTTGAGGATAACCTGGGCCGAGATGATATTGGCGGCCTTGCGGCTCATATCCTCGTAGTCTTTAGCTTTAATGATCTTCATTACGCGTCCTTTCTCGTACAAGAGAGGCAAGGCTCCCCTTACAAGCACTTGCCCGCGGCCCGCGTCGGCCGCAACCAACGTGTGCGGCCACCAGGGCGAGGTCGCGTAATGTATGTGTCTCGTGTCTACCCGCGTCGAGGCCCCTGCCCGTCCACGGTGACCCAAAGCCGTTTAGCTTCGGACAAATTCCATCTTGCCACGGAGGGCGCCCTCTTTCAAGGGCGCCCTCCATAAACGTGTTTGAATTGTAGGCTAAAGGCAAAGCGCCCTGCTAGCGCTCACGCGCGACGATGAGTTGGTCCATCTCCTCGACATGCTCGCCAACGGAGCCTTTGATGCTCGAGAACTCAACGGAGTTGCACACCAAGATGGGAACCGTCACATCATAACCCTCGGCAGCAATTGCCTCGCGATCGAACTCGATGAGCACATCGCCCTTATGGACGATGTCACCCACTTGCGCATGTACAGTAAAGTGCTTGCCCTCAAGCTGAACAGTGTCCAAACCAACATGGATGAGCACGTCTAAGCCATCGACCGTGTTGAGCGCAACGGCGTGACCCGTGGGAAAAATGGCCTCGACCTTGGCGTCTGCCGGCGCAATCACACGCGTGCCGGTAGGCTGAATCGCCACGCCCTGGCCCAAAAGGCCGGTGGCAAATGTCTGATCATTGACCTCAGACAACGGAATGACGTCGCCCGAGATGGGAGCATCCAGCGTAAGGACTCGACCACGCATACCAAAAGACCTTAGGACTTTAGTGAACATGCTCCCCCTCGGACATACCAATCAAAATAGCCTTAACAGTTTACCACTTGGCACCCGTTTTTGACCATTAGGGAAGTTCGCGCTTGACAACCTCGACGATGTCGTCGACGACGCGCTGGGTCAGCTCGTGCGTCTCCGCCTCGGCCATAACGCGAACCAGCGGCTCGGTACCGCTCGGGCGCACCAAGATGCGGCCGCGACCGTTGAGTTCCTTCTCGGCGGCAGCGACGGCGTCCCAAATGGGCTGGCAATCGTCCAGGCCGGCCTTGTTGTCGGAATGCACGTTGACGAGTACCTGCGGGTACTTCTTCATGATGCCGGCAAGGTCGGTGAGGGTGCGGCCGGTGCGCTTGAGCACGGCCAGCAGCTGCAGAGCCGTCACCAGACCGTCACCGGTGGTGTTGTGCTCCAGGAAGATGATGTGGCCGGACTGCTCGCCACCGATGACGGCGCCATCCGCGAGCATGCGCTCAAGAACATAGCGGTCGCCCACGGCGGTCTGGACCATCTCGAAGCCCTGCTCCTTCATTGCGATGGAGAAGCCCAGGTTGCACATAACGGTCGAGACGATCTCGGAATTGGCGAGCTTGCCGCGAGCGGCCAGGTCGGAGCCGCAGATGGCAAGAATGTAGTCGCCATCGATCTCGTTGCCCTCGCTGTCCACGAACAGCACGCGATCGGCGTCGCCGTCGTGGGCCAGGCCGATGTCGGCGTGGGTTCGCAGCACGAGCTCGCGCAGGGGCTCAAGGTGCGTAGAGCCGCACTCAACGTTAATGTCGGTGCCGCAGTAATCGGTGTTGATGGCATGGACCGTGGCGCCCAGGCGCTGCAGCGCGGCGGGCGTGGTCTGGCAGGAAGCACCGTGGCCGCAGTCGACGGCAACAACCAGGCCATCGAGTTTAAGGCCGTCGAGCGTGCTGATGGCATGATCGACATAGGCCTTGCGGGCGTCTTTCATCTTGATGATATGACCCACACCGGCGCCGGTCGGCAGCGTGTCGGCAGCCATGGCCTCCTCGGACATGACCCAGGCGCTGATCTCTTCCTCGACAGCATCGGGAAGCTTCATGCCCTTGCGGCTAAAGAACTTGATGCCGTTGAACTCCGGCGGATTGTGCGAAGCGGAGATGACGATGCCGCCGTCGAGCTCGTTTTGGACGGTGAGCAGCGCCACGGCCGGCGTAGGGATAACGCCGCAGCAATGCGGACGGCCGCCCTCTGCCATAATGCCAGCGGTCAGAGCACTCTCGAGCATGGTACCCGAAAGACGCGTGTCGCGGCCGATGCAGATGTCCGGGCCAAGGAACTTGGTCGCCGCGCGGCCCAGGCGAAACGCGAGGTCGCACGAGAGGTCGGCGTTGGCGACGCCACGGACGCCATCGGTACCGAAGATGTTCTGGGGCATAGGATCGCTCCTTCCCAAGTGGGCAAAACGAAGCCGCCCACCCTAGTCGAAAAGAAAAGCGGGACCCACCGAGCAGTCGGTAGGCCCCGCTTGTACATTGTATCTCGTAAGGAGATAAAACCTTAGCGCTTGGAGAACTGGGGAGCGCGGCGGGCCTTCTTGAGGCCGTACTTCTTGCGCTCGACCACGCGAGCATCGCGCGTAAGGAAACCGGCCTTCTTGAGGTCAGCACGGTAATCGCCAGCGTTCAGAAGAGCACGAGCGATGCCCAGGCGCAGAGCGCCGGACTGACCGGAGATGCCGCCGCCATCGCACAGAGCGATAACGTCGAACTGACCGGCGGTGTCGGTCACCTTGAAGGGAGCAAGGGCGTTCTCAACGAGCTGATGACGGCCGAAATACTGCTCGGCGTCACGCTTGTTGATGGTCACCTTGCCGGTGCCGGGGACGAGACGGACGCGGGCGACGGCGTTCTTACGACGGCCGGTACCCTGGTAGACAACGGTGTTCTCAGCCATCTTTAAGCCTCCAGCTCAATCTTCGTGGGGTTCTGGGCAGCGTGCGGATGCTCGGCACCAGCGTAGACCTTAAGCTTGGTCATCTGGGCACGGCCGAGGGTGGTCTTGGGCAGCATGCCGCGAACGGCGCGCTCGATGACCTTCTCCGGGTGCTTCTCCATAGCCTGGCGGAAGCTCTCAGCCTTGAGGCCGCCGTTGTAGCCGCTGTGGCGATAATAGGTCTTCGTGTCGGCCTTGTTGCCGGTAAGCTGGACCTTATCGGCGTTGATGACGACAACGAAGTCGCCGCAGTCGCTGTTGGGCGTGAACTGGGGCTTGTTCTTACCGCGCAGGATCATTGCGATCTGGGTGGCAAGACGGCCCAGGACAGCACCATCGGCGTCGACGAGAACCCAGTTGCGCTGGACCTCGCCCTGCTTGGCGTAGTGAGTCGATTTCGAAATCACTTAGACTCCTCCATGTACAGTACGTGTTGTTACAGAGATTCACGGGGCTCTGCAAGTAACCCGTCCATATTACCCCGCTCGCCGCCCGAGTCAACAGGTATTTTGGCTCCGACCAGAGTTTCTGCACATGTCATCCATGGGTCATGACGTCGCGACACTAGCGCTCGACAAATGCCTCGATATCACTCAGTAGGCGCTTTGCCTCCTGGCGGCCCTGAATATACAGGTCGAGGAGCTTTGCCGGATCATGCTCAACGTGACCGACCTCGACCGGCTTTTGTGGAGCAACGACCAGCGCGCGGCCCTCGCGCTCATACTTCCACAGATGCATGCGCTGGATGTTATAGCGGTCGTGGCGCGTCTCGATAGCCTCAAGCAGGTAGGGGTAGTCGGCATAGCGAGCGCGTGCGGCGGGCATAAACTCGTAGGGCTTTTTCTCGTACGAGCGATCCTGCGTGACAATGACGACTGCACGGTCGAAGCCGGCCTCCTCCAGCACGTGCTCGATGGGGACCGAATCGGCTACGCCGCCGTCGACGTATTTGTGCCCATCGATCTCGACCGGCGGCGTCACCAGCGGCAGCGACGTCGAGGCGCGCACGGCATCGAGGTCGAGCACGGCGCTTTTGACCGGCAGGTATGCAGCGGTTCCAAAGAGCATGTCCGTCGCGACGGCGTACATCTTGGTGGGGCTCGCGTCGAACGCTTCGTTGTCAAAGGGATCCAGGCGGTCCTGGACATCGTTGAAGATAAAATCGTAACCCACGATGGAGCCCGTGGACGCAAACGATGCGGCGCCCATGAAGCGGTTGTCATTGCAGAAAGCCAGGTTGATGCGGTTGGCACGGCCGATCTGATGCGACTTGTAGTTCACGCCGTTGAGAGCGCCGGCCGATACGCCATATACCGCCGGAATCTCGACGCCGGCCTCCATGAGAACGTCGAGTACGCCTGCGGTAAATTGCCCGCGGAAGCTGCCGCCCTCCAAAACGAGCGCGACCTTGCCGGCGTTCTTTGCCTTATCTTCTGCAGCCATATTGACCTCCTGCGATTGCGTTTTGACTTTCTTCTACCCAGTTTTGGGATGGAGGGCGCATGGGTTTTGGAGTTGAGGGGGCGGCTGGCGGAAAGCACGTCCCGTTCTGAGGGGCGATTCCGGGATGCGCTTTCCGCCTGGGTTGCCATGGGGAAAGCATGTCCCACTCTACGGCTCGATTCCGGGTCGCAGCTTCCACTTGAGGCGTCATCCGGAAAATGTACCCCATTCCGAGCTTAGATTCCGGGATGCGGTTTCCGCCTGGGCAGTCATTGGGAAAACGCGTCCCACTCTGCGTCACTGAGGCGTTTTCTTTACGCCCGCGCCCTGCATAGAGTTCGATTCCCCGCGGTACGGGGATCCGTTGATGCTGGGCGAGGCCAGCTGAAATTCGATAAACATCGCATCTATATTGGGCTGAGGCTTTGCGCGAAGAATCCGCGTATTTGCTTCGCAAATCCGCACCGGCTTCGGCCGCCTGCCGGCGTCCTCGCCCGCGGGCTAAAAACGCTTACGCGTTTTCTTTACGCCCGCGCCCTGCACAGAGTTCGGTTCTCCGCGGTATCTATATGTAATAAAAAAGCAGGTAGAGACACTTCTCTACCTGCTTGTAACTATTGGTGGAGGCGCGGAGAATCGAACTCCGGTCCACGAAAGCCCCCTGATTGGCATCTCCAAGCTCAGTCGCTGGTTTTGTCTCGGACGCTTTGCGCGCAGCGACACGCTCGCGGCGTCCTAACCGGTTCGGTCTTAGCCTGCGCCATACCGATTACGTGCGCAGGAGCATTCCCCTAAAATGACGTCGCGCCGGTGTCGGGGAAATCACCGGGTTGACGCGCCGCTATAAATTAAGCAGCGAGAGCCATAGGCTCAAAAGAAGAGTTGTTGTCAATTCAATTTGACGGTACCCCTGTTTAACGAGGCGAGGAGACCTCGGCTTGCTTCCTCTCTCAGAGCTATCGTGTCGAAACCAGTCGCCCCCGAATGTCGGGAAAGTCTGGATGGCATTGGGCACGCAAGCACCCAACACCCGTCGACTTTTCAAGGAGCATGCAGGGCGAGCCCCGCTTGTGGAGTGTTATCTTACCACGTTCTGAAAGCGGACAGCTGTTCTATGCACGAGCTGTGAAGACCCCAATGTGCGCCGCACTTCGCACTTTTGCCACCGATCGCGTAACGTATATTTTCGCCAAGCAAAATTGACCCGTCGAAAGGACCGTTATGGATACCAAGCAGCAACTCGTCAATGCCCTCGCAGGCCTGGGCTCAACCATTACCGAAGCTATGGATGTCATCGAAGGCTTTGTCCCCTGCGGACATCCCGCCCTCACGGTTTCGAACGCACTCGTCGCGCTGGACGCTAACGATGATGTGGCTCTCGCCCAGCAGCTTGAGACCGTCGAGGGCTTTATCGACCACGTGAGTGAGAACCGCGGCGTGGCCGCCTACCACGGCATCGAGGTCGAACTCGCGGGTCCCAAAGCCGATCTGCTCGCAGCAATCCGCGAGGTAGGCGCCCTTATGCAGACCGCAGGCGTCAAGAACACCCAGGTCAACGAGTGGGTCTACCGCAGTCTGGCAGCACTCGACAGCTCCGACGAAAAGGCAGCCGAGCAGCTCGCAGAAAGTCCCGCCATTAAGGCCGAGCTTTTGTAAATAGAAGGCGCGGGTCCCTTGGCGCATCGTCGTCCAAGAGGCCCACAAACAGTTCGCGTCAACCGATAGCCGCGCCGCCGCGTTCGGCCAAAGCCAGAATCGGCATCATTTGGCGCGGGGTCTTTGCTGCAAGATCGGCATGTTCGAGCAGCTTGCGATCGTTGGTCACCAAGTAATCGACCTGCGCGCGCTTGCACGCGGCGAGCACCAAGTTGTCCTCGTAATCGCGATGGAGCGCTAAGTATTTGTCGGCCAGCCAAAGGTCCGACGCATCTGCACCCACGGCCGTGGCGTTTTCGGTCATGTTCCGAACAAACGCCAACGCCGCATCGCCAATTGCACGGGCAGATGCCTCGTCGAGCGCTTCCCCACTGGCAAGAACGCTACGCTTCAGCTCGTGTTGGACAACGTACAGCACGTCCTTGGCGATATGCACCGGAAAGAACAGCAATGCCCCCCGCCTCCGCCGCCTGCCCAATAAACGCACGCGCGGCAAGCGACTCAGCATGGTCGACGCAAAACGAATCAACCCATACGTTGGCATCCAAACGCAAAAGGCCTGCGCCCGGACGACACCGATGCCGTCTGGGCGCAGGCCAGATAACGTGGGCGAACACGTCTGCTAACGCAGGTACGCCTTTGCGTTGTCCAGGCTGTAGGCGATCGTTGAGCCGTTGTGCAGCAGTGACGACGTCTGCGGAGTGATCATGCCGGTAATACCCAATGCCAACAGCGCCGAGTTGGTGAGCATCACCTTGGAATACGAACTCGTCAGACGGTCGATGAGACCCTGACTCATGCGGCGCAGGCGCACGATCGCGGCCAGATCCGTATCGGTCAGGATGATATCGGCGACTTCCTTGGCGATGTCGCTTCCGCCACCCATGGCCAGGCCCACGTCGGCCAAACCGAGCGCCGGCGAATCGTTGACGCCGTCGCCCACCATGGCAACATGGCGCCCCTCGCTCTTAATGCGTTCCACATAGGCGTACTTGTCCTCGGGCAGCAGTTCGGCCTTAAACTCGTCGACACCCGCCTCGCGCGCAATGCGCTCGGCCGTGCGCTCGGAATCGCCCGTGAGCATAACGACATGCTTGACGCCCAGCGCATGCAGGTCGGCGATGGCCTCACGGACCCCAGGCTTGAGCGGATCTTCGATGCCGAGCACGCCGACGACCTTTCCATCGACCGCCAGATACAGCGGCGACAGGCCCTGCATCTGGGACTCAATGCGCTCCTTGATGTCGGATTCGAGCTGTGCGCCCTCGTCCTCAAATACAAAGTGCGCGGAACCGATGATGGCGCGACGTCCTTCAATGGACGAAGCGATGCCGTGCGCCACGATGTACTCGACAGCGGCATGGCGCTCGCGGTGCTCGAGCTCGCGCTCGCATGCCGCATTGACCACGGCGCGCGCCACCGGATGCGGGAAATGCTCCTCCAGGCAAGCGGAAAGGCGCAGGACCTCATCCTCGCTCCAGCCATCGGTGGTGAGTACGCAGGCAAGACGCGGCTGCGCCTCGGTGAGCGTGCCGGTCTTATCAAAGACAATGGTGTCGGCCTTGGCAAACGACTCAAAGTACTTCGCGCCCTTGACCATGACGCCCATCTTGGCAGCATCGCTCATAGCGGTCATGACGGCAACGGAACCCGTGAGCTTGAGTGCGCACGAGTAGTCGACCATCAGTGCCGCCGAGGTCTTGATGAGGCTGCGGGTAGTAAGCGCAACTAGGCCCGCGAGCAGGAAGTTCCACGGGACGATCTTGTTGGCAAGGTCCTCCATATGCGACTGGCCCTCGGACTTGAGCGAGTCGGCCGTCTGCACGAGCGAGACGATTGAGCGCAGTTTGGTTCGCGCCGTATTGGCGCGCACGCGCACCAAGATGCCGCCGTCTTCCACGACGGTACCGGCGAACACGTCGTCGCCCACGCTGCGCTCGACGGCCAGCGGCTCGCCGGTCAGGGTCGCCTGGTTGACCATAGCGCTCCCCTGCTCGACAACACCGTCGATGCAGATGGACATGCCGGTGCGCACGGCGACCAGATCGCCGGGCTCAAGCTCGGTCGCGGCAACGCTTACCTCGGTGTCGCCGACAACCTTTTGCGCCTTGTCGGGCACATCGAGCAGCGAGTTGATGAGCTCGTTTTCACTCATGGCGCGGGTGTAGTCCTCGAGTAGCTCGCCCACGTTGAGCAGGAACATCGTCTGGCCCGCGGTGTCGACATCACGCTTGACGAACGAAATGCCGATGGCCGAAGCGTCGAGCACGGGAACGGTCAGGCGCGGCTGCGCGAGCTCACGGAGGGCGGCGCGCAAAAAGGTCATGTAACCGGCCACGACAAACACCGCACGCAGGGGCGTGGGCAAAAACCAGCGACGTGCGTAGTGGGCGCCGACAAGTGTGGCAAGATCCATGACGAGCTTGTGCTTGCGCGGCTCGAGTTGTATCACGTAGCCCGTCTTTGCGTCGGCAATGGCCTGAGCGTCGAGCGCACCGACGGCGGCCAGCACGGCATCGCGTCGCGGCTCGTCGTACTCCAGCGCCATCTGGCCAATGCGGCCATACACGCGCACCTTGCGCACGCCGTCGATGTCGCCACCAAGCTTAAGAAGCGCATCGAGATCGCTCTCTGGCACAGGACCCGCCAACTGGAGGCGGGTCCTGCCGGGGATCTCGCTGATAATCGAGAATCTCATAGTTTGTGCCTGGAAGCGCTACTCAGCTGCGTTGTCCGCGGCGGCCTCGCTCTGGGTGATGTAAGCAGCCTCGGCAACCATGTCGTCGACATTAGCCTTGGCCTGCTCGACCATGTCCTGGTAGCCGTTCTTGATGCGCATACCGCACGCAATACCCTGCACGCAGGCATTCTTGACCGGAGCGCTGGTAAGCAGCTTGATGCCGGCCGTGCCAAGCAGAAAACCGCCACCAACAAGCAGGGTGTTAAACGTCGACTTCTTCATGTTGCTTCTCCCTTTTGCCGCATGGGGCGCGGCATGGTGCCTTAGCACCCGAGTTCATCAGTTAGCTCGAGCACGCTTTTGAAATACCTTAATTCTATCTAACTATCTAGGTCAGCCATGGCTAACCTTTTGAAAATTAACGATGCGGAGTAACCGATTGTCAATGTGACAAAGGGACTGTTCCTTTGCCCCTTCTTACAGCTGCCAGGCAGCCGCTTCCTTTTGCAGCGTAACCATGCGGGCGAATTCTCCACCTGCCGCCTTGAGCTGCGCCGGAGTGCCCTGCTCGGCAACCACACCATCCTTGAGTACAACGATCTTATCGGCATTTTCTACCGTGCGCATACGGTGGGCGATCACGATAACTGTCTTTCCTGCGAGCAGGCGGGAGAGCGCCTGCTGCACCACGGTCTCGTTCTCCACATCCAAACTCGCCGTCGCCTCGTCCAGCAACACAATCGGCGCATCTTTGAGCAGCGCGCGGGCGATGGAGATGCGCTGGCGCTCGCCGCCGGACAGCTTGGAGCCGTTCTCGCCGATCATGGTGTCATAGCCCTGCGGCATGCGGCTCACAAACTCGTCGCAGTTGGCGGCACGCGCGGCAGCAAGCACTTCCTCATCGGTGGCATCGCGACGACCAAGACGGATGTTTCCCATCACCGTGTCGTCAAAGAGCAGCACGTCTTGGAACACAATGGCGTAGTCGCGCAGCAGCACCTCGGGGTCCACGCTCGCAACATCCACGCCACCCACGGTGACCGTGCCTTCGGTGGCGTCCCAAAAGCGCGCGGCCAGGCGGCTCACCGTAGACTTACCGGAACCCGAAGGACCGACCAGCGCCGTAACTTCGCCTTCCTTGGCGGTAAAGCTCACATCGGTAAGAACTTTCTCGCCGGCGCGGCCGTCCTCGCCCGCACCATAGCCAAATGCCACATGATCGAACACCACATCGTGGCCCACGGGCTCAAATTTCTCGCTGCCCCGCGCCACAGGCTCTTCCATGATGGAACGCATGCGCTTGGCAGACGACTCGGCGACAAACAGCTCCGACACGAGCATAAGGGCCTGATCAAACGGCGCGTAGATACGGCTCACCATAAGCAGGAAGGCAAACATCACCAAAAAGTCGACCTGCCCGGAGGCGACCATCGTGGCGCCCGTGACCAGCGTGGTGGCAATGCCCAGACGCAGAATGGAGAAGGCGGAGTTGACCAGAAGCCCGTTGACGAGCTCGCCCTTGGTGGTCTCGCGCTCCTCGACATCGATCACGGCGTTGAGCCCCTCAAGATAATGGGCCTCCTGGTTGGTGGCGCGGATTTCGCGCACGCAGTCGAGCGTCTCCTGGATCGCCTCGGTGACCTTGACCTTCTCGGCGCGCACGCGGTCGAACACCGGGGTCATGGGACCGCGTGTTAGATACAGCACGGCAAAGGCCACGGGAATGCTCCAAAACGCCGCGATCGCCAGCTGCCAGCAAAAGAACAGCGACGACACGAACACGATGGCACTTGCGATGATGGCGCCCCAGAGTTCTCCCAGCACATGGCTGTAGGCGTGCTCCATGGCCTGGACGTCGCCCATAATGGTCTCGGTTAAATCGGCCAGATCACGACGGCCAAAAACGACAGCGGCAGCTTGCGCAAGCGCTCGGCGATCTCCATACGCTGCTTGCCGCACTCCTCGTAAAAGATGCAGTAGGTGTAGTAATACTGCTGCCAGTTAGAGGCAAAGAGCAACACGAAAAAGACCAGGAGGCCGCCCACAATCGGCAGGGCATCCGGCAGGTCGGCACCGGTGGCGAGATGTTCGACAAAACCGGCCATGACCAGGAACAATAAGCCCATGCCGGCCATGGTAATGAGATTGGTGAGCGCGGTCCAGAAAATGCCGCGTTTTACGCCGGCGACGCCTTTATCGGATAGGAAATACTTCTTTTGGAATGAGGCGAACATTTATGCCTCGCCTCCCTTCGTGACGGCGGCATCCGCGGTCGCTGCAGTGATTTTCCAGCTCGCGGCCTGTTCGTATTCGGCCCACATCTTGGCGTATAGACCCTTTTGGGACAGCAGCTCGGCATGGGTGCCGGCCTCCTGCACGCTGCCCTGGTTGAGCACCACGATTTGGTCTGCGCCCACTACAGTCGAGAGTCGGTGCGCGATCATAATGACCGTGCGACCCGCCGCCAGCTTGCTAAAGGCGCGCTGGATGAGCGCCTCGTTCTCGGGGTCGGCAAACGCAGTGGCCTCATCGAGCACCACGATAGGCGCGTCTTTAAGGATTGCGCGGGCGAGTGCCACGCGCTGGACCTCGCCGCCCGAAAGGTACGCCCCGCCGGCGCCGAGCATGGTGTCGATGCCCTGCGGGAGCTTGGCCACGATATCGTCGCACTGGGCCGCGGAGAGGGCCGCGCGCACTTCGTCGTCAGTAGCTGTAGGCTTGGAGGCACGCACGTTATCGGCAAGTGTTTGCCGGAACAGCTGGTTGGTCTGAAACACAAAGGCGACCTGGTCCATAAGCTCGTGCGGATCCATGTCGCGAACGTCTACACCGCCTACGAGCACACGACCTGCGGAAACATCCCAAAAACGCGGGATCAGACTGGCACAGGTTGACTTACCGCCGCCAGAGGGACCCACCAACGCGAGGGTGCTACCTGCAGAAACGCTAAAGCTCACATGGTTGACGGCAGGTGCCTCGGCACCCTCGTAGGTAAAGCTCACGTCCTCAAATCGCACGTCGCCGCCGGCGGGGTGCTTGGGCTGGGCAGGCACGGAGAGCTGCTTGGAATCCATGACGCTTCGAATGCGAGCCAGCGAATCGGCACTCATCTGAGAGGCCTCGCCCACAAACATGAGCTTGGTCATGGCCGTCGGCACCACGGCCGAAAATATCGCGTAAAACGTGAAGTTGGCCATAAAATGCGCGAAGTCCGTCTCGCCCGGCGCCAACAGCAACGCCACGGGCAACAGGAATGTCACAAGACCATTGAGCGCGGTAAGGTTGAGCACCTGCGGGCCTCGGCAGAACGTGCCCGCATAGTTTTGCGCCATGTCGGCGTATTCGGCGATCGCGTCGTGGAACGCCTTAAAGGAGTAGACCGTCTGCTGGAACACCTTGACCACGGGGATGCCGCGCACGTATTCGGTGCCGGTCTTGTTCATCTTGACCAGCGCGCCCATGTAGGCCTTCATAAACTCGGCGCCCTTGCCGCTCATCATGGTGGCCATGGCGCAAAACGAAACGGCCACCGAAATGAGGCATGCCGCGCCCAAGCGCCAATCGAGGGCGAAAAGCAGCACGAGCAAGCCCACGACCATGGCGGCGGCGCCTGCGATATCGGGCAGCATGTGTGCGAGCAAAGTCTCTGTGGAAGCGGCGCATCCGTCTACGATACGGCGCAGCTCACCGGTGGCGTGTGTGTTAAAGTAGCCAAGCGGCAGCTTAAGCAGGTGCTCGCTCGTAGTCTTGCGAATATTGGACGCGCAGCGAAACGCAGACAGGTGCGTGCACATGAGCCCCACGAAATAGACCACGATGCTTGCCAGCGCAAACCCCACGGCCCACCAGCCATACGTCGCGATGCCGCAGGCTTCGCTCCAGTTAGGTGCCACGGCGATCAGATCGCGCGCGACAAGCCAAATGCACACGTACGGGCCAAAGCTCAGCAGCTGCGAGAGCGCCGAGAGGGCCATGCCCAAATATGTTAGGAATTTACGGTCGCCGGCATATGCAAGCAGCTCGCCGATACCGCCGCCTTCCTTTTTTGATCCCTTTGCCATGAGATTCCTTTCTAACGGCTTGAGAGTTAACCGTAATGAACTTATCATTGATGTGTTAGCCATGGCTCACAATCGAGCCAGGCGTGGACGTTTCTGCAAAGGAAAGGGACGCTTTTGCAAATACGGCGGGCAGCGACCGACATAACCGAGCTCTATGCACCGCAGTTTGAGCAGTTTGGCCTGGAGCTTACCGGCAAGGGCGCCGTCTTTACCGGCGAGGTGGCAAACGATCGGGCGCACGGACGCGCATGGATCATGCCCCTCTCCCCTGCCTGCATCGTCATGGAGCATTACATTACCCCGACGCACGATATGTACCTGGCCGAATACACACCCGAACCGTACGCGTGCGTGAGCGAGGTCAGCGCGCCCACGCTCATATGCATGCCCGAAGCCGGCATAACGCCTGCGAACCTTAAACCCCTGCATGGACCGTGGCCGAACAGCGCGGTGTGCAGCTTTATCCAAGATAGCTGCGGCGAGGAGCTAAGTCCGCTGTTTGCAGGGCAGCTTTATCACTCGCGCTCGGTGCTCTTTTTGCCCGGGTATTTTGACGAGCTGGAGCATCGGTATCCCACTGAGTTCGTAGGAGTCTTTGAAGCGTTTGCCGAGTCGTGGCACGAGGAGGCGACGTCTGCCATCTGCCACACGCTGCGCCGGATTAACGAGGACCGCGCCCGCACCGTAGGCGGACACGTCTATATGCAAGGCATCGTGGAGACCATGGTCGCGGAGCTCGCCTGTTCGCGCGCGGCCCACAAGCAGGCGCGGCGGGCGGCAGACACACGCGCCAGCATAACCATTGCCGAAGAAGCAACGGCAATGATTGAGCGCGCGCTCGACAAAGGCAGACGTGTGGGTATCAACGAGGTAGCCGAGAGGCTCTACACAAGCCGCTCCAAGCTATGCGCCACCTTTAAGGCCCAAACCGGCGAGTCCCTGGGTGCCTACATTCGCAGACGCCGTATGGAGCGAGCACAGGACCTTTTGGCCGATAGCTCGCTCACGATAGCGCAGGTCGCAGAGCGTCTAGGCTACCCTCAGCAGGCCGCCTTCGCCCAAGCCTTCAAGCAACACACCGGCACCACCCCCACCGCTTGGCGCTCCCAACATATATAAAGAATGAAGGCGCCAACGGCGCCCTCATTCACCAAATTCAATCCAGCCCACCTGACCCGAACGGCCGAGTCGTCTGATCGTGGAAGCCCCGAGTCGCCGGGGTGTTTGCTCCAAATGAGTTCCGCATGCAAAGAAGGCCACTAAATGTGGCCTTCGTCTTGCATAGGACTGTTTGAAATTTGGAGGAAATACCCCGGCGACTCGGGGCTTCCCCGGCCTCGCAGCTACGAGAGCGACGTTCTCAGCAACTCGTTGAAGAGCTTCGGGTTGCCCTTGCCGCGGCTCGCCTTCATGCACTGGCCCACCAAAAAGCCGATGACCTTCTGGTTGCCGTCACGGTACTGCTGCGCCTGCTCGGCACAGTTTGCCAGCACCTCATCCACGATAGGCTGCAGCGCGCCGGCGTCGCTCACCTGACGCATGCCGCGCTCGTCGACGATCTTGTTGGGGTCGTCGCCGGTCTGGGCCATGGCCTCAAAGACCTCGTGCGCCTGGTTGGAGCTGATGGCATCGGTCGCCAGCAGCTTGGCGAGTGCCGCCACCTGAGCCGGCACGATGCCGGACTCGGCGAGCGACACGCCTGCGCTCTTAAGGTAGGCGATCATCTCGTTGACCAGCAGGTTTGCGACCGTCTGGGCCTCCTTGCCAGCCATACCGGCAGCGGCAGCCTCAAAAAACTCGGCAAACTCGGGGTCGCCCGCGATCTGCTCGGCATCGGCCGCCTTAATACCAAAGTCGGTCTCAAAACGGGCGCGCTTGGCATCGGGCAGCTCGGGAATCTCGCCACGGCAGCGGTCGATGAACTCGTCGTCCAGATCGAACGGCGCCAGATCGGGATCGGGGAACAGGCGATAGTCGTCGGCCGTCTCCTTCACACGCATAACCACGGTGCGCTTACGGCTGGGCTCCCAGTGGCGGGTCTCCTGATAGATGATGCCGCCCTCCTCGAGCACCTCGGCCTGACGGCAAATCTCGTAGGCAAGGCCGTCGTGCAGGCTCTTAAACGAGTTGAGGTTCTTGAGCTCGGTCTTGGTGCCCAGCTTGGTCTCGCCGCGGCGACGCAGCGAGACGTTGCCGTCGCAGCGCATGGAGCCCTTCTCCATGGAGCAGTCCGAAATGCCCAGCGTCACAAAGATGCGACGGAGCTTTTCCATAAACAGGCGAGCCTCCTCGGGCGTACGCAAGTCGGGCTCAGTCACGAGCTCAATCAAAGGCGTGCCGCAGCGGTTGTAGTCGACGAGCGACTCGGCCGCCGCGGTAATGCGGCCCTCGGCACCGCCCACGTGCACCATCTTGGCGGCGTCCTCCTCCATGTGGATGCGCAGGATGCGGATGGGCACCGTGTAGGAACCGTCCTCGCGACGCTCGGGCATCTGCAGGTTGGACGCGTCGTAGCTGGCCAGATGGCCGGCGCGCTGATTGCCCTCGCGCATCGTGGAGGACATGGACGTAGACAGGCCCTCGGCGTTGGCCGAGGCGCTCGCCAGGCTCTGAGCCTCGGCCTCGCCAAACGCGCAGTCGGGGCGCTCGGCGGCACCGCGACCGGTCACATCCAGATCGAGATGGCCGTACATGGCAAAGGCGACCGGACCCTGCGTGGTCTGAAAGTTCTTGGCCATATCGGGATAGAAGTAGTGCTTGCGGTAGAACATCGAGTGGCGCTGGATCTCGCAGTTGGTGGCGAGACCGGCCTTGACGATGCTCTCGATGGCGCGCTTGTTGGGCACCGGCAGGGCGCCGGGCAGGCCCAGGCACACCGGGCACACGTTGGCGTTGGGCTCGTCATCGTGGCTGAGCTTGCAGTTGCAGAACATCTTGGTATCGAGTGCGGTGAGCTCGGTATGGATCTCCAGGCCGATCACGGCCTCCCAATCCTGCAGGACCTCGGAAAGCTCCTTCATTACAGCTCGCCTCCCTTCCCGGCAAAATCGGGCGCGACGGAAAGCGCGGGCGCACCCGTGGCGGCATCGGCAAAGCCGCGCTCCAGGGCGCGGGCAAACGTGAGCAGTTGACGGTCCTTAAACGCCGGACCCACCAGCTGGGCAGAAACGGGCAGCTGAGTGTCCTCGCCCAGGCCCAGCGGCACCGAGATACCGCCGTTGCCGCAAATGTTGAGCGAGATGGTGTACAGGTCGGAGAGGTACATCTGCGTGGGGTCGCTGATCTCGCCAAACTTAAAGGCCGTGCGCGGCGAAGCGGGCATGAGGATGGTGTCCACCTTGGCATACGCGGCGTCGTAGTCCTGCGTGATGAGCGTGCGGGCCTTTTGCGCGGCGTAGTAATACTTGTCGTACACGCCCGAGCTCAGCAGGTAGGCGCCGAGCATCTGACGGCGCTTGGCCTCGGCGCCAAAGCCGTGGGCGCGCGACAGCGAGCTCTGGTCGGACAGGTTGGCGCAACCCTCCTCCTGATAACCGTAGCGAATGCCATCGAAGCGGGCCAGGTTGGAGAACGCCTCGGCCGGGCCGATGACGTAGTAGGCAGCGATGGCGGCGTCCAGGTGCGGCAGGTCGACCTCGACCAGCTCGGCGCCCTGGTTCTGCAGCTCCTGGGCGGCGCGCTGAACAGCAGCCTTGACCTCGGGCGTCAGGCCCTCGGCCTCCATAAACGCGGGAATGATGCCCACGCGCTTGCCCTCGATGCTGTCGTTGAGATGCTCGGTAAAGTCGACGGCGCAATCCTGGCTCGTGCAGTCGTACGGATCGTGGCCCGCGCCGGTAAGCGCGTTCATGGCCAGCGCGACATCCTCGACCGTGCGGCCGAAGGGGCCAACCTGGTCGAGCGACGAGCCAAAGGCAACCACGCCGTAACGGCTCACGGCACCATACGTGGGCTTAAAGCCCACCACGCCGCACAGCGACGCGGGCTGGCGAATGGAGCCGCCGGTGTCCGAGCCCAGCGAGAGCGCGACCTCGCCCGCGGCGACAGCTGCAGCGGAACCGCCCGAGGAGCCGCCGGGCACGCGCTCGGTATCCCAAGGGTTGTTGGTGCGGTGGAACGCCGAGCTCTCGGTGGAGCTGCCAAAGGCAAACTCATCCATGTTGGCCTTGCCCATGGGCAGGCAGCCGGCATCGAGCATGCGCTGGACGCAGGTGGCGGTATAGACGCTCTGGTAGTCCCCGAGCATGCGGGAAGCGCAGGTGGTGCGCGTGCCCACAAGGTTCATGTTGTCCTTAATGGCCAGCGGCACGCCCGCAAGCGGGGGCAGCGGCTTGCCTGCGGCACGGTCGGCATCCACGCGCGCGGCGGCCTCGAGCGCGAGCTCGGGCGCCACCTGCAGGAATGCCTGGACCCCGCCCTCGCGCGCCTCGATGGCGGCAAGGGAGGCCTGGGCCACCTCGGTAGCGGTAAAGTCGCCGGCGGCAACGCCCGCGGCGATCTGGGCGGCGGTAAGGGAATCGAAGCTTAGCGCCATTACTCGCTCTCCCCCTCTCCCAAAATGGACGGCACGCGGAAGTAGCGGTCGCGCGCGCTGCCGGCGTTTTCGAGCGCAACGTCGAGCGGCAGGTCGCGCTCGGGCTCGCGCAGGTCGTCGCCCATCACGTTGGACAGGCTTCCGATGGGATGGAACGTGGGCTCCACGTCGGGCAAGTCATATTGCAAGACGGGCTCGAGCATCTGGACGGCGTCGTTCAGGTAGGACGTCATCTGGGTGAGCTCGTCATCGGTCAGTGCGATCTTTGCGTACTCGGCGATGCCGCGCACGTCTTTCTCGCTGAGTGCCATAGGCGCTCCCTTCCGCATAACAGATAAACCGCTCTAGTATACAAGGCAACGCCGCTTGGAGCAGGTGCTTTACCTAAATGCAGCGAAAACGTAACGAGGGCGGCGGTTGGCAGGCGGCAGGCTGGCGGTTCTGCAGCGAAACCGCACCGCCCACAGCGAAAACCGTCCCGCCCACAATGAAAACCGCGCCGTCCATAATGAAAACCATCACAACATTCGACGCTTTTCGTCAAAATCGCGATTTTCATCGAATGTTGCGATGGTTTGGAAGCCCCGACCACCACAAAGGTGCCTGTCCCCTTTGTGGTGGTTCTGAAGAATGTCCTATGCCGAGGCCTTGGCCTTGCGGCGCTTACGGATCGTGTGGATCACGATGTCCAGCAGCAACAGCACAATGGCCACGACCACGATGAGCACGGCAAACTCGCGCTTGCCCCAGTGGCGACCGGCCAGCGACTTTTGCTTGTCGACGTCCTTCTTGTTGTACTTGGTGCGCACGCAATGCACCAGCAGGCGATGGTCGTTCACGCCGTAGGGCGTGCAGGTGACAAGCGTCACCTTGTCGGCGCCGGGCTCGATGGTTAGCGACTCCATCTCCTCGGGCAGCACGACCTCGGAGTCCACCATCTTGTAGGCGAGCGTCTTGTTCATGGTGTGCAGCAGCACCAGGTCGCCGGGCTCCAGCGAGTGGATGTCGTCGAACATGCTCAGGTTGCGCATGCCCGAGTGCGCGGTGAGCACGCAATGCGTCGAGGTGCCGCCCACCGGCAGGCTCGTGCCCTCCAGGTGGCCGACGCCTGCCATAAGGACTTCTTCGCTCGTGCCGTGGTAGATGGGCATGCTCACGTCGATGGAGGGGATCTCGACCCAGCTCATCATGGGGTCGCGGTCAAAGATGAGCTGCTGGGCGTAGGGCTCGATCTGGTCGGCGGGAAGCTCGGTGGCCTCGCCCGCCAGCTGCTCGTTAAAGGAGCGCGCCTGGAGCAGGATGCGCTCGCGCTCCTCGGCAGACAGCGCGTCCACGGTGCTGGACACGGTGCTGATCTGGTTGAACACGCCCGAGGCCTCAAGCCGGTCCAAGATCCACGGCCAGGTCATAAGGCCCACGCCAATAAGGATGATGACGATGGTGATGAGCCGGTCGGCCCAGCGCGGCAGCCGCTTGCGACGGCGCTTGGGCTTTGGTTGAGGTTTGGGCTGAGGGTTTGAGCCGCCGTTGTCCGCGGCGTTATTGCTCTTCATATGTTTAGCGCCCTGCACCATCGCCGGCCACTCCTCTACAACTCAAGTTGTCTAAACAAATAATAGCCGATTAGCGAACTCATGCGCCAGACAACGCAGCTAAACAGCATTGCGCGGCGCGAGCATGGGTCTGCATTTGCGTTTTCAAAATATCCCGAATCGGCGGGGCGATTCGGGATACAATGTCAATAGAAAACGACGCACCCCGCGTAAATGTTTGGGAGCGCGGGCGGCCTAGTTTTCTGGTTTTGTTAAATGCCCGGGCCTCTAACCCCGGGCATTCTTATTTGCGCTTGTTGCGGCGCAAATGCCTTCTACCGTCCGCACCGCGCGTGCGCCTACGGACCTTAAACCGAACCTCATACGAGTCAAGAAACGCGATGACGAACGTGCCCGCATCGGACGATGGAGGCTGCCTGCGTTATCCAAAAAAACAGGGCAAACTCCAGCGTGGAGTCCGCCCCGAAAAGAGGATGGCAAAGCAAGAACGTGGATGAACGAGAAAAGTGTCCGCAAGTCTCATGGCCATCACATCCCACCTGCCAAAGGGATGGGTGAGCGAGCGTTACTCCTGCTCGGACTCCTCAGCCTGCTTACGGCTGCGGATGAGGTGCGCCACGCCGATGCACAGCACCGCGCCACCAGCGATCCACGTGAAGGTCACGCCATTGAGACCGGTGAGCGGGAGGCCAACCTGCTTGGTATCGCCAACGGTGATGTTGAAGATGCCGTCCGTCTTCTCCGAGCCAGACTTCAACGTCAGCTTGTTATCGCCGGAGTCGCCATCGGTGAGGCCGGCGATAACCTTGTCGTTCTGGCCAGTCGTAAGTACTCCAGTGAGCTCAGTAAGACCAGCACCCGGATCATCGGCATTCATGCTCGGCTTGATCTCGAAGGTGAAGGGGTCGACCTTAGCGTAACCAGAGGGGGCAGAAACCTCCGTGACGGTATAGGTGCCGGCGTCGAGTCCGGTGACCTTGATGACACCGCCGTTGGCAGTCACGAATTTCCAGGGATCAGAACCAAGAGAACCATCCTTCTGGACATACAAACTCTTGGATGCGCCGTCGTCCGCTCCAGTGGCCTGAATGGTGAACTCGGCACCGTCGAGGGCTGCCTCGGTACCCAGGTCGACCTTATTGATCTTGAGGCCGTAGGTGTAATCCTTGACCGTGTCAGACTTGGTCTCGCCGCGCTCGCTGGTCATGGGGTTATTGGAGTAGTTGAGCGTCACGGCGTTCTCGTTACCCTCGGTGCCCGCGACGACCGCATCCTTGTTGATTTGCGCCTTATAGGAGACGACGATGTAGGAGTCCTTAGTGACGTCACTGACCTTCTTCAGGTTATCGCAGGTCCACGTCGTCGTCTTGCTGCCGTCTTCGGCAGCCTCGGCGGGCGTTTCCTCCTTGAAATACGCAGTGATATCCGTGCCCTTCGCGCGGGTGAGATCACCCTTCGCATCAGACCTGTTCTTATACAGGTAGATCTTAGCGCCCGTCTGCAGCGTCAGACCCTTGGAGATCTGGTCGGAAAACTCGTAGAAATACGTGTCGTACTTGTCGAAGTTCTCGGCGACGGTGCCGTAGAGGTTGTACGTCACGTCCTGGCCGATCTGGGAATCGGCGGCATCGTGCTCTTTGTCATCAGCATCGCTCACGATTTTCTTCTCAACGGTAGGGATGCCCGTTTTCTCGTTGACGTTAACGGGCGTGCTTCCCACGACAGTGAAGATGGGAGACGTGCCCGCCTCGCCGTCTCCGATGGTGCCGGCATCGGTCACAAAGAGCCAGTAACCGTGCTCTAGACCGGAGGCAACACCAGCACTCGTTGTCTTTTTGTCAGTAAGATCGTCCACAGCAGCGGCAATCTTATAAGCAATGTTGTCGGGGCCAACGCAATATGCATCGTTGGTTCCCGTCACCTTACTCGTGATCCAGTCTGCAGCGTCCTGGGCGGTCTTGCCCTTGTAAGTCGGCTCCTCATTCTTAATGACACCCTCGACAGCCGCCTTCACGCTACCGTTTGCCCAGGTGATATTACTCACAACCGTCTTACCTTCGACTGTCGCAACATCAGCCTTAAAAATCTGATAGCCATCGAATTCGGTATGGTTGCCCTCAACGTTCGCAATGGTCACCGAGCCGTTCGCAGTCGTCGTGCCCTCGGCAAACGCCATCGTGACCGGTGCCATCACTCCGCCGAAGCTCAGGGCTGCGGTGAGGCCGGCGGTTACTGCCAGGCGTGCGATGTTCTTGGTTGTTTTCATGTTGGGACCTCTTTCTTGGAGGTTGCTTTAATTCTCGTCATCACCAAAAGTCAGCAGGCTCATTTCCCTGCGCTCTAATCGCTACGGAGGCAGTACGCCATTGAGCAGGGGGGGGGGACAATTATTTATCATGGCGACCTCCTCCCCGCTTGATGACGAGCGCGACGACAATAGCCACTACTCCGATGACGGCCAAAGCCGTTACCAACACCAACGTTCTATCTCCCGTCGAGGGCATAAAGCCTCGACTCACTTCGTTACTTGGGGTGTTAAGCACCGACAACTCGACTAAACCCTTCCCGGCATCGGCGGCATCAACTCGCAGAGGGCTTTCGGCCGATACGGTCACCTTAGGCTTGGCGGCCGCCACCTGGTCGACGTCCAGGCCCTCAGCCTTGACCGTCACGGAGCGCGTGCCCTCAAAGGCGGTGTAGCCCTTGGGCGCCTTGAGCTCGCGGACCTCCAGCTTGCCCGAGTCCACGCCCGAGACGGTCACACGGCCGTCCTCGCCCGTGGTGACGGTGGCCTTGCCCTCCGCATCCCACGTGCCGTCGGCCGCCAGCGCGCGACCGCGGTCGTCGGTGATGCTCAGGACCGCCCCGGGCAGCGGCTTGTCGCCGTCGCTGCCGCGCTTGGTGAGCGCGAGATCCCAGGCGTAGGCGCATGCATCGTCGCTCGGCGTGCTGGTGAAGCCGGCGTCGCCGGACTGGTCGGCAAAGGGAGAGCGCGGGTAGCGCAGGTAGGCCTCGTTGGGGTTGCCCTTCGCGATGCCGTGGTTGCATGCGCTGTTGAGCGGCGCGTTGTACACAGCGACCACGCGGGCGCCCGTGGCGAAGGCGTCGGCCCCGCCGAGCGCGGCGACCAGGTCGCCGGTGTGCACGATGAAGGTCCCGTCCGCGGCCACCTTGGTGGCGCACTGGGCCGTGATGTCGGTCCAGCCCTTCGCGGCCTTAGTGCCGGCGCGTCCGTCCTTGCCGGTGGCAACGGCGTCGAAGCCGCCGTCCGCTCCCGCCGCCACGTACACGTGTATGCTCGCGGCGACCTTGGAGAGGTCGAGCCCCGCGCTCATGGTGTCGACGAACTGCACCGTATAGGTGTCGTAGGCGGTGAGCCCGGCCGGGACCGTGGCAGAGAGGCGCCAGTACAGGTCGTCGGCGACCGTGGCGTCGGCGGCCTTCTGCCATGCGGCGGTGTTGTCCTCCAGCACGTGCTTGGCGACCTTGGGCGTCGCGGCCTTGGGCTTGACGGTGACGGCGTTGCCGCCCACCAGCGCCATGATCGGCGCGGTGCCGGCCTCGCCCTGGGCGATGGCGTCGTCTCTGGCGACGATGAGCCAGTAGCCGCAGGGCAGCTCGGCCGCCGTGCCCGCGTTAAGGGCCACGGGCACGGCGCCAGAGCTCTGGAGGGAACGAGCGAGCTGTGCGCTCAGCGCGCTCGTAAGGTGGGAATCGGTGTTGAGCCACTCGGCAGCTTCCTGCGCGGTGGTCTGGGAATCGGGCATGCCGGCGCTGTGCAGCACAGGCAGGACAGCGTCGCGCGCGGCGTCGCTTGCCCAAGCGAGGTCGGTAAAGGTCTTGGCGTCGCCGTCGCCGTCGACGACGTTGGCGCTAAAGATCTGGTAGGCGTCGTAGTTGCTCGCCACGGCGCCGCTCACCGTGATGGAACCGGTCGAGGTCGGCGCGGCCTGCGCGGATGCGGGGAACACAACCGCGCAGATGCCGATCAGGAGGGCAAGCAGCGCAAACAAGATCGGGAAGGAGCAAACTTTCTTATTCACGACGCTCACCTCCCCTCGCGCTCGCCTTGCGACGAACGTGCATCCAGGCCGCAGCGACGCAAAGCATCGCCGCGCCGGCAAGGTACGTCAGAGTGACGCCCGACATACCAGAAAGGGGCAAAGAGGTGGAGTAGGTGTTGGTGAAGGTGGGAGTGGACTTGCCGGTGAGGTCGTGGGGCGTGTCAGTGGTCACTTCATTGCCATCACGATCCTGAATCTGCTTGTAGGTCGCAGTGACGTCGATATGGTGGTTAGAGTCGTCAGTCGCGTTAACCGTAATCTGATAGACCGACTTGTCGTACGTATAGTGCGAGAACAGCGAACCGTCGTCTTTCTCGCGCACGTAGTACGTGAAGGTCTTGGAAGCACCACGGCCAGTGGGGCCAGACGCGAGCTGGTCGAGTTGATCGAGTTTGTAATCAATCTTGTCGAAGCTCAGGGTCTGGGACTTGTCGCCGTCGGCAGTGGTGGACTTGCTGCTAACGATATCCGTAAAATCTGTGTCGGTCGCAAGCTGGAGCGTGAACTCCTTCATCTCGCCACCCTCAACGACCTTAGTCGCCATAGGCATCCAGGAGCCCTTCGAGTCGTACGGAGTGAACTTGTTAGTGAAAGTCGTGGAGTCACCCTCACAGATAATTGGATAATAGTCTCCACTCTTCTGCACCTTGCTCCTCGCTTTTACGTTCTCCCACTTCCCAGACGACTCGCGGAATTCGTACTTGGTTACACCGACGTTTTTAATCGTGTAGTTATGGATGTAAAGATCCTTCAGTTGGCTTGAGTTTTCTTTACTCGGAACAGACATGAGCAAGGTCTTGGTATCTTCGGCCGTCACCACAATCTTATACACGCTGGAGTCGTACGTGATGCCAGAATCACCACCGGGATCTTCGACCAAGTAGTATGTGATTTCGTTACCCGCGCCACTCGATGCGAATTGTTCACCAAGGTCAAACGTAATGCTGCCTTCTGCATCATTTGCTGCTGTTCCAACCTCGGTGCAAACGTCGCGATTGAATGTCGTGCCAGCTGTCGTGCCAGCCAAAGGGTCGTCTGAATCCTTGCGATACACCGTAAAGGAGAACTCCCCATCATTGAGCTTGCGGCCTTCCAGCTTCTTGGTCGCCTTGAGCTTGAGGCTCGGATAGACATACGTGTCCTCAGGCGCGCCCATGTACAGGTCGCCGTTCGACATGATGCCGCCGCCATGGTTCCAGGAATAATTGCCCGTGATAAACGTCGCGCCCGCCTCTAGCGCAGCCTTTCGCGCATTGATCGCCTCGGGGTCTTGAGCCTTAACATCCGAACTCAGGCCGATGCTGTTATATACCTGCACGCCACCGTTAGCGGGGATAGTAATGGCTTTCTGAAGCTCTAAGCTTCCCCGATACTTAGCATCGCCGCCGCCAAGCATTTTGCCAATCACCGCCGCGATCGGAGTCGTATGACCCTCCGCCGCAAGGAAGAAGTCCGCGTGGCCGTTTTTGCGAAACACTTCGGCATTGTAGGCGTCGGAGTCCTGGTCCTTACCGTGACCACCGCCGGAAAGATGGGGGGTGCCGTTATTGCCTGTATTACTCACGGATTCGTAATCGTTCGCGTTTTGCTCATTTCCGGCAGAAGTATTACCGAAAATCGCCGTGCCGTCGGTGCCTGTCACCAAAGTCTTACCCGTCGGGCAAACCGCAACGCCGCCACCGTAGCCACCGGCCTCATTGCTGCTTATATAGGAGTTATAGACAAATAGCCTACCAGCATTAGACGCGACCTTAGAATCGCCCTGGACGAAGATGCCGCCTCCACCCCAGTCAAAGCGAGACATGCAGTGGTTATTAGTGATATAGACTGGATTTGAATTTGACGCTCCTTTTATCATCGCGTCAACCATCTGGCCCACGCGAATGCCGGCACCCTCAGAGCGAAAACTCACGTTAGAGGCAATAGTTCCCCCCGTAATGTTGAGCCATGCCATTGTCTTGCGCGAGCTCGCCCCTTGGTGTTCGATGTCGGTCACATAGACGCCGCCGCCGGCTTCCTCAGAATAGTTGCCCGTGATCTGGCCGCCCGAAATGGTGACATGAGTACCGTTTTTAGCGGCAAGTCCAGCACCGCCATGATCGCCATTACCATCGTTACCACAGTAATTGGCATATTTATTGTTAGTAATGTAGCCACCAGAAACAGTAACGCTGCCGCCTTCGGCCATGATGCCGCCGCCGAAACCAACACCAGTAGCAAGCGTGCTGTTGCCGGAGATTACGCCATTAGTTATGTTGACCGTGGAGTCTTTAGCATACACACCACCGCCACTAGGAGCACTGTTGCCGGCAATTACGCCACCGGAAACCTCGAGGGTCGAATTACCGTGTATTTCAATTCCGCCGCCCGCACCCGAGCCAGAAGCTCCACACACATAGCCGCCGCGCATGTTGACGGTAGAGCCGTTCTCGGCATAGACCAAGCTGCTAACGCTGCTGCCTTGTTTTTGCGTGATCACGCCGCTCACAAGGTTAAACGTGCCACCCTTGCCGTTGTTGTTATACAGATTGATGAGCTTTAGATTTGCGTTGCCGTCGCACGCCACGATGGCGCCCTTAATATCGACGTTATGTCTGACAAGCGTCTCGATTGTCCCTGTACCACTCGGAGTCGATTTGGTCACGTAGTAGGTAAGATTAGACGGAATGCCACCAACGTAATTTAGCTCGACTTTCTTGCCATAATTATTGGGATCCGGCTTCTGCCCCTGATCAGTCAGCTGTTGGACATCGTTGACCGTCTCAGTCACCGGCGCGGAGTCCTTAATTTCGTCCTTAATTGTAAGTGTTGCGCCGTTAGCAACATCAAATAACGGCTTGTCGGTGTTCAAGCACTTGATCTTATGACCGTTTAAGTTCAGCGTTATATTGCTGCCGCTCTTCTCAAGTTTGATTTCACCAGCATAGTCAATATCAGCTGTGAGCTCGAAGCGGGCAGTTTGGTTTTCCCCAACGCCTTGAAGCTTAGCTGACAAATCATCGGCGTTAGTAATGTTAGTAATAGCTGTGGTTGTCTCTTCGCTCTCTGCAGCCTCCTCGGCTGACGCGACAGCGTTAACATCCATCGCATCATTATCTTCCGCCTGCGACTCGTCCTTGGACTGCTCCTCCGGCCGAGCGTCGTCGTCGCTCGCAGCATCGTCGCTGTTCTGGTTTTCGGCGTCTGTGCCGGCATCCCCGTTAGTACTGTTGTCTATACCAGTAGACTCACTTGAGGAACCCCCCCCCATCACAGTTTCCTCGGTAGAAACCGTCTGGGCATCGTTGGCAATGGCCTGCGAGATCGGGGGCATGACGAGCGACAGTACCAGGCTCAAAACGGAGGCTCCGCACAAAACGCCTGCCAGTACACGGCGCGTCGCTTTATTACTCTGCTTAGATTTGTCCGAATTCGCTTTCATCGATGTCTCCTCCCCAAGAGACCGCGATCTTGCTCTTTCCCTATCAAACGTATCTGCGCAATCTGTAATTGCGCTCGCTAAGTGATGCAATTATAACGATTGTTTAAACATCTGAGCAGCAAAACCGACATTTTTGTGCAAGTTCTTAATTCTCTTGACAATTGTTTAGATTTGCCTTCGTTTATTCGCTATAAAATATCTGTTTCTACTGGTAATTAAGTTAGTTATCAGTTTTTTAATAGCATTTTATTTATTTGCACAACCTTTTGCTCAAGAGCAAACATCCTGTGAACGGTCGAAAATCGACCGTGAACGGTAGATTATTAACCGGAAGGAATATCCTACCAAACTGATGAGAATATCTTTAACCCACCGGTGGTTAGAGGCATGATGTTCAGACAACTATATTTGAATTATCGCGCAGATTTTAGGCATCAATTCGCCCAAATCGCCTGAGGCCACCACAAAGGCGCCTGTCCCCATTGCGGGGGTTCTCCCCCGGCGCTACAGCAGATGTTCCTCGACAAAGATCGCAATGCCGTCTTCGTCGTTGCTGACGGTTACAAAATCGGCGGCGGCGCGGGTGGCGGCGCTGCCGTTTGCCATGGCCACGCCAACGCCGGCGTCAGCCACCATGCAGGTGTCGTTGTCCGCATCGCCAAACACGCAGATGTTCTGGAGCTCCATGTCGTTGAGCTCCGCCACGCGCCCAAGGCCGCGCGTCTTGGACACGCGCGGATCCATGAACTCGTAGAGCCGCTGCGTGGTTTGCAGAGCCGCCGCCTTAACAGTGTTATCGGCAAACGTCGACGCCCGCTCAATCACCCGCGGCATTACCTCGGGCGCCATGGTAAACATCACCTTGGGCTGCGGCTCGCGCAAGAACTCGGCAAAATCGACCACCTGGTAGGGCACGCCGTCGACGCGCGACAGGTGCTCGACGCACGCGTTGCTCTCGGGCACGTAGAACACGCCGTCTCGGGGGCAGACGGGCGTTGCCGGCAGGCCCGCCATGTGCTTGCAGATGCGTGCGATGGTCTCGCCCGGCAGCGGATAGCTCAGCTCGTTGATGTCGTGCGCGCGGTCGATGACCTCGGCGCCACCGCAGCCCACGAGCACGTCCACCAGGCCTTCGATGCCCCAGAGCTCGTACATGGCCTCGGTCGCGTGGGCGTCGCGCCCGGTGCACAGGCCAAAGAGCACGCCGCGCTCGCGCAGGGCGCGGATCGCCGCCACGGTGCGCGGGGACACCGTGTGCTGGCTCGTGAGCAGCGTGCCGTCGATATCGCAGAACACGGCTTTGATATGGCTGAAGGTGGTGTCCATGGGGGCCTTTCTGGGTTGTGCGGCGGTGCTGGATGAGGTCAGAAATGGTGTACATGGTATACCAAGGCGCAGGCGCGGCCTGTCAAAGCAAAAACCACCACAAAGGCGCCTGGCCCCTTTGTGGTGATCGCGGCGTCTACGGGCCAAACCATCACAACATTCGACGTTTTTCGGCAAAATCGCGATTTTTACCGAATGTTGTGATGGTTTCTTACTGCTTTACGGCACGTTCCAAGTGATTGCGTCCAAACAGCAGCAGTGCCGCGGGAACCGCCGTCACGACCATGCCTGCCCCCACGAGCGTCCGTTGTACGCCAAATGTTGCCGCCAGCCACGGTGCAACCGCCAGAGGGGCCACGCCGGCGAACATATTGCCAAAGCCCATGACCGAGTTCACACGGCCGAGTTGCTCGAGCGGAGCCGTCGTCTGCACAATGGTGTTGTGGAGCGGGTTGACGACACCCCAAGCTATACCCAGGGCGATCTGGCCGACAAGGGCCACGCCCACGTACGGTGTCCCCACATAGAGCAGACTTCCCAGGCCCACGGACATAAGCGCCACGAGCAGCGTTTTAAGGTTGACCAGGTGCGGCGGCAAGCGGAGCGCGAGCACGGCACCCAGCACCGCGCCGACACCGCAGGCAGACGAGAGCCAGCCCATCCACTCAACGCCAACGTGCAGAACATCGCGATAGAAAAACGACTCGAGCGGATCGAAGGCACCGTAGCCAAAGTTCGAGAGGAAGATGATGCAAAACAGCAGGGCGAGAACGCTGTTGGTGAAGACTGTCTTGATGCTGGCTGCGAAGGTGGCGCGGGAGGATGCGCTGGGGTTGGAGCTTTGTCCCGCACGCTCCCCTTCCTCTGCCGAATCGGCATCCGCATGCCCGGCGACATGGCTGGTCTGCGGCCTAAAGCCCCAACCGGCGACGAGCGCCAGCACGGTAAAGAGCATCATGAGCACAAACACCGCGCGCGACGACGCAGCCGCCGCGACAAAGCCGCCCAGCGTGGGGCCAACGATGATACTCACGTTTGAAAACATGGCGATGGCGGAGTTGATGTCTTTGAGCTCGACGGGATCGTCGGTGAGGTAGGCCGGATAGGACGTGGCGATGGGCTGGGCGAATCCCATCACAAAGCCCAGAAACACCGCGCCGAGCAGGACGACGCCGGTCGCGCTACCAAAGGCGATGATTGCCATGCCGGTTGCGAGCGCGCCGATGATGCTCAGCAAGAAATGACGGCGCGGACCCCAAGCGTCGAGCGCCGCGCCGCCCGCAAAGGATCCCAGGATCACGAAAACGTTCATGAACAGGACGGCCAGCGATGTCGCGACGACCGAGGCATCGTCCGCATAGGTAAGCGTTCCGATGACGCCGATAAAATAACTGGTCTGAAAACCGGTGTAGATGAGGAAGCGCATTGCCACCAGGCGCTTGGCCTGCACGGACAGCGACGATTGAGGCTTTGAGAAAAGAGAGGCGAGCATGGAGACTCCTTGTTTCATACGGATGCGGACGGCGGGCATTCGCCACCGTCTGTCAAATCAATCTATCTGCTTGAAACATTAAGGACGCATCAAGCCCCTTCTCTCCGTTTTCGCCCGTCATGAACTACTTGGTAGATTGTAAGGCATGTCCCAATAATCTACCAAAGCAAAAACCACCACAAAGGTGCCTGACCCCTTTGTGGTGGAAGTGGCGTTTGCCCAGATAAAACCTGCCAAAACAAACCTGTCCCTTTTTGGCATGTTATGGCAACGCAGCGAGCCGGTTCCAAGTGCCCCAGGTCGCCCCGAAAGAGGAGCGACGCGTACTTTGGTACGCGAGCGACGGCTTGAGGGACGAGATGGGGTGCTTGGGGCCGGCGCAGCGTCGAGCCTTAAAGATGATCTTGGATAAGATCGCAGATGGCTCGGGCGTCGTTGATGTTGATGGCTCGGGTCGCAAAGCCGGCGTCGAAGGCCTGACGCGCCAGGGCTTCGTTGCAGGCAAGGGCCAGCGTGTGACCGTCGACCAGGTCGAGCGAGCTCTTGCCGCGCAGACGGTCGACACCGGAGCGCGCGACGACGATGTTGTCGAAGCCCTCGGTCTTGTAGCCCTCGATGATCACCACGTCGACATCGTTGTAGCGCGACAGCAGCTCGCGCGCGGGCATCTCGTCCTCCTCGCGCGTGTCGGCGTACTCCGCCCAGCGCGTGGCGCAAATGAGCCCCACGTGCTTGGAGCCAGCCTGGTGATGGCGCCACGTATCCTTAGCGGGAACATCGATATCAAAGCCATGGTGTCCATGATGCTTGAGCGAACCCACACGCAGGCCGCGGCGCGTGAGCTCGGCGATGACCTTCTCGACGAGCGTGGTCTTGCCCGAGTTTTGGTAGCCGATAAACGCGATCGCGGGGACAGCCGGAGCGGGAGCTGCGGGCGCGATGGCGGCAGGTGCGCTTGCGGGTGCGTCGCCCGCGGCTCCCACGGCCTCAACAGCAGCGGCCTGACGCTCTGCGCGATCCCACACGCCCGAGCGGCCGCCCTCCTTGTGCAGCAGGCGCACGTCGACGATCTCCATGCCGCGATCGACTGCCTTGCACATGTCATAGATCGTAAGGCACGCGGCACTCGCGCCGGTCAGGGCCTCCATCTCGATACCCGTCTTGCCCGTCACGCCGGCCGTAACCAGTACGTGAAAGCCAACCTGCCCGTCCACGCGCGCCGGCGCCCAGCCCTCGGGCATGTCTTCGGCCGGCGTCCCCGCCGGAGCGACGGGCGCAATGTCGCACTTGCTCTTGGTAATGAGCAGCGGATGGCACATGGGGATGATATCGCTCGTGCGCTTGATGGCCATAATGCCCGCCACACGCGCGCAGGCAAGCACGTCGCCCTTTTTGGCGCGGTCCTGCAGCACCATGGTCTGCGTCTCGGGATGCATGAGAATGGTGCCCTCGGCGATGGCGATGCGATGGGTCTCGGCCTTGTCGGACACGTCGACCATGCGTACCTCGCCCTTGGCGTCCACATGCGTCAGCTCGTCACGACGGGCGTCACGGGCGGGCTCGGTGGCAGCACTGGCAGTCGGCTGCACGGACGCGTCGGCGCTGCCAGCATTCGCCGCAGCCGTGACTTTGTGGGCAGACATCGCGGCCCTGCGAGCGGCCTTGGTGGCATCGGCGTACCTGCTCTTGGCCATATGATCATCCTCCGATTTGGGACATAAATCGTTGCGTGCCCTCAATTATCGCGTGTTCCTGCGGTTTGTGGGCGACGGCATCGCGCCAAATCGAAAGTACCTGCATATCATCACCACGGCGCAGGGCGTCGCGCACCGAATACTCGGCATCGCTGAACAGGCACGGACGCACGTTGCCATCGGCCGTCAGGCGCAGACGGTTGCAATTCGCACAAAAATGGTTAGACATGGCGCTAATAAAGCCGACCGTTCCCACCGCGCCCGGAAAGTGCCAATAGCGCGCAGGGCCCGCACCGGCAGGAGCGTCGTTGATGTCGAGCGGCTCGAGCTCGCCCAGACCCACCGCGGCGGCCCCGGCATTGATGCGCGCCCGCAGCTCGTCGCTCGGCACGGTATCGCTCGCATCCCACAGCGCCGGATTGAGCGCGGGCGCATGCGGGTCCACAGCGCAATGCGAGCTCGTGTGCTCGTCGCCAATAGGCATGTATTCGATAAAGCGCAGGTGAATGGGACGGTCGATAGTCAGACGCGCGAGAGCCGCCACATCCTGGTTGAGTCGGCGCACCACAACGCAGTTGACCTTAACGGGCTCAAAGCCCCAAGCCAGCGCCGCGTCGATGCCAGCCACGGTCTGCTCGAGTCGACCCAGGCGCGTGATCTTTCCAAAAAGCGTAGGGTCGAGCGTGTCGAGCGAGATGTTGACGCGGTTAAGCCCCGCGTCTTTGAGCTGCGGCGCCAGCTTGGGCAGCAAGGCGCCGTTGGTGGTAAGCGAGATGTCCTCGATCTGCGGGATCGCGCGGATGTCGCGAATAAGCGGGATGATACGGCGGCTGACCAGCGGCTCGCCGCCCGTCAGGCGCACGCGGCGAATGCCCTCCCCCGCCACCAAGCGCACAAAGCGGGCAATCTCCTCGGCGCTGAGAAGCTCATCGTGTGCGCGGGGTGCCACGCCATCGGCCGGCATGCAGTAAATGCAACGGAAATTGCACTTGTCGGTAACGGCAATGCGCAGGTAGTTGATATCGCGGCCAAAGCCGTCATGTCGCACGTGCCCGTCCACGCAGCCCTCCCCTCACGCGGCGTTTTATTCTTCGGAAAACATAATACCCCACGGGAGAATCCTGCCGACACCCGTACGACAGGACAGGTCGCTTCGAGCAAGACCGGCTTCCCAAGCCCATCCTCAGCACGCAAACCATCACAACATTCGATGCTTTTCCCGATTTTGGCAAAAAACGTCGAATGTTGTGATGGTACGCCTACCCGCAGCGCCCCGCAGAAGGACCAAAGCGCCCCTAAAGACCGCTGTCCCAGTGCCGAATCACGAATTCTCGCAGGTCGTTCTGCCGCTTTTGGAACGCTTCGCTTCGGTCGCACTTAAGGCCTATCGCGAGTGCGATGGCGTTCATCGCCCGGTGCAATTGCAGCTGATGGGCAAACTGAGTCCCGGTGAGGACGATCATCCTAAAGCCCAGCGCGCTCAGCACGGTCATACGCTCCGCATCCGACGCGCTGCGCTGTTTATCAAGATGGTCCGAGCCGTTGTATTCAATCCCCGTACCGCTCGCAGGCGCATATACGTCGATCTCGAAATACCCGGCCTTTGCGAGATACTTGAACTCATTGGGAACATCGACCCGATGGTTGAGCTCGATCTTGGCGTATCCCAGCCCGCCCTGGGAACGTTTTGCTACGACCATGATTGCGGTGGCCGTCTCCATGGGCGACCGCGCGCCATCGTGCACGCGCTTGAGCACGGCGGCCGCGCGTATAGCCCCCTGACGAGATCGGTTCTCATTGCAATAGGCAATCAAGTCGGCAACGGTATACCTCTGCCCCATCTCAACATAATCGTCTGTCGACAGATGATTCAAATGGTATCGGGCGCAGATTTCGTAGCCATATTCCAGCTGCTCGGGCTCACTCATCCACGAACCCGCTTGGACAAAGCACATGGCCTCATCAACCACTAGAAGGCCCTCTGCCACCTCGATAAGATGGCCTGGAGGTACCGGCGCCCCAAACACGTGGCACCTAAATCCAGCCGGCGTCGAGCGCTCAAAATCAAAGTTGACGAGCGTATCGATATGATCGAGCTCTTCTCGTGGAATACCAAGCGAAACCAGATAATCGGTAACGATCCCAACTGCCGTTGAAGCCCTCAGCCCTTTGGCATCGAGTCCCAATTTGGGCAGGCTCGCGGTCGGCTCCGCCTCGTTAGCAAGCGAGTCCTCATCGTATAGGCTGCTCGCTCGCGAGAGCGGCTCGGACGGGCGCGCCACGTTGTGGTACAGCCAGGCAGTCTTATGGGACAGGACGATCGGCAGGTCCATGAGCCCTCCAATGGAGTCGGATAACCAACCTTATTCCCCTGCCCACGGGTCCGCACACCTTCGTGCGCAAGAAAGCGA
Organism: uncultured Collinsella sp.; assembly: GCA_905197665.1. Classification (GTDB taxonomy): domain Bacteria; phylum Actinomycetota; class Coriobacteriia; order Coriobacteriales; family Coriobacteriaceae; genus Collinsella. The sequence goes on from CAJJZP010000005.1 coordinate 70,684, forward strand.
TTCCACCCGATTGAGTGGTAGAAAAACCATCACAACATTCGATGCTTTTCCCGTTTTTGGCAAAAAACGTCGAATGTTGTGATGGTTTGAGGCGAGGTGAAGAGCACGGAGAGGTCAAAGCATCGTGCTCGAACGGGTTAATCCAACTCTTTTAAGCCATGCGCCAGCTGCCAGTACTCGCCGTGCTGGGCGAGCAGCTCTTCGTGCGTGCCGCGCTCGATAATGCGGCCGTGTTCGAGGACCATGATGGCGTCGGCGTCGCGGACGGTGGACAGGCGGTGCGCGATCATAAACGTGGTGCGTCCGCGCATGATGCGGTCCATGCCGCGCTCGATGAGCTTTTCGGTGCGCGTGTCGATGGAACTCGTGGCCTCGTCCAAGATGAGCACCGGCGGATCGGCCACGGCCACGCGCGCGATGGCGAGCAGCTGGCGCTGGCCCTGCGACAGGTTGGCGCCGTCGGCCGTGACCGGCGTGTCGTACCCTCTAGGCAGGCGGCGGATAAACGAATCCGCGCAGGCGGCCTCGGCAGCGGCGCGCACCTCCTCGTCGGTCGCATCGAGCTTGCCAAAGCGGATGTTCTGCGCAATGGTACCGCTAAACAGGTGCGTGTCCTGCAGCACAATGCCGAGCGACCCGCGCAGGCTGGCCTTGGCAATGTGCTTGACGTCGATGCCGTCGTACGTGATCTCGCCGTCATCGACCTCGTAGAAGCGGTTGATGAGGTTGGTGATGGTCGTCTTACCTGCGCCTGTGGAGCCCACAAAGGCGATCTTTTGGCCCGGCTTGGCAAACAGGTTGAGATCCGTGAGCACACGGGTGCCTGGCACGTAGGAAAAGTCCACGGCATGGAAGCGCACGTCGCCGGCAAGTGGGACCAAGCCGCACGTGAGCTCGGTGCCGTCGGCAGCCACCGCACGGCCCGACTCATCAACGGCAGCCACATCATGCAGGTGCCCGTACGCGCCCACGCCCTGGCCCTCGGGAATCTTCCATGCCCACGCGGCGTCGCCCGTCTGCACCAGCTCCACGCAGCCCTCGTCCACCTCGGGCTTAAGGTCCATGGCGGCAAACAGGCGCTCGGCACCGGCCAGCGCGTTGAGCAAAAAGTTGCCCAGCTGCGTAAACTGGTTGATGGGCATGGCCGCCTGGCGTACAAAGACCAGGTAGCTTGCAAGCGCGCCTACGTCGGCGAGTCCCTTGATGCAGAGCATGCCGCCCGCCACGGCGACGATGGCATAGTTGACGTAGCCAATCACGACGGTCATGGGCACCATGGAGTTGGCATAGCTCACGGCGGCGGTGCCGGTACGGCGAAGCTCGTCGTTGCGGCAGGCGAAGCCGGCAACATTCGCTGCCTCGCGGTTAAAGACCTTGATGACCTTTTGGCCCGAGACCATCTCTTCGATATATCCGTCCAAGTCGCCAAGCGATGCCTGCTGGGCGGCAAAGAAGCGCTTAGAGCGCGCGCCCGAGTAGCGCGCATACAGCACAATGGCCGCATCGCACACGAGCGTGATAATCGTGAGCTGCCAGTTGAGGATGATGAGCATGGCCGTGGTGCCCACAACCTGAATGGCGGCCTGAATCACGTTGGCAAAGCTGTTGTTGAGCGCCTCGGAGACGGTGTCGACGTCGTTGGTGAAAAAGCTCATGATGTCGCCCGAGCGTGTGCCGTCAAAATAGCTGAGCGGCAGCGTCTGGATGTGCGCGAACAGGTCGCGGCGAATATCGGACACCACGCGTTGGGCCGCGCGCACCATGATTTGTGAGTAGCCCAGGGCCGAGAGCACGCCCGCGGCGTAGATGATCGCCGTCAGGATGACCTGCTTGGCAAGCAGTTCCTCCCCGCCCGTGGCCAAACCGTTAACGATGGGGCGCACCATGTAGGTGCCGGCGAGGCTCGCGATGGCGGCGACGGAGGCGAGCACGCCCACCGCGAGCAACGAGAACTTGGCATGCCCCATGTAGGAGAGCAGGCGGAGCACAGTGCGCTTGAGGTCGGCCGGGCGTGCTTGGGCTGCGGTCTTAGGCATGGCGCTCACCCCCTTCCAAGGTCGATCCGCTGGGGACGGAGGAAAACGGATCATTCGCGCAGCCATCGTCACTGCCTCCGGCGGCGTCCGCGTTCCCCGCAAACTCCATCTGCGAGGCGTAAATCTCCTGGTAGATGTTGTCGCCCGCCAGCAGTTCCTCGTGCGTACCCACGCCGTGGACACGACCGTCGTCCAACACCACAATGCGATCGGCATCCATGACGCTCGCGATGCGCTGGGCGATGATGAGCACGGTCGTATCGGGAATCCGAGCGATGTGCTCGCGAATCTTAGCGTCGGTCGCCATATCGACCGCGCTGGTGGAGTCATCAAAAATGAGCACGCGCGGATGCTTGAGCAGCGTGCGCGCGATGCACAGGCGTTGCTTCTGGCCACCCGAAACGCCGGCGCCGCCTTGGCCCAACTCGCCGTCCAGCCCGCCGATGCGATCAAGGAACTCGTCCACGCACGCCGCGCGGCAAGCCGCGAGGAGCTCATCGTCCGACGCCTGCGGATTGCCCCACTGCAGGTTCTCACGCACGGTGCCCGTGAACAGCACATTCTTTTGCAGCACAATGCCCACGGCGTCGCGTAGGGTCGCGAGGTCGTAGTCGCGCACGTCGTGTCCGCCCACAAGCACGGCGCCCTCGGTGGCGTCGTACAGGCGCGCAATCAGCTGCACAAGCGAGCTCTTGCCCGAGCCCGTGCCGCCGAGGATGCCCACCGTCGAGCCGCTCTCGATGCGAAGGTCAATATGCTCGAGCACATCCTCGGCTGCGTCCGCGCGGTATTTAAAGGAAACGTCGCGAAACTCGATACTGCCGTCCGCTGGCGCCGCAGTCGCGAGGTCTCCCGCAGGGTTGGCGATAAAGGGCTCCTCATCGAGCACCTCTGCGATACGGCCCACACTCGTGAGAGCGCGCGTGAGCAGCAAAAACACGTTGGAAATCATCATGAGCGAGTTCATGATCAACAGCACATAACTCATAAAGCCCGTGAGCGAGCCCACGCCCAAGCGACCTTCGATGATCATGCGGCCGCCAATCCACAGAATCGAGAGCGCAGCCACGTACATCGAGAGTTGGAACACCGGCAGGTTGAGCACAGCGGTGCCGAAGGTCTTGGTCGCCGTGCCGGCGAGCTCGGTATTGACGGTGTCGAACTTGTCGCACTCGTGCTCGGCGCGCACGTAAGCCTTCACGGCGCGCACGGCGGTAAGGTCCTCTTGCACCACGCCGTTAAGGTGGTCCATCGAGGTCTGGAGTTGGCGGTAGAGCGGGCTCACGCGCACGGTAATGATACCGAGCACGATGGCGAGCATCGGCAGAATGACGGCAAAGACCGCCGCGAGCTCGCGCGAGAGCGCAAAAGCGTAGACGAGGCCCATGACCAGATTTACCGGCCCGCGCACCATGGGGCGGAAGCCGTTACCTACGGCGTTTTGAATCACGGTGATGTCGGTGGTCATGCGAGTGACGAGCGAGCTGGCGTCGTAGTTGTCCAGATTGCCAAAGGCGAGCGTCTGGATCTTGCGATACTCGGCCTCGCGCAGGTTAGCGCCCAGCCCCGAGGCGACGCGAGCAGACGTGCGCGCATAGCCCAAGCCAAGTGCCAGCGAAAATGCGGCACATACCAACATATACGTGCCCTGCAACAGCATGTAGTCGATGTCGCCCGCGGGCACGCCTACATCGATGATATTTGCCATGATGACCGGGATAAACAGCTCGAGCGCCGTCTCGGCCGTCACAAAGAGCACGCCGAGCATGGCATCGCGGCGGTATGCCCCCAGATAGGAAAACAGAATCTTGAGATTGCGCACGCAGGTTCATCCCCCATCAAACGTTGTTCGCAAACCCACGTATTATGGCGCGCCGTGCGGCGGTGTCAAGTGTTCCGAAATCGATTTCTGCAAGGCTAGTGCAGGCACCAAGCTCGCAGGACGCGCCCCTGTATTCAATTAGAAATGAACGCGAGCGTGACTTTTTCGCCCCACTGCCAACATAAACCTTGACTCTATAATCGTTGTAGGGTTTTCACTACACTGGTACGTAAACAGACCAAGCCAGAAAGCCCCGCCCATGGAACACGACCTCACACGCGGCAATGTCCTTAAGACCATCGCGGTCTTTGCCCTGCCTTATATGCTCTCGTACTTTTTGCAGATGCTCTACGGCATGGCCGACCTGTACATGATGGGGCAGTTTAGCGGCGCCGCCGGCATCACCGCCGTGGGCAACGGCGCGCAGACGCTCTATATCATTACCGTGACGCTCGTGGGCCTGGCCATGGGAACGACGGTTATCGTCGGCCACGCCGTGGGTTCGCGTCGGTTTGACCGCGCCGAGACCGCCATCGGCAACACCATCACGCTCTTTATGGGTGTCTCGGTGGTGCTGGCCGCTGTCCTGCTCGCACTGTGTCCGCAGATTGTGGCACTCATTGGCACGCCGGCCGAGGCGGTCGAAGGAACCGCCGCCTACCTGCGTATCTGCTTTATGGGCATTCCCTTTATCGCCGCGTACAACATCCTCTCGGCCATCTTTCGCGGCCTAGGCGATTCGCGCTCGCCCATGTACGTGATTGGCGTGGCATGCATCATCAACATCGCGCTCGACTTTCTGTTTATCGGCCACATGGGGCTCGGCCCCGTAGGCGCGGCACTCGGCACAGTCATCGCGCAGACGGCGAGCGTGGCTCTCGCGCTCGTGTGGCTCAAGAGCCGCCGTACGCACATTCACCTCAAGCGCAGCGACCTACGCCCCCAGCCCGAGGTGCTCGGCAGCATCCTTAAGATCGGCGTGCCCGTAGCCGTGCAGGACGGCTGCATCCAGGTGGCGTTTATGTTCATCACCGTCATCGCCAACCACCGCGGCCTGGTTGATGCCGCCGCCGTAGGCTTGGTCGAAAAGATGATCAGCTTTTTGTTTATCGTGCCGAGTTCCATGGGCGCTACCGTCAGCGCGCTCACGGCGCAAAACGCCGGCGCAGGCAAGGGCGACCGCGCGCGCCAGGTGCTCAAGGATGCCATGACCATCTCGGTGGTGTACGGCTGCCTGATCACGGTGCTGATGTGGCTGGTGGCGCCGGCGTTTATCGGCTTTTTTGCCAAGGACCCCGCGGTGGTCGCCGCCGGCACCGGCTATATGCGCAGCTATATTTTCGACGCGATTTTTGCCGGCATCCACATTTGCTTTAGCGGCTTTTTCGCTGCATACGGCAAGAGCTACATCGGCTTTGCGCACAACGTGCTGGCCGTGGCGCTCATTCGCGTACCCGGCGCATGGCTGCTGTCGAACGCCTATTCCGACACGCTGTTCCCCATGGGCATCGCTTCGCCGTGCGGATCGATTTTGTCGGCAGTCATCTGTGTTGTCGCGTTTACCGTGCTCAACCGGCGCGGGGCTTTTGACAAACTGGTGGCGTAGCGGGGCAACGCGAAATCGCCCTTATCGACGACATCATCAGCGATGACCCCGCGACCTACGTGACGCAGATCACGGTGCCGGTTGCCCCAGCAAAGTAAGAACCGCCCGGAAGGCATCGCGCTTCCGGGCGGTTTTTCAATTTGGTTATCGACGCCTTAAGCCTGGGGCACCTGACCAGTAGCCAAGATCTGCTCGAGTGCATCCTCATCCAGCACGGGTACGCCCAGCTGCTCGGCCTTGGTGAGCTTGGAGCCCGCTTTGGGGCCGGCGACCAGATAGCTCGTCTTCTTCGACACACTGCCCGAAACCTTGGCGCCGAGCACCTTGAGCGCCGCGCCCACCTCGTCGCGGGTGCGGTTGACGAGCGTGCCGGTGAGCACGAAGGTCAGGCCCGCGAGCGGCTGCGCATCGGCGAGCTCGCCCGCTACGCCGGCATCGGCTGCGGCCTGTGCATGCGCGGCGCCCAAGTCAACCTCGAGCGACAGGCCCGCCTGACGCAGGCGCTCCAGTACGGCGAGGTTCTCGGGCACGGCCAGGAACTGCTTGACGCTCGCCGCGATCTTGGGACCGATGCCCTCGCACTCGGCGATGTCCTCTTCGCTCGCCAAGATGAGCTTGTCAATCGACAGGAATCGCTCGGCGATGACCTCGCCCACGCTTTTGCCCACATGGCGGATACCCAGGGCAAACAGCACGCGGCCGAGCGGCTGGCTTTTGGACTTGTTGAGTTCGGCGACGATCTTTTCGGCCGTCTTGAGGCCCACCGGAATGGGATCGCCCTTCTTAACACCCTTTTTGCTATTGGTGCTCGCGTACACGCGGCCCGTGTCCAGGCCGGCGATGTCGTCGACTGTGAGCTGGTAGAAGTCCGCGACATCGTGGATCAGCCCGGCGGCGATCATCTTGTCGACGATCTCGTCGCCCAGGCCGTCGACGTCCATGCAGCCGCGGCTCACCCAGTGGAGCAGGCGTTCCTTGAGCTGCGCGGGGCAATCGATGGAGACGCAGCGGTAGGCCACCTCGCCGTCCTCGTGGACAACGGGGCTGCCGCACACGGGGCAGACCTCGGGCATGTGCCAGTCGACCGAATCGGCCGGGCGCTTATCGAGCACCGGGCCCACGACCTCGGGAATCACGTCGCCCGCCTTGTGCACGATGATGGTGTCACCCTCGCGCACGTTTTTGCGACGGATCTCGTCGATATTGTGCAGCGTGGCACGCGCGATGGTGGAACCGGCAACCGTCACCGGGTCGAACTCGGCGACCGGCGTGAGCACACCGGTGCGGCCCACCTGGATGCGAATTTCGCGCAGGACGGTCTGCTTTTCCTCGGGCGGGAACTTAAAGGCAATGGCCCAGCGCGGCGCGCGGGCGGTAAAGCCCAGGTCGAGCTGCTGTTGGAAGCTGTCCACCTTTACGACCACGCCGTCGATGTCGTAGTCCAAATCGCCGCGGTGCTCGAGCGCCTGGGCACAGAACTCGTGGACCTCGGCCGGCGTGGCGCAACGGGCAACGTTGGGGTTGACGCTAAAGCCGGCGCTACGCAGCCAATCGAGGAACTCGCGCTGACTGTGGACGTGCAGCGGGTCGGTATCAGCAATGGCATAGATAAAGGTGGCAAGGTCGCGGCGCGCCGTGACCTTGGGATCTTTCTGACGCAGGCTGCCGGCGGCGGCGTTGCGCGGGTTGGCGAAGGGGTCGCGGCCCTCGGCATCGGCCTCGTCGTTCAGGCGCACAAAGCTGCCCTTAGGCATGTAGACCTCGCCGCGCACCTCGATGGTGCGCTCGCGGTCGGCGCCCATGTGGACGAGCGCCGGCTCGGACAGGTGCATGGGCACGTCCTTGATGGTACGGACGTTGAGCGACACGTCCTCGCCCGTGGTGCCATCGCCACGTGTGGCGGCGCGTACGAAGGTGCCGTTTTGGTAAGTAAGGGCCACGCCCAGACCGTCGATCTTAAGCTCGCAGGTATAGGTGACGCTACCGGCACCGAGCGCATCCTCGGTGCGTTGGAGCCATGCGTCGAGCTCGTCCAGATCCATGGCATCGTCCATGGAATACATGCGCGCCATATGCGTGACCGGCGTAAACTGCTCGCTCACGTAGCCGCCCACGCGCTGGGTATAGCTGTCGGGCGTCACCAAATCGGGATAGGTCGCCTCGATTTCCTGCAGCTCAACGAGCATTTTGTCGAAGGCGGCGTCCGTGATCTCGGGCGCATCGAGCATGTAGTAGCGGTACGCGTGGTAATCGAGCTCGTGGCGCAGCTCGGCCGCGCGCGCGGCGGCCTGGGCATGGGCGTCGGCCGGTGCAGCGGCATCCGCGCCCGCGGGCGTTTCGGTATCGATGTCCACGCCGTCACCAAACAGGCTCGATTGCTCCATAGCGGCACTCCTTCGCTCGATTTCAAACGGATACTAGAGTACCACCGGTCACCATGGCGCCGAATAACCCTTTCGAACCGCACCGAATCGGCAGCCGCCAGACTGGGGTGGATCGCGCGATCAAACCATGCCCTTGCCAGTTCTAAATGATCCGTTTTCCTCCATCCCCAATGGATCACTACGAAAAGAGGGGTTGTCCCGCGTTGGCGGAACAGCCCCTCTGGCATCGGTATGTGCGATACGGCTCGTTAGTAACCCTGGCCGTAGCCTTGACCCTGGCCCTGGCCCTGCTGGCCCAGCAGCTCCTCCAGGTACTGGCGCAGCTGCTCGTCGGTAATACCGCCGTTGCCGGTGTCGGTCGAACTGTCGTCCTGCTGCTGGTTCTGCAGCTCCTCGTCGGAGCCCAGCTCGACGGTGACCTTCTTCTCTTCCTTGCCGCGCATGAGCGTGATCTCGACCTTCTCGCCCACCTCGTGGCTGCGCAGCGCGATGATCAGGCCGTCGGCGCTCGAAATCTCATCGTCGCCCAGCTTGGTGATGACGTCGCCCTCCTGAATGCCGGCCTTGGCGGCAGGACCGTCCTCAACGACGCTCGCCACATACGCGCCGCTATCGGTGCTCAACTTGTTGGTGCGGGCGTTAAGCGCATTGACGCTCGAAAGCGTAGCGCCCATGTACGGATGCACCGGCGTCTTACCGTCGATGATCTGGTCGGCAATGTTCTTGGCGTAGTTAACGGGAATAGCAAAGCCCACGCCCGAGCTGGAGCCCGAGTAGCTCTCGATGAGCGAGTTGATGCCCACCAGCTCACCATTGTCGTTAACGAGCGCGCCACCGGAGTTGCCCGGGTTGATGGCGGCATCGGTCTGGATCATGTTGGCATAGATGGTGTTACCGCTGGTAGAGCTCATGGCCGTGGAGCGATACAGCGCCGACACAATGCCCGTGGAGACAGACTGCTCATTGCCAAACGGCGAACCGATCGCCATGACCCACTCGCCCACGTTGAGCTTGGAGGAGTCGCCGATCTCGATCGGGGTGAGCTTGGAAGCATCGGCGTCCTTGAGCTTGATGACGGCCAGGTCGCTCGAGGCATCGTTGCCCACGAACTCGGCCTCGTACGTAGTGCCGTCATCCATGGTCACCACGTACTGATCGTAGCCATCGACCACGTGGTTGTTGGTGAGAATGTGGCCCTCAGTATCGAGTACTACGCCCGAGCCGACGCTGCCCGAGTTATTCGAATCGTCAGCAGACTGCGAAAGTGAGCCATTCTGGCTACCGCTCGAAGTAGCGGTAATGGAGACCACAGAGGGCAGGGCCTTGGCAGAAACGGCCTCGGCCAGCGTGGTGTCCTCGGAATCAATCGTAATCTTTTGCGTCGACGAACCCGAAGCGCCCGCCGTCACGGCATTCTTGCCACCGCCGATATCGAGCGTGCCGCTCATAATGAGTGCAATGACCAGCAGGGCACCACATGCGCAGCCGGCAAGCGCTGTAATAAAGATCGGCAGCTTTTTGGTCTTGGTCTTGACCACCGTGTGCTTGTTCACGACCTGTTGGCCGCCCAGCGGCTTGCCGGTCTGCGTATCGTAGGCCTGCACGTAGGGAATGTTGTTGCCGTCGGCAGGCGTCGACTCCACCTGCACGCGCGGCTGCTGCTGAGTCTCGCCGGCATTGCCAACATCCTGGGGACGCTGGGAATCGTTCTCGCTCATAGCTGCGATCCTTTCGTCAAATAACCAAAGGCCCGCCAAACACCGTGGCGGGCCATCATTGTTCACGTTGAGTTGTACCCCAAGCTGGGCAGTCCCGAGCACTAGATGCCAAGATTTCAGCTTTGCTTAAGTAATGACATGCTTATAGGCCAATTCGTTTTACGCCGTCATGTCTATTCGATATAACAGTCGATAGCAAAACCCACGGCTTCGCTCTCTGGCGTGAAAATAGTCTCTCTGCTTCTTGTTCGCGTTTTTTCATTGCCATTTTCATCTCTGACCACCGCGCCAACCACGAGCGCCAATCGCTTCCGAGCGTCCGGCAGCTCCAAGGCTTCCGCCATCCCAGCTCGCATCAAAATGGGAGCTCCTGCCATCAGGCCTAAGAACTGTTTTCCATCAATCATTCTTCATTCCCCTGGTCTGCTTGATTTGGCTTTCTCGGCTGAATGGGGATATAGAACAGTCCCGTCAAGTTCCTTATCTTCCACAAAAACTAGAATCCATTTTTCACCTGCCTTCAACCCTGCAACATATCCGGAACTTGACTTGCGGCGCATATCGATCTTTTTATGGCAACCACTTGGCATCAACGCCTCAAATTGCCCGTTATGAACATCCGATAGAGTGCGAACTTCGATCGCAACAACCGTGTCGTTTTCTCCCCCATTAGTCGCCCCTAGCAGGGACAAACTCACTGCAGCGACCAAGGCAAGGAAAAGAACCAATAGGGGTATTGCCCTTCGAATGAACTTGTCGCCGTTCACGAGCACAATCACCCCTTGCAATATGTTCCGTCGTGAGCCGTGTAAATTGATACGTCATATGGAAGAAACTGCAGCCGGTTTGTCTATCCATTCCAAACCACAAGCAGGTACTTCTTGGCATTTGAGTATGTGTTATACATTGCCACATAGCCCACAACTGCCATTGCGTGCCCGCTGCCATTTGACCGGAGCCCCCCGGAGAAAACATTGCCGAAACGCGCATGCGTAGGTTTTCGCCTCTTTGATAACTTTCGCCTGCGTTGGCGTTATCATTCCCGAAATCGTTTTGCTCGCATCAACAACGTAATCCCATTTATACAAATCCATGGCAAGTAACTAAATGTTATTCGCCAGATAGTGCTATACGCTTGATATTGTTTTTACTGACGCACTTTCAGTCGGTAAAAGGTATGATTCTTGCCACAAGCGAGAAAAGGGCACCGAAAAACTCCGGTGCCCTGTATCGTCTTCTGGTTATCCCTAGTCCTTAAACAGATAGCCCACGCCGCGGACGGTGGTGATGTGTGCCGCGATCTGCGGGCCCACCTTGGAGCGGATGCGTCGGATATGCACGTCGACGGTGCGCGTACCGCCGCAGTACTCAAAGCCCCACACGCGGTGCAGCAGCACCTCGCGGCTGTAGGCGCGGTTGGGGTGCGTCGCCAAAAAGCTCAGCAGCGAGTACTCCATCAGCGTCAGGTCGATGGGCTCGTTATCGAGCGTCACCTGGTAGGTAGCCAAGTTGATCTCGAGGTTATCGATGTTGAGCACATCGTCGGCGGTAACGGTCTCCTCCTCGCCCATCAGGCGCTGCGCACGAGCCTTGAGCTCGTTGGGCGTCGCCGTGGGGCATACAAAGTCGGCATGCGCGTGATTGGGCAGGCGCAAGGTACCGAGCGCCTCGTCGTCGACGATCACCAACATGGGAACGCCACCGCGGTCGTCAAGCCACTTGGCAATCTGATCGATGCGGTCGCTGCGGATGCCATCGGAATCGAGAATCAGCAGGTCAAAGTCGTGCGCCGCAGTCGGCGAATCGGGAGTAGCCAGGCTCACCTCGACACCCAGGGTGGTCGTCAAGCTGCGGGCAAACTCGTGGAAGCGCGTCGTGCGCGCCATGAACAGGGCACTCTTTTCGGACATATCGGCCTCCAAGGAAATGAGCTCAATCGTACTGGAACAAGCCAGCGCGATTAGGAGTTCGCCAGGTAGTGCTTGATCTCCCACTCGGTGATCGTAGACTCAAACTTATGCCACTCGTCGCGCTTCTTTTTAAGGAAGAAGCTGTGGATGTGCTCGCCGAGGGCATCCTTCATAAACTGCGAGTCCTCAAAGACGTCGAGTGCCTCTTTAAGCGAGCGCGGCAGCGGCGTGTAACCGGCCTCAAGCATCTGACGGCCGGTGAGCTTGAGCGTCTCGGCCGTGGCCTCGGGCGGGAGTTCCAGCTTGCGCTCGATGCCGTCGAGACCGGCTGCCAGCGTAACGGCGTTGACCAGGTACGGGTTGGCCATGGGATCGGGGCTGCGAAGCTCGATGCGCGTGGACAGCTGCTTGCCGGGCTTGTAGACCGGAATGCGAATCATGCTTGCGCGGTTGCGCAGGCCCCACGTGGCGTACTGCGGCACGGAGTCGCCGCCCGTGGTGATGCGTTTGTACGAATTGACCGTGGGGTTGGTGATGGCGCTGATCTCGCGCGCGTGCGCCAGGATGCCGGCCATATAGTGCTTGGCGATATCGGAAAGATGGTACCTCTCGTCGTCCTCGCCCCAAAAGACGTTGTTGCCGTCGTGGTCGAACAGCGACTGATGCAAAAACATGGCGCTGCCATCCTCGCCCGCCAACGGCTTGGGCATAAAGGAGGCGTGGCAACCGCTCTCGTAAGCTTGCTGTTTAATGATGAGCTTGGCCGTGGTAATGGCGTCGGACATGCTCAGGGCCTCGGCGTGGCGCAGGCTCATGCCGTGCTGCGAGCGACCGGCGGCGTGGAAGGTGTACTCCACGGGCACGGACATCTTCTCGAGCGTAAGGACCGTGTTGCGGCGCAGGTCGCGCGCGGCGTCGCTCACCGAAAGATCGAAGTAGCCCACGTTGTCGAGCGGCTCGGGCGTGCGCTCGTCGGGGAAATAGTAGTACTCCAGCTCGGCACCAACGTTGAGCAGATAGCCGGCCTTCTCGGCCTTATGGAACATGCGGCGCAGCGCAGCGCGCGGGTCGCCGGCGAAGGGCTCGCGATCGGGAGTGCACACGTCGCAGAACACACGGGCGACGCCGTTGTGGCTCGGACGCCACGGCAAAATCTGGAAGGTCGAGGCATCAGGGAACGCCAGCATGTCGGCTTCCTCGGGCGTGGCAAAGCCCTCGATGGCCGAGCCGTCAAAGCCAATGCCCTCCTCAAATGCGACCTCGAGGTCCTCGGGGCTGATGGCAAAGTTCTTGAGGCGGCCGAGAATGTCGACAAACCACAGACGCACAAAGCGGATGTCACGCTGTTCTACGGAGCGGAGTACGTAATCGATGTTCTGCTGGTTCATGTCGCTCCCCTTTCTTTCGGGCGGGTTTCGACTGGTCTATACCGCAGATACTATCGCAGAAAAATGTTTCCGCAGGGTTAAAGCGTATCAAGCGCTCAAAAAACGTGCGCGAACAGGCGGTCACGAACGAATGGCTAGCGTTCAGATTCGGAAACAATTTGCCTACACGCTCGTTCCAGCGCTGGGAACTCCATCGTCACCGCATCCCAAACAACCGATCGGTCGACATTGCCGTAATCATGCGCGAGGTAATTTCTCATGCCGATAATTCCACGCCACTCAATTTCGGGATGAAGCCGCTGCGAGCGTTCCGACAACTTGCCCGCTTCTTCCGTCACCCTAAGCGCGCACATCAAAAGGGAGTCCGCCAACGCCCTCGTCCGCACGTCATTCGCATGCAGAAACTGGTCCTCGGTGATATCAAAAGCCTTGATGCGCTCGTTCGTTTCAGAGATGGCGTCCAAGACCTCTTGGGCGCGGAGGCCGTCTGACTTACGCGCGATCATAAAGGATCACTCCTTCGCGCTCGATTACCGCGGCAAGATCGGCATCAAGATGGTCGCTCGAGACAAGATCAACCTGCCTCCCAGTTTCTTTGCGCACCGCCTCGCCGAATGCCGACAACGCGAAAAGGCCAAAGCCCTGATCGCGATCGACTTCGAGACGCAAGTCAATGTCACTATCGGCACGCGCGTCGCCACGAGCATACGAGCCAAAAAGAATCACGCTTTTGATGGCGGGAATCGGGCTGGCCGCCTCACGGACAGCGGACTCAATCTGAGCGGTATCCAAAATGCCCGCCGCGACGCTTCCGCTCGCAGAGCTTTTACCGAGTGAAGGGACAAACGGCAGCGAACGCTCGCGCAGCATCTGTCTCATAAACATATTGACTGCAACAGACGAAGTCATGCCAAGTTCTTCGCACAGCTCGGCAAATGAATCTTTAATTGACGAGTCCACTCGCACACTCAGCACAGACGCAGCCATGGATACCTCCTGTATGACATTGTCTATATATTATCACACAAACTAGCGTGAGGTCGATGCGCGGTGTTCGATGTGACCGGGGACTTCGATGCGCTTAGGGGCGAGCTTTGCGGCATCGCCCACCGTAGTGGTAACGATGTCGATGCGCTCGGAGAGACGCTCGACTACGCGCTCGGCAATGGTGAGGGTGTCCTGCGCGGCCGTGGTCACACCGCCAAAGAGCACGTGGTTCCAGGGGTAATCGTCAAACGTCGCAATCTTAAGGCCCGCCGGCAACGAGGGGCCGAGCTGGGCCAGCGCCTCGGTCAGACGCAGGAAGACCAGGCCGTTGACGGCAATGAGGCCGAGCTTTTTACCCGCATAGCCGCTGATGGTCTCGTCCAGGCGACTGACACCCGTGGCGCCACCGTCCGCCAAGGTGACGACCTCGCCCGCAAGACCGCGGCGCGAAAGCTCGTCGGCAAAGCCCTCGGCGCGCTCGCGACGCACGGGGCTGTCGTCGCTCGCCTCGGTGAGCAGGCACAGGCGCTCGCTGCCCGCAGCGGCCAAGGCGTCTACCAGGCCGGCGACCAGCTCACGGTTGTTGGAGGTCACCAGATCGACACCGCCGGCGGCAACATCGCGGTCGAGCAGCACAACAGGCAGGCGTCCCGCAGCTGCGACGATTGCCTCGTCGTTGCCGCCGCAGGTGTTGACGACCAGGCCGTCCACGCCGGCATCGATAAGTCTAGTGAGCGACTCTGCTTCCTTGGCGGGGTCATTGCCGCTAATGGCCGTCATAAGCGAGCAGCCGCGCGCGGCGGCGCTAGCGGAAAGCCCTTCGAGCATGGCGCTGGAGAACGGGTTGGTGATGTCGGCCAGAATCACGCCGATGAGGTTGGTGCGTGAGCTGCGTAGATTGCGTGCAGCAGCACGTGGGCGATAGCCAGTGCGCTCGATAACCGCCGCGATGCGAGCGCGGGTTTCCTCGGTCATCTGCCCGGGGCGGTTGTTGAGATAGCGCGAGACCGTGGCCGGGCTCACGCCCGCCTCGGCGGCAATGTCCTTGATTCTCATCTGCGCCATAGCGCACCCCGTTTCCCAATTGTCGGCAGTCTGAGCCATTTTAGGCATTTTTTTAAAAATCTCGCTTGCAAAACGTTGTAGGTGAGCAGGATCGTTTTTGCGTCTCGAGCAGATGCGGTGATGGGCTAGATAGACGAGTCTTTGGACAGCTCGAAATAGTCGGGATGCAAGGCGATAACCGGGCCCTGCTCCTCGGGCATCAGGTGCAAGTGCGTCTCTGCCAGGTAGCTCGCCGTGTCGGTATCGCCCCTCTTAATGGCCTCGAGAATCCGACGATGTTGTCGACGAATCGGCTCCCAATCCAGATCCTGCGACACCATACGCAACCAGTTGTATCGCTCAAAATGCGTGTTGACGCTCTTCATCCAATCCCACAGCATGTGACGACCGGCAATCTCAAAACACGTCTCATGAAACAGGTTATCCAAGTCGAAAAAGCGACGCGTCTCGCTATGGTCGAGCGACTCGGACTCGGCAAGAATCTGCTCGAGCCGATGCTTTTGCTCGGACGTGGCAGCCGGACAACATTTAATGAGTACGCTTCTTTCGAGTTTCTCGCGCAAGAAACAGGCATTCTCGGCGTGTTCCATGCTGATCTTAGAGACGTAGGTGCCGCTCTTGGGACGCGTTTCCACCAGCTCTTGCTCGCGCAGGCGCACAAAGGACTCGCGAATTGGCGTGCGCCCGATCCCCGTCTCCTTTTCCAGACCAATCGCCGAAAGGCGCGTGCCGGGCTTGAGCTCGGCATAGATAATCTTGGAGCGCAGTGCGTTGTATGCCTGATCTTGCAGGCTCTGATAATGCTGGTGTTGTTCCATAAAGCCCTCGGATGAAGCCCACGGTTTGTCGAATTCCACCACGTAATACTATCGCATCGACACGCCCCAGCTCCCAATCAGTCTTTTTGGGGCGTGTCTCTTTTAGCTACCCTGGCCCGCAGATCGGCCCCCTTGCCACAAAAGTGGCCCATCTACTACGTTAACACGGATAGCCTCGGCCATACCGAAAACCGTGAAAACAAAACCGCAGGTAGACAGCTTGTCGATTTTCGAAAAAGCCGACTATGGTTGACCCCTGCGGCTTAAACGTAGTAGATAGGCCCTTTTCGTGACGCAGCACTACCGCACCCCAAATTGGCACCCCGAGCCTGTTATAAGTTGCTGTGAAATACGGACGGTTGATAATCAAGGGTTGATAATCAAGGGTTGATAATCAAGGGTTGATAATCAAGGCGCGCTATACGGCTTGCCATATTTCACTATACTTTGCTGTACGTCGCTATACTTTGCTATAACTTGACAATAATCGGCCCGTTACCATCCGGGATATAACGGACCCCAAGCCAACGCTGGCTTGGGGTCCGTCTTGTACCATGGCTCTTTTGGACTATGAGCGCTCGTATTTCGTGGCCCGCCCGGTTCCCTGCCTTACGATTGCATTCCGTTCAAGCAGAGATTCGAGTGCCGCCAACGTCCGCATGCGGCTCAGCCCCGTCTGTTTTTCAATCTCGCTTCGCGACATAATTCGCCCGCCCGACAAGGCATTGAGAACCTGGATCTCTTCCTCGGACCCTTCAAAGGCATCGGTAGCGGGCAATGTGACGGCCACCATGCCGCCGCGAACATCAAAAATTGGTTGATTGATCGAATCGCGATAGGCACGTCTAATGCGCGCGATTCCCGTGCCAAATTTCTCGATGTAATCCAGCTTTAAAAAGACCTCGGCGACAATTGGGTTTCTGAGCACGGATATCTGCCCATACAGGTATTGTTCCGTCGTCAAACCGGCAGGCAGTGATCCGGGCGAAGTCACAACAACACGATCGTCGTACAAGGCAATTTGAACATTCGCTCGAACGTCCCACGTCCGATGCACCAAAGCGTTTGCAACAGCTTCGCGGAATGCCTCAAGAGAAATTCGATCGGTTTGGACGCGCTCCATCCCTTCGATACGCTCAAAACGGTAGTAGCGTGCAAACATAGCCACCGCCCTGTCCACCTGCTCAATTGCGGATACATTTGTCGCCGTCTCACGGTCCAAGATCACATCCTCGGTATCGCCAAAACGGACGCAGTCGATGCCCGGAAAATCATTCTTATCCGCCAAAATCGCCGCAGCGTTGGTATAGCCATCTTTGCCGAGCAAGCGAAGCGTGCGCATAATATCCGGCGTTAGCTCGGAAATGCCGAGATGTTCAACACACTTATGCTCGAGCGTGTGAAAACTCAAGTCCTGGCGAGCCGACGTGAGCGCGTCGAACGTTACGTTGCTGCCTTCGAGCGTCAGCCTGCCATACTCAAACCGGTCGACCTCCACCGTTGCCGAATCGTTTCGCCTGTAGGCCTTTCCCTTGCTTCGATAGGGTTTGTCCTGGCCCTCATAAACCGTAAGGATTACGGTCCCGTGTTTCTCATCGCGCTCGAGCGTGTAACGGGGAGCGGGATCCAAGCTGTCATTAATCATGTTCTCGATGCGGAGACACTCTGCGACCGGATCTGCAAGGCCGACAGCCACGCCCTCGTCATCAACGCCAAACTCAATCTTGCCCGTCCCGTAGTTTGCATAGGCGCTCACCGTTTTAAGAAACGTCGGCGTAACGCTTTCCTCGTATTCGACTGTAGGGCTCTCTCTAACAACCATATGCACAACCCTCTCGTTTCGTACCATTCATAAGCGTATTATAAGACGAAAACCGTTTGCGTACTGATTTATCCAAGACGCAAATGGTTTTCGTCTTTATTTGCGTACGGAATTAGGACGCATAATTTCGCTTTCGTATGGCTCAATACCGGACACAGACTGTTTTCGTCTGTCAATACGTCTGCAATCCAAACGAAAAGAGCCCCGAGCTCGTATGAACTCGGGGCTCTTTGTGCCGCACATCTATGAGAGGAGAAATTCGATGCGTACGGGCGCTATTCCATGAAGCCGCAATGGCGCGATGGGGCCAGATTTACATGCACCAAGTTGGTGCAAAGTAACCTGCCCCCACGCACCAAGGGGTTGACTAGAGTTCGCAGGCAACCTTGTAGCCATCGCCGATGGCGTCGCGGATGTTGCCGCACTTCTGGGCATCGCCCAGCACGTGGGTGGCAACGCCGGCAGCGGTAAGGTCGTCG
The DNA here is from genome assembly GCA_905197665.1 of uncultured Collinsella sp. Taxonomy (GTDB): domain Bacteria; phylum Actinomycetota; class Coriobacteriia; order Coriobacteriales; family Coriobacteriaceae; genus Collinsella. The sequence goes on from CAJJZP010000005.1 coordinate 88,719, forward strand.
GCCAGCTTGGTGTTGGGACGATAGCCCATGGCAAGCACCAGCGTATCGGCATCGGCGATGGTGTGGACCTCGCCGTCCTTTTCGTAGCTGATGGCGTCCTCGGTGATTTCGGTCACCTTGGCCTCGGTCAGCACATGGACGCCCTTGGAGAGCATGCGCGTGATGAGCACCGCGCGACCGGCACCGCCCTCGTTGGCGGCAAGCGTCTTGGTCATCTCGATAACGGTGACATCGCGATTGGCCGGCGAAAGGTCGTTGACCAACGGGGCCAGGTAATCGGCCGTCTCGCAGCCAACGGTGCCGCCGCCCACAATGACGATCTTCTTACCCGGGAAAGCCTTGCCACCCAGCAGGTCGTCAGCCGTCATAACCTGCTTAAAGCCCTGCATAAAGGCCGGGGCGATGGGCTCGGCGCCATAAGCCAGGACGACCTCGTAACCCGCGTAGTCGCGCTGAATGTCCTCGGCCGAGAGCTCGGTGCCAAAGACGCACGTGACGCCTGCCTCGGCCAGGCGACGGTACTGATACTTGATCACGCGGGTGAGCTCCTGCTTTGCCGGCGGAACGGCCGCGATGCGCATCTCGCCACCCGGCTCGTCCTGCTTGTCCACGAGCACCACGTTATGGCCGCGCTTGGCGGCAATGTAGGCTGCCTCCATGCCCGCAGGACCAGCGCCCACAACCAGTACGTTCTTGGCCTCGGCGGCAGGCTCGTAGCCGGCCTCGTCGCGTTCCACGTCCGGGTTGACGGTGCAGGAGATGCGCTTGCCAAACATGATGCCGTTCAGGCAGCGCAGGCAACCGATGCAGGGACGGATATCATCGGCATTGCCGGCAGCGGCCTTGTTGCAGAACTCGGCATCGCACAGATTGGCGCGGCCCATCATGCAGATGTCGGCAGCGCCGTCCTCGATCAGCTCCTCGGCAATCCATGCCTCATTGATGCGGCCGACCGTGGCGACGGGAATGTTCACATGCTTTTTGATCTCGCGCGAGCAGGCGGCGTGCGAGGCCTGCTGCGTACCGGCGGCGGGAATCGCGGAGCCGCGCTTGATGGTAGTGCCGCCCGACACGTGGATCATGTCGACGCCAGCCTTCTCCAGGCGACGCGAGACGTAGATCATGTCGTTGAGGGTCAGACCGCCATCGGTGTACTCGTCGCCCGAGATACGGACGTCGATGATGAAGTCCTTGCCGCAGCGCTCGCGAATCTCGGCGATGACCTCGAGCAAGAAGCGCATGCGGGCATCGAGCGAGCCACCGTACTCGTCGGTACGCTTGTTATAGAGCGGGGTCAAAAAGCCGCCGAGCATGCCGTGGGCGTGCGCCGCATGGACCTCGACGCCGTCGACACCGGCCTTCTGCATGCGCACGGCAGCGTCGCCAAACTGATGCGTGAGCTCGTGGATCTCATCGACCGTGATAGGGCGCGGCGCCTCGCGGGCATAGGACGGGCCCACAAAGGACGGAGCGATCAGGCGCGGCGTGCCCGGGATGTTAAAGGCCATGTAGGCGGGGTGGAAGAGCTGCGGCATGATCTTGCAGCCATACTCGTGGACGGCTGCGGCGAGCTTTTCCCAGCCGGGGATAAACGTGTCGTCGTAGCAGCACATATCGCCCGGCAGATAGGTATAGGTGGGCTCGACCGTCACGACCTCGGTGATGATGAGGCCCACGCCGCCCTTGGCGCGGGCACGGTAATGATCGACCAAGTCGTCGGTCACATAGCCGTGATCGGCCAGGTTGGTAGATACCGGCGGCATAAAGACGCGGTTCTTGACCTCGGTCGTACCGACCTTGATCGGGCTAAAGAGCATCGGATAGTCGGAGGACTCCATACAGGGTTCCTTTCGTTTGAGCCGCTCGGCGGCAGTTGCTAACGTGCCTATCGTATCAGCAACTGCCGCATCCGCAATCATGCATGCCCAAACGCCGGTCGGCTAATGAATACCGCGGCCCAAGTCTTCGGCGATTTTGTCTACGCCCTTAAGTGCGGCGCAGGTCTTTTTTTTGGAGCAATGTCCTGTGCAAACGCCACCTTGAGCGCAGTCGGCGCAGGTGCCCTTGCGATAAATGCGCACGCACACGGCGACAAACGCAATACCGATAATAGCCAGTACAACAATATCGATAGGTGCCATAGCAAGCCTCCTCTAGTTAACCATCACTTACTTTACCCCATTCTCCACCTGCCAATAAGGGACAGGTATATTTTGGTCGGTTTTATCTGCGGAAACGCCACATCTCCCTCACCAAAAAGCCCGAGTGTCGCTGGGACACCCGGGCTCGTGGAAAGGGGCTGATCCTTATTCGGACTTAAGCGGAAACTGCAGCGGAAGCGGTGTTGGTCTCGTCCTCGTCGGTCCAAGCGTGCTTGGGCATGGGACGGAAGATCTGGAAGAGCATCGCAACCAGCAGAACGATGGCTACAACCGTCCAAATACCAAACTGGCCAAGGACAAGCAGGTTGTAGAACTGGTTGATGAACAGGCCGATCACCCAGGCAAAGGCGCACTCGTAGCCGATGGCAATCGCGGTCCACTTGCCGGAGTCCATCTGGTTGCGGATAGTGCCCATGGCGGCAAAGCACGGGGCGCACAGCAGGTTAAAGGCGCCAAAGGCAACGCAAGCGCCCATAGTCGGGAACATGCCGGCGAACGCGGTCCACAGGCTCGGGTCGGTCTCGCCAGCATCGGCGACGGAGAGCAGCGAGCCGGCGGTAGCGACGACATTCTCCTTAGCCACGAGGCCGGAGACAGTCAGCGCGGTGGCCTGCCAGGTGCTAAAGCCGAGCGGGGCGAAGATCCAAGCGACCAGGTTGCCCAGCATGGCGAGCACGGAGTAGTCCATAAACTCCTCAGGGATGCCGTCCATCGCAGGCAGGAAGCCGAAGGAACCGTTGTAGCTACCAAAGTTGGAGAGGAACCAAACCACGACGGTGGACGCGAAGATGACCGTGCCGGCCTTCTTGATAAAGGCCCAGCAGCGCTCCCATACATGCAGCGCCCAAGAGCGGATTGCCGGGAAGTGATAGGCGGGAAGCTCCATAACGAACGGCGTCGGGCGACCGGCGAAGAGCTTGGTCTTCTTGAGCATGAGGCCCGAGGCGATGACGGCAAAGACGCCCAAGAAGTAGAAGAGCGGGCTGATCCATGCGGCGGTGGTGGAAGAATCGCCGATGATGGAACCCATGAGCAGAGCGATGATCGGCAGCTTGGCGCCACAGGGAATGAACGTGGTGGTCATGACCGTCATGCGGCGGTCCTTCTCGTTCTCGATGGTCTTGGTGGCCATGACGCCGGGGACGCCGCAGCCCGAGGACACGAGCATGGGGATGAAGGACTTACCGGACAGGCCAAAGCGGCGGAACACGCGGTCCATGATGAAGGCGACGCGGGCCATGTAGCCGCAGTCCTCCAAGAAAGACAGCATCACGAACAGCAGGAACATCTGCGGCACAAAGCCGAAGATGGCGCCCAGACCGCCGACGATACCGTCACAGACCAGCGAATCGACCAGGCCACCGTCCTCGGTGCCGCCCGCCACAAGGGCATCGTGCACCACGGTGGTAATACCCGGAACATAGGGGCCGTACTGTGCCGGGTCGACCGAGTCGGCGGCGTCACCCGCAGCCTCGACAGCTGCGTCGTAGGCGTCGCGGCCCTGGCCGAGCACATACCAACCGTCGGTGCCAAAGAGCTGGTCGTTGGTGAAGTCGGTCACCGTGCCGCCCAAGGTAGAGACGGCAATGTAGTACACGCAGAACATGATGACCACAAAGATCGGCAGGCCCAAGATACGGTTGGTAACCACACGGTCGATCTTCTCGGAGGTGCTCATCTTGGCCGGAGCCTTGGTGAGGCACTCGTCGATGATGTGGGCGATCACGCCGTAGCGCTCGCCGGTGATGATGGACTCGGCGTCGTCGTCGCAATCCTGCTCGCACTGGGCGACCAGCTGCTCGACGCGAGCGGCCTTCTCCTTAGTGAGGTTGATGAGCTTGCAGGCGTCCGCGTCGCGCTCGAACAGCTTGACGGCGTAGTAGCGACGCTTGTTGGCGGGAACGCTCGCCGGCAGATTGTTCTCGATGTGGTCCAGAACGTCCTCGATGGAGGAATCGAACTTGTGCTCCGGCACCTGGCCCTTGGAAGCAGCGGACTTCTTGACCTGCTCGAACAGCTCCGTGATGCCCTTGTTCTTAAGAGCCGAGATCATCATGACCGGGCAGCCGAGCTTCTTGGAGAGCTTGTCCGTGTCGATCTTATCGCCGTTCTTCTCGACCAAGTCGGCCATGTTGAGGGCGACGACCACGGGCAGGCCGGTCTCGATAACCTGAAGCGCCAGGTACAGGTTGCGCTCGAGGTTGGTGGCATCGACCACCTGGACGACGACATCGGGCTCGCCGCTCATGAGGTAGTCGCGCGAGCACTGCTCCTCGGGGCTGTAGGGGGAAAGCGAGTAGATGCCGGGGAGGTCCGTAATCGTGACGTTCTTGTCGCTTAGGAGCTTGGCTTCCTTTTTCTCAACCGTGACGCCGGGCCAGTTGCCAACGTAGCCGTTGGCGCCGGTGATCAGGTTGAAAAGCGTGGTCTTGCCGCAGTTGGGGTTACCCGCCAGCGCGACATGGATCTGAGAATCCGCCATTCAATCCTTCTTCCTTGTGTGCCCGCGCTGCTTTCTCCGCGCAGGCTGGATAATGTGCTTCAAAGATGCTGCATTAAGTTAGAAAAACCTAACTTTATCTGCAGAAATATGTGCCGCCGGCCCTTACTGGACCTCGACGACGGCAGCCTCCTCCTTGCGGATGGAGAGCTCGTAGCCACGCACGTTGATCTCGACCGGATCTCCGAGCGGTGCAACCTTTACGACCTTGAACGAAGTGCCCTTGATGAGCCCCAGGTCCATAAGGTGGCGGCGAAGCGCACCCTCACCGTGAAGCTTGACGATGGTGGAGCTCTCGCCCACCTTAACGTCACCCAACGTCTTCATTTACTTGTCCCCCTTTCGGTTTTTTTAAATGCTGCGGACTAACTGACGGTCATGATGTGCATGGCAACCTTGGAATCGATACCAAAGCGTGCGCCCAGCACCGTGACGATGATATTGGCGCCACTCGAGCTCACCACGTGGATCTCGCTGCCCTCGACAAAGCCGAGGTCCTTGAGGTGGTGCTTCATGTCCTCATTGCCCTTTACACGAGACACGCGCACGGTTTCGCCCGCCTTTACCATCGAAAGCGGCATAGCCGGCATCTGCGGTCCGCAAGACATGAGTGAGCTCCTAACATCGGTTCGTCCTCAACATCGACATGGCAAAAGTTAGCCACGTCTATGTTCGCTTTAGTAAACTAGCACGTGGTTAACTTTTTTGGAAGGGTCCCCATTCAGTTTTCGAAAAAGTTTCCTATACGAAACAAAAGAGGCACCGCAAAGACCATCTCTTTGCGGTGCCTTGTCATACCAATTTATGCAACAAAGGGGCCTGTCCCCTTGTCACATTGTTGAGGTTAGAGCGAGAGGTTTCTGATCGATGTGACGCAGGAGGCCTCATCCACGCCCGAAACGCGGAACACGATGTCTTCGCCACATTCGCCGTAGAGAGCCATGAGCCCCATCACATCGCGGCCGTCGGTATGGCGATCGCCGATGCTGACCGATACGTCGCTACGATGCTTGGCAATAATGTCATAGAGCAGCGCAACCGGGCGGGCATGCAATCCCAACGGATCTTTAATCGTCTTTGTAAACTCGACCATGTCCCCTCCCGCGACATCGCACATTCGGCCGGCAAACCCAGCCACGTGGTAGTTATTGTACGTTACCGGCGCACCCCCGTCCCACAAAAAACGAGGGAAGGCACACGTCCTTCCCTCGTTACAGGCAATAGGTAGCCGCTTGCCTACATCAAGCGCAGGCTGACGTCCTTGAGCTGGGCGCCGGAAACGGCACTCGGGGCGCCCGACATGAGGTCGGAGCCGCTGGCCGTCTTGGGGAACGCCATGACGTCGCGGATGGAGTCGGAGCCGGTGAGCAGCATGCACACGCGGTCCAGGCCCAGGGCGAAGCCGCCCATCGGGGGTGCACCAAACTTGAGAGCCTCCATGAGGAAGCCGAACTGCGACTCGGCGCGCTCCTCGGTAAAGCCCAGGAGCTTGAGCATGGACATCTGCATTTCGGCGTTGTGGATACGCATACCGCCGCCGCCGGCCTCAAAGCCGTCCATGACAAAGTCGTAGGTGCAGGAACCGGCTGCCAGCGGGTCGGCCTCGATCTTGGCGATGTCGGTCTCGGTCGGCAGGGTAAAGGGCTGGTGCTCGGCAGCATAGGCCTTGCGATCCTCGTCCCAGTGGAACAGCGGGAAGTTGACGACCCACAGGAAGTCGTGGCCCTCGCGCTTGACCTCGAGCGCATTGGCCATGTGGGAACGCATGCCGCCCAGGATCTCGTCGGAGAGCAGGCGCGGGCCGGCGGCGAACATCACAAGGTCGCCGGGCTCGACGTCCATGCGCTCGCGCAGGGCAGCCATCTCCTCGTCCGAGAAGAACTTGACGATGGGGCTGTTGATGGAGCCGTCCTCGCGGAAGGCGATCCAGGCAAGGCCCTTGGCGCCAAACGTGGAGGCCACGCCGGCGAGCTTGTCGATCTTGGCGCGAGCCCAGGCACCGGCACCCTTGGCGTTGATGGCCTTGACGACAGAGCCCTCCTCGTTTGCAGCAGTCGCAAAGACCTTGAACTTGGAGTTGGCAAAGATGTCGGTCAGGTCAACCAGGTGCATGCCGTAGCGAGTATCGGGCTTGTCGGAGCCATAGGTGTCCATGGCCTCCCAATAGTCCATGCGGCGCAGCGGCGTGGGCATCTCGACACCCATGCGGCCGAAGGCGTCGGCCAGGACCTCTTCGAGCGCGCTCATGACGTCGTTCTGGTCCACGAAGGACATCTCGATATCGACCTGGGTGAACTCGGGCTGACGGTCGGCGCGCAGGTCCTCGTCGCGGAAGCACTTGGCGACCTGGTAGTAGCGCTCGACGCCACCGACCATGAGCAGCTGCTTCAGGAGCTGCGGGGACTGCGGCAGGGCGTAGAAGTTGCCCGGCTGAATACGGCTGGGAACGATGAAGTCGCGGGCGCCCTCGGGCGTGGACTTGAACAGGGAGGGCGTCTCGACCTCCATGAACTCACGGTTGTGCAGCGCCTCGCGAATGGCAAAGGTAAAGTCGGAGCGCAGCTTGAGGTTGGCCATCATCTCGGGACGACGAAGGTCCAGATAGCGATAGCGCAGACGGGTGTCCTCGCTGGTCTCGATGCCGTCCTCGATCTGGAACGGCGGGGTGACGGACGTGTTGAGCACCTCGGCGTGGTCGGTCAGGACCTCGATCTCGCCGGTCGCGAGCTTGGTGTTGGTGGTCTCCTCGCCACGGGCGCGCACGACGCCATGGATCTTGATGGGCCACTCGGGACGCATAGTCTCGGCGATCTTAAAGGCGTCGCCGTCGGAGTGCTCGGGGTCGAAGGTGAGCTGCGTAATGCCCTCGCGGTCGCGAAGGTCGCAGAAGATAAGGCCGCCGTGGTCGCGGCGACGGCTCACCCAACCGGTGAGGGTGACTTCTTCGCCCACGTTCTCGCGGCGAAGCTCGCCGCAGGTACGGGTGTGCATGGAATGCTCGTCGATGGGACGGGTCTGGCTCATACCAGTGATCCTCCTTTATGGATCTGTGCCGCCCCGTGTCGTTCCGGGCGGCGTCGTACAGATTTGCCCGGCCTGCGTAAACCGCGCAGCCAGACATGGCGTTCTATCTTATCGCACCTGTGTCGATGTGCCGCGGAAAAGTAGCTCCTGCCCAAAGACTTGACGGAGACGAAACAATTGACGCGCCGCGGCACCCGCCCGCGCTCGTCACGTGCGACAATGTGCCCCAATACAACTGCACTCGGAAAGGCCCGTCATGACCGCACGCCTCATCGTTATGGATATCGACTCCACGCTCATCAACCAGGAGGTCATCGACCTGTTGGGCGAGGAGGCCGGCGTAGGCGAGCAAGTGGCACAGATCACTGAGCGCGCCATGCGCGGCGAGCTTGACTTTAAGCAGGCGCTCGAGGAGCGCGTGGGGCTGCTTGCCGGCTTGGACGAGAGCGTGTTCGAGCGCACCTTTGAGCGCGTGACGTTTACCCCCGGCGCGCTGGAGCTTGTGCGCTCGGCGCACAGCAAGGGCTGGAAGGTCGGCGTGGTAAGCGGCGGCTTTCACGAGGTCGCCGATAAGATCGTGGCCGCCGCGGGCATCGATTTTTGCCTGGCTAACCGCCTGGAGGTCGTGGACGGCAAGCTCACGGGTAAGCTGGCGGCAGACATCGTGACCAAGGAGTCCAAGCTTATCCAGCTGTTGGACTGGACAGTTGAGTGCGGCGTCGACATAGCCCATACGGTCGCGATCGGCGACGGCGCCAACGACATCCCCATGATCCAGGCCGCAGGCACGGGCATCGCATTTTGCGCCAAGCCCAAGACGCGCGAGGCGGCCCCGTTTGCCATCGACGAGCGCAACCTGATGCTCCCTATGGACATCATCCTGCGCGATTAGCCGATCCGTCTAACAATTGAATCAGTCTGTCCTATAGTTTCCGAACAATTTTGTCTTAGTGTTCGGAAACATACCCTTTGAGTGCTAGACTTTGCGCCGTCGAAGGGAACATATATGGATAAGCGAGATCTTGAGCAATTGCTGAGCGATGTTGCCGGCGGAGCAGTCACCCCTGCCGACGCCCTCACGCGCATCCAGACGGCTCCGACCGCCGATTTGGGCTTTGCGCAGCTCGATCTTTCGCGCGGGGTGCGCCAGGGAGCCGGCGAGGTTGTCTACGGGGCCGGTAAAACCGCCGATCAGATTGCCGCCATTATCGAAGCACTGCGCGATGCCGGCCAGGAGCGCATCCTGGTCACGCGCCTGGATGCCGAAAAAGCCGCGCGCACCGCTGAGCTTCTTGGCAACGGCATCGACCTGGGATATGTCCCGGACGCACAGCTCGCCCTCGTGGGCGGCAAGCCCTCCCCTACCGGCAACGGACGCATCGTCGTCGCCTGCGCCGGCACGAGCGACCTGCCCGTCGCCGAAGAAGCCGCGTTGACGGCCGAGTTCTACGGCAACGAGGTCGATCGCCTCTACGACGTGGGTGTCGCCGGCCTGCACCGCCTGCTCGCTCATGCTGAGGAACTTGCCCAGGCGCAGGTGGTCATCGCCATCGCCGGCATGGAAGGCGCCCTGGCGAGCGTCATCGGAGGCCTTGTGAGCTGTCCGGTCATCGCCGTCCCCACCAGCGTGGGCTATGGCGCGAACTTTGGCGGCGTTGCCGCGCTGCTCGCCATGCTCAACTCCTGCGCCAGCGGCGTTTCGGTCGTCAATATCGATAACGGCTTTGGTGCCGCCTACCAGGCAAGTCTTATCAATCATCTGAGCGCCGGCACGTCCTGCGCCCGCTAAGGAGCATTTCATGTCCAACCATCACCACACGCTTATCATCGACGGCACCTCGGGCATCAGCGGCGATATGACCGTCGCGGCCCTGCTCGACCTGGGCGCCAGCGAGAAGCATCTGCGCGAGCAGCTCGCCACGCTGCCGGTCGACGGCTTTGAGATTGCCGTTACACGCGCAAACAAGCATGGCATCGACGCCTGCGACTTTGACGTTCAGCTGGCAGAGGAGCTCGAGAACCACGACCACGACATGGCCTGGCTCTACGGCAACGAAGCGCCTGCCGAGCACACGCACGAGCATGAGCACCACCATCATGATCATGGCGAGCACGAACACGAGCACTGCCACGAGCATGACCATGAGGCCCACGGTCATGGCCACGAGGGTCACCATCACGCCCACCACCATCACCACCGTTCTTTGGCGGATGTCACCGCCATCATCGATGACTCGCAGCTAAGCGATGGCGCCAAGCGTCGCGCGCTCGCCATCTTTACCGCGCTCGCCGCCGCCGAGGCCAAGGCCCACGGCAAAACGACCGAGACCGTCATGTTCCACGAGGTGGGCGCCATCGACTCCATCGTCGACGTCTGCTCTGTCGCCATCTGCCTCGATGACCTAGGTATTGAGGACATCGTGGTCGAGTCGCTCTCCGAGGGTCACGGCACCATCCGCTGTGCCCACGGCCTTATGCCCATTCCTGTCCCCGCTGTCGTCAACCTGTGCCAAGCGGGCAATATCGCCCTCACGCCCGCGCCGGTCGCCGGTGAGCTCGTGACGCCCACGGGCGCCGCCATCGTCGCCGCACTGCGCACGTCCGAGCACCTGCCGGCCCGCTACCGCATCGAGGCCGTCGGCTACGGCGCCGGTAAGCGCCCCTACGAGGGTTGCTCCGGTACGCTCCGCTGCCTGCTCGTTCACACGGACGCATAGCCATGGATGCCCGCAAGGCAAAAAGCCGCGCCGCCATCGTCGCGGCGTTCTCCGAACTGCTGCGCGAAGAGGACTACGGCAAAATCACCGTCGGCGACATCATCGCTCGCGCCCATGTGGGTCGGGCCACGTTCTATGGCCTCTTCAAGAGCAAAGATGACCTACTGTCCGAACTCGTGAGCGACATCTGCACCCACGCCCTCGACGACGATGGCACACCGCTCGATGACCCGCTCGTACAAGTCGAGCATATCCTCAACAACCTCTGGGAGCGCCGCCAGGGCGTACGAGCCCTCGTAGCCGGCGCCGGCTCACGTGTCTTCGCCGACTGCTTACGCAAGACCATCATGTCACGAGCAGCCGAAACCGTCCCTACCGACCCAAACGGCCCCGCCGCCACTATGGACCGAAGCTTCCTACTACACCACATAGCCTCAAGCTTCGTAGGAATGGTCCAATGGTGGGCCTGGCACAACTTCGAGGCAGATAAGACCGACGTAGCCAAAGACTACCTATCAGCCATTAAGCCCCTCTTCAACTAAGTAAGAAGCTCATCCCAAAGCACCGCCCCACCCCAAGGCGCCACGCATCCCAAAGTGTCAACAACAGCCCAGCGCCCCTATCAGCAACAAGCCCCTCCCATCCAAATTCAGATTTATATGTTGGGTTGCTTGCTCGAGCGCAGCAAAGACCCCGCAGCCGTCCGCATGGGGTAACTTCCCAGCGCACTCCGCAGGACGAAAGAACCCCCGCCGCACGAAGTGCGCAGCGGGGGTTCTTTCATGTCCGAGGACGCGCTGGGAAGTTACCCCATGCGGACGGCGGACAACCTATGTAGCCTCAGACTAGAACATGCCCAAGAAACCATGCACAAACAGCGCGGCCAGAGCGGCACCGACAAACGGAGCGATGCCAGGAACGAGCAGGCCGTACTTCCAGTTGTTGTCGGCCTTGTTCTTGATCGGCAGCACCTGATAGGCCATGCGAGGACCAAGGTCACGGGCCTGGTTCATGGCGAAGCCGGTGATGCCGCCCATGCCCATGCCAACAGCCCAAACGATCAGGCCGACGCAGATTGCGAGCATCAGAACGTTCTCGCCGGCGCGGCTAGCGGCAGCAAGGATGGCGCTGATGAACACGAAGGTGCAGATAGCCTCGCAGAAGAAGTTGCGGGCATAGTTCGTACCCTCGGTGGTGGGGTTGGTCGAGAAGATGTTGCGCTGGGCAATGGGGTCGACGACACCCTCAGAAGCCTTGAACTCATCGGCATACATAAACCAAGCGATCACGGCACCCACAAAGCCGCCGAGCATATCGGCAAGCATGAAGGGGATGCAGTTGCCCCACGGCACCAGGCCGACGATGCACTGGGCAAGCACCATGGCGGGGTTCATGCACACAGCGCCACCAAAGACAAACAGGCAGACCGAGATGCCAAAGGACCAGGTGGTGATGGCAAACATATGGCCGGAGCCCTGATACTTGGTGCCCTTGAGCACGGTATCGCAGTGAACACCCACGCCAAAGACGATCATGAGGGCCGTTGCGCCGAATTCGCAGAGGAGTTTGGTAAGCATAAAACCTTATCTTTCTTGTCGGTTATAAACGATTCGTTTAAGCCGCGCACTAGTGCTGTGCGACAACAACACCCAGGCCATCGGGGATGACGGCGACCTTGGCATCGGCACCCTTCATCTCAAAGGCGAGCTTGAGCGCTTCCTCGATAGTGTTGACCGGCGTCATGTGCATATCCTTGAGCATCTGGTGATCGCACAGGTCGGTGACCATGATCACAGGGTGATGCGCCAGGATGCGGGCAAAGATCTGGCTCGTCCACTGATCGGGCAGGGTCTCGTCCTTAGGACGATCGATGCAGGCGCGCTCAAACTCTGCCGGATCGTTGTCGGCGATGTTGTGATAGAAGCCCTCGCCGCCGTGACCGTCGGCACAACCGGCGACGTCGATGATCACGCCGCCCTCGGGAAGCGTGGCCTCGGCAGCGCACATGCCCTTCACGGCCTGGTAAATGTTCTGGTCGAGGGGGTAGCCGCCGTTGGTGGTGATGGCGATATCGCACTCGACGGGCTCAACGCCGGCAAGGCTCTTCACGAAGTCGCAGCCGGCCTCGTGCGCCTTGTGGATGTCGCCGGCAAAGGAGCCAATGACCTCGTGCTTGCCGTTGAGCACCACGTTGAGCACAAAGGCAAGGTGAGCCATCTCGGCAGCGGCAAACATATCCTCGCTCACGTGGTTGTGGCACAGGTTGCCGGCACGCGAATGGGAATCGTTCACAAACTGACCGTTGTGGTTGTACATGATGGTCTTGTAGCTAGCGATACCGGGCAGCACGGACTTACGGCTGCCAGAGAAACCGGCAAAGAAGTGCGGCTCAATGAAGCCCTCGGCAAGCAGCAGGTCGCAATCGGCAGCGATCTTGTTGATGATGCACTCGCCACCAGAAGGCAGGGTTCCAATCTTTTTCATCATGCTGTCGTCGGTCGCGACATGCATAACGATTTCCTCGTTGGCAACGATGTCCTCGCCATACTTGTTGACGAGCTCCTCGTGCGTCGACGGACGGTGCATACCCGTTGCAACCAAAATACGCACACGCGCCTCGGGCGCAGCGGCATGAATGTGATGCAGCAGAATAGGCATCGTCACACGCGAAGGAACGGGACGCGTATGGTCGGAACTAATGATGACGATGTCCTTTTTGCCAGCACAAAGCTCCTCGAGCGAAGGTGAGCCATAAGGGTTGGCAAGAGACTCCTCTACCAGTTCTTCCTGCGATTTCGTAGTCTTAAACTCGTTTTGATGACCTTCCATCACACCCGCGAAGTTCTTGTCCTCGAGCTCCAGATGCAACGTCTTGTGGTCAAACGGTAGTTCACATTCAAACATTGACGAGCGCCCTCTTCCTTTCAACTGACACACTAGTCAAACCGTTGGAAGGATACGCCGCTCACCGAAAAACACCACCGTCCACCGACTCATTAACACAACGTTCATATTTGACCCACAACAAAACAACCGCGATCCCAAACGGGACCGCGGCCGCTACAGTCATAAGTCGAGAAGCGCCACATGCATCTCAAACCCGATCGATAAGACGCGAGGCGCAAAGCGCACTTTAATCTCTTCAGCCCCAATCCCAGAAGACCGAGGACAAAGAGGCCCGACGGGTTTCCCTCTGAATGCATTCCGCAGCACGAAGCCCCTTCCAAACGCGCGAAGCGCACTATATTCCCTCAGCCAGTATTCCGCCGAAGACAGGACATCGCAGGGGCTGCCGTATGTTTACTTTCCGGCGCACTCCGCAGGACGCAAGAAGCCCTCGCCGCACGAAGTGCGCAGCGAGGGCTTCTTGCATGTCCGAGGACGCGCCGGAAAGTAAACATACGGCAGCCCCGGACAGCGACTACAGGGCTATCGATTACCCCGTGTTTTGCAATCCTGCCGAGACGCCGGTCACAGTCGAAAGAATCAGGCTCATGTACTCGGCCTTCTTCTCCTCGGCCATCTCGTCCTGGTTCATACGCACCTCGCGAAGGGCGCGGACCTGTGCGATGGACAGGGCGTCGACATAGGGGTTGCGCACGCGGACAGCGCAGCCAAGCACGCGGCGGCGCTGTAGCGGCCACTCGTCACCGACGATGGCAAGGACCCACTTACGGGTGAGCTGCATCTCGGTGAAGACCTTCTCGGACAGATCCTGGCGATCGCCCAGGTGCAGATACATCTTGGCAATGCGCTGGTCGGTCTTGGCGATCGACATCTCGATGTTGTCGATAAAGGTGCGGAAGAACGGCCACTCCTGGTAGGCAGCCTTGAGCTGGTCAAGATCGCCCAGCTGCTCGCAGGCGGTGCCCAGGCCGTACCAAGCGGCCAGATTGATGCGTGCCTGGCTCCAGCTAAAGATCCACGGAATGGTACGCAGGTCGTCGAGCGACTTGGCACCCAGACCGCGCTTGGCCGGGCGCGACCCGATCGGCAGCAGACCGACCTCGGTCAGCGGCGTCACGGTCGAGAACCACGGTGTAAAGTCCTCGGTGTTCAGCAGGTCCAGATAGCGCTCATGGCTTGCGGCGTTAAGCTTCTCGGCCATATCCCAGAACTTCTGCGTGGTCTCGGTGTTAGTCTTCTCGACACTCGGGGCCGACTGCAAAAGCGTTGCGGCTGCAACGGACTCAACATGGCGCTGAGCCAGCGTGCGGTTACCGTAACGGGCAAAAATGACCTCGCCCTGCTCGGTGAGCTTAAAGAAGCAGTTGACCGAACCCTTGGGCTGCGCCAGCACGGCCTTGTTGGCCGGGCCGCCACCACGGCCCACGGCACCGCCGCGACCGTGCATGAGCACCAAGTCGATATCGTTTTTCTCGGCCCACTTGGCAATGCGCTCCTGCGCGGAGTGCAGCGCGAGCATGGCCGTGGTAGGACCGGCATCCTTGGAGGAGTCGGAATAGCCCAGCATGACCTCCATGCGGCGGTTGGTCTGGGCAAGGCGCTTTTGCACCACGGGCAGCGTAAGCATCTGGTCGAGCACGTCGACGCAGCCCTCGAGGTCCTCGAGCTGCTCGAACAGCGGGATCACGTCGAGCTCGGGGACATCCTCCTCGTGTGCAAAGGACAGGTGGGCAAGCTCAAAGACGTCGGCCACATGCTGGGCGCTCTTGGTGAACGAGATGATGTAGCGGTGCGCCATCTTCTTGCCGTAGCGCTTTTGGATGGAACCGATAGCGCGGAAGGTGTCGATGACCTCGCGCGTCATAGGCTGCAGGTCGCCATGGATACCGTTCTCGTGGATATCCTTGAGGGCGCGGGCGTGCACCACGGAGTGCTGACGGAACTCCATCTCGACCATATGGAAGCCGAAGGACTCGACCTGCCAGATGATGGTCTGGACCGGGCCGTAGGCAGCACGGACGGCACCGCAAGCGGCCAGCGAGCGCTGGACGACACGCAGGTCCTCCAGGAACTCATCGGCGCTGTGGTACATGGTATCGGTGATACGGCGCACGGTGGCGTTCAGACGGTCGGCCATGACGAGCATGACGGCGCGATGCGGCTCGTGCTCGGAAATCAGCTCGGCGCGAGCCGTGTACTGAGCGCTCATCTCGACCTGATGGTTCCACAGGTTCATGAGCTCTGCCGACGGCTTGCTGTAGGCGGCCTCGAGCGTAAGGTTGCGGCCGATGCGGCGGCACTTGTCCTCGAGCTTGAGCACCATGTGCGTGAAGTACTTGGCGGCGACCTCGCGGCTCACCTTGGCGGTAACGTTGGGGTTGCCGTCGCGGTCGGAACCGATCCAGCTGCCGGGATGGAAGAACGCCGGGCACAGCGGCGGCACGGTACCGGCCTTGTCGCCCAGCACCCAGTCGTCAAAACGACGGTAGATGACGGGGATCACATCGAACAGTGTGTTATCGAAGATGTCGATGATGGTATCGGCTTCCTCGACCGGCGTGGGCTTCTTGAGCGCGATGGGGCTCGTACGCACCAGAGCGTCGATCTCCTGCAGCATATGGCGCTCGTTCTCCACCAGGTCGGAGCCGTCCAGGCGCGGACGCTCCTCCAGCAGGTTGGAGATACGGCGAATCTTGCCCTCGACGGCCTTACGACGGGCCTCGGTGGGATGTGCGGTAAAGACAGGGTGGAACTCGAGCTTGCCGAGCAGCTCGTTGGCGCCCTCGACACCCATCTCGTTTACCAACCGGTGATAGGCGACGGTGAGCTCGTTGGCGGGATCGACCTCGGTATCGGTCGATGCGCCGGCCTCGCGCTCGCGCAGCTGCGCCACACGGTAGTTCTCCTCCGACAGGTTTGCCAGGTGGAAGAAGCTCGTAAAGGCGCGAACGATGACCTGCTGCTTATCGAGCGGCAGACTGTCGATAAGATCGACGACCTCACGGAATGCCACGGCGGTGGGCTCGTCGGCGGTGGGCACGCCCTGCTCGTCGACGGCCTCGTCGGCAGCGCGGGTACCGGGGTTGCCGGCATTGGCCACAATCTCGGCCGACAGGATCTTGTCGAACAGGTCCGCGATCTCAGGATCATACTCGCTAAGCACACGACGCTCCAGGCGCAGGAACAGCGCCAGATTGTCGCGCAGCTCCTCGGGGATCTCGATCTCGGCGAGACGCTCCCTGGACTCGGCATTCGAGCCGATTCGGTTAACGAGGCGGTTGACCACGGCAGCGACGCGCGCCGCGGCTTCGGGTACAGACTGGTTGCTTAGGTTCTCAGCCACGTTTCCTCCCATTCCTCCTTCTATGCACGTAACATGCGGTATTCATTATAGGCGCTTGCGAAATACTTTCGACACTGATTGCGCTTTACCACACAAAAGTATTTTCTGCATTGCAAGGGTTTTTGCCCTAAATGGTCGTATTTCTCGGTGGACGGCATATGCAAACGGGAGCATTCCGCATAAATGCGAAACACCCCCGTAACAATCGCTCTCAATGAGCTGAGCGTTTCAGTGAGTCCATAGCTCAAAAATCATGCGCTACAGGCGCTCACGAACCGCCTCGACCACGTTGGCCAGATCGACGAGAGCCTCGTCATGGCTCCCCATGTCGCGCACCTTGACCTTGCCGGCGGCAAGCTCGTCGCCGCCCAGGACCAGGATGAGCTTGGCGCCCACCTTATCAGCCTGCTTAAACTGAGCTTTGAGCGAACGGCCCTGATAGTCGGCCTCGGTCACGATACCTGCGGCGCGAAGCTCCTGCGTAATGGCAAAGACGTTCTGGCGCAGCTCCTTGCCGGCGTTGGCGACATAGACGCACGGGGCCTCCTCGGCACCCAGATCGCTGCCAAAGGCCTGCAGGGCCAGCAGGGCGCGCTCAAAACCGACAGCGAAGCCGACGCCCGCCGTGGGCTTGCCACCCTCGAGCTCGACCAGGCCATCGTAGCGGCCGCCGCCGCCGATGGAGCCGACGCCGGCACCAGGGGCCTCGACCTCAAAGACAGTACGGGTGTAGTAGTCCAGGCCGCGCACCAAGGTGGGATCCTCGACATACTCGATACCGGCGGCATCCAGATAGCGCTTGACCTGCTCGTAGTGCTCGCGGCACTCGTCGCACAGGTTGTCACCCATCAGCGGAGCCTCGGCCATGATCTCGCGGCAATGGTCGTTCTTGCAGTCGAAGGCGCGCAGCGGGTTGAGCTCGGCGCGCTCGCGGCACTCGTCGCACATCTCGTCTGCGTGATCGAGGATGAACTGCTTAACCTGCTCGCGGTAAGCCGGACGGCACTGGGCGTCACCCATCGAGTTGATGAGCAGACGAAGCTTGGAAAGATCGAAGCCCAGGCGCTTGTAGAACTCCATGAGCATGATGATGCACTCGGCGTCTGCCGCCGGATCGGGAGCGCCGAGCCACTCGATGCCCACCTGGTGGAACTGGCGCAGGCGGCCCTTCTGGGGACGCTCGCCGCGGAACATGGCCTCGGCGTAGTAAGCCTTAAACGGCGTGGAGCCCTGGGGCACTAGGTTGTTCTCCACGACGGCGCGCACCACGCCGGCCGTGCCCTCGGGGCGAAGTGCCAGGCGCTGCTTGGGCTTGAGCTTGGTGTCGGTGCCCTCGGTAAAGACGCGCTCCAGGTTGGCACCGCTAAACACGCGGAACATCTCCTTGCGCACGACGTCGGTCGACTGGCCGATACCGTGGACAAACACGTCCACCTGCTCGATCGCGGGCGTCTCGATGGGTTTAAAACCAAACGGCTCGAACACGCCGGCCGCAATCTGCTGCATCTTTTGCCAGGCGCGCATCTCGGCGCCGATAAGGTCGCGGGTTCCCTCCGCCTTCTGTGCCTGCATGGGCAAACACCTTTCTTTTGTATCGCGTCATAGGTAGTGGACATTATACGGCACAAAGCAGCAACGCGGCGGCGCGCCTGACCGAACGAGGGTATGGGGACTCGTTCGGCCAGACGCGCCGCCGCGGTGTGCAATCTGCAATCCTTCCGCCTCTTCGGATCACAAAATCCGTTGGACGGAAAGACTTCGGGTCATCTCTTGAGCCCGTGGCTGCATGGGAAACCGAATAACGGTACGAGCATCCATTCGGCTTCCAAGGCAGCACGGACAAAACGGGGCAAAGAGGTACGAGCGACGTCGTCCCTACTTCCCCGCCATGCTCGCGCGCAGCTTGGCGGCGATGGGCTCGGATGCCAGCAGGAACACGAGCATAATCGCGGAGCACACCAGGCACACGATCCAGGTACTCGCAAAGGAGCCCGTGGCGTCGAACAGCACACCCGAGACGATGGCGCCCACGGTGCCACCGACCATCTCGAGCGAGGTAATGGTGCCCGTGACCTTGCCCAGGTCGGCCATGCCAAACTGCTTAGACGCAGCGATCGTGGGCATTGGAGATGTTGTACTGCGCAAGGGAAATGCCCAGGTCGCTGACGATGAGCGGCTGGAACAGGCTCATGCAGTTGACGAAAATCGTGTAGCACGTGGCCATGATCACAAAGCCGGAGGTCACCACGAGCCAGCCGGGGAAGAATTTATGCTGCTGGGACATGGATTATTCCTTGTGGTCGGCGATATAGCCCAGAGCGACCGCCGCGTAAGCCGCGGCGCCAAGCGGCAGCTCGGCATCGTTAAAGCGCGCCTTGGGATGATGCTGGGCAAAATGCTCGTCCGTGTCGGTTACGGCCGCGCCCACGGTAAAGTACGCACTCGGAATCTCGCTCGAGATAAGCGCGAAGTCCTCACTCGCCATAGCATGGAAAAGCGGCAAGAAAGCCGCCTTGGTCAGCACTGCGCCCACGTAGCCAAGCGACGCCTGAGTCATATCGCTGTCGAGTACAAGCGGCGGAACATCCGAAAGCGTCTCGATGGTCACTGGCGTACGATATGTTGCGGCAACGCCGTTAACGACCTCCGCGATGCGGGTCTTGAGGTGTTCCATGAGCTCAACATCAAAGCCGCGCAGCGTTCCCTCGAGCACGCAGGTGTCGGGGATGACGTTGGCCGCCAAGCCGCCGGCAAACTTGCCAACGGTAAGTGCGACTTCCTTGGCCGCCGGCACCTCGCGGGCGATAAGCTCCTGGAGCGCCAGGTGCACATGGACGCCGGCCGTGATGGGGTCGATGCAGATCTCGGGGCTCGAGCCATGGCCGCCCTTGCCCTGGAGCGTGATGCGGAAACCGTACACGCCCGAAAGCGCCGGGCTCCCATAGAGCACCAGGCCGAGCGGCGATTGGCTGTTGACGTGCATGGCAAAGGCAGCCTGGGGTCGCGGGTTCTGCAGCAGGCCATCGGCGATGGCAGCGCGTGCCCCTTCAAAGGTCTCCTCGCCCGGCTGGAACAGCAACTTCACCGTGGCGTTGGCCTCCACAAGCTCGGCCTCGCGGGCCTTGAGCAGGCGCGCCGCACCAAGCAGCGCCGTCGCGTGCATATCGTGACCGCAAGCATGCATGCAGCCATTGGTGGATGCAAAGGGCTCGCCGGATTCCTCGACAACGGGCAGGGCATCCATATCGCCTCGGAGCATGACGACCGTTCCGGCCTGCTCGTCCTTGCACGTGCCATTGCCCTGAGCAGCCGCGGCCGCACCGGCACCGATCAGGCCAACGACGCAGGAACCGTCGACTAGCGTGGTATGGGGGATGTCCATCTCGTCCAGACGTGCCTGGATATAGGCAGACGTCTGCGGAAGATTGTTACCGAGCTCGGGCATCTGGTGTAGATCGTGTCGCCACGCAGCGAGCTCGTCTGCAAAAGCCTGAGCTTCTGCGACAAGACCGTCACCGATAGCGGTCTGCGCCGCTGTGGTAGCCTGAGGCGCTGGTTGCGGTTGAAGATCGGACAGAGCTGGTGCCATAAATGCCCTCCAGTAACGTTTTTGCAGTAAGCACTTTGATAGCGTAAAGTGCAAGGTACAACTTTAAAGGCGAGGCATAAAAAACGCCGCCCCAGGAGGGCGGCGCAACAAGTTGTTTACAATTGCGGGCGCGGCTTTCGACGCAAAAAATCGAAGTGAGTCTCGCTCAAGATAATCGACAGGAAGATAAGCACAAAGCCGGCGAGCAGGCGCGAGGTGAGCGCCTCCCCCATCAGCAGCACCGAAAACAACACGCCCGAAGGCGATTCCATCGAAAGGAGCAGCGAGCCCGTCGAAGCCGGGACATGCGCCAGGCCGACGTTTTGGATGAGCAGAGCCACGCATGTGCAGCCCACCGAGAGAAACGCCATCACACAGATAAAATTCGGCGTCCACACGGACAGAGGCGCTTGGGTCTCGAATAGCAGCGACGAGATCAGGCTCAGCACGCCATTGCCCACAAACATCCAAAACGTGATGACGTTGATGTCCATTTTGCGACCGTACTTGGCGGTCACCGCCATCTGGATGGCGAAGAAGACCGCGCCGCCCAGCGTAATGGCATCGCCGATATTGAACTCGACGCTATCGAGCGCCACCAGGCCAATGCCCGCCAAGCACAGCAGTGCCGCGCCCAGGTTATAGCGGGTGAGTTTTTCGCCGCTCAGAAAATAGCTCGCAAAGGGCACGAGGATGCAGTACGTACCCGTCAAAAACGCGTTCTTGCCCGCCGTGGTGTGCGCCAGACCGACCGTCTGCAGGACGTAGGCGGCCCACATAAGTGTGCCCATTCCAAGTCCGACGATAAGATTGCGGGCGTTGAGGTGCGCGATGATGCGCTTGTGGAAGATGACAAACATGACCAACGCCGCAGGCAGAAAGCGCACGTAGAGCAGTTCAAACACCGGAATGGTGTCGAGCGCGTCCTTCATAGTGGTAAAGGAGTAACCCCAGATAATCGCCACCGAAAGCAGTAGAACTTTCCAGAACAACGGCGAGCGTGCGCCGGCACCCCGGGGAATACCACCCGCGCCCAAATCCTCACGGGCTACAGGGCTATCGGGCATGTTTTCGATTTCGTTGGCAGCGTATTGGGCCATGGAACATCCTCGCACTCAATCTGGGCGTGGTGTCCGCACGCGTATGGCTGCGTGCCGCCTCATGGTCAAATAAAAACGGGACGCGCCGGACCCCCGGCACGCCCCGCTACTGTAGCAACAACCAGCGTTGCACCGCAATCCAGCCCACTAAAGCGTCAGCAAAGTGAACCTCGATGTTTTGTCAATGTCACGCTGTTGCACTAAATAAGCTTCGTGCTTTCAAGCTTTTCGATGATCCAGTCGTTGGCCTTGATGACCGGGCGGCGGAAGACGACGCCCAGGCCCAGCGACGGAATCAGATAGCTCGCCAAGATACCCAGCTCAACCCAGTACTCCATATGGTAGGCGCCAGCCATGGCGGCGTGCATGGCGTTGATGCCGTGGGTAAACGGCAGGAACGGGTAGATCGCCTGGAACACAGGGCCGGTCATCTCGATGGGGAACGTACCGCCTGAACCGCCGACCTGCATGACCAACAGCACGACAGCGAGCGCCTTGCCGATATCGCCAAACGAAACCGTGAGCGTGTAGACGATATTGGAGAACACGAGACTCGCGACCCAGCCCGCCAGCACAAACTGCAGCGGGTTGTCGCATTGGATGCCAAAGAACAGGATGTCGCCCGCGCACACGAGTGTCGCCTGCAGCAGGGCCAGACCTCCAAAGAACAGGTAGCGGCCCAGGTAGATCTCGTGCAGGCGCACGGGGATCAGCTCGTTGATGAGCTCATCGTCAACCGATACCTTCATCATGGCCGCCAGCACGATCGAGCCGACCCACAGCGACAGGATCGTATAGAACGGCGCCATGGCCGAACCGTAATTGCGGATCGGATAGACCGGCTTGCGGTCGAGCGCGACGGGGCCGGAAAGCGACACGGCCAAACCCTCGGGATCGTTGCCGATCATCGTCTTGATCGTGGCAAGGTCGTCCGACATCAGGGCGCCATCGAGCTCGTCCTTAAAGGCGCTGATCTTGTCCGATGCCTCACCCAGCTGATCAGAAGCCTTGTTGACCAGCTTTGCAGCCTTGGAGAGGCCCTTTGCCAGCGAACCGGATGCGTCGGTCAGACCGCTCACAGCGCTATCCAAGTCACCCGAGATACCGTTCAGGGAATCCAGAACGCCCGAAATGGTCTTCTTGAGCTCCTTGGCCTTAACCGAGAACGTGGAATCGTAGTCGGACTTGGCTCCCGAGATACCCGCCTTGGCATCGGCGATGGCCTGGTCGACCTCGGCACGCGAGTTGTTGACCTCCGCCATGCCGTCCGAAAGGGACTTTGCGGTCGCCGTCAGGTCCTTCGCATTGTTGCGGTACTCCACGGCAATTCTGCCCAGCGACGTCGCAGCGGACTCGAGACCGTCTTTGAGCTTGTCATCACTCACCTGGTCGGCAAGGTTGCGGAGCTGATCGGCCATCGCATCGATATCGTCAGCACGCGTATTGAGCGCCGCTGCGGCTTCGTTGAGCTGAGACACCGTAAGGTAAACATGCTGATTCGCGGCATCGAATGCCTTCGCAAGCTCGGTGGACACGTTGTCGAATGAGCCCGCGCTTCCGTCGATCGCGGTGTTGATGGCGTCGTTGGCTGCCTTGAGCGCTTCCTCGGAATCGCTCACACCGCTCTTGGCATGCTCCATCAGCTGCTTCGTCGACTCATCGACGGTGCCCGTCTGCTTGAGCATACCGCCCGCCGACGTCAGCGAATCGGACGTGGAGCTCAAAACGCCCGCCAGCGACGTTGCGCTGGTCTGAATGTCCTGCAGGTCCTGGACCGAATCGCCCAGCGCAGAGGAAAGATTGGCGATAAAGTTGCTCACCTGGTCGGTGCTCATATAGTCGAGCAGGCTGGACACGGTTTTAAGACCGATGCTCGTAATGGTTTCGGTAAAGGTCTCGTTGACCTGACTCTGGACGGCGCTCGAGCCTTTCTCGGTCACGATCTGCGCGATGGCGTTGGCCTTCTGGTTCTCGTAGAACTCGATATCGGCGTGCTTCACGTCGGTCGAAAAGAGCGTCATCATGTCGGCGCTAAACGTCTTAGGGATAACGACGGCAGCGTAGTACGCGCCCGACTTAACGCCCTCAATCGCCTTATCGCGGTCGTTGAGAACGACCCAGTCAAAGTTCTCGTTGCCGCGCAGAGTGGCGGTTACGTTTTCGCCCACGTTGACCTCGACGGGAATCAGATCGCTCTCGTAACCCTCGTCGGTGTTGACCACTGCAATCTTAAGGTTGCCGGTATTGCCGTAGGGATCCCAGCTGCCGGCGATGTTAAACCATGCATAGAGACACGGAACGATGATCAGGCCCATCACGACGACCATGCCGATCACGGAGCGAGACACGTTTTGGACATCACGCTTAAACAGGTGCAGGATGTTTTTCATTTATGCCTCACCTCCTTTAGAGTGCTTGCCAAACAGGGTGGTGTCCCCGTCGTTTCCGTTTACGTTGTCAGCGCCGTCGGCATCTTGAGCCTTACGATGCGCACCGATATGCGGCAGACGGCTCGTAGGCTGTTCGCCTCCCTTGGCGCCACGCTCGCTGGCGTTGAGACCAAACATGCGACGGGCGGCAGGGATGGCAGCCGTGTGCTCGCGCATCTCGCGGCGAAGGTCCTCGTCCGAAAGCGCCGAGATACGCATCTGGGTATTGAGGCTCGCACGGATGTATTCGATGTTGATGAGCCAGCCGCAGATGGCGATAACCGAAATGATCCAGATAACGAGCAGGATGATCTTGCCGTTATTGTCGATATCGAGCACCGTCGAAAGCACAAAGAGCAGAACCTGCACGCCTACCACGGCGGCAAAACCGCCCTTGATGTAGTACGGGTAGCGATGCTCAAACGCCACGGCATGATCGAGCAGCTCGCGACGGTACGAATCGGAATCGAGCATGACACGCATGGCCGTGCGCAGCGAGTAGCGCTGGCGCGGCAGGTCGTTGGACTCGCAAATCATCATACCGGTCGTGGAAAGCTGTTTATCAAAGAGAAGGTTGAGATTGAGCAGCAGCGGACGCAGCTGCAGGCCGATAAAGAGCGCCACGATCAAGAACACGCCCAGAATGCACAGGTTAAACAGGTAGTTGAACGAATACATGCCGCCGACCGTCTCGCGCAGCAGATTGATGCCGTAGGTAAAGGGCAGCAGCGGATGCAGCCATTGGAAGAAACCTGGCATCATCTCGATGGGATACATGCCCGACGAGCCGGGGATCTGCACAATGACGAGGATGACGCCAATGGCTTTACCGATATGCTTAAAGGTGGTGGACAGCGCATAGATGATGTTGACGTAGGTGAACGAGATAGCGATGCCGCCCAGCACAAAGAGCAGCGGATTGACGCACTGAACGCCAATGACCAGGTCGCCCACCGTAACGATAATGGCCTGGAACGCGCCCAGGATCACCAGCAGCAGCCAGCGGCCAAAGTAGCCCTGACGCGCCGTAAAGCTACCGATGCCCTCGCGGTCGACCTCGAGCTTGTAGATGGCGATGAGCACGTAGCCGCCTACCCACAGCGCCAGATTGGTGTAGAAGGGCGCGATGCCCGAGCCAAAGCTCTTGACCGGATAGATTGACTTGGATGTCAGCTCAACCGGAGATGCCATGAAATCTGCCACGTCATTGACGTCGACGTCCATGAGGTCGGCTAACTCGCCCATAGACTCAGAGGTCTGCAGCGCCGCAATGTCATTGGCGGCGGTCGCGAGCTTGTCCTGAACCTTGGCAAGGGAGGCGTCGGTTTGGGACAGCGTGGTCTTTGCCTGCTTGAGCGTGGCGTCGAGCTGCGCCAGCGTGCCGCGCGCGCTCGCTATCGTGGGGGTCATGCCCGACACAATGCCGGTCAAATCGCCCGAAACGGCGGCAAAGGAGTCAAGCGCGCTCGAAGCCTTCGGCAGCGCGTTTTGACCCAGATCTGCCTGGGCCTGGCCAAGGTTGGTCGCCCCGGTCTGAATTGCGTTATTGATAGCGTCGCTGGCACCCGAGACAGCCGCGGCATCATTTGCCATGGCGCTCGACTGCGCGGACAGACTGTTCTTGATACTCTGCAGCTGGTCGTTCTGCTTCTTGAGCGTATCGATCGTCGAGGCGATCAGTGCGTCGATCTGATCCGATCCCGTCGAGGTATCGCCGGCAAGAATCTGCAGGTGGCCGATAACTGCGGTGTTGTGATCGATCGTTGCCTGGAGAGACTCGAGCGAGTTGTCGATGCGGGTGGTCGTAGATGTGACCGTGCCCGTCAACTTGCCGATGGCAGCATTCGCGGAAGCCGACGTCTTGGTTAGCGCAAGGCTGCCCTCCGAAAGTGCCTTGGAGAGCGAGGTGATGGACTTGCCAGCCGTGGTACGAGCTTCGACCAGCAGATCATTACCCTGAGCGATTGCCTGCGTTAGCGAAGGCGCCTGTCCCTGCAGGCCCGCCAACGCAGCATCGGCCGAAGCAATCGAGCTGCTCGTCTTGTCGATGGCGGTGTTCATGTCGCCGATGGAATCACGTACCTCGCCCAAGGTATCGGATGCCTCGGACACCGAGCTTGCCAGCGAATCCTGCGTCTGGGTTGCCTTGTCCTTTAGATCGACTCCGGCATCTTTGGCAATGCCGGCAACGGTCTCGCCCACCGTAGAGACAAATTCCGAGTTTATCTGCTCCTCGATGGTGTTGGCACCGGTATCGGTAACCTTGGGCGCAATGGCGCTCTTTTTCTCGTTGACGTAATAGGTGAGCTTCGGCTGATGGTAATTGCCGTCGAGCATCGAGACGAGATTGTCAGAGAAGTTCTTGGGAATCACGATGGCAGCATAGTATTCGCCACTTTCGACGCCCTCTTTGGCATCTGCCGCCGAGTCGACGAAGGTCCAGCCAAGCTGGTCGTTCTTCTTGAGCTGGTCGACCACCTTATCGCCTGCGTTGAGCTCGCCCACTAGGTCGTTCTGGGTGCCCTGATCGTTGTTGGCGATGGCGATCTTGATGCCCTGGGTGTTTCCATACGGATCCCAGTTGGCCACGATGTTGTACCAGGCATACAGCGAGGGAATCACGCACACGCCCAGGGTAACCACCAGGGCGACGGGGTTCACGATCAATCGCTTGATGTCGCGTTTAAAGATTGCAAAGGAAACCTTTGCATCGGATAGTTTGCTGCCGAGACTCACGCTTGGACCATCCATCCTATCGTTTAGCCGAATCATGCTATTAACAACCATTGTACGGAGGCACTTTAGCGTGTCGCGGCACAATGGTGCTGAGTTTTGCGGGTAGCAATATACTACGAAGATAAGTTAACGTACAGATGTACAGTATCTCAAATTCCCGCAGCTCCCAAAACCACAACCCGCACAAACTAGCAGTTCGACTAGTCGTTGGGGACGTTCTTAAACGACCAGTCAAACAAGAACGTCCCCAACGACCAGTCATTTAAGAACGTCCCCAATGACTACTCCGTACAAAAGCAAACGAGAGTGGAAAATCCCCCACTTCAAGCCCGCGTTCGAGCCAAAAGTGGGAAATTATCCACTCTCGTTCTAATCTGGTTACGGTGCCGTATCCCCGAACTACATCAAGTTACAAACAGCTGCCGCGAAGGCTACGGGGTCCTCGGGGAGGATGCCCTCGACGAGCAGGGCCTGGTCGTAAAGCAAGCCGGAGTACTGCTTGATCTTGTCGGCGTCGCCCGCCTTCTGGGCAGCGACGAGCTTGGCGAAGACCGGGTGCTTGGCGTTGAGCTCGAGCACGCGCTGGCTCTTAGGCATACCGTCGGGCGCGCCCTCGGGGCCCTTCTGAAGCACTTTCTCCATCTCGAGCGAAAGCGGACCCTCGGTGGTGATGCAGACGGGAGCGTCAGTCAGACGCGCAGAGACGGCAACCTTCTCGACCTTGTCGCCGAGCGCCTCCTTCATGGCGTTAAAGAGGTCCTCGTTCTCCTTGGTGGCGTCCTCGGCCTCCTTCTTCTCGTCATCGGTCGCCAAGTCAAGATCGCCGGTCGCGACGTTCTTAAGCTCCAGGTGACGATCCTCGACCTCAGGCTCAGCGCCATCGGCAACTGCCTTCTCAGCAGCCTCGCGAGCAGCGTCATCCTCGTAGACCTTGGGCATATCGGCAGCCACGTACTCACGCATGGCCTGGAAGGTGAACTCATCCACGTCCTGCGTCAGCAGCAGTACATCGTAACCGCGGTCGAGCACGCCCTTCACGACGGGCATCTTGGCCAGACGCTCGCGCGAATCGCCGGCGGCATAGTAGATTGCCTTCTGGCCCTCGGGCATGCCCTTGGCATACTCGGCAAGGGTGATCATCTTCTGCTCCTTGGCAGACCAGAACAGCAGCAGGTCGGCGAGCTCGTCGGCCTTCATGCCGTAGCTCGAGTAGATGCCGTACTTCAGACCGCGACCAAAGTTCTCAAAGAACTTCTCGTATGCCTCGCGGTCGTTGTCGCGCATGTCCTCAAGATCGGCAGTGATCTTCTTCTCGACACGCTTGGCAATGGCCTTGAGCTGACGGTTCTGTTGCAGCGTCTCACGCGAGATGTTGAGCGTCACGTCGGCAGAGTCCACGACACCGCGCACAAAGTTGTAGTAGTCGGGCAGCAGGTCGTCGCACTTCTCCATAATCAGCACGTTGGAACTGTAGAGCGCCAGGCCCTTCTCGTAGTCCTTGCTGTACAGATCGAACGGGGCGCGACCCGGCACAAACAGCAGCGCATCGTACTCAAGCGTACCCTCGGCATGGAAGCTGATAGTGCGCGCGGGATCGTCAAAGTCGTGGAATGTGGACTTGTAGAACTCGTTGTAATCCTTCTGCTCAACGTCGGAGCTGCGCTTTTTCCAGATCGGCGTCATGGAGTTGACGGTTTCGAGCTCCTGGTAGTCCTCGTACTCGGGCTTGTAATCGTCGCCAGCATCCTCGGGCTTGGGTTTCTGACGGCTCTTGGACACCATCATCTGGATCGGGTAGCGCACATAGTTGCTGTACTGCTGAATCAGGCTCTTGAGGCCCCACTCGGTCAGGAAGCGATCGTAGGTCTCGGCCTCGCCGTCGGCGTCGAGTTTCTCGTTCTCGCGCAGCGTCAGAATGACATCGGTACCGTGCTCGGCACGCTCGCCATCCTCGATGGTGTAGCCCTCAAGACCGTCGGACTCCCAAACGTGGGCGGTATCCTCGCCATAAGCGCGGCTGACGACCTTCACATGGCTGGCGACCATAAAAGCCGAGTAGAAGCCCACGCCAAACTGACCGATGATGTCGACATCGGAGCCCTGCTGCTCGGCGTTCTCGGTCTTAAACTCCTCGGAGCCGGAGTGGGCGATGGTGCCCAGGTTGCGCTCGAGCTCCTCAGCGGTCATGCCGATGCCGTTATCCGAAATCGTGATGGTGCGGGCATCCTTATCGAAGGAGACGCGAATGGCCAGGTCGCCCTGGTCGAGCTTAACGCTCGGATCCTGCAGGCTCTTAAAGTTGAGCTTGTCGACGGCGTCGCTCGCGTTGGAGATAAGCTCGCGCAGGAAGATTTCCTTATTGGTGTAGATGGAGTTGATCATGAGGTCGAGCAGTTTTTTGCTCTCGGTCTTAAATTGACGCATGTGCAGTCCTTTCGCGCTACCCCCGTCCGCAAAAACGGCCCGGTTGCCCGAGCCGCATCGCAGACCTGCTATGTCCAGACTTAGATTTTATAACCCATTAGCGCGCATATATACATACGGAATCGAAAAACTGTATGTCCAAACGCTCTGATACGCCAATTGCCAAGGAGTGTCCCCGACTGCCGGCAGGAAATGAACGTCCCTATCTGCCATCTACGCGCTTGGCCATCCAAGCATGGGGCTGGCCCTCGTCTTCGTAGTCCACCGGGGCAATCTGCGTGTAGCCCGCCTTGGCATAGAGCGGCAGCACGTATTCCTGCGCATGCAGCTTAATGAGCTTGGCGCCGGCATCACGCGCGCACGTATCACTGGCCTCGACAATCTTGCTCGCCAGACCGCGACGGCGCATGCTCGGCAGCACAGCCACGCGCCCCATAATGTAGGTCTCCCCCGCCGCGACGCCTTCGTCCAAGTCGCACGCCGGCGACACCGGAGCCTCCGCGTCAGCCGCACGCTCAAGCTCTTCGGGAAACACGCGCGAGCAACCGGCAAGCTCGCCGTCTACATAGAGCGTCACATGAATGCAGTTCGGATCCTCGTCGATAGCGTCAAACTCGTTCACGTAGCCCTGCTCGTCCATAAAAACGACGCGGCGCACCAACGCCGCGTCATCAAAGCATCCCGTCTTAAGTTGGATATCCATGGCTGCCCTTTCATTCAATGCGAACGTTAGGGACAGATTTTAGCGAAAATGAGCTCCGCGCACGCTAAACTTCGCGCGAGCCTTCGCCAGGCAGTCGTAATGACCCACGTTATGGGCATCGCTCGCGATGAAGCTGTACAGGTTCTGATCGAACAGGCGCTGTGCCGGCTTTTTCTCGCGACCAAAGCGACCGCCGGCAATAAAGTCCGCCGAAGCCTGCAGCTTGCAGCCCATATCGACCAGGCGCTCCGCCACGCTTACATCCTTTTGAACCGCACGATAGCGCTCAGGATGAGCGATGATCACCTGGTAGCCACGGCACTGCAAATCGTAAATCGTGTTCTCGTACTCTCTAAACGCATACGCATCGGCATGCGTCGAAAGCTCGAGCAGAAACTCGTTGGTCCCATCGAAATGCAAGTGATCCGCGGCATCGATACCAAGCTCAACGAGCTTTCGATGGTTGACCTCGAAGCCCATCTGGAGCGGAAAACCGTCAGCGTTATCGCGCAGCAGCTCAAAGGCATCCCACATCTTGTCGTAATCAAAATAGGGATCACGGCAGTGAGGAGTGCAAACGATTCTGGTTACACCGGCCCGCTTGGCAGCCTCGAGCATCGCCAAGCTCTCTTCGAGATCGGCGGCGCCGTCGTCTACACCCGGCAAGATATGGCAATGAATGTCACGCATAGGTCAGCCTTAATCAACTAAACGTTTGCTCGGTTGGTGAAGATGCCCTTTTTGGAAGTGCCCTGATCGTCGGAGCCCTTCTTAACCTTCTTACCGTCCTTGGTGTAGTAAGAATAGTAGTACTCGCTGGTCTCGGTCTCACAGTAATTCATGACGGTACCGATGAGCTTGACCTTCTCGGACTTCTTAAGCTGGGCGATAGCGTTGAGCGCCTCTTCGCGCTTGGTAAAGTCCTCGCGCACCACGAACAGCGCGCCGTCGGTCAGGCTGGCAATCTCGGCAGCATCGATGAAGGTGCCGACCGGAGGAGCATCGAAGATGACGTACTGGAACTTAGCAGACAGTGCCTTGACCAGCTTGGCAAAGCGATGGGAGACGATGATGTCGGCAGGATTGGGAATATGCGGCTCGGCATCGAGGAAGTAGAAATTCTTCTGACCTGTCTCGACAATCGCCTGGTCGATAGAAACCTGCTCGGACAGGACTGCATAGAGTCCGCCGCGGGAGCGGACGCCGAGCATATCGGCAAGGGACCTGCGACGCATATCAGCCTCGACCAGCAGGACACTCTTGCCGCTCGTGGCGATTGCCTGAGCAAGGTTAATGGAAACCGTAGACTTGCCCTCGTTGGGAATCGAGGAGGTAACGGTGATGGTGCGAATGGGGTCGTCCACGCTCGCAAAGCGGATGTTGGCCAGAAGGGTCTTGGCGGCATTCTGTACAACGAGCTTATCGGTGTTCTTTGCCTTAGCCATGCCTATTTACCACCTTTCATAGCCGGAATTCGGCCAACAACGGGAATACCCAGGAGCTCTTCTGCCTCTTCGGCACCGCGGATGCGGGTATTGAGCATGTCTGCCAAAACGACATAGGCAACTGCGATAAAGATACCGGCGAGGAACGCGACGGCAATATACAGCGTGCGCTTGGGGCCGCTGGGGGCTTCGGGGGTCTTAGCCTCGTCGATAACGTTGATGCTCTGGGCAGCGCCGACGTTCTGAGCGACCGTACTCACCGAGCTGGCAATGGCCTTTGCGACCTCAGCCGTCTCCTTGGCATCGGTGCCGGTAACCGAAAGCGTAATGACACGCGTGGTGGTCTCGGAGGAAACAGACACCTTGTAGTCATCCAAATCGGTGAGGCCCAGTTCTTTGGCGGCGCCGCTCTTAACGCTATCGCTATCCAGCAGCGTGGCGATATCGTTGGAAAGCATCTGGCTCGCCGAGAGATCGTTGTAGCTCATCTGACCGCTATCGTCGGTCTTGGCGAGAATGTACATGCTCGTCGTCGCGGTATAGGTGTTGTCCATCGCAATGAAGGACACGATGCCCATGGCGATCGCGCAGACCACCGGAAGGGTGATGACCAGCTTGAGGTGCTTCTTCAGCAGCTGGAACAGTTCGAGAAGGGTCATGCAGCTTGCCTTTCATTTCCCCAGTTCGGATTGACAAAACTGTCCGTATGTTATCGCATCTTTTTACCGAGACCAAACTCTATACATAAGAAACAGGCTCTCCTGTAAAAATGTCGGAAGCAATCGTAAAATTGCACAACAACGCCGCACCCGAAAGTCAAATGCGGCGTCTACATCAATATCTGTGTTGTATCGCTATGCGAATGGCTCGTCCTGCTGTATGGGAAACGTCACCGTAATGGTGGTTCCCACGCCCAACTCGCTCGACAGATCAAGCGTGGCGTGATGATACAGGGCCGCATGCTTGACAATGGCAAGCCCCAGGCCGGTTCCGCCGCGTGCCTTGGACCTACTCTTGTCCACGCGATAGAACCGCTCAAATACCTTGCCCTGTTCTTCAGGCGCGATACCGATTCCCGTGTCGGCGACCGCGAGGAACGGATGGCCTTCGTCGTTGGTGCCGCACTGCAGCGTAACCGTACCGCCGGGCCGATTGTAGCGGATGGCGTTGCTTGCCAGATTATAGATGAGCTCGTCAATCAAGCGCGACACGCCTTCGATGACCACAGGCTTGGTCTCATGACTTATCGTCACATTCGCCTGACGGGCAACCTGTTCAAGGCGCTGCTCAACCGCGTAGATCGCACGCGAGAGCTCAATGGGCTCCGTGGACCCAATGGGCACTGCCTCGCCTTCAGTTGCACGTTCGGCCTCGTCCAAGTTAGACAGCGTAAGGATGTCGTTGACAAGCGCTGCCAAGCGGCCCGCCTCACGATAGATGCGACCGCCAAAGTTGCGCAGGTCGTCCTCGCCCTCGACCATGCCATTTGCGATGAGCTCGGCATAGCCCGAAATCGCCGTAAGCGGCGTCTTGAGCTCATGGGTGATATTCGCCGTGAACTCGCGGCGCATACGGTCGTTGTCCGCTAGCACCGCCATTTGGCGCTTGAGTTCCTGGCGCTGCGACTCGATGCGCTCAAGCATGGGAACCATCTCGGCATAGGCGTGCTCATAGCTACGGCGTGGGTGATCCAAATCCACCTCTTGTAACGGCGCGATGATGGCACGGGACTCACGGCGCGCCATAAAAAACGAGAGTACTGCACCCGCTGCTGCGATAAGCAGCATCGGCGCCAGCATCGACAGCAAAATCGCCGCAACGCCAGGCTGGGCCTGCGCCAAGCGAACGACCTGGCCGTTATCAAGGGTGACGGCGCGATACAGCATAATCTCGTCGAGTGTAGAGCTTGCGCGCTCCGCGGAACCCGAACCACTCTCAAAGGCCTCGATGACCTCGGGGCGATCGCCATGGTTGGGCAGTGTGGAAGGCGACGCCTCGTTGTCGTAGGCAACAGATCCGTCCTTATTGATCAGCGTGATACGAAGATCCTCGCGATCGAGGCTTCGCAAGAACGGAATGGGCTCCTGCTGCTCGTCGAGGGCGGCAGCAATGAGCTCAGTTTCCTGCGCCAGATTGGCACTCGTGGCATCCGCCAAAGTGTTTTGCACAAAGAACGCACCCAGCACCGTAAACGCCACGATAACCGCCATGGCGCAGACAAAGATCGTCACAAAAACGCGGTGCGACAGCGTATGTTTTCCCTGGGGGGCGAAGACCACGGGTTACTCCCCCGATGCGGTGGACGCGGTGTCGTCACCTTCGGCACCATCACCGGCAGAAGGCTCGGCCAGGCGATAGCCCACGCCGCGCACGGTCTCGATGGCGCTGGCATGCTCGCCCAGTTTTTGGCGAAGCGTCTGCACGTGCACGTCAACGGTGCGCGAACCGCCGTCGAAGTCCCAGCCCCACACGCTCTGCAGCAACGACTCGCGGGTAAAGACCACGCCGGGCTTGCGCATGAGGTACTCGAGCAGGTCGAACTCGCGCAGGGTGAGCTTAAGCGGCTCGCCGGCAACGGTCACCTCGCGATGGCTGGGCGAGAGCACGATGTCCCCCACGCTGAGCACATCGCTCGCCTGCTTGACCATGCCGCCGCGACGCAGCAGTGCGCGGCAGCGGCTCGCAAGCTCCATGAGCGAAAACGGCTTAGTCAGGTAATCGTCGGCACCGCCATCGAGCGCCATCACCTTGTCGAGCTCGGTGTCCTTGGCGGTAAGCATCATGATGGGCACCGTCGCCGTCAGGCGATCGGCACGCAGGCGGCGCATAATCGCCAAGCCATCGGTGTCGGGCAGCATGATATCGAGCAGCACAGCATCGGGCACCCGTCGCGCCACGGCAGCTTTAAACTCGCCATCGCACGAAAAGCCCTCGGCCTCGATTCCCTGCTTGCGCAGCGCGTAGACCGTCAAATCCCTGATGTTGTCATCGTCCTCGACGTAATAGATCATGTTGAACCCCTTTGCGGCCGATATGACCGCATCTTAACCCTAAAAGCACCTGTAAAAGACAGCGTCAGCCAAAACGCCCCGTCAAATAATCCGCCGTGCGCGGATCGGACGGATTTTTGAAGAGTTGCGCGGTAGGCGCGTGCTCCACCAGCTCACCCAGCAAAAAGAACGCAACCGAATCGGAAATACGCGCGGCCTGCTGCATGTTGTGCGTCACGACCACCAGCGTGCAGGTTTCCTTGAGCTCGCAGGCAAGCTGCTCCACCACGAGCGTCGACACGGGGTCGAGCGCCGAGGTCGGCTCGTCCATCAGCAGAATATCGGGCTGCACGGCAAGTGCGCGGGCGATGCACAGGCGCTGCTGCTGTCCACCCGAAAGACCCAGGCCCGGCTCCTTGAGCTTGTCCTTGACCTCATCCCATAGCGCAGCGCGACGAAGGGAGTCCTCGACCAGCTCATCGAGCACGGCGCGGTCGCGCACACCCATACCGCGAGGACCGTAGGCGACATTGTCGTAGATGCTCATGGGAAATGGGTTGGGGCGTTGGAACACCATGCCCACGCGCTGGCGCAAACGGCAGATGTCGCAATCGCCCAGGATATCTTGACCATCGAGCGCAATCTTGCCCTCGATGCGGCAATCCTTGATGCCGTCGTTCATGCGGTTAAAGCAGCGCAGCAACGTGGACTTTCCGCAGCCCGAAGGCCCGATGAACGAGGTGATCTGCTTGTCGCGGATCTTGATATTCACGTCCTTGAGCGCATGGTGGTCGCCATAGAACAGGTCGATGCCCTCGACGTCGATGCGCGTCGGCGAGGCGGCAAGACCCTCTGCCGTGGGGCGAGTCGCATCCCCAACCTCGCGCTCATGCGCGGCCTCGGCCTGCGCTTCCATGAGTTCTTCAAGCTCCGTGGGCTCCACAGCCGCAGCAGCCGTCATACCGCACACCTCCATATCGATATCAATTCAGCAGTATCGATAGTAGGAATCGCGGCTCATACGCACGTGAGCACATTGTCAAGTGTTTGTAAGGGCACGCTAGCTATGCGGCGGGCAGCTCGATGGTGAATATCGTGTGTTCGGGCGTCGATTCACATGCAACGGTACCGCCGTGTGCCGCGATGATCTCCTTGGCAATAGCAAGGCCCAAACCGGCACCACCGCGATTGGTCGCACGCGCCGCATCCAGGCGATAGAACTTCTCAAAGATCACCTTGAGCTTTGGCTCAGGGATCGGATCGCCCTGGTTTATAAATCGTACGCGCACGCCGCCGTTACCCAAACGTCTGGCCTCAATCGTGATCATCGAGCCTTCATAGCTATAGGCAACGGCGTTTTTCATGATGTTGTTGAATACGCGAGCCATCTTGTCGCCGTCCACGAGCACCGTCAGATCCTCGCAGATATCAACCTGGGCTTCTTTATGCTGTTCGTTGAGAATGGGATAGAACTCGTCGGCCACCTGTGCCAGTAAGAGCCCCAAATCGACGTAGCTGCGGGTGAGCACGATATCGTGGAAATCAAAGCGCGTGATGTCGAAGAACTCCTCGATGAGCGCATCGAGCCGGTGGGCCTTGTCGAGTGCCACGCCCGTAAAACGTGTGCGCTGCTCAAGCGGCAAATCGGGGGCCTCCTGCAAGAGCGAAAGGTAGCCCACCACGCTGGCGAGCGGCGTGCGCAGGTCGTGCGCCAGGTACGTCACCAGGTCATCTTTGCGGTGGGATTCGTCACGCAGGGCTTGTTGAACCCTACGCTCGCAATCGCGCGCCCGGTTGAGCGCGCCCTCGACCTCGAGGAAGTCGCCGTCAATGTTATCCCATGTGTCGGGGTTATCGATCAGACGGTCCTGAATGCGGGCGGCAATCACGCGGTCGGCGTGCAGCTCGCCCTGCTCGTAACCCTGGTAGTACAGGGCGCGTCCGCAGAAGAACAGGACGCACACGGCAAGCGCCAGCACAAATCCAAGCATGTTGAACACAAAGCCGGCGTCAAAGAATACGGGCTCGCCAATACCGCCAAGCGCCATGGACCCGATCGCCAACGTAATTGTCCACGCGGCGCCGCCGATCACCACACAGCGGCGAACGATTTCGAATCGATCAATCAGCAAAAAGCCAATGAATAGAACTGCCAAGATGCCAACGATATTGTCAATGCCGATGAGCAGCAGACTCAGCAAAAAGAGCAGCACCGTCGCTAACGCACGGTTGTCAACGACCGCCCTTACGTATTCAAAGAGTCGATCGGGTACCTCGAATGCCCGCCTATCGTCTTTTGTCATATCTACTCCCCCACCATCAAAGGCGTTATTCGATTATGTAGCCGACGCCCCAGACGTTTTTGATAAAGCGCGGCTTCTGGGCATCGTCGCCGATCTTTTCGCGCAGATGGCGAATGTGCACCATAACCGTATTGTTGGAGCCGGGCATAAAGTCCTCGTTCCACACCGCGCGGAACAGGTCCTCCACGGGCACTACGCTGCCGCGATGCTCGGCCAGATACAGCAAGATGGAATACTCGATGGGCGTGAGGCGCACCGGCGCACCGTCCACCGTCACGGAGCGAGCGTCACGGTTGATCTCGAGGCCGTCGAGCTGGAGGGTCGGCAACTCGGTCGCCTGCGCGCGGCTACCGTAGCTGGTGTAGCGACGCAACTGAGCATGAACGCGCGCGATGAGCTCCAGCGGGCGGAACGGCTTGACCACGTAATCGTCCGCGCCAAGCGAAAGGCCTTCGATCTTATCCTGCTGGGCATCGCGTGCCGTCAACATAATTACGGGATAGGTATGGCTGGAACGGATCGTACGCAACAGCTCAAAGCCGTCGATATCAGGCAGCATGACATCCAGCAGCGCCAGATCAAACTCCTGCTCCAGAATCGCCTTGGCCGCATCGGCCCCGCTGTAGGCGATCTGGACGTCAAAGCCCTCTTTTGTAAGGTAGATACCAACCAGGTCGGCGATGGCCTTCTCGTCATCAACTACCAGTATGCGCTCGTTCATGCGTGCTCCTCTCGCGCTCCATTATGCCCGAGGCGGCGCCCGCCACACACAACAAGCGTGGGCGATTAAGTCGACCTTAAGCACCCTTGCGCCCATTCGAGCACGAATGCGGGCCATGCGCGCACGCAACGATCGTCGTCGCCGGCAAACGATATACTCTAGTGCCAGAAGAGACCATCCCGTCGAAAGCGAAATCTGTGAAGTCCCTCACCTCTTTTGCAAAACGCCCCGCCCAGCTTGCCGCCGGCTTTGCCTGCGCCATCGCCCTTGTTGCCGGCGTACCTGCTGTTGCCGGTGCCCAAGTGCTCACGACCGACGACGTCTGCGGCAAGACCGCCGACGTCCGCGGCATCACGACAGAAAACCTGCCCGATATCGAGGCAACCAATGCCCTCGTCATGGGCAAGGACGGCACCGTCTACTATGGACGCGGCGCCGATGAGCAGGTCAAGATTGCCTCGATCACCAAGGTCATGACCGCAATCCTGACCGTCGAAAACTGCAAGATGGACGAGAAGGTCACGGTGAGCAACGCTGCCGCCACCGTAGGCAACTCGACTGCCGGCCTACTCGAAGGCGACGAGCTCACCGTGGAGCAGGCACTACGCGGCCTAATGATCCCCTCGGGCAACGACGCCGCCATCGTGCTTGCCGAGTACGTGGGCAAAAAGATCGACCCCAAGACCAAAGACGCCGAGGCAACCTTTGTGAAGGCCATGAACGAGCGCGCCAAAAAGCTCGGCTGCACCGGCACGGTCTTTGAGAACCCACACGGTCTGGACTTTGATGAGTGGGCCGGCGACATGCACTCAACCGCACATGACGTGGCACTGATGATGCAGGAAGCCATGAAAGACGATACGATTCGTGAAGTCGTCGCGAGCGAGGATTCTTGGATTGAGGTCACGGGCGCCGATGGCTCAGACCATTCGCATTCCATGGACACGCACAACGTTTTGCTCGGTCAGGACGGAAACATTGGTGGCAAGACCGGCACCACCGACGACGCGGGCTATTGCTTTACGAGCGCCTACAACCGCGACGGCGACGAGATCTACACTGTTATTTTGAACTCCACCACCACCGACCAGCGCTTTACCGATACCGCCACCCTTGCCAACTGGTACTACGGCCACAAGGTCACGGTCGCGATCGCCAACACGCAGGAGAAGACCGCCAACGGCAACCCGCTCATGGCGCGCATTAGCCAGACAGATTGGACGGACAAGACGATCGACGCCACGCTCGCCGACCCCGCCGCACAGGCAACGGTGTTCTCACTCGCCGGCGAAGTGACCGAAAAGGTTAGCTACGATGACCTTTCGGGCACGGTGCATGTTGGCGACAAGGTGGGCAGCGTTACGCTTAAGCAGGACGGCACCAAGATCGCCGTTATGGACCTGGTTGCCGACGAGGAAGGAACGGGGCCCAATCCCATCGAGTGGCTGCTCGTGAAGCTCGACCGCCTGGGCCGCCGCATCGACAACCGACCGCTCACAGCAGAAAGCGAGACCGTCGCCAAGGCGCCCGAGGTGTAGGGCGCAAGAATAATAAGCCCACTGAAAGGAGGCGTCCGAAAGGATGCCTCCTTTTTTGAGGTTCGAATCCCCAGCTAACGTGGTTCAACTAAAAAAGGGTCCCTTTCGGAACCCTTCTTTAAAGTCTTACTGGCGGAGAGCTGGGGATTCGAACCCCAGATGCCCTTTTGGGGCATACTCGCTTAGCAGGCGAGCACCTTCGGCCTCTCGGTCAGCTCTCCGTAACAGCCGTTCTATAGTAACCAAACAGCCAAGGATGAGCAAGAGGAAATTTTCTAATTGCCTAGCAGCCTTTCCTTCTTGAAAGCTTCGCCTACCCCAGCGAGCGGTTGAGGGAGCCGAGCTCGTCGTTGCCCATGGTGCGCCACATTTGGAAGATACAACCGCGCGCCAGGAAAAAGAAACCGTTGTCGACCAGTTGCACAGCGGCATCTGCCAGCTGATTCGTCACGGCGGACACTGGCGGCAGCTCTAGTCCAGCCTTATGGATGGTCTCGACCGCTTCCTCGAACGTCGGAGGCTCGCTGACGCCCATCTCGTTCATAAGGCCCTGCATTTCTTCCAGCGCGCTGCTGCCCGACTCCTCGCCGCGCGGCACCAGACGGTAACAAGCCAGCGCCAGGTCGAGCTGATCGCAATTCCAATAGGCAAACGCCAAGCGATAGAACAGGTAGCCGATTGCAGAACGATCGCTGGCAATACGTAGGCCGTGGCGCGCCACCTCGATAATCTCGGCAAAGCGCTCCAGACGCGCGAGCACGTTGATGAGCGCAAAGTGCGACTGCATGGACGAGCGCGCCAGATCGTAAAGATGGCGCACCTCGGGCAGTGCTCGTTCAAAGTCCTCTTGCTCGGCGTAAAAACTGCAGATCTCGTGCTGGGCAAAGTACAGCGCATCGGGCGCACGAAGGATTCGCACAGAGCGGTCTTCTTCCAACACCGGTAGCACCATGCGCACCAGCTGGTTATCGCAAAACTGCGTTTGAACCGGACCTGTCGCCAAAAGCTCGGCGACGGCGCACTTAGCCTCCAACTCCTCGACAAGACGGGAAAAGCCTTCAAAAGCACCTGTACGGTCGACTTTTGCCTGCTCGCGCAATTCAACAACACGGGCCACGTATGGGTCGTCGTCCTCTTCCATGACCTCCAACTCGTCAGCCGTATCGGCAAGCAGCAGATCGCGCAGCGCCGGCGGCAGCGCGCGATGGTCATCACGCGGACGAGCATGAACCTCCGCAGGCTCAATCGTCTCCGGAGCGGTTGACTCATACGCCTCAAGTACACGCTTGCACGGCATATCGTCCATGTCCATGCTCTCAAGATCCTTGACGACAGGCACGCAATCGGCCAGATAGGCCGCGCGCCCAAAGAAATACGTTGCGACAACGCGCTCGCCCTGCTCACTGCCGGGAGCAGCAATCTGCACATAGCAGCGCGTGATGCAGGTGCCCGCGGCAAAACACGCTGCTGCAAGCGTGAGTGCCACGCGCGCATCGTGCTCCGCGGCCCAGATCGCACGCGCGTCCTCGTCCAACTCGCGCCAGGCGTCATCTTGAGCGTCGTATTCACGTTGCGGCATGGCATCAACGACAGACTGCCCAAACCGAACGAGCATGATCCCCTCGGCAACGTTTGCCCGATAGGTATAGTCGAGCCGCGTGACCACGTTAAGTGCCTCGACAATACGCGCGAAGCGGGTACGCACATCCCACTCACCGCCCGGCTGGCAAGCCACCGTACCCGGTTTGCCCCACGGGTTATCGCTCGAGGCCGTATCGAGCAGTCGGGGAACATCGTTGGTCGTCTTGGCGATATGCCACGCATCAAAGAGCGCGCAGCCCTCAAGGCTCGGCGAGGATGCCGCAGGGACCAATCCGGCCCCGATGTGCTCAAGGATGCCGGAGAGACGGTTAAGACGGCACTCGATGGCAAGCAGCATGTCAATCTCGTCCTGGTCCAGCAGGCTGCGATCAAAATTGAGATAGAAAAGCTTTGAGCGATCGATGCGAGCCAGGCTCATCTCGGACTTAGCGGCGATGGTGCGCAAGCGGGGCAAGTCAATTTCACTCATAAGGGCGGCGGCATAGCGCTCGATACCGCTCGGATTCTCGGCATGGTCAACGCGGTAGAGCAGCGTCTCGATAGCGTCAGGGAGCGGTGCCGTGTTAAAGCCCAAAAACACCTCGACCGGCTCGGGCAACTTTACGAGCTTGATCTTGTCGACAACGTTTTGCATACCCTCGTCGAGTCCGTCGGCGTCCGCCGTGCTCGCAATGGTATTTTCGGAGTCAGCGAATATCACGTAGCGCAGGAACATCGATGCCATGAACTCACCGTAAGGAAGGGAGCGGGTCGAATTCCATGTCTCGTGATCGGACTGTTCGCGCATGGGGCCTTCGGGAGAGCCGACGGTTCGCGCGCACGCGCGCATCGTGCCGTTTGCTCCCCTCACCATAATCTCACCAATACCGGAGTCCGACTCGTCAAGGACCAGTTCCATGTCGGGATCGTTGGGCAGCGGAGCCTCGCTAACGGGGCGGTCCACCTTGTACACCTCACCCGAAACGCTTACGTAGCCCAAAAGCGACACATGGCTTTTGCCAACGAATTCGACGACATAACAAGATTCATGCTGATCCTCGCCAAAGAGTTTCCAGACCACGCCATATGAGCGTCCCGCAGGCTGCTCGGACATCGCCGGAAAGCGCTTCTTGGGATCGAGAAACCTGAGCTTGTATGTCGGACGCTCTGCCACGAAATATCACCCTGATCGGTCGCTTGAGAAGGAGTGGTCGCGAATAAGTCGCGACATCTACTCGGAATCTTACACGAGTCGACAGGAAATCGTCCCTTTGGACGAAAGCACTCAAGCTGGCGTAAAAGAAAAGCCCCCGTTGCCGGGAGCTTTAATCTCAAATGGTGCGGCGTATAGGATTCGAACCTATGACGTTCTGATTCGTAGTCAGACCCTCTATCCAGCTGAGGTAACGCCGCAGCGCAAGACATATAAAACCACTTTAGCTTATTGGAGTCAAGCACAATTTCAAACTTTTTTGTGGAACGCAGTCTTGTCATGCTGCTCCGCATATACCGCCATTCCCCGTACGATCGATTGGCTTTTCGATCACGTCAAACTTAGCATCAAGTTCCCTCAGGAGCGATCTCACCCGCTGGGCACAATCATAATCGGCAAACGAGATACTCAACATGCGAGCAACCTGATTAGATGTCTGGACC
Organism: uncultured Collinsella sp.; assembly: GCA_905197665.1. Taxonomy (GTDB): domain Bacteria; phylum Actinomycetota; class Coriobacteriia; order Coriobacteriales; family Coriobacteriaceae; genus Collinsella. Next base: position 130,587 of record CAJJZP010000005.1, read on the forward strand.
CCATAGAAATGCTCTAGGGCCACAAGCCCCTCGTGCGCCACAAACGTCTCAACCACATGAGGCGACTCCTCGTAGCACCATTGCGTCAACGGCCCCTCGCTCGTCTGTCGAACCACCAGGCCACCCATGCCAGACGGCTCACACGTCACAAGCAGGTACTCCCCGCCCTCGTCGCTCTCAAACAAAACCACCCGATCATCAAACAGCTCCATCGCGTCCCCTTTCTCTCGCTCTTATTTAGCAAAAGCATAGCAGGTAGATGGCTGTATACAGAACAGTTGTTCGTGTGTTTTCTATTGAGCTGTCCGCACGGCATGGTATGGACCTGCGCACGAAATAGGGCGCCCCCGAAGGAGCGCCCTTGCATATCGCCTATGCAGCCAAGTTACGCGACCGGCTCGATCTTCTCGAGGCCGCCCATGTAGGGACGCAGGACCTCGGGGATCGTGATGGTGCCGTCGGCGTTCTGGTAGTTCTCCAGAATGGCAGCCATGGTACGGCCAGCCGGCAGGCCGGAACCGTTGAGGGTGTGCAGATAGCGCGAACCCTTGAAGTTCTCGGGGTCGCGATACTTGATGTTGGCGCGGCGAGCCTGGAAGTCACCGCAGTTGGAGCAGGAGCTGATCTCCTTGTAGGCGTTGTAGCTCGGCAGCCAGACCTCGATGTCGTAGGTCTGACGGGCAGAGAAGCCCAAGTCGCCGGTGCACAGGCTAATCACGCGATACGGAAGGCCCAGCTGCTGCAGCAGGTACTCGGCCTCGGCGGTCATGCTCTCGAGCTCCTCGTCGGACTCCTCCGGCTTAGCGAACTTGACCATCTCGACCTTGTCGAACTCGTGCTGACGGATGATGCCACGGGTATCGCGACCGGCGGAACCGGCCTCCTCGCGGAAGCAGGGGGTGAAGGCGGTGTAGCGGCGCGGCAGGGTGTCGGCGTCGAGGACCTCACCGGCGTGCAGGTTGGTGAGCACGACCTCGGCGGTGGGGATCAGGAAGTTGTCGCCCGAGACGTGATAGGCGTCGTCCTCGAACTTGGGCAGCTGGCCCGTGCCGAACATGGTCTGACGCTTGACGACGATGGGCGGCCACCACTCCTTAAAACCACGGCTGGTGTGCGTATCGAGGAAGAAGTTGATGAGGGCGCGCTCAAGACGGGCGCCGGCGCCACCGAGAACGGTGAAGCGGCTGCCGGAGAGCTTGTTGCCGCGCTCGAAGTCAAGGATGTCGAGGTCGGTGCCCAGATCCCAGTGCGGCTTAAAGTCGAAGTCGAACTCGCGCGGGGTGCCCCAACGACGGCGCTCGATGTTCTCGTCCTCGTCCTTGCCGTACGGCGTGGCCTCGCAGGGAATGTTGGGCAGGTGAGCCATGAAGTCGTACTGCTCCTGCTCGAGGGCGGTGCGGCGCTCGGCCAGACCGTCAATCTTCTCGTTGACGGCGCGCACGGCCTCCTTGGCGGCCTCGGACTCGTCCTTCTTGCCCTCCTTCATCAGGGCGCCGATCTTCTTGGACTCGGCATTGCGCGTGGCTTGAAGTTCCTCAACCTCGGTGATGACGGCACGACGCTCGTCGTCGAGCTCAAAGAACTTCTCGCGATCCCAAGACGTCTGGCGGTTAGCCATGGCGACATCGATGGCATCGGGGTTCTCGCGAACAAACTTGATATCAAGCATTAGATCCTCCGGCGATATACATTCCATTTAGGTTGCAACCTTGTACATGTATGGGCAAGTATATACTTATGAGCGTTTACGACCCAACTCAACTACGCAAGAAGGCACCCAATGGACGCAGTTTTTTCCTTTTTGTTTGGCACCCGCACCGGTTTTGCCATCCTTTTCGCCGGCGGCATCCTGCTGTTTGCGATTATTGCCTTTGTAATGGAGAAGCGCACCCATAAGATGTATGTCGACCGCGGCCCCAAGTCCGAGGACGAAGAAGACAGCTTCTGGGACTAACCTGCCAAAAAGGGACAGGTTTATTTTGGTCGGTTTTATCTGGGCAAACGCAAGTGCCCCGCAACTGGAATTGAGCCAGTTGCGGGGCACTTTTCGCTAAAAGGACAAAACCGCAGGAAAAACCTGCCAAAATAAACTGTCCCTTTTTTGGTCGGTTTTACTGGAGGGTTGCGTCGATTGCCTTGACCAGGGCGCTGCGCATGCCGGCGTCCTCGAGTGCAACGACGCCCTTGATGGTGGCACCGCCGGGCGAGCATACGGCATCCTTCATCGCCGCAGGATGCCGGCCAGTTGCAAGCTGCAGCTTTGCCGTACCCAGCACCATCTGGCTCACAATGCGATAAGCATCCGCACGCGGGATACCGTGCTTGACCGCCGCATCGCCCAGGGCCTCGATTGCCATGGCGACAAACGCCGGAGCGCAACCACCCACCGTGCCGCCCACAAACAGCAGGCTTGTGTCGAGCTCGACGACAGCGCCAAGCTTACCGAGCAGGTCGAGCACCACAGCACGCTGCTCGTCGTTAAGCGTCGAAGCCTTCTCGCAGGCGATGACGCCCTCGCCCACCGAAACCGGCGTGTTGGGCACCGTCGAGATATGCGCGACGCCCGGCAGGACCTGCTCCCACTTGGCACTGTCCCAGGTCCAGGCAACCGACAGAACGACCTTTTTGGCAAGAGCATCCTTGAGCGGGGCGAATACCTTCTCGATCATGTACGGTTTGACCGCAGCGACCACGATATCGGATGCGGCGACAACCTCGGCGGCATCGTGGCAGGCGACCATGCCGCGCACCTCGCAACGCTCGACCAAAGCATCGTAGCGGCCTGCGCAGGCGCACATGTCGCCCGCGGCCACGCCGGCGGCAATCCAGCCATCGGCCATAGCACTCGCCATATTGCCAAAACCGACAAATCCAATCTTCATATCGCATAGTCCTTTCAGACACATTCCTCAAAATGAAAGGTATTGTCCCACGCCATTGTTTCGTATTGCCGACCTATTTGTGATACGGCTCGCCACGACTGATCTTGCAGGCACGGTAAATCTGCTCTAGCAGCACCACGCGCGCCAAGTTATGCGGCAAGGTAATGCGTCCAAAGCTGAGCATCTCGTCGGCTCGTGCACGCACGTCATCGCTCACGCCGTCCGATCCGCCAATCACAAAGGCGATGTCGCTGTTACCACGCAGCATAAGATCATCGAGCCGCGCCGAAAACTCCTCGCTCGAGCGCTCTTTGCCCTCGATAGCCAGAAGGATCACATGCGCTCGAGATGGCAAGGCGGCAAGAATCGCCGCCCCCTCCTTGTCGCGCGCGGCATCCACGCCGCCCGCCTTAGCCGGGTCGATATCGGCCACCTCGCGGATATCCACCTTGGCATAGGCACCTAGGCGCTTGGTGTACTCAGCGCACGCGTCCTTCCAAAAGCGCTCCTTGAGCTTACCGACGCAAACGACGGTGTATTTCACGCGCGTCTACTCCTTCGAATCGTTTTGAACTTTGCCGGCGGCCAGCATCTGCTCGAACATCGAGGCCGACTGCGAAAAGTCGCTCGGCAGCACGACCGTCGAGGTTTTACCCGTGCGAGCGAACTCCGTCATCATCTCGGACCACTGCGTAAACATGAACAGTTGGTTGGCCTCGTCATTGCCGACACCCGTCTCCTGGATGATCTCGAGCGAATCTTTGATACCCAGCGCGATGGCCTTGCGCTGGTTGGCGATGCCCTCGCCCGCCTTTTCCATAGCCTCGGCCTCGGCGGTCGCCTCGGTGACGCGCTTGATGCGGTCGGCCTCGGCGAGCTCCTGCGCGGCAGCGCGCTTGCGCTGGGCAGCGTTGATGTCGTTCATGGAGTTCTCAACCTCGGTCGGCAGTGCGATTTTGGTGATGAGCGTCGACACGAGGGTGAAGCCGTAGGCGGCCATCTGCTCGGAAACGGTAGCGTTGACATCCTTGGCGATGTCATCCTTCTTGGCAAAGACCTCATCGAGTGTGTAGACGGGGATGGAGGAGCGCAGGGCGTCGGTGATGAAGTCGCGCATCTGGTCGACGGGCTCCTGCAGCATGTAGTAGCTCTTGTAGATGCCCGAATCTGCCGGGCCGGCGCCCATGTCGTAGCTCACGTGGTACTGAGCGGAGACCTCAAGACCGATGGTCACGTTGTCCTGGGTCTTAACGTCGATGCCAAAACCGTTTTTCATCGTGCGCAGGCTCACCGTGGCGGCCTTGCGGTCGATCACGGGCACCTTCACGTGGAAGCCCGCGTTGACGATACGGTTGAACTTACCCAAGCGCTCGATGATTACGGCGTGCTGCTGTTCAACGACATAACAGGCGTTGGGGAGCAGCAGCAACAGGATGATGATGGGAATCAAAAGGCTGGTAAGGGCGGCGATGATACCGGAAAACAGCATGGTCTCTCCTCTGATAGGCACACGTTGGTACTAGGATACCCGTCCAAGGAGATCGTGCATAACAAAAAGAGCTCCCATTGCTGGGAGCTCTTTCAATCCATGGTGCGGGCGAAAGGACGTCCGCGTATCCGCTTCGCGGATCCGCACCGGCTTCGCCCGCCTGCCGGCGGACTCGCCAGCCCGCTAAAAACGCTCCGCGTTTTCTTTACGCTCGCTCCTTCGCAGGTTCAAGTCCCCGCGATGGGCCTATAACAAAAAAGCTCCCATTGCTGGGAGCTCTTTCAATCAATGGTGCGGGCGAAAGGACTTGAACCTTCATGGGGTTGCCCCCATACGGACCTGAACCGTACGCGTCTGCCAATTCCGCCACGCCCGCGTGCAGGAATTAGAATAACGGAGCGCCACCGCGAACGCAAGAACTATTTTTGAAAAAGTTTGCAGGCATTTTCCCAGGCGGCTCGAGCGATTGCTTCGGCGTCCTCGCCGGTACGATCGACGCGGTCGTTGACCAGCGCGTTTGCCGTGATGGAAATCATTGCAGGCTCGCACTCAAGACCGCGAATGGGCTCCGGCGCCATATAGGGACAATCCGTCTCGAACAAAATACGGTCGAGCGGGGTTGCCGCGAATGCCTCGCGCACGTCGTCGTTGCGCTTAAAGGTAGCCGCGCCGCCATAGGCGATGTAACAACCCAAATCCACAAAGCGCTCCATCGTGGCTCGGTCCTCGCCAAAGCAGTGCAGTACGCAACCGGCCTGGGGCACGCCGACCTCGCGCAACACGTTGTAGGCGTCCACATGCGAGGTGCTCTCCCCGTCCGTGTCCTCATGACGCAGATGCAGCTCTACCGGCACATTGCGACGTACGGCAACCTCGAGTTGGCGCGCCATACAGTCGATCTGCACGTCGTGGGGCGCCGGCGCAATATCGTCGTCGTAATCCATGTGGTAGTCCAAACCGATCTCGCCAATACCAACGCATAGGGGATCATCGAGCGCAGTCACAATCTGGGCATGGATGTTATCGGTGTAGTCGGGCGCGCCATACGGATGCACGCCGGCAAGATACTTGATCTGCGGGATATCCTGCATCGGCAGAATTTCGCGCGTCAGCCAGTCGCTATAGTCCGTCACGCTGCGCTTGTCGGCGATGGGGTCGAAGACCGTCACCAACAGGTCGATGCCTGCCGCCTTGGCACGCACGAGTGTCTCGGGCACATCCTTGCCCCAGAACGAAAGCAGATGCGCATGTGTGTCGGCAAGCGGTGCCAAGGGCACGGGACAAGCAACCGTCTTCTTTTTCTTGGTAAACGTCACGCGTTCGGCATTAAGCGTCATGGGAAAGCTCCCGAGCCAGGCACACAAAGTCGGCGACGCCGAGCGTCTCGGCGCGCGTGGTGGGTGCGATACCGCAAGCCTCAAAGGCGGCATCGAGCACGTCCTTGGCAAAGCCGTTGGCGCTCATGGAATTGCGGATGGTCTTGCGACGCTGAGCAAATGCAGCATCAATCACGCGGGCTACAAATTCGCGACCGAGTCCTTCGGGCACCACACCGTCAACACGGTCGATACGCACGACGGCCGAGTCCACGTGCGGTGCCGGCATAAAGCAACGTGGCGGCACCTCAAAGCGACCCGTAACCTGCGCATACAGGCCGAGCTTTGCCGTGTAGCCGCCATAGGTCTTGTTACCCGGCACCGCGGCAATGCGATCGGCAACCTCCTTTTGAACCATGACCACGGCACGCTTGAGCGCGGGCATCGTCTGGAAGAACTGCAGGATGATCGTCGCCGCCACGTTATAGGGCAGGTTCGCGACAAATACCGTCGGCTCACCGCCTGCAGCCTGCTCAATCTGCCCCGTCGTCACCTTGAGCGCGTCGCCCATGATAAAGCGGAAGTTGGCATAGTCGGCGGCATGGGCATCGAGCACCGGTTCGAGTTCGGGATCGGCCTCGATCGACGTGACGCACGCCGCCTCCTGCAGCAGCGCGAGCGTGAGCGTACCAACGCCCGGGCCAACCTCGAGCACGCGCTCATCGCCCGTGAGCTCGGAAAGCTCGCAAATGCGCTCGATCACATGGTTGTCGATCAGGAAGTTCTGGCCCAGGCGATGCTTGGTCGCAAGGCCAAACTCCTCCAGCAGCCCCCTTGTTGCCGTGGGGTTTGCCAAAGGCGAAGTTGTCATAGTTGCCTCCTTAGCATGATGGCGGCGTCTTGAAACAAAAGGGCATGGACCGTTGCGGCCATGCCCTTACATCTAAACAGCAAATTGCCGATATGGCGCACGGCGTCTTAGCCCAGACGCGGGAACAGCGGCTCACCCTTCTCGACGGGCTGACCACCGGCAAGCAGGCCCCAAGCGCAAATGCCCTTGAGGTCGTCGCTCGCGGCCTCGTCCTCGCAGGACAGGCGGCGCAGGGCTTCGGCAGAGGTCTGAGGCATGAGCGGCATCAGCAGGTGAGCGGCAATGCGGATGGCCTCGAGCAGGTTGTAGATCACAAATGCCAGCTCGTCAGCCTTAGCCTCATCCTTGGCAAGCGCCCAAGGCTCGGAGTCCTCGATGTAGTGGTTGGCGGCGTGGATGAGCTCCATAACCTCGTCCTTGGCTCCGCCGTAATCGAGCACGTCCATCTTGGCCATGTAGCGGTCGACCAGGCCATCGGCGATCTTTGCCAGCGGGTTGTCGAACGCATCGAACGATGCGGGCTTGGCGGGCGCGCAACCGTCAAAGTACTTGCCGCTCATGTTGAGCGAACGCGAGATAAGGTTGCCCCAGCTGTTGGCCAAGTCGGCGTTGTAGACCTGCTCCATGCGATCGAAGCTGATAGCGCCGTCGGTACCGGGAACGACGTCGGTCATAAAGTAGTAGCGATAGCCCTCGACGCCCAGCATGTCGATAACGTCCTGCGGAGCGATGGCGTTACCGCGGCTCTTGGACATCTTCTCGGCCTTGCCGGTCTCGGCATTGCGCACGGTCAGGAAGCCGTGGGCAAAGACGTGCTCGGGCAGGGCCTCGCCGATGGTCATGAGCATGGCGGGCCAAATGACGCAGTGGAAGCGGATGATGTCCTTACCCACGATGTGGAACTGCGCGGGCCAGCGATAGGCCAGCTCGGCACGGGCCTCGTCGGTGTCGACACCGTAGCCGACGGCTGTCATATAGTTGAGCAGCGCATCGAACCACACGTAGGTCACGTGACCCTCGTCAAACGGGACCTGAATGCCCCAGTCAAAGCTCGTACGGCTCACGGAAAGGTCGTTAAGGCCGCCCTCGACAAAGCTGCGAACCTCGTTCATGCGGAACGCAGGCTCGACAAAGTCGGGGTGCTCATCATAGAGCTTGAGCAGCTTGTCCTGGAAGGCGGAAAGCTTAAAGAAGTAGGACTCCTCCTGCACGCGCTCAAGCGGACGGTGGCAGTCGGGGCACAGGTGCTGGCCGACGCTGCCGTACTCCTCGTCGCCCTTCTGGACCTGCGTATCGGTGAAGTAGGTCTCGTCAGGCACGCAATACCAACCGTCGTAGCTGCCCTTATACAGGTAGCCGGACTCCTTCATGCGCTCCCACAGGTACTGCACGGCATGATGCTGGCGCGGCTCGGTGGTGCGGATGAAGTCGTCGTTGGAGATCTCGAGCTTGCTCCAAAGCTCCTTGAAGTGCGGAGCCTGGCTGTCGGTCCACTCCTGCGGCGTCATGCCATGCTTGGCTGCGGCCTCGGCGACCTTCTCGCCGTGCTCGTCCATGCCGGTCAGGAACTTGACGTTATAGCCGGCGGAACGGCGATAGCGAGCCTGAACGTCGGCGATGATGGTGGAATAAGCCGTGCCCAGGTGTGGATCGGCGTTGACGTAGTAGATGGGCGTCGTGATAAAGAACGAAGGCTTGCTTTGATCCATGGGGTTTGTCCTCCAGAAAAACGTTGCATACAGAGGATGATTCTAGCGCAAGGGCTGGATATCCTCCATCTATTGCATATCGAGCACCATGGCATAGACATCGCGCTTGCGGCGCGAATACTTCTGAGACAGGCGCTTGGCCACCGCAGACGCGGGCTCCCCCTCCTCGAGCGCGGCGCGGATATCCTCGCGCAGGGCCTCGTCGGGATCCGCTGCCGCGGCGCCAACCGGCACGATACCGGCCTCCTCATCCTCGCTCGGCGGCGCGATGACCAGCGCAATCTCGCCCTTTACCTCGCCGCGAGCACGCAGCTCCTCGGCAAGCTGGGCAGCGGACCCGCGCAAGACCTCCTCGTGCAGCTTAGTGAGTTCGCGGCAGACGGCAACCTCACGCTGGGGAAAGACCTCCGCCACGGCCTCGAGCGTCGCCACGATGCGATGTGGAGACTCGTAGAAGATGAGTGCGCCGGGCACCACGGCAAGGCGCTGCAAACGGCGCACGCGGTCGCCGTGCTTTCGGCCCAAAAAACCCTCGAAGAAAAAATGCTCGCAGGGAATGCCGGACGAAACGAGCGCCGTGACGCAAGCAGAAGGCCCGGGAATAACCTCGACGGGCACATCGGCCTCACGCGCCGCCTCGACCAGTGCCTGACCGGGATCGGATACGCTCGGCATACCGGCGTCCGAGGCAAAGGCGAGGGTCTCCCCCGCCAGCAGGCGGTCGACCAGACCAGCGGCGCGGCTGGCAATCACGTTCTCATCGCAACGGACAAGCGGTTTGGAGATACCCAGGTGCATTAGCAGCTTTGACGTCACACGCGTGTCTTCGCAGCAGATGACATCGGCGGCGGCAAACGCCTCGCCAACGCGCGGGGACAGATCTCCCAAGTTGCCAATGGGTGTGCCGACCACATAGAGTTTGCCCGTATGGGCGCTGTTTTGCGTCATATCAACCTATTCAATCATGCCGCGCTCGAGCGTACCGAGCGCCGCGCGGGCATCCCATGCTGCAATGCGCTTCTCGGTCTTCCACGTTTGGAAGAACCAACCGGCAGCCGGCGCAAACGAAGCCAGCTGATTGGCGATAAACACGCGCTCGTAGGCATTGCGGCCCTCGGGCGTAACCGACGAGTTGGCAAAGATCGCCGCGCCCGACCATTCGCCCACCAGCACGGGGAACCCAGTCGAAATCGCTTCTTTAAGCTCGCGCTTGTTACGCGAAATCGCCGTCGTCAGCCCGCGAGGGCTCGTGATGTCGAGCGCATACTCGTCGCGGTAATGGTACAGGTGAAGGTCCATGTAGACGTTCTTGTACTTGGCGCCGCGCATAAAATGCTTCCACTCGCTGGGATGCCCCGACGACGAGAAGACGACGATCTTATCCTCGGGCATATACGAACGGACGAGCTCGTAGGCATCGCGATAGAAATTGCGCAGGTAGTGAGCGGGAATGCCATCCGTCATGGTGAAGAGGCTCTTGCGAACGCTCATCTGCGGCGTGTCCAGCAGCTCAATGCCCAGCAGGCTCTCGGCCTCGCCATAGCGATCGGCCAAGCGCTCGAGCACGTCGAGTGCGACATGACGGCCGCTGGTGGACGAATGCCACTCGGCAACAGCCTCCGGCGTGGTGGGCGAATCGTTGGAATCGCCCTGGCCACCGGGCACGGTTGCCAGATCGAGCAGCACGCGGATGTCGTACTTGGCAGCCCACTCAATTGCGCGGTCGATGTAATCGACAACCGATATGTAGGAGGCATCGGACTCCTGTGAGCCAAAGGCATACCAGGGCACCGGCAGACGCACGGCATTGAGACCGATCTGCGCCATGCGGCGAAAATCGTCCTCGCTCACAAACGTCTCGTAATGGCGGCGCATGCGCTCGTTATAGGCGGCGGTACCCATGGCCTCCTGTAGCTCAGCCGCGTTGGATGCACCGGTCGCCGCGTACAGCGACGGGGTCACCCAAGGCTCGGGAATAAACCAGCCAGAGAGATTAACGCCGAGTATCCTCTCCATCACTGCCCCCTTCGGATCATGCAGGTCGAACCCGCATCGTATTGCGTAGGATAAGTATCGTTTTGAGTATACCCGCGTGTGCGGACAGGCGACCGAACGGTCTGCAAAGTGACGCGAAAGTGGGAGGAATGTCTGGGAGCAGACGGACTCGGAATGGTGCGACGAGGTGTGTACGCGCGCCGGAGGCAGGCACCGGAAAGTGTGTCCCGTTCTGAGCCCTTATTCTGGGACGCAGTTTCCGCAGAACCCTACATAAAAGAAAAGGACCCCTTTGCAGAGGTCCTAGTCAATTCAAGGTGGCGGGGAAGGGAATCGCGTCCGCGCGCTGCGCGGACGGACCGCTGCGGCGCTTACGCGCCTTGCGAGCTGCGCTGGCAAACGCTTACGCGTTTACTCAGCTCCGCGCCCTCACGGGGTTCGATTCCGTGCGAGGGCTACATAAAAGAAAAGGACCCCTTTGCAGAGGTCCTAGTCAATTCAAGGTGGCGG
>CAJJZP010000006.1 GCA_905197665.1 uncultured Collinsella sp.
GAGTTCCGCACGAGCCGGAGAGCACTTAATGTGCTCTCCGTGCGAGCAGGACTGTAGAGCAGGAAACTTTACCCGCGGACCCCGCCGGGAATAGCAAAAGGGCGACCCCTGTCCGGAGTCGCCCTTGCGGCGCTGCTTATGTGCTGCTGTTACTCGGCGTCGTGGTGGCGGCGGGGCTTGCGGCCTCCGTTGTCGCCGGGACGGCGCGGACGGTCGCTGCGCTCGGAGCGCTCGCGGCGCGGACGCTCACGACGCTGGAAGTGCTCGCCGTCGCCCTCGGAGGCACCCTCGGCACGAGCCGGGGCCTCGGGCTTGTCGAGACGATCGAGCGAGATCTTGCCGCGATCGTCGACCTCGATGACGACGACCTTGACCTCGTCGCCCACGTTGAGGACGTCCTCGACCTTCTCCACACGACCCTTGGCGACGCGGGAGATGTGCAGCAGGCCGTCCTTACCGGGCAGCAGGTTCACGAAGGCACCGAACGGCTGGATGGAGACAACACGACCGGCGTACTCCTCGCCCGGCTCGGGAACCTTGATAATGAGCTTGATGCGCTCGACGGCCTGATCGACGGATTCGCCGGTGCCGCCGACAAAGACGGTGCCGTCCTCCTGGATGTCGACCGAAGCGCCGGTCTCGTCCTGGATGCCGCGGATGACCTTGCCGCCAGAACCGATGACGTCACGGATCTTATCGGTCGGAACCTGGATGGAGACGATGCGCGGAGCGGTGCTGCGCGTGGTATGACGCGGCTCGGGGATCACATCGAGCATCTTCTGCAGGATGAAGGCGCGACCCTCCTTGGCCTGCTGCAGGGCGCGGGCCAGGATGTCGAAGGTAAGACCGGTGGCCTTGTTGTCCATCTGCAGGGCGGTGATGCCCTCGGTGGTGCCGGTGACCTTAAAGTCCATGTCGCCCAGGAAGTCCTCGAGACCCTGGATGTCGGACAGGACCACGGTCTTGCCCTCCTCCTGGATCAGACCCATGGCGATACCGGAGACGGGGCGCTTAATGGGCACGCCGCCGTCCATAAGGGCGAGCGTGGAGCCGCAGGTCGAAGCCATCGAAGAGGAGCCGTTGGACTCCATGACCTCGGAGACCACACGGATAGCGTAGGGGAACTCGTTCTCGTCGGGGAGCACCGGAAGCAGGGCGCGCTCGGCAAGGTTGCCGTGACCGATCTCGCGGCGCTTGGGGCTGCCCATGCGGCCGGTCTCGCCGGTGCAAAACGGCGGGAAGTTGTAGTGGTGCATATAGCGCTTGCCCTCGGTGGGCTCGATGGTATCCAGACGCTGGCCCTCGTTAAGCATGCCGAGCGACAGGACGGAGAGCACCTGAGTCTGGCCACGCTGGAACAGGCCGGAGCCGTGAACGAGCGGCAGGTAGTTGTCCTTCACCATGATGGGACGGATCTCGTCGGCGGCACGGCCGTCGACACGCTCGCCGGTCTCGACGACCATGGTGCGCATGGCCTTCTTCTCGAGCTTCTTAAGCGCCACGGGGATCTCGCGCTCCCAGGCGGCCTGCTCCTCGTCGGTGAACTCAGCGCGGATGGACTCCTTCAGAGCCTCGACCTTGCCGATGCGGGAAAGCTTGTCGGCGTCGCGCAGGGCAGCGGCCATCTCGTCGTAGTGGGCGAAGATGCGCTCCTGAACCTCCTCAACGGGCTGGTCGAGCGGGTACTCCTTCTTGACGATGGCGCCGTTGACCTGCTCCCACTCGGCGACGAACTCGTCTTGGGCCTGGCAGAAGGCAGCGAGGGCCTCCTGGCCAAACTTCATGGCGGCGAGCATGTCGTCCTCGGAGATCTCCTCGGCGCCGGCCTCGACCATCGAGATGAAGTCGGCAGAGCCACCCAGCTCCAGGTCCAGGTCGGAGTTCTCGCGCTCCTCATAGGTGGGGTTGACGATAAACTCGCCGGTCTCCACGTTACGGCCGATGCGCACGCAGGCAAGCGGGCCCTCGAAGGGCACGCCGCCGAGCGTCATGGCCAGCGAAGCGCCCATGACGTTGATGACGTCGAAGGGGTTAACCTGGTCGGCGACGAGCGAGGTGGCGACGATGTGCACCTCGTTGCGGAAGCCGTCCGGGAAGCTCGGGCGGATCGGGCGGTCGATCATACGAGCCGTGAGCGTGGCCTTCTCGCTGGGACGGCCCTCACGCTTGAGGTAGCCGCCCGGGATGCGGCCGGCGGCGTACATCTTCTCGTTGAAGTCGACGGTCAGCGGGAAGAAGTCGTAATTCTTGCGCTCCTTGGAGACGACCACGGTGTCGAGCATCGTGGTGTCGCCCTGCTTGACCAGACAAGCGCCGGTGGCCTGTTTGGCAAGCTCACCGGACTCAAAGGTGTAGGTCTTGCCGTACAGCTCAAAGGTCTTGGATACGAGTGTCATTGTTCTCCTTTACCCCACAGGCCCCTTGCCTGCGGGCTTCTCATGTGACGCGGGCCCCCTGCCCCCGCCACGCTTCAGAGCGTGATTGTTCACGCCCTTGCACAAAAAGAGCGCCCCGCTGCGCAGGACGCTCTTAGCATGTACAAATCCGTTACTGGATGTTGTCGCGGATGCCCAGAGCCTTAATGAGCTCACGGTACTCGACGATGTCGTTCTTCTTGATGTAGGAGAGAAGACGACGGCGGCGGCCAACGAGCATGAGCAGGCCACGACGGGTGTGGAAGTCCTTCTGGTGGGACTTCATGTGCTCGGTCAGCTCCTTGATGCGCTCGGACAGGATGGCGACCTGAACCTTGGGGTTACCGGTATCGACCGGGGAGTTACCGAACTGGGCGGTCAGCTCCGCCTTGCGCTCTTTGGAAACAGTCATTGTTTCACCTTTCGTTTCGCATCGCCCGTGGGCGACTCTATTCGCCTCGGACTGGGAAGCCGCCGGTGGAGCGAACATCCAAGGTCGAGGTACCAACAGGTCGGTATGTTACCACAAGCGGCGCGCGTCTGCGCATCATCACCGACCCAACATGAATTCCATCGCACGGAGTCGCTGATCGGTGTGCGTGGCGGCCCAAACATGCGAAAGCCCCAGCATAAACGCAGCCGTATGCGGATCGATCTGCTCATCCATAAGGGCATCGAAGGTCATGGACATCAGGGCGCGCAGCCATGCGACCTCGCCGACCGATACCAACTCGGCACCGGGCACGCTCGAGGCGCACGACCCGCACAGAAGCCCGCCGGCTTGGGCCGAGAAATGCGAGAGCATGGGATCGCCGCACGAGACGCATGCCGAGAAATCGGGGCGGTAACCAACGTGCGACAGAAGTTTAAAGACAAAGGCCGCCACGAGCAGGTCCATATGTGCCGAGTCGAGCCCGCAGCCGACAAGTGTGAGCGCCCGCTGCGTGATGGCAAAGGTAAATGGATCCTCGGCATCCTCAAACGAGCACACGCGCGCAACCTCGGCAATCGCGCTGGCGGCACAGGTCGTCTCGAAGTCAGGAGCAGCACCGAGCGGCGCCTCCATAAGCTCCGCCTGAGAAACCACGTCGAGCGAGCGACCATGCGCCAACAGCATATCAACGGTGCAGAAGAGCTCGCAGCGGGCCGCAAGGCGACCGCCAGGCTTACGTGCGCCCTTGGCCACGGCACGCACCTGCCGCCCCCGTTCGTCGAGCATCGTCAAGATCAGGTCGGTTTCCTTGAGCTTGGTCTTGTCGAGGACGAGCACCTTTGTGCGATATGTGCGAGAGCCTGCCATGAACGCCGAGGCTTAATCTTCGGCGTTATAGCCAAAGCGGCGGATCTGCGCCTCGTCATCGCGCCAGCCGGCCTTGACCTTCACGTCGAGCTCCAAAAAGACCTGCGTGCCAAAGATACGCTCAAGATCGCGACGGGCATCGATGCCGATATGCTTGATCATCTCGCCGCCCTTGCCGATGATGATGCCCTTCTGTCCCTCGCGCTCGACGTAAATCGTGGCGTGCACGCGCAGGACCTTCTTAGTCTGCTCGAGCGCGTCACAGATGACGCCCACGGAGTGAGGGATCTCGTCGCGGGTGCGACGCAGAACCTTCTCGCGTACAAACTCGGCCACGAGGGTCTCGTCGGACGCGTCGGTGCCCATGTCCTCGGGGAACCAGCGCGGGCCCTCGGGCAAAAAGTGAGCAACGGTCTCAATAAACGCATCGACGTTGAAGTTCTTGACCGACGACGTCACGATCTCATCGTCGTATTCCATAAGCTCGTGAGCGGCCTTGAGCTGTTCCATAACCTGGGCGGGATCGGCCTCGTCGGCCTTCGTGAGCACCAGGACCTTTTTGGAACGGGCGCTCTTGACGCGCTCGGCAACCCAGGCATCTCCCCTGCCGATGGGTTTGGTGGCGTCGATCAGAAACGCGACGACATCGACATCATTCAGTTCGAACAACGCACTCTTGTTGAGCTCGGAGCCCAGGCCGTCCTTGGGCTTGTGGATGCCCGGCGTGTCAACGAAGACCAGCTGGTAACCGGGGCGGTTGACCACGGCGCGCATGCGGCGGCGGGTCGTCTGGGCCACCGGAGAGGTGATGGCGACCTTCTTGCCATAACAGGCGTTGAGCAGCGTGGACTTGCCGGCGTTGGGGCGACCGACCAGGGCCACGAAGCCGCTGCGGAAACCGGGTTCCAAGTCGCCAAAGCCCGCGAGGCTCTCATCCTCGTCGCACAGGGCATCGAGTTCCTCGTCGCTCATACCCTCAAACGGATCGAACTCCTCGACCTCGTCAAACGAATCGGCACCTTCAGCCTCGTCCAGGACCTCGTCATCCAAAACTCCATCGGTAGGCTGCATATTGTCGGACATGTGAATCCCTTTCTAAATAAAGTCGAGCGCGTGGGCAAAGACAAGCAAGCCAACGATCGCGGCGGTAATGGAAAGAACGTATACAGAGGCAGCGGCGATATCCTTCGCGCGCTTGGCCAGCGGATGCAGCTCCTGGGTCGCCAGGTCGACAATCGCCTCCATGGCGGTATTGCACAACTCGCCGTGAATCACCAGGCCGCAGCAGATGATGACCGTAGCCCACTCGGCAATATCGAGCCCCACGATGCAGCCGGCAATGACGGTGCACACGCCCGCCACGAGCATGACCTTGATATTGCGCTCGGTCTTGACAGCGGTGACGAAGCCCTCCATGGCGTATGAGAACGACTTTAAAAAGGACGGATGGTCCTTGTTCGATCCGGGAATCATAGACGGCTCCTAGTCGTGGGTATGATTGGTTATGGGGCCGACGTGGACGAGCTTGGGGTCCTCGCCGCGCTCAAGCGCCAGGTCGCGCAGGATGGCATCCTCGCGTGCCTCCATGACCTCGGCCTCATCGTCCTCGATGTGGTCGTAACCCAGCAGGTGCAGCATTCCGTGCACGAGCATCAGTCGGCACTCATCGGCGGGGCTGTTGCCAAAGCCGGGGGCCTGACGGGCAATAACCTGCGGAGCCAGGATAATATCGCCGAGCTCGAGCGTCTCGTCGGCGGGAATGTCCTCGTCAAAGGCCGAGTCGCATTCAAACGAGAGCACGTCGGTCGTGCGATCGATGCCGCGCCACTCAAGGTTGAGCTCGTGCATCTCATCCTCATCGACATACGAAAGGGAAATCTCGACCTCACGCTCAACACCCACGGCGGCAAGCACAACTGAGCAGATGTGCTCCACCTCCTGAGCATCGAGCAGCGTATCGAGCTCGGCATCGTTGCTGATCAATACACTCAACGGGACTCCTTTCGATCGTGTGCGCGCCGCTCGCGCGCATCGTCGTATGCATCATAGGCCTCAACGATACGGCCCACCAGGGCATGGCGCACCACATCGGCGCGCTCCAGGTGAGAAAACGCCACATCGTCGACGCGACCCAAAATCCTTTCGACATCGGCAAGACCGCCGCGACGACCCACCAGGTCACGCTGGCTCAGGTCGCCGGTAATCACGAACTTGGAATTAAAACCCAAACGCGTCAGGAACATCTTCATCTGCTCGGGCGTCGTGTTTTGTGCCTCATCGAGCACCACAAAGGCATCGCTCAGCGTTCGACCGCGCATGTAGGCGAGCGGGGCAATCTCGATCACGCCGCGCTCCATAAGCTCATCGGTGCGTTCGCGATCCATCATGTCAAAGAGGGCATCATAGAGCGGGCGCATATACGGGTCGATCTTTTCCTCGAGGGTGCCGGGCAAAAAGCCCAGGTTCTCCCCCGCCTCGACAACCGGGCGCGTCAGGATCAGGCGGCCTACCTCATGGCGCTTGAGCGCGGCGACGGCGAGCGCCATGGCCAGATAGGTTTTACCGGTACCGGCGGGACCGAGGCCAAACGTGATGGTAGAAGAGCGGATGGCATCAACATAGCGTTTTTGGCCGAGCGTCTTGGGACGAATAACGCGGCCGCGATACGACAGCAGCACGTCATCGCGCAGCGACGAGGCATCATGCTCTCCATCGCGCAGGACAGCCAAGCAACGCGAGACATCGTCGGCAGACAGCGTGCGCCCGGCAGCAGCCTCACGAAAGGCATGTTCGAAAAAACGCGCGACCAGCTCGACCTCGTCCGAATCGCCGCTCACGGCAACGCTGTCACCGCGGGCAACCACATGGGCGTGCACCAAGTTCTCGAGTGCACGAAGGACGCCGTCGCCGGCGCCCAAAACGCGCGAGGGGTCGATACCCTCGGGAACGGTAAGTCTAATCTTCGAGGCTTCCATGAACCTCCCTGCGTGCATGGACCAAGCCGGAATCATCGACTCCGATGATAGCAACATCGAGCAGGCACGGGGCTGTGAGTCCACAGGTATCATCAAGACGGGCATGATGGAACGAGCCGAGCGTCAAATTGTCACCGTACTCAAGCACGGCGCGCTCGACGGTACCCACGCGACGGCGGGCATCGGCAACCGCGAGCTCCTGAGCCGCCGCGCGCATGCGACGGCTGCGCTCGGCCATAACCTCGGGCGGCACCTGATCAGGCATATCGGCGGCAAGGGTACCGGGGCGCTTGCTATAGCGGAACACGTGCATGCGCGAAAAGCCCACGCGACGGCACAGGGCCAGCGACTCCTCGAACTCCTCGTCCGTCTCGCCAGGAAAACCGACGATAACGTCGCACGAAAGTGCAGCCTGTGGCAGGTTAGCGCGAATCATGCGCACCGTGTCCTCGAAGGCCTCGGCACTATAGGGACGGCCCATGCGATGCAGCGTCGCCGTGCAGCCAGACTGCACGGGCAGGTGCAAAAACGGCGCGATACGCTTCGGATAGCGAGCCATCACCTTGAGCAAGCGCTCGGAAATATCCATGGGCTCCACCGAGGAGATGCGCACATGGGCGATCTCGGTGCGCTCCATGATGGCCTGGAGCAGCTCATCGATCTCGACATGTTCGTCGGTCGCGCTCTTGCCGTCATAGGCACCCAGATTCACGCCGGTCAGCACGACCTCGGGCACGCCGGCCTCCTGGGCTTCACGCACCTGTTCGAGCACGGACTCGACGGGCACGGAACGCTCGGGGCCGCGAGCCTTCCACACGATGCAATAGGTGCAGCGGTGGTTGCAGCCGTCCTGGATCTTCACGCCCAACCGCGAACGGCCGAGCGCATCGACCACGTCGCCATCGCTGCAGGCGGGCACGCTATCGGATTCGACACCCAGCACCTCGCAGACGCGCTCGGCGACATCAATCTTGGACGGTTCGGCGATCACGCGATCGGAGAGCTCCAGCAGCTCCTCGGGATGCAAGTTGACGACGCAGCCGGTTACGACCACGTAAGGTTCGCCCGGATAGGCCAGGGCGTGACGAACGGCCTTACGGGTCTTGGCCTCGGCCTCCCCCGTCACGGCACAGGTATTGATAACAATCAGTTCTGCATCCTGAGGCTCCACCATTGCAAAACCCAGGCGCATAAGATCGGCAGTAATACGGTCAGACTCAACCCGGTTGACACGACAACCGAGGTTGACAACAGAGATATGAGGTGCGAGCACACGGCCTCCTTAATCGAGGATGTCGTCGAGGGCACTCTTGATACGGTCGGTCACCGACTTCTTACCGGATGCGACGTCATCGCCCATCTCGTCGGCAAAGGCGCGAAGCAGCTCGCGCTGCTTGTTGGAGAGATTGGTGGGGACAACAACGCGCAGCTGCACGACCAGACGACCGCGCGAACCGCCACCGCCGATACGCGGCATGCCGTAATTGTTGACGCTCACGGTGTCACCGTACTGTGTGCCGGCGGGGACGCACACCTTGACGACCTCGTCAGGCATAATGCCCTCGACCTCAATCTCGCAACCGAGCGCGGCCTGCGCAATCGAGATATCGCTCACAAGATACAGGTCATCGCCATTACGCTTAAAACGCTCGTGGTCGGCGACACGCACGTTGACGATCAAGTCGCCCGACGGCTCGCCACGAAGGCCGGCCTCGCCAAAACCACTCACGCGTAGCTGGCGACCGGTCGAAACACCGACGGGAATATCGATGTCAATCTTTTCGTGTGAAGGCGTGCGGCCCTGGCCATCACAGGTCTCGCAGGGATGATCGATGACCGTGCCTTCGCCGTGGCAGTCGGGACAGGGCGAAGAGGACTGAACCTGGCCCAGGAAAGAACGCTGGACCGTCGTCACATAGCCCGTGCCGTGGCAGCGGCTACACTGTTTTTCGGTCGCGCCCTCGGCCTTGCCGGTACCATTGCAGTCCTCGCAAGGGGCAAGACGGTCGTAGCTGATCGTCTTTTTGCAGCCGAGCGCCGCCTCCTCGAGCGTCACCGAAAGGGAAATGGCCATATCGCGACCGCGACGGCGCTCGCGACGGCTGCGACCGCCACCACCGGCGCCACCGCCAAAGAACGACGAGAACAGGTCGTCCATGCCCATGCCACCAAAGATATCGTTGATGTCGACATAGCCAGAGCCGCCAGGGCCGTCCGCGGTGCCGTAACGGTCGTAGTTGGCACGCTTCTGCTCGTCGGAAAGAACGGAATAGGCCTCGTTGAGCTCTTTGAACTTAGCCTCGGCCTCGGGGTCGTCCGAAACATCCGGGTGTACCGTACGGGCTTTCTTTAGAAACGCGCGCTTAATCGTCCGCGCGTCGGCATCCTTGTCAACGCCAAGTACCTCGTAGTAATCCCTATTTTCCGACACGACCGAATCCTTCCAACTTTCATTATTGTCACAGTGCGTCCTATACCCAAGCTGGGCCGGGCGCAAACAGAGGGTTTGATGCTATTGAGCTCCGTACGGCGAAAGCACGGCCCGCTGTGAGCAGCTCGCGAACCAAACCGACACGAGCGCGAACATAAAACCGTTGGCAAATCCATTGGCAAACTGTATCGCACCGCGCTTCCACCACAGCAGACTGCGATGAAGCACGCCGTCCGACAGCACCATGAACAAGCCCATGGCAAACGGAATGAAGCACATCATGGCAAAGGCGGAGAACACGCCCGAGATGGCCGACAGTACCAAAAACGGTGCGATGATACCCATGAGGTAGAAGCCGGTGCGAGCCTTGCCCTCCAGGCGCTCGGCCTCAACGTGCGCGCGACCGACCAGGTCACCGCCCGAAGCGCCGTTCGTGCCGGCGTGTCCCATGTTGGGGATGCGCACCTCGTCGCCATCATGCGTGCCGGCGGGAAACTCAATCGTCTGCTCGGAGGTCACACGGATACGGCCGCTGCCACCGCAATCGGGGCACGGGTCGGCAACGACCTTGCCGGAACCGCCGCACTCAGGACAAACCGTCTGGAACGTGCCCGCACCAAACAGGAAGGACAGGTCGACATCGATATGGCCGCGACCACCGCAGCTCGGACAGCTGTGGGCATGCCCTGACGAAACGGAGCCCGATCCGCCACAATGTCCGCAGGTGTCAAAACGGGTGTAGCGAACGGTCTTATGGGCACCGCTCTTGGCCTCCTTGGCGTCGAGCTTGATATCGACGACCACGTTGGCGCCACTCTCGGGGTTGTAGGCCGCCTGGCCGCGACGGGGCTGGCCCCAGGCGCCCCCGAAGGGGAAACCGCCGTCAAAGGGATTGCCGTAACCGGCGCTGCCGGCATAACCGCCGCCATAGGGCGAAGCCGTCGGTGCACCGGCAAAGGGATTGCCCGACCGCATGGCGTCGTAACGCGCACGCTTCTGCTCGTCCGAGAGCACGGCGTAGGCTTCGGAAACCTCTTTAAACTTCTCCTCGGCAT
Organism: uncultured Collinsella sp.; assembly: GCA_905197665.1. Lineage (GTDB taxonomy): Bacteria > Actinomycetota > Coriobacteriia > Coriobacteriales > Coriobacteriaceae > Collinsella. The sequence continues at coordinate 10,176 of CAJJZP010000006.1, forward strand.
CCGGCTCTTTATTGACGTCCGGATGGAGCTTACGGGCCTTTTGCTGGAAAGCCTTTTGAATATCACGCGAGGTGGCGTCCTTGGAGACACCCAAAATCTCGTAGTAATCTTTTTCGTTCATCGTCGCCATGCGCGGCAACCTCCTGCTCACAGCAGCGTATATATTGCGGTAATTCTACCCGAGCGGCCTAAGCTAGACCCCAAAACAGCTCGAACAGCACATTTCCATCGAGCCAGCCCAGGTGAGTCGGCGCCAAGCGGGCACAGGCGCGGCCGTCGATGACATCGACAGAGGCGATGGGCCCCGCATGGGTATCACCGTGCTCGGGTACCCAAGTGGCAAGCCCAAGCTCAAGAGCGCGATCACAAGCCGCTGCCAGTTCATCGGCAGGGATGACACGAGACGCGCGAACCAACAGGTCGGAAGCAACACCGCGCGTCATGCGACAAGCGAGCATCAGGTCCTCGGCCGCCGCCTCGCGCCGCGACAGATACTCGGCATCAAACATCGTCGCGGCATCGTCGCGCTGGACCAGACGCACGCGGTGAAAGTCACCACGGGGGGCCACGCCGGGAAACAGTCCAGCCAGGCGGTCGAAATCCTCGTCGTCGAGCATACCCGCGGCAGAACGACCCAAACCCAGATAGCCCCGACCAGTCCAGTAGGCGATATTATGAGCGCATTCATGCCCATCGAGCGCGTAGCTCGCCACCTCATACGGATGGTAGCCGGCCGAACTCAGCCGCTGGCGCGCAACGTCCATGCATGCGGCTTGGAAATCCTCATCGGGCTCAAGCGACTCGTCACGGCACGCCATGCGGTAAAGCGGCGTGCCCTCCTCGAGCGTGAGCGGATAGACCGACACATGGTGTGGGGCCGCCTCAAGCACGCCATCGAGCGTGTGCTGCCAGCTCGCCATAGTCTGTCCGGGAAGCCCGCACATAAGGTCGCACGACACATCGAGTCCAACATCCTTCACCGTCGCGATGGCCTCAAGCGCCCGTTCGGCATCGTGGATGCGGCCAATGACAGCCAACTCGGTATTGTCGAGGGTTTGCACGCCCAGAGAGATGCGCGTGACACCCGCCTCGGCAAGCTTGGCGGCGAGCCCAGCGGTCAGCGACTCAGGATTGGCTTCGCAAGTAAACTCAACGGGCTTGCACCACATGGAGATACGACGGGCAAGTTTCACCAGGCGCTCCCCTGCCAGCGATGGCGTGCCGCCGCCTACGTAGACAGTGCGGATCTGTCTGAGTGCCCCAGCGTTGCCAAAGGCATCGAGCCGCGCATGCAGGTACTCAAAATAGGCATCGAGCGCTGCGTCCAGGTCGCACGGCGCCACGCTGCGCGAGTCAAAGTCGCAATAGCGGCATTTTTGAGCGCAAAACGGCACGTGCACATACAGCGCGGCAACGGCCACCCTTAAGCCTCCAGCGGATGGGCGGGCACCGACTCACCGGCGGCAAGTGCGGCCTCGCAGACCAACACATCGCGCTCGATATCATCGACCAGCGCCATAAATTCCTCGTACGTGGAGCAGCGCACCACCTGAGCGCGCCAGGCGGCGGCATGGGGCATGCCCTTTAAGTACCAGCTTGCATACGTACGGGCGCGCGACATAAGCGGCAGAAGCTCGTGCGTCAACGTCAGGTGCTCACGCAGGGCCTCAAGACGCTCGACCGAGGAGCGAGAAGGAACCGGCGTGCCATCGAGTGCAAGGGCTCGAGCATCGCCGAACACCCACGGATTGCCGTAGATGCCGCGCGCGATAAACACCGCGCTGGCACCCGAGCCGCTCAGATGCTCGGCTGCGTCCTCGGCCGAGAACACATCGCCCGAACCAATCACGGGAATCTCGACAGCGTCGGCAACCTCATCGACGACAGACCAATCGGCCTGGCCCGTATAGAGCTGCGTGGCACAACGACCGTGCACGGCAACTGCGGAGGCACCCGCCCCTTCGAGCATCTGGGCAAACGTTGCGGCGTTGCGATCCTCGGCATAAAAACCCTTGCGGATCTTCACGGTCACGGGAACATGCGCCGCGCCCACCGCTGCCTCGACAATCTTCTCGGCCAGGTCGGGCGTGCGCATAAGCGCCGAGCCCTCGCCCTTGGTAACGACCTTGCGAGCCGGACAGGCCATGTTGATATCAATCAATGACAGGCGATCGCCCACGCGTTCCTCGACGGCAGCGACGGCACTCGAAAACTGATCGGGCTTGGATCCAAAGAGCTGCACGCAAATCTGCTGCTCCTCGTCGGCCGGCAACACCAGGCGCCACGTCTTGTTGCTGGCATAGGCAAGGCCAGCGACGCTCACCATCTCGCTGTAGGCAAGGTTGGCACCGCGGCGGCGACACATGATGCGATAGGCGGGGTCGGTTACGCCCGCCATGGGAGCCATAAGGAATGGCTGCTCGGCATAGGCGCCCAGCAGCCGCTTGCTGTATTCAGAAAGCGCCATGGACCTACTCGTCCACCTTGAGAATCGCCATAAAGGCCTCCTGCGGAACCTCGACCGACCCGATGGCCTTCATGCGTTTCTTGCCCTCTTTCTGCTTCTCGAGCAGCTTGCGCTTTCGCGAGATATCGCCGCCGTAACACTTGGCCAGCACGTCTTTACGGCGCGCCTTAACGGTGGAACGGGCGATGATCTTGTTGCCGATGGCGCCTTGGATAGGCACCTCGAACAGCTGTCGTGGGATGATCTCCTTGAGCTTGTCGCACAGGCCGCGGGCCAGGCCATAGGCCTTATCCTTGTGCACGATAAACGACAGCGCGTCCACCTCGTCGCCCGAAAGCAGGATATCGAGTTTGACGAGCTCGGAGGGACGATATTCGTTGAACTCGTAGTCGAGCGAGGCATAGCCCTTGGTGCGGCTCTTGAGCTGATCGAAGAAGTCCAAGATGAGCTCGGCGAGCGGCATATCGAAGCGCATCTCGACCGATTTGCTCGTCAGGTGGATCATGTCGGTTGTAATGCCGCGGTGCTCGATAGCAAGCTGCATGACGGCACCCGTATACTCGGGCGGGCAGATGATCTTTGCCTTGAGGTAGGGCTCTTCGATACGCTCGATACGCGTGGCCTCGGGTAGATCCTGCGGGCTGCGGACATCGATCATCTCGCCGTCAGTCTTGTACACGTGGTAGTCGACCGAGGGGCTCGTGGCGATCAGGTCCAGATTGAACTCGCGCTCCAGGCGCTCCTTGACGACCTCCATGTGCAGCAAGCCCAGGAAGCCCACGCGGAAACCAAAGCCCAGCGCCACCGACGTCTCGGGCTCCCACACCAACGACGGATCGTTGACGTGCAGCTTATCGAGCGCGTCGCGCAGGTTCTCGTAGTCCTTGTTGTCGATGGGGAACAGGCCCGTGTAGACCATGGGCTTGGCCTCGCGGTAGCCCGGCAGCGGCTCGGGGCAGGGGTTCGAAGCCCACGTAAGGGTATCGCCCACGCGCACGGCCTCGGGGTCCTTCAGACCCGTGACCACATAGCCGACCTCGCCGACGGTCAGAGCATCGACCGGCGTCTCGGCAGGGCGCTTGACGCCCACGCCGTCGACCAAGAAGTCGCCCTTTGCCTGCATCATGCGCAGGGTGTCGCCCTTTTTGATGGAACCGGCAAAGACACGCACCGTGGCGACGACGCCGCGGTACTCATCGAAGTACGAATCCAGAATAAGTGCCTTAAGAGGGGCATCTGCATCGCCCTTGGGAGGCGAGATCAAAAAGACGATGGACTCCAGCAGATCGTGGATGCCCTCGCCGGTCTTGCCCGACACGCACACGGCATCGTCGGCGGGAATGGCCAGATCGTCTTCGATCTCAGTCTTGACCTCGTCGGGGTGCGCCGAGGGAAGGTCAATCTTGTTGATGGCCGGAACAATGTCCAAGTTGGCGTTCATGGCGAGCGTCGCGTTGGAAACGGTCTGCGCCTCGACGCCTTGAGTGGCGTCCACGACGAGCACCGCGCCCTCACAGGCTGCCAGCGAACGCGAGACCTCGTAGGTGAAGTCCACGTGGCCCGGCGTATCGATCAGGTTGAACTGATACGTCTCGCCGTCGTCGGCGTCATAGGATACGCGGACGGCATTGGACTTGATCGTGATGCCGCGCTCGCGCTCGATGTCCATCGTGTCAAGCAGCTGCGACTCCATGTCGCGCTCATCGACGGTATGGGTGAGCTCGAGGATGCGGTCACTGATCGTGGACTTGCCATGGTCGATATGCGCAACGATCGAGAAGTTACGGATGTGGGAAATATCAATTGAAGTATTCATGCGGACTATCTTACCCGAGCGGTACAAAAAATGGAGCCTGTTCCATAAAACAGGCTCCATTTATGCGCGTAATCTGTGTGATGTGAAATTTACAACTTAGGCGTTGATGCTGTTCACGAGCTTGGCAAGACCGGACTTACGGTTGGAAGCCTGGTTCTTGTGGATGACATGCTTAGCGGCAGCCATGTCGAGACGCTTGGTGACGGTCTTGAGGGCAGCCTGGGCCTTCTCGGCGTCGCCCTCGGCGACGGCGGACTGGACGTGCTTGGTCAGCGTCTTGAGCTCGGACTTGACAGCCTTGTTACGCATGCGAGCTGCCTCATTGGTGCGGATACGCTTCTTCTGAGACTTGATGTTTGCCACTTCTGGAGTTCCTTTCGAGTTCCTTGCAAAAAATGTATGACACCTCTGAGACACGGTGAGGTCATGCAAGCGCCTACTATAGCACGCTCCCCCTCAAAGGGATAGAACGAATTTGTCAAATAGGCAGGTATCATCACGATTTTCTCAAGATGTTCGTAATCCAGAGCAAAAGCGCGGTCTCCGAATCGGCCGAACCCTTCAATGCGAGCTCCACATCGACCGCGCCCTCGAGCGCGGCAACGAGCTCTGCCATCGAAAAGCGACGTGCCCAGGTCAGGTGATTCTTGACCTGCCAGGACTGGAGCTTAAGTGTTGCGGCCAGCTCACGACCCTGTCCGCGCGCATCGAGCGCCTTGGCAACGATAAGCTCGCGGATGCGGCCGCACAGCAATGTGTAAGTCCACACGTAGCTCTTGGCGGGCAGTAGATTGAAGAGCTCGAGCGAGCGTCGCATGTCACGGGCCGAGACCGCATTGAGAAAGTCCCAGGGTTGGACCTCGGCCGTACGTACAATCCAGCGCTCAACGTCGGCAAGCTCAATCTGGGGAGCCTCGACCATCTGGGCAAGCTTGGTCAAGTCGTTATCGAGCATGCGAGTGTTCTCACCCGAGCGCGAAACGAGCTCCTCGGCGGCCGCCGTCGAGATGGACTTTCCGTGCTGCGTCGCCATCTGCTGCACGCGGCGCGGGAGCTCCCAGCGCTTGGTGCCCGAGCAGTCGATCACGGCCTTCTTGTCAATCTTGGCGATTGCCTTGTACAGGCGCGTGTTCTTGGCAAGCGAATCGGCGATGATGAGGCAAACCGTCGTGGGGCTGGGACTCGCCAGATACTCGACAAGCGGCTCGGAGATCGCTTTGACGAGTTTTGAGCAGCCGTCAAGGATTACCAGGCGAAACTCGCTGCCCATGGGAAAGGTGTTAAGCGACCCGATAATCGACTCGATATCGGGGTCTTTGGTCATATCGCGCTCGTCGAGGTTGAACTCGACCATACCCGACTTTTCCAGACGCGCTTTCATACGCGAGACGGCGTGGTCGCGCTTAACTCCGTCGGTACCGACGATCAGATATGCCGGCAGCAAACCGGTTTCGGACATTGCGCTCCCCTCCCGCAGGCCTTCGTATTCGTTCCGTGCCATTCTAGCCCAGGGGCCCACCACACGCCAACGACGTCGTCACGGTCGCTGGCATCGCATCGCAAAGCCATTCGCAGTCGGTGTGACGGTAATGTCGCCGTGTTCGATGGTACACGCGAAATCACCACCCGCTTCCTTAACGGCATCGATGCAGGCATCGGACGGATGGCCGTATCGATTCCCCTCACCGGCGCTTGCGAGGGAAAGCTCGGGCTTCAGGACGTCCAGCAACTCGCCATCGACTGAAACCTTGGAGCCGTGATGCCCAAGTTTAAGGACATCGATATCCCCCACCTCCTGCACGAATTCCCGCTCTTGGTCGAGCTCGGCATCACCGGTGAGAAGTATTCGCAGGCCCTTGCCTTCCTGAACATAAGAGAGCAGCAGGACAAGCGAGTCCTCATTTCCCTCGCCATCCACGGACTCGAATGGCCACATCACGCGAGCGCAAAATGAGCCGATATCGACCGTATCCCCACGGCGCACCTGCCGATACTCCACGCCAGGTCGGTTCAATACCTCGGCAGGAGCATCCTCCAGCGCATCCGCCGCCACGGCAATCGTTCCGACCGAAAACTGTTCGAGCACGGCAGGCAGACCACCCCAGTGATCCTCATCCCAATGCGTCACAAAGACGGCATCGATATGGTGTACGTTATTGCGGACCAGCGCGCTCACCACGCGCTCATCGAGCCCACAGTCCACGAGCGCCACTGCGCCGCCCTGGCGGATAAGAATCGCATCGGCCTGGCCAACATCGAGGACCGTAACCGAAGACGGAGCGAATCGATCCCAGTAGACGTACGGAATCGCAGGCAAGAGCACCAGGCATGCAAGCCCCACCGCCATAGGACGTGCACGGGGACGCGGCCACCAGACCAGCAGAGCCGCCAGCAAACACGGCACAAGGTAAATCCACATGCTATCGGGCGGCACGCTCACGGATGCACCCGGCACGGCGGCAAACAGCTGCTCGAAGAACAACGCGCACCGGGCGGCAATCATGGGTACGACGAGTGCCCAAGCCTGCAACGGCGCCACGAGCGAAAAGGGAACCAGCACAATCGACACAGCGAGCAGTAGACTCACCACCGGACTGATGACCGCATTCGCCAGCGGAGCAATGAGCGAGAACGTACCGAAAGCAGGAATAGTGATGGGCAGCGTCGCCAACTGTGAGCACAGTGTGACGGAAAGCATGCTGGCAACGCCCGTCGGCACACCCAGCTCACCCAAAGCATAGGTGGCGTACGGGCAAAAGCACAGGATGGCAAAGACACTGGCACACGAGAGCTGAAAACCCATATCGAACAGCACCGTTGGGCGGAGCAGCACAAAGATGGACATGATTACGAAGAGTGCCGATGCGCCATGTCGACGACGCCCCGCGCCGTTTACGACAAGCGTCGCGAACACCATGCAGCACGCGCGCACGGCCGAAGGAGACGCGCCCGTAAAGACAGCGTAACCCACAAGCGTTATCGCCAATATCGCCCGTTGAAGACAACGTGAACACCGAGTCTTTTGCAATAAACCCTCGATTACAAACCCCACGATAGCCAAATGGCTGCCCGATACGGCGATAAGATGCGCAGTTCCCGTCACCGAAAACCATTCGCCCGCCGGCTGGGCGCGCAGCTCAGCCGAACGACCGCAGACAACACCGGCTATGAGCGCACGCGCCGGGTCGGTCGCAGGCGCGATAGACGCAAGCAGCCCATTTCGCAGTCGAAGCAGCGGCTCCGGAGAGCCCTCATCGACCGACACAATCCGAACGGCTTTAACCTTGCGCGCCTCGCCTCGAAGCACGCGTGAGCGCCCATACGCATCGTTCTCAAAGCGCGAAATTCGACCGATAGCACGTACATGCGAACCGGCGCCGAGCTCGCGATCACACGACAGCCGCACCTGACCCAAACGCTTTTCGCCCGCATACGCATCGCAGGTATAGGAGTACGCACCGTCACTGATGGACGGGTCGCCGTGCACAACAAACTCGAGACTGCTCGCAGCCCGATTATCCAGTGCGCTCGAAGCACGCAGTGTCCCGATCGCCCAACCCGCGGACACGACCGCCCCCGCCAAGAAGCCAAGGCCCGCGGCATAAAGCCATCGTCTCCACCGCACAAGGCGCATACAGGACCGAGCCAATACGATACAAGCCGCAGCCGCAACGGGAATGGCCATAAGCGACGCGACGGGCGCTGCCCGCTCTCCCAACAGCAAATCGGCCGCCATGTTAAGTACCAAGCCACAGCTCACACACAAGCCGGCACAAAGCGCCATCGTCCACGGCATCAATGGCCGTGGTGGCATCACTTGCTCACGATCGGTCGCACTCATACGCAAATGCAATCTTTGATTTTGGCGAGCTTCTTCTCACCAATCCCCGATACGCGCATCAGGTCATCGACTGAGGCAAAAGCACCGTTCTTTGTCCGCTCATCGATAATCGACTGAGCCATAGAAGGCCCGATACCAGAAAGCGTCTGCAGCTCCGCCGCACTTGCCGTATTGATGTTCACGAGCCCCGACGAAGACCCCGCGCCGGGAGTCGTGTCAGCACCGATTTCGGCCCCGTCGACCGCCCCAGCCGCTTGTTGCTCCCCCACCGTCGGAACATAGATCTTTTGGCCATCTGTGATCTTGGATGCACGATTAAGCCCTGTCACATCCGCCTCGGCCGTAAGCCCTCCGGCGGCATCGATCGCTTGGGACACCCGTGTTCCATCTTTGAGCCGATACACGCCAGGCCTAACAACGGCGCCATCCACATCGACGTACACCTCGGCAGCAGAGGAGCTCTTGGCCGAAGACTCATCGGCATCATCAGGAGACGCATCCCCGGCCCCGCGCACATCCGAGGAGCTCGCCTCATCACTATGCTCAAACGACACGCCGCTGGAGCGGCTATTAAAACTTGCCATCGCTAAGCCGCTCGCGGCGGCAATGACAACCAAAATCGCCACCACCACCGCCTTGTGTCCGAGCAGCTTTTCTGCCCACCGGTCCATCCGTTTAACCCGTTCGTGTTGTTCGCGCTGCGCCATAGCAAAACCTCCCAACACCATCGTGTCAGGAAACGAACGCCGCAGCCTCCGCACGCCCACGCCGGTTTTCGCGGTCAAACCAAAAGTTAACCAAAACCTTGCGCAAATGTGCCCGTTTATTCAGGCACACGTCAGCAAATGAACACTTAGCCGCAAAATGCCCAGATAGCAAAAGACCGACGATGCAGGCGCATCGTCGGTCTATGCACAAATTTACTCGTGATCTTGGTAAATCTCACGCGGAGCAAGCTCAGAATGTTTGCGTTTTAAGGTCTTAGGGGCCTTGTACGTGTTGCTCTCGAAGTCGATGTACTCGGTCTGCTTGAGCAGACGCTCAATCATCTCCTCATGATCAAACAGTTTCCAGGCCTCATGCACGGCATCGAGTTTAGCGTGCGTCTCGGGACGGCGCGGCATAAACAGCGTGCAGCAGTCGGGAGCGGCCTCAGTCGAGATATCGAACGTACCGATCTCCTCGGCGCGTGCGATGATCTCCTGTTTGTCCGAACCGATGAGAGGACGGAACACGGGAATCTTCACGGCTTCGTTGACGGCCATGATGTTCTCAAGCGTTTGGGAGGCAACCTGCCCAAGCGATTCGCCCGTAACGATGGCCCTGGCACCCTCGATGTGTGCAATGCGCTCGGCAACCGAATACATAATGCGGCGATACATGATCACGCGCAGGTTACTGGGACAGGTGACCGAAATCTCACGCTGGCAGTCGCCAAACGGCACCACGTACAGGCGGCCGATCTGGACACCCGGCTCAAGCGCACGGATGATATCCTGCACCAAATACTCGCTCGTATCGGGCGTCTGCGGACGACCGGAGAAATGCACCGGCACGCAGACCGCGCCGCGACGCGCGAGCATCCAAGTCGCCACCGGAGAATCGATACCCGACGACAGCAGCGTCACGACCTTGCCGGCAGAACCCACCGGAAGGCCGCCAACGCCGCGCTCGGAGCGCGCATACACGTAGACACTACCCTGAACCACCAGAACGTGCACCATCGCGTCGGGGTCGTGCATCTGGACCTTTTTATCGGGAAACGCCTCACACAGCACCTCGCCAACCTGTCGATTGATATCGATCGAGGTGAGCTCATAGTCAGTATTGGAGCGCTTGGCGTGCACCTTAAACGAATCGAAGGAACCAAACTCGCGCAGCGCCTTCACAGCAGCGGCGCAGTACTCCTGCGGGTCGCGGTTGGTGTGATACGCCAAAGACACACGGGCAACGCCGGGGACGGTGCGGATGACACGCGCCGCCTCGTCGGCCTGATGCTCGTTAAAGGTCACGAGGATATAACCGGAAATTCGAGACACGGCGTTCACGGAAAAGGCGGCCAAGGCCGCCTTGATGTTATCCATGAGGATATGCTCAAAATGTGCGCGGTTCTTGCCCTTCAGCCCAACCTCGTGATAGTGGACTAGGCAGACGCGAGCCGCCATTTAGGCTTCAGCAACCTTGTGGCCGAGCGCCTTCTCGTAACGGGCCTCGTCGTAAGAGATGTCGCCGTCGACAATCTCGTCCATAGCCATCGAGATGGTATCGGCACCGGAAAGCCCGATGGTGATGTCATCGACATCCTGGACGGCAAGCACGCGGTTGTGCTGGCCACGCAGCATGCTATTGATGTCGCAGGCGCGCTTGGAGGCAAGCGAAGCGAGCAGGAAGCGGTTGTGATCGGTCTTCTCCAGAAGATCGTCAATGCAAGGCTTTACAACGGACACGGACCTCAGATCCTTTCATGCATATCGAGAACGCGAACGAGCTCATCGGTCGCGCGGTCGAGATCGTCATTCACCACGACGTCGTCGTAGCGGTCGGCAAGGGCAAGCTCATCGGCGGCGTTTGCCATACGCAGCTCAATCGTCTCGGGCGTCTCGGTACCGCGACCGACTAGACGCTCGCGGAGCACCTCAAGCGAAGGCGGCTTGATAAAGATCAGCACGGCCTCGGGGAAACGCTCCTTCACCTGCAGGGCGCCCTGGACATCGATCTCCAAAATCAGAGACGAGCCCGAGGCGAGCTTGGATGTGACCTCGCTCACCAACGTGCCGTAGCAGTTACCGTGGACCTCGGCCCACTCAACAAACTCACCGTTTGCCACGCGGCGGTCGAACTCCTCGCGCGTCAGAAAAAAGTAGTTGACGCCGTCGACCTCACCTTTGCGTGGTGCTCGCGTGGTAGCCGAAACCGTCAGACCCAGGTTCGAGCGGCGCTCGCGCACACGAGTGACGAGCGTACCCTTGCCTGCGCCTGACGGTCCAGAAATCACAAAGAGCTTGGAATCCTGAGCGCTCACTTATTTGGTCAGCTGCTCGAGGAGCTGCTCGCGCTGACGGACGCCGAGGCCCTGGACGCGACGGGTAGCGGAGATACCGAGCTCCTCCATGATCTTGGCGGCCTTGGCCTTGCCATAACCAGGGAGAGACTCGATGAGAGTGGAAACCTTCATGCGGGAAGCGATGGGGTCATCGGAGTTGAGCACGGATTCGAGGGACTTCTCGCCCTTCTTGATCTGCTCGCGAAGCTCAGCGCGGGCGTGACGTGCGGCAGCAGCCTTCTCAAGAGCCTGCTTGCGCTGCTCGTCGGTAAGCTGAGGGAGTGCCATTCGTACCTCCAAATAGTTGGGTTATATCTGATTCAATAATTAGCATTTTAGCACGTAGAACGTACAAAATGCCCAATCGCGGCTCCATAGGTTAGACGATACCCGCAAAAAGTGCAATATACTGCGCCCAAAGTTAAGCCCCTGACCTGCGATTCCACACAAAGGATGGGAAAGTTTACGCAGGCACAGAGGCTATTTTGTGCTAATGAGACCCAAAAGTGGTGACTTAGGGGAATCTTTTACGCGACGTTTTCGACCAGCTCGGCGACGATGGCGTCAAAGGCGGCAACCGGATCGTCGGCACCGGTGATGGGACGGCCCACCACAATGTGGCTTGCGCCGCGCTCGATAGCCTGGGAAGGCGTCGCCACGCGGGACTGGTCACCAAGGGCGGCACCCACCGGACGCACACCCGGAGTCACGATCAGGGCATCAGGACCCAGCAGCTCACGCATGTCGTGAGCCTCCATCGGTGAGCACACGATGCCATCGATGCCGTTGGCCTGAGCAAGCTTTGCCAAGCGGGCGGCCTCCTCGGCCACGGGAGACTCGACGCCGATCTCGCTCAAGGCATCCTGATTCATGCTCGTGAGCACGGTGATGGCGACGAGCTTTGCGCGGTCCTCACGCGCCTCCTCGGCACCCTCGCGGCAGGCAGCGAGCATAGCACCCGAGCCCAGGCCGTGGACCGAAAGCAGGTCGGCACCGGCAAGCGAGGCCGAGCGGGCAGCGCCGCGCACCTGATGCGGAATGTCATGGAACTTAAGGTCGAGGAAGACCTTAAAGCCAAGGTCCTTAAAGGTCTTGACGATCTGGGGACCCTCAGCGTAATAGAGCGTCATGCCGACCTTGAGCCAGGTGGCATGGCCCGAAAGCTCGTGGGCGAGCTCGAGCGCGCGCTCACGGTCGCAGTCGAGGGCGACGATAACACGGTCGCGGGCATCATTCTCTAGCATTCGAAAGCACCCACCAGCTCGTTGATGTCCTTTACGCCCTGGGACTCGGCCCAGGCCTCGAGCTCATGCGCGATCTTAAGCGAAGCACACGGATCGACGAAGTTGGCCATGCCGACCGACACGCAGGTGGCGCCGGCCAGGATAAACTCAGCCGCATCCTCGCCAGTCATGACACCGCCGACACCGTTGATGGGGATATCGACGGCCTGGGCAACCTCCCAGACCATGCGCACGGCGATGTGGTGGCACAGCGGGCCCGAAAGGCCGCCCTTGGGCTTGGCCACGCGGGACTTGCGGGTATGGACGTCGATGGCCATGCCCTGGATGGAGTTGATGACCGAAAGGCCGTCGGCGCCGGCAGCCTCGAGGGCCTTGGCGATCTCAGCGACGTTGACCGGCGCCATCTTCACGAACAGCGGCTTATCAGTCACCTTGCGGCAGGCGGCCATGACGGAAGAGGCGCCCTCGGGCGTGGAGCCCATGGCGGCACCGCCGGCGGCGATGTTGGGGCAGCTCACGTTGATCTCGTAGCCGGCAGCCCAGGGGCATAGCTCGACATACATCTCGAGTGCGCGGACAAACTCGTCAACGGAGTGACCGGCAACCTGACAGATGACCTGGCAGCCGTCCTTGGACAGCTGTTCGAGCCACGGACCGGACTCGCGGGCAAAGGCGGCCACGCCGGGGTTCTGAAGACCCACGGAGTTGATCATACCGCCGGGAATTTCGGCCATGCGGGGCGCGGGATTGCCGGGCCAGGGCTCGGCAGCGCAACCCTTGGTGGTGATGGCGCCCAGCTGGGAAACATCAAAGAAGTTCTGGAACTGCCAACCGTAGCCAAAGGTACCGGCTGCGGTGTTAATGGGGTTCTGCATCTTGACGCCGCCGAAATCGACGGCCATGTTCACGGTACCCACTAGAAGACCACCACCTTGGAAGCATCGAACACGGGGCCGCACATACAAGCACCCTTCATACCGTCAACCGTCTCGACATTGCAGGTGTTGCAGGCGCCAAAGCCACAGCTCATCATGCGCTCGAGCGACACCTCGCAGTACACACCGGCCTCGGCGGCAGCGGCGGCGACCTTCTTCATCATGACGGCGGGGCCGCAGCTGGCGACGTAGTCGTAGCCGCCCTCTCCAAGCAGCTCGGCTGCCGGATCGGTGCAAAAACCGTGCGTGCCGAGCGAACCGTCGTCGGTGCACACGTTAACCGTGGCGCCCAGCGCACGGAACTCATCGACACCCACGACTTTGGAAGCGGTGCCAAAGCCCAGGCACACGTCCACATCAACACCCTGCTCGGCAAGCATGCCGGCAAGACACAGCACAGGCGGAACGCCGATGCCACCGGCGACGAGCAGTGCCTTCCTGGTGCCCTCGGGTACCATCCAGCCACGGCCACCGGGGCCCAACAGGTTAGAGGTGGAGCCAGGGCCCATCTGAGACAAACGGCGGGTATCGTCGCCCACGACGGCGTACCACAGCTCGACGGTGCCGGCCTCGGCGTCGGCGCGATAGAAGCTCAGGGGCACGCGAAGCAGCGAGGAGGCATCGCCGGGCACGGCAATGTTCACAAACTGACCGGGCTTGAGCGCACTTGCAAGCTTGGGGGCCGAGATTACGAGCGAGAAGATGCCGTCGGCGATCTCCTGGTTCGAGACGACCTCGAAGTCGTGCATGCGTGCAGTGGAAGGTGTGGGCATAGACGCTCCAATCCCCCATGCGATTGCATGGTCAAAACGAACAGAAAGCGCGGCACCGCAAGGGCACCGCGCACAAAAGCGATAAGGCTATGCTAGCAGATGCAGCCGTCGGCGAGCGTCTGCTTACCGCCGACAAACACATCGGTGGCACGACCGGTAAGCGTGCGGCCGGCAAAACCGGAGCTCTCGGCGCGCGACTCGTAACCGTCCTCGCCGACCGTCCAAGTGGCAGAGGGGTCGAACACGGTCAGGTCGGCAACGGAGCCCGCCTTGACCTGAACCTGGTCGAGGCCCAGGATCTCACGCGGCTTGATGGCCATGAGCTCGACCATGCGGCCCATGCTCATCTTGCCCGTGTTGACCAACTCGGTGAGCACGAGCGACAGGGAGGTCTCGAGGCCGATCATACCGAAGGGCGCAAGCTCGAACTCGCGGGCCTTCTCCCACGGGGTGTGGGGAGCGTGGTCGGTAACGATAGCGTCGACGGTACCGTCGATGACACCCTGACGGATGGCCTCGGCATCCTCGTCGGTGCGCAGCGGCGGATTAACCTTGAGCGAGGTGTTGTAGGTCTCGTCCAGGTCGTTCTCGGTCAGGAACATGTGGTGCGGGGTGGCCTCGCAGGTCACCTGGACACCGGCAGCCTTACCGGCACGCACGAGCTCCAGGCCATGAGCGGTGGAGATGTGCTGGATGTGCAGCTTGGCACCGGTCAGCTTGGCAATCTCGATGTCGCGGGCAATCTGAAGCTCCTCGCCGGCGGCCGGCCAACCCTCGAGGGCCAGACGGGTCGAGACCTTGCCCTCGTTGATCTGGCCGTGGCCGACCAGATCCTCGTCCTGGCAGTGGCTCATAAAGACCTTGCCGAACATCTTGCCGTAGTCCATGCAGCGACGGAGCATGCCCGCGCCCTGCACGCCGCGACCATCGTCGGTGAAGGCGACGGCGCCGTGGGCGACCATATCGCCCATCTCGGACATGGCCTCGCCCTTAAGACCGCGGGTCATGGCGCCCGACGGATAGACGCGGCAGTGGCCGACCTCGGCAGCGCGGGACTTGACGAACTCCACGACGGTGCCGTTATCGGTGACGGGATCGGTGTTGGGCATGGCGCACACGCCGGTGAAGCCGCCCTTGGCAGCAGCGCGGGTGCCGCTCTCGATGTCCTCTTTGACCTCGTAGCCAGGCTCGCGCAGATGCACGTGCATATCCACCAGGCCGGGGACGAGATACTTGCCGGAAAGGTCGCGGACCTCGGCTCCCTCGGCGGCGAGGTTCTCGCCGACCTCGGCGATCTTGTCGCCGTCGATCAGGACGTCGACGACACCGTCAAGCTCGACGGACGGATCGACGACGTGGGCATTCTTAAGAAGCAAGGCCATTATCGGCACCTCCAAGCAGCAGATACAGGATAGCCATACGCACGCAGATACCGGCGTAGACCTGCTCCAGGATGACGGAGCGTTGCGGGTGGTCGGCCATATAGGAGTCGAACTCAACGCCGCGGTTGATGGGGCCCGGGTGGCAGATAATCGCATCGGGCTTCATGAGCTTCTCGCGGTCCTTGGTCAGACCGAAGAGCTTGTGGTACTCGCGAATCGTGGGGAACGGTGCGCCCTCGAGGCGCTCCTGCTGCACGCGCAGCATGTAGACGACGTCCAGCTCGGGCAGGACGGAATCGAGGTCGCTCGTCACGTGGTCGCAACCCAGAACCTCGGGCGCCGGCGGCAGCAGCGTGCCGGGGGCGACAGCGTAGGTCTCGCAGCCCATGATCTTAAGGGCGGGGATCAGCGAGCCGCAGACACGGGAGTGCGCGATATCGCCGACGACAGCGACCTTCAGACCGTGGAAGTCACCCTTGTGCTCCCAGATGGTGTACAGGTCGAGCAGGGCCTGCGTAGGATGGTTGTGCTTGCCGTCGCCGGCGCAGATAACGCTCGCGGGCGAGTTCTGCGTGACGATGTAGGGAGCACCGGCGTGCTTATCGCGAACGACGATGCAATCAATCTTGTAGGCGTTGAGGGTCTCGACGGTGTCGACGAGGCTCTCGCCCTTGACCGTGGAGGTCGAGGAGCCGCCAAAGTTGAGGCTGTCGGCCGAAAGGCGCTTCTCGGCGAGCTCGAAGGAGCTGCGGGTGCGCGTCGAGGGCTCGTTGAACATGTTGACGATGGTCTTGCCCTTGAGCGTGGGGACCTTCTTGATCGCACGCTCGTTGACCTCGGAGAACGCCTTGGCGGTCTCGAGGATGAGCTTGATGTCCTCTTCGGAGTACTCGGTAATGTCGATCAGGTGCTTATGGTTGAACGCCACGGTACTACTCACCTCCCAGCGGCGCGGAGCCCACATGGGAACCCGGCGCGACGTCGTTAATCTCGACAGCGGTGCGGCCGTCTACTTCCTTCATATATAGGTGCACGTTCTCCTCATGCGACGAGGGAACGTTCTTGCCGACAAAGTCCGGCGAGATGGGGAGCTCACGGTGACCGCGGTCAACGAGAACTGCCAGCTCGATGCGGCTCGGACGGCCCAGGTCCATGACAGCATCCAGAGCGGCGCGGATAGTACGGCCCGTATACAGGATGTCGTCCACCAGCACGACGCGCTTGCCGTCGACGCTGAAGGGAATGTTGGTAGCGTGGATCGCGGGAGCAAAATTGGTAGCGTAGTCATCGCGGTAGAAGCTGATGTCGAGGCTACCGAGCGGAACGTCGACGCCCTCGATCTCCTTGATCTCCTCGGCGAGCTTCTTTGCCAGAAGGTCGCCGCGCGTGACGATGCCGACCAGAGCGAGGTCTTCACAGCCCTCGTTGCGCTCGAGAATCTCGTGCGCAATGCGGGTCATCGCTCGATTGACGGCGGTCTCGTCCATGATGACCGCCTTGGGGGAAGTCGTGCCCATCGATCTCCTTCCTCACATGTCTTGACTGCTGACACAGTCAAAAAAATAGATGCCCGACCGCTTAAGCGGACCAGACACCCACAGGAAAGGCTGCTCTTTGGCAGCTATGTAATTCCATGTGGGTATCTCGTACCCCTTTAATGGTCAAGGGATAGTGTAGCCAACCTCGAGCTTAATTGCGAGCATAAATACAGAGCAATCCGTAAACGTGCGCAGGCGCTCCATAAACCTATATATATTTGTGGGACGAGCTTGAAAACACACGCACGAGCTGGCATAATCCCCTCTGCTGCACGCAAATCGGATCTACGTCCAGGGCCGTAGCGTGGGCACTATTGCCAAAAGAGGAATATCTCTGTGTAGATTGCGCACAGGGAGCGACTTCTGTGCTATAGTTCAGGCTTGTTTGTTAACGCGACATGTTCGTTTGTCGCCCAAGGAGGGTCAGTTATGTCCAAAGTTTGCGAAGTTTGCGGTAAGCACCCCGTTGCCGGTCGCTCCATCAGCCACTCTCACCGCGTCACCAACCGTAAGTTCCGCCCCAACATCCAGCGCGTCTACGTCGTCGTCGATGGTCACCGTCGCAAGATGAACGTTTGCTCCACCTGCCTTAAGTCTGGCAAGGTTGCGCGCTCCTAAATAAGGTCTTACCAACAAGTACCTCGGACTCTCCGGGTCAAAGACCTCGCGTTCATATAGAACTTACCAAAGGCGTCCTCCCCCACGGAGGGCGCCTTTTTGCACTCATTGGGGACAGACTTACATGAGTGGGGGACACACTTAGATGAGTGTTTTCACGCATTGGGGACAGACATGACGCACGCATGCGGCGTCCCGATCGGCTCCGGCCCCTATCTCACGCTGCATCCTTCCAGCCTGCAGTAGCCTTGGTCACGCTTGTGGCGCCGATACCGGTGATACGGGCAATTTGCTTGACCGTGAGATGTGCCCGCCTGAGCCTCAGCAGGCAGGCATCGCGTTCGGGGCGTGGCAGGGCCTTGAGCAACGCAGGATCTATGCTCGTCAGGACTTCGCGCGCAACGAAAAGGGCCTCCTCATCGGGGATCCGCCGGCGCGGAAGAACCTCCACTGACCAGATGCGCCCGGCAACTTTCTTGAGATGCTCGCAATAGCGACGGGAGCCTCCGACAACATCAAGCATAGGGGTCGCATCACAGATGTCAAAGGGATCATAGCCCAGCTGATACGCCTTATAGCTTGACCAGCGGTACGCCTCGAGCGAGTCAAGCGCACCCTTCACGGGATTGAGATGAATATAGTCGAGCAGCTGCACTGCCTGCGTGTCCGACTCAACCGCGACCCGCGAATAGCGATTGTCAAACAGATGGCCCGTTCTTCCCGTTTTCCCATTGAAATACTTGGCATACGCCGTCAGCGCGCACTGCATTGCCTTTGAAAGGTTGTCATATGGGTCATCAACCATCAAATGGAAGTGGTTGTCCATAAGACACCAGGCCAACACCGCCACGTCATGGCACGCAAACCTGTCCGATATGTCCGATAGGAAACGATAGCGGTCGGAATCATCTTCAAAAATGATCTGTTTGGAGTTACCGCGGTCAAAGACGTGGTAATAGCCGGTGAGCGAAATTTCGCGGGCGCATCGGGACATGGTCTCTCCTTTCAAAGCCGTACAGGCAACACCTAAAAGGAGAGAAGAAACGCGAAATGCTGAGCCTGTGACCTATTTATATCCAATCAGCGACAAAAACAGGCCCAAAACGACAAAATCGCAAATCGATGTCTGTCCCCAATGAGTGAAACCACTCATGTAAGTCTGTCCCCAATGAGTGGGGCGATGCATTGGGCTGATGGATTAAGTTGAAACGGTTCATTTGGTTGAAACGTTTTAGTATGCCTTTTACGGGAATCTTACCGTTTACCGAATTATTTATTGCTATCATGCAAGGCGTAGGGTAAATCTCCGATCGCAAGGAGACACAAATGGTGAAAAAGTCACCGGAAAACACTACTCCCGCAATTGTGGACAACGTAGAAGCGCTTGAGGCTAAGCTCGCTCAGATGCGAGAGGCCCAGGCGCTTTTTGCTACGTACACGCAGGAGCAGGTCGACAAGATCTTCTATGAGGCCGCCATGGCCGCCAACAAGGCTCGTATCCCGTTGGCGAAGATGGCCATCGAGGAGACCGGCCGCGGCGTTCTTGAGGACAAGGTCATCAAGAACCACTACGCCGCAGAGTACATCTACAACGCTTACAAGAACACCAAGACCTGTGGCGTTCTGGAGCGCGACGAGGCCTACGGCATCACCAAGATCGCCGAGCCCATCGGCATCGTGGGCGCCGTCATCCCGACGACCAACCCCACCTCCACCGCGATCTTCAAGACGCTGATCAGCCTGAAGACCCGCAACGGCATCATCATCTCCCCGCACCCGGCAGCCGCCAAGTGCACCATCGCCGCCGCCAAGCTCGTGCTTGACGCCGCCGTCAAGGCCGGCGCCCCCGAGGGCATCATCGGCTGGGTCGATGTCCCCTCCATCGAGCTGACCAACATGGTCATGCGCGACGTCGACATCATCCTCGCCACCGGTGGCCCGGGCATGGTCAAGGCCGCCTACTCCTCGGGCAAGCCCGCCTTGGGCGTTGGCGCCGGTAACACCCCGGTCGTCATCGACGACACCGCCGACGTGCTGCTCGCCGTCAACTCCATCATCCACTCCAAGACCTTCGACAACGGCATGATCTGCGCTTCCGAGCAGTCCGTGACCGTCATCGACACCATCTATGACCAGGTTAAGGCCGAGTTCCAGAAGCGCGGCTGCTACTTCGTCAAGCAGGGTGCCGAGATGGAGGCCCTGCGTGCCGCCATGTTCAAGAACGGCGCCCTCGATCACCGCATTCCCGGCATGGCTGCCGCCAAGATCGCCGAGCTCGCCGGCATCGAGGTTCCCGCCAAGACCAAGATCCTGATCGCCGAGGTCACCTCCACCGACCCCGCCAAGGAAGAGTTCTCCCACGAGAAGCTCTCCCCGGTCCTGGCCATGTATCACGCCAAGGACTTCCAGGAGGCCGTCGACAAGGCCGAGCACCTGGTGCTCGCCGGTGGCCCGGGCCACACCGCCTCTCTGTACGTGCACCCCGCCCAGGCCGAGAAGATCAGTCTGTTCGAGCACGTCATGAAGGCCTGCCGTATCGTCATCAACACCCCGTCCTCGCACGGCGGCATCGGTGACCTGTACAACTTTGGCATGAAGCCGTCTCTGACCCTGGGCTGCGGCTCCTGGGGCGGCAACTCCGTCTCCGAGAACGTTGGGGTGAAGCACTTGATCAACGTTAAGACTGTGGCCGAGCGCCGTGAGAACATGCTGTGGTTCCGCGCTCCCGAGAAGGTCTACTTCAAGAAGGGCTCCACGCCCGTCGCCCTCGACGAGCTGGGCAACGTCATGGGCAAGAAGCGCGCCTTCATCGTCACCGACCAGTTCCTCTTCAAGAATGGCAACACCCGCGCCATCGAGGCCAAGCTCGACGAGATGGGCATCGCCCACGACTGCTTCTACGACGTCGAGCCCGATCCGTCGCTGCAGTGCGCACGTCGTGGTGCCAAGCAGATGGCTCTCTTTGAGCCGGACGCCATCATCGCCGTCGGCGGTGGCTCCGCTATGGACGCCGGCAAGATCATGTGGATGATGTACGAGCACCCCGAGTGCAAGTTTGAGGACATGGCCATGGACTTCATGGACATCCGCAAGCGTATCTTCACCTTCCCCGAGATGGGCAAGAAGGCCTACTTCGTCGCCGTCCCGACCTCCTCGGGTACCGGCTCCGAGTGCACGCCGTTCGCCATCATCACCGACAAGGAGACCGGCATCAAGTGGCCGCTCGCCGACTACGCGCTGCTCCCCAACATGGCTATCGTCGACGCCGACAACTGCATGACCGCCCCGCGCGGCCTGACCGCTGCCTCCGGCATCGACGTCATGACCCACGCCATCGAGTCCTACGTCTCCATCATGGCTTCCGACTACACCAAGGGCCTTTCCGAGCGCGCTGCTAAGCTCGTCTTTGAGAACCTGCCCTCCAGCTTCACGAACGGCGCCAAGGACCCGCATGCCCGCGAGGAGATGCACAACGCCTCCTGCATGGCCGGTATGGCCTTCGCCAACGCCTTCCTGGGCCTCAACCACTCCATGGCCCACAAGCTCGGCGCATTCCATCACCTGCCCCACGGCCTCGCAAACGCCGTCATCCTGACCCGCGTCATGCGCTACAACGCCGCCGAGGCCCCCGTCAAGATGGGTACCTTCTCCCAGTATCCTTACCCCAACGCGCTGCACAACTACGCCGAGATGGCCAAGTACTGCGGTATCGAGGGCAAGGACGACAAGGAAGTCTTCGAGAACTTCATCACGAAGCTCGAGGAGCTCAAGGACTTCATCGGCGTCAAGAAGACCATCGCCGACTACGGTGTTGACGAGCAGTACTTCCTCGACACCCTCGACGAGATGACCGAGCAGGCATTCAACGACCAGTGCACCGGCGCTAACCCGCGCTACCCGCTCATGAGCGAGATCAAGGAGCTCTACCTGGACGCCTACTACGGCCGCGAGCCTCAGGACTACGCCGTCTGCTAGTTTTAGCACGGTTTTTAACGGCGGGGGTGCACGGGTGTTTCACACACCCCCGCCGTCGCTTCTATCGCATCGTTGAAAGGATGCAACCATGCTGCTACCCGATTCCAAGACCGAGCTCGTCCGCCGTGGCAACAAGGTCGTTTACGACCTGGGCGACAAGATCGTCAAGGTCTTTAACGAGACCAAGCCTGTCTCCGACGTGTTCAACGAGGCTTTGAATCTTGCCCGCATCAATGAGTGCGGCATCCGCAGCCCCAAGGCTCTCGAGGTTTCCCAGCTCGAGAACGCCAACGGCTGGGCGCTCGTGACCGAGAAGGTTCCGGGCACCACCCTTGCCGAGAAGATGACTGCCGAGCCCCAGCGCTTTGGTGAGTACCTCGAGATGTTCGTCGACCTCCAGATCGAGATCCACGGCTACACCTCCCCGCTGCTCAACCGTCAGCGCGACAAGTTCGCCCGCATGATCGACAGCCTTGATCAGCTTAATGCCACCACGCGCTACAACCTTCAGGAGCGTCTGGACGGCATGACCAAGGAGTTCAAGGTCTGCCACGGCGATTTCAACCCCTCCAACGTCATCGTCGGCGACGACGGCCAGCTCTATGTGTGCGACTGGGCACACGCCACCCAGGGCTCCCCTGCTGCCGACGTTGCCACCACCTACCTGCTCTTTGCGCTCAACAGCAAGGACCAGGCCGAGGCCTACCTGGAGCTCTACTGCGACCGCGCCGACATGCCTATGCAGGTCGTGCGTCAGTGGACGAGCATCGTCGCCGCTTCCGAGCTCGCTCGTAAGCGCAACGTGAACGATGAGTTCCTGAAGAACTGGATCGACGTCGTCGATTATCAGTAATATCTGAGCGATTTATTTCGCATCGGAGGCACAAAGGAAACCCCGCAGCTCGCATGGGCTGTGGGGTTTTCCTTTTAGCGATTGTGCACGCCGACAAGATAAAAGGACGGTCCTGCATCTCCCCGAACTGGAGAAATGCAAGACCGTCCCGCATATCGAACTACAAGCGAAATCGTCGATTAACGACGGGCAGCTTTCACAAGCTCGGAAACCTTGGCGACGACCTCATCGATCGCCACGTCCTCGCGCTCGCCCGTGGCACGATCCTTGAGCTCGACGGTGCCGTTCTTAAGGCCACGCTTGCCGAGCACCACCTGATACGGGAAGCCCATAAGGTCGTTGTCGGCGAACTTAAAGCCGGGACGCTCGTCACGGTCGTCGACGACGACCTCGATACCCTCGGCGCACAGGCCATCAACGATCTGCTCGCAGACGGTAGCGCACTCCTCCTTCTTGGGGTCGAGCGGAATCACTGCAACCTCATACGGGGCAACGGAGACCGGCCAGACGATACCGTGCTCGTCGTTGTGCTGCTCCACGACGGCAGCGAGCGAGCGGGACACGCCCACGCCGTAGCAACCCATGATAAGCGGCTTCTCCTTGCCGTCCTCATCCATAAAGGTGGCACCCATGGCCTCGGAGTACTTGGTGCCCAGCTGGAAGACCTGGGAGACCTCGATGCCGCGGGCAGCAGAGAGCGGCTTGCCGCAGTGCGGACAGGGATCGCCGGCAACGACGGTAACCAGGTCGGCCCACTCATCGACGGTAAAGTCGCGATCGGGGCAGGCACCGGTAAAGTGATAGTCGACCTCGTTGGCACCGCAGGCCCACTGCTTGGACTCGCGCAGGCTCTCGTCGCACACCAGACGGATGCCCTCGGGCAGGTTGACCGGTCCGATAAAGCCCTTGTGCAGCCCGTTCGCCTGAAGCTCCTCGTCGGTCATCATGCGATAGCCCTTGCCAAAGACGTGCTCGGCCTTGCAGTCATTGAGCTCGTGGTCGCCCGGGACAATGGCAACGACCGGCTTGCCCTCGGCGTCGATCAACGCCAGCGACTTGCGCGTACCGTTCTCGGGGAAGCCGAAGAACTTGGCGACGGCCTCGATGGTGCCCATACCCGGAGTCTCGACCTTGGTAAGCGTGCCGTCGCCGGGGCCCTCGGTCACAACGACCTTGGTGCTTGCAGCCTCGTCATCGGCAGCAAAGCCGCAATCGTCGCAGTAGACGAGCGAGGCCTCGCCGGCGTCGGCCAGAGCCATGTACTCGACAGAGGTGTCGCCGCCGATCTCGCCAGAGTCGGCGACAACGGGCAGAGCCTTGATGTAGCAGCGCTCGCAGATGTTGGCGTAGGCCTGCTTCATCTTGTTATACTCCTCCTGCAGGCTCTCCTGCGTGGCAGAGAAGCTGTAGGCGTCCTTCATGATGAACTCGCGACCGCGCATCAGGCCAAAGCGGGGACGGAACTCATCGCGGAACTTGTCCTGAATGTGGTACAGGTTGACGGGCAGCTGCTTATAGGAGCGCAGCTCGTTGCGCACCAGGGCCGTGACGGTCTCCTCGTGGGTGGGGCCCAGCACAAACTCGCGACCATGACGGTCGTCAAAGCGCACGAGCTCCTTGCCATAGGCATCGATGCGGCCGGATTCACGCCACAGCTCGGCATCGACCATAATGGGCATCATGAGCTCCTGGGCGCCGGCAGCGTCCATCTCGTCGCGCACGATGTTCTCGATCTTACGAATCGAGCGCCAAGCGAGCGGCAGATAGGAATAGAGACCGGCGGCCTCCTTGCGGATCATACCGGCGCGAAGCAGCAGACGATGGCTTGCAAGTTCGGCGTCGGCCGGATCCTCTTTGAGCGTCGGCGCATAGAGCTTAGACATATACATTGCTCGGGTCATTTATTTCTCCTCAATAAGCTTGTCGACCTCGGCCATAAGCGCGTCGACAATTTGATCCTCAGCTACTTTACCAATGATCTGGCCATGCGAAAAGAGCAGGGCCTGACCACGTCCGCAAGCAACGCCCAGGTCGGCATCAGAAGCTTCACCGGGGCCATTAACGGCACATCCCATGACGGCAATCGAAAGCGGCGCGGTATAGTACTTAAGCCGCTCGGTTACTTCCTCGGCGATAGGAATCAGGTTAACCTGACAGCGGGCGCACGTGGGGCACGAGACAATCTCGGGACCGCGGCGACGCAGGCCCAACGACTGCAAAATTCCCCAAGCGACCGGCGGCTCCTCAACAGGATCGGCCGTGAGCGAGACGCGCATGGTGTCACCGATACCCTCAGACAGCAGAATACCAAGGCCCACCGAGCTCTTGATGGTGCCCTGCAGCTTGGTACCCGCCTCGGTTACGCCCAGGTGAAGCGGAACGTGGGGAATCTCACGGGACAGGGCTCGATAGGTATCGAGCGTCGTCTGCACGCTATGGGCCTTGGCCGAAAGCACAATGTTCGTAAAGCCGCGGTCTTCAAAATGCTTGACGAAACGCTCGCTCGACATCACAAGCTTTTCGGGCTGCGTGAGGTCGTCGCGCTCGGCGATATCCTGCTCAAGCGAACCGGCGTTGACGCCGATACGAATCGCACAGCCCGCGGCACCCGCAGCATCGATCACCGCGTCAACCTTGGCCCAATCGCCGATATTGCCGGGATTGATGCGCAGCTTGGCAGCACCGGCCTCAACGGCACCAATGGCGAGCTTATGGTTAAAGTGGATATCGGCGACAATCGGCACCGGAGACTCGGCACAGATGGTGCGGAAACCCTCAAGCGCGGCCTCGGAGGGCACGCTCACGCGCACGATATCGCAGCCAGCCTGCGCCAACGCGCACACCTGCGCAAGCGTTGCCTGGGCATCGGCGGTATCGGTGCAGGTCATAGATTGGACCACCACCGGCGCGCCGCCACCGATCTGTACGCCGCCCACATGCACGGGGCGCGTCAGCTCGCGAGGCAAAGGATGGGATAAAGACAATCCAAACACTCCCCTACAAAATAAATCGAAGGATGTCGGAACGAAGCATATAGACAAACAGCAGCGCAAAGAGCGCGATGCCCACATAGCTCACAATCGTCTGGACCTTGAGCGGAAGCTCGCGGCCCGCAATCTTCTGAATGATCTCGATGACCAGCTTGCCGCCATCGAGTGGCGGGATGGGCAGCAGGTTCATAAAGCCAAGCGAGAATGAAATGAGGGCGGCAAACGA
Source organism: uncultured Collinsella sp. (assembly GCA_905197665.1). Lineage (GTDB taxonomy): Bacteria > Actinomycetota > Coriobacteriia > Coriobacteriales > Coriobacteriaceae > Collinsella. Next base: position 35,877 of record CAJJZP010000006.1, read on the forward strand.
AAGGAACGTGGCAGGGCCGGCAGCAGCAGCCTGCGAGGACATGACGCTAATACCCACGATCGAAGAGGACTGATCGAGGATCTCCATCGTATGCTGCGGCTGGAGCAGGCGCATCACGCCATCCGCTGTCTGCACGACATAGGAGAACGACAGGCGAGCCGACGTGATGGGGTCTAAACGGACCACCTGCGTAGAGGCATACACACCTAGGCGCTCGTCCTCTTTGAGCGCAACCGTGGTCGAATGCTGCTTGCCGTCACGCTCGTACTCGATGGCGATATCGTCCTTACCGGCAGCCTTGCCGATGGCATCGTAGACATCCATCCAAGTGGAACATGAGACACCGTCAACCGAAAGGATCGCGTCACCGCCCTCGATACCCGCCTTGGCGGCAATAGACCCCTCGTCAACCTGACCGATCACGTTGGTATCCATCGGCACGGTGACACCCGCAATGGAATAGATGCTCATAAGGAGCAAAAAACCCGTCAAGATATTGACGATAATGCCCGCGAGCAGCATAAAAGCGCGCTTGAGAAAGCCTTGGCCAAGATAGGTGTGCGAGCGCTCTTGCGCAAGGAACTCGGCCTCGCCGCACGGCAGCTCCCACACATCGCCCTCGGCAGTCGCATGTTCGCGATCGAAACGGCGACCATCAAAGGTGGTATAGCCTGCCTTGTCTCGCGGCAACGTCTGATATTTGGTGGGATAGTAGCTCGGCGAGGGCTTCTCCCCTTCCTCATACCAGGGCGCGATGGAGCCCCAGCCCAGCAAAAGGGCGCATGCCTCGAGCACATCCTCCTCGGAAAGCTCGAGCTCGACAGCAAGGTCGGCCACGGTCACGCGACCATGACGATAGATAGCCGCGAGCACGCGATCGGCGCACGAAACATCGGTCGGATCCATACCGCAGATGGCAGCGTAGCCACCCAGCAGCAGCGGGGTCACGCCAAACTTGGTTCCAATGCGACGCGACGTGTAATGGATGTCAAAGCGGCACGGCAGACCCAAAAAGAACTCGGTCACACGGACGCCGCAGGCACGCGCCGCCAAAAAGTGGCCGCCCTCGTGCAAAAACACGAGGACGGAAAGCATCAGCAGGCCCCAAAAGACCGATGAGAGAACGCTCAGAACAGTATCCATAAAACGAAAAAGCAATCCTTATGGGTTAGGAACGGGTTGCGGCGAGCACCTGCGCAGCCTTTTCACGCGCCCACGCATCGATGTCGCGAAGCTGCTCAAACGAATCGACCACCTGCATATCGTGGGCGTCCATGCAGGATTCCACAATGCGATCGATATCGGTAAAGCTGCAGCCATCGTGCAGGAAGGCATCGACGGCGACCTCGTTGGCGGCATTGAGCACGCACGGCATGGTGCCACCCGTCTTGCCGGCACGCTCGGCCAGTGCCAGACAGCGGAAGGTATCCATGTCGGCAGCATCAAACGTGAGCTGCCCCAGCTCGCGGAAATCGATACGAGGCGCCGGAGTATCCCAACGCTCGGGATACGAGAACGCGAACTGGATGGGAATACGCATGTCGGATGCACCGAGATGCGCCATCACGGAGCCGTCGGCGAACTCGACCATAGAGTGAATCTTGGACTGACGCTGCACGACCACGTTAATGAAATCGAGGTCGCAGTTAAACAGATGCATGGCCTCAATGCGCTCCAGGCCCTTGTTCATGAGGGTGGCGGAGTCAATGGTGATCTTGGCACCCATGGCCCACGTGGGATGCGCGAGGGCATCGGCACGCGTCACGCGATCGAGCTCGTCGCGCGTGCGGCCAAAGAACGGACCGCCCGAGCAGGTGAGCCAAATGCAGTGGGCCTCGCGCGGGTTCTCCCCCAGATAGCACTGGTAGATGGCGGAATGCTCAGAGTCGACCGGAATAAGCTGGCCCGGTTGCGCCAACGGCATAAGCAAGTCGCCACCGACGACGAGGGACTCCTTGTTAGCAAGGGCAAGGCGCTTATTCGAGGTCAAGGCCGCATGGCTCGCCTCGAGACCGGCGGCGCCCACAATAGCGACGAGCACGCAGTCGACATCGTCGCGACGCGCGAGCTCGCAAACCGCCTGCGCGCCAACGCCGAGCTGTGTGCCCTCGGGCAACTCCTGCAGCACGGCGTCATCGCCATGAGCGACATCGGCAACGGCAACCGCCGGAACCGAGAACTCGCGGGCAGCGGCAACGAGCTCCGAGGTGCTGGAATTAACGGACAGCGCCGTCACCTGCAGGCGATCGGCATGCTGGCGGCACACATCGAGCGCCTGGGTGCCGATAGAGCCCGTACAACCCAGGATGGCAACGCGAAGGCGTCCATCGGGGCCATACGTCGTCTGGAAGGACATTACAGCACGCCTCCGATCATCAGCAACAGCTGTGCGGTGATGCAACCGAAGATAAGCGAATCGCTACGATCGAGCATTCCGCCGTGGCCCGGGATAAGGTTGCCGGAATCCTTGACGCCCACACCGCGCTTGATGCGCGACTCGATAAGGTCGCCGATAACGCCCAGAATGGACACGACCACGCCGCACAGCAGCGCATAGGGCAGGCTGAGCTTGTAGAAGTGCGTCGCCCACAGGATGAGCCAAATCAAAACCGAGCCCAAGATGCCGCCGGCAAACCCCTCCCAGCTCTTTTTGGGGGAGATCTTGGGAACCATCTTGTGCTTGCCGATACGGCTGCCCACGATGTAGGCAAACGAATCGGAGACCCAAAGGGACGCGCAAACGCCCACTGAAAGCAGGGCGCCGGCAAAACCGGGCACGGCATCGCGCAGCAGCACGATAGCCGACAGCATAAAGCCAGTGTAGATGGGACCCATGAGCGTCACGGCCACATCAGAGATGCGGGTACGCGGCGACCAAACATACCAAATGCCCACAGCGAGCATCAGGGCAAAAAGCAGGGCATTCAGCAACATCGAATCGCCCAACGCCGACAGCGGAAAGAGTACGGCGGCAGCGATACCCATGCGCTCGTTAGCCATCTTGCCATCGAGCCTTGTCATACGGAAAAACTCATAGCAGCACAGACCGCTCATGACAGAAACAAAGATGGCCGTGGGCACGATACCCAAAACCAGGCACAGGATAAAGACAACGGCGTAGACGATACCGGCGGCGGCACGGGTAATAAAGCCCGCCAGCCACGAACCGGTGCCGCTCTTCGCTGCAGGCGCTCCCGCAGTGGCAGCCTTGCGCGCAGGCGCCGCGGAAACTGGCGTCTTGGGAGCAGATGCCTTGGGACGATCGGACACGATTAAGCCTCCTCGGTCTTGCTCAGTCCACCAAACCTACGGTCACGGCCCTGATAGGCCAAAATGGCGTCGACAAGGCCCCAACGATCAAAGTCGGGCCAATAGGTATCGGTGACGTAGAATTCGGAATAAGCCACCTGCCACAGCAGATAGTTCGAAAGGCGCAGCTCACCAGAGGTGCGAATCACAAGTTCGGGATCGGGAAGACCGGCGGTATAGAGGTGGGAAGCCACCATGTCGTCATCAATTGCGGCAGGATCGATCTTACCGGCGGCAGCGTCGAGTGCGATTTGACGGACAGCGCGGGAAATCTCGGCACGCGCGCCGTAGTTGACGGCAAGCGCCAGCGTCATACCGGTGTGATTGGCGCACTCGGCAAGACCGCGTTCAAAAACGTCGCGGGTCTTCTTGGGCAGCGCGGAAATGTCACCCAAAAAGACAACGCGCACGTTTTCGCGCTTCAGAAGCGGCAGCTCGTCGATAAACGTCTTGGCAAACAGGTGCATCAAGACGTTGACCTCATGCTGCGGGCGGTTCCAGTTTTCGGTAGAAAACGCATAGGCCGAAAGCACGTCGACGCCCAGACGCACACAGGCGGTAATGATCTCGCGAAGGGAGACGATACCCGCCTTGTGGCCCTCAGTGCGTGCAAGACCGCGCGACGTGGCCCAACGACCGTTGCCGTCCATGATGCACGAGATATGGTGCGGAATGCTATTGAGGTCAAGGTCTGAAAAACCGACGCCCGCAGGGGCGTCGGCAAAGTACTCGACCAGTTTATGCTCGTCGTATTGCACCTTAGATCTCCATGACCTCGGCTTCTTTTTCCTTCAGAAGCTCCTCGACCTTGGCGACATACTCATCGGTGTGCTTCTGGACCTTGGCCTGCTCGCGACGGACATCGTCCTCAGTGAGCTCCTCATCGCGCTCGAGCCTGTTGTTGAAGTCGCGTCGGATGTTACGGATAGACACCTTGGCCTGCTCGGCGTACTCGCGGCACTCCTTGACGAGCTCGCGACGGCGCTCCTCGGTGGGAGCCGGGAACGGCAGACGAACGACGGTGCCATCGGAGTTGGGGGTAATACCCAGATCGGAAGCGCCGATGGCCTTGACGATGGCGTTGATGAGCGCCTTGTCCCACGGCTCGATGAGCAGCATGTGGGCCTCGGGGGTCTTGACGGCGGCAACCTGCGTGACCGGCGTGGGAACACCGTAATAATCGACGGTGATGTCGGACAGAATGTTGGCGTTGGCGCGGCCGGTACGGACCTTGGAGAAGTTATGCTTGAGGGACTCGAGCGACTTGTCCATGTGGGCGGTGATGTTCTCTGCCATGCTTAATCCTCCTGATAGACGAGCGTGCCGACGGGCTCACCCGAAAGCGCGCGCTTGACGGTGTCCTCGCCATCGATGTTGAGGACCAAAATCGGCATACGGTTATCCTGGCACAGTGCCGTAGCCGTGGAATCCATAACCTGCAGACCGCGGACAAGAACCTCGTGATAGGTAATCTTGTCAAACCGGACAGCGTCGGCGCACTTGACGGGATCCTTGTCGTAGATGCCGTCAACCTTGGTGGCTTTAATCAGAATCTCGGCGCCGATCTCGCACGCACGAAGAGCCGCGGCGGTGTCGGTCGTAAAGTAAGGATTGCCCGAACCGGCGGCAAAAATAACGACATTACCCTTGGAAAGGTGATTGATGGCGCGACGGCGAATATAGGGCTCGCAGATCTCGTTCATCTGGATAGCGCTCATCACGCGGCAGGGAACATCGTTATGCTCGAAGGCATCCTGCAGGGCGAGCGCATTCATAACGGTTGCCAGCATGCCCATGTAGTCGGCCTGAGCACGCTCCATGCCACCGGCAGCGCCGGCCATGCCGCGGAAAATATTGCCACCGCCGACAACGACGCCGACCTCATGACCAACGGCGAGCAGCTCCTTGACCTGCTTGGCAAGATGGTCGGTAACCTTGGGGTCGATGCCATATTGGCCTTCGCCCATCAGTGCTTCGCCGGAAAGCTTCAGAAGCACGCGTTTATATCGGATGTCGGACAAAGCGATCCTCCTTTAGATTGAACTCTCAACATTCTATCAAAGGCTCTAAGAAGAGCCATGAAAAAGCAGGCTGTGAGTAAAACCCACAGCCTGCTCATTACCAGCTACAAGAGCTTATTTACTCGCCACGGACCAGACGGTCAAAGGCAACGACGGTAATGGTGTCGCCGAGCTCCTTGGAGACCTGCTCAGCGTACTTCTTGATGGTGAGGGAGCTGTCCTTGATGAACTCCTGCTCGGTGAGCACGGACTGCTTGTAGAACTTCTCCAGACGGCCGACAGCCATCTTCTCCTGGATAGCCTCGGGCTTGCCGGACTCGGCAGCCTGAGCCATGTAGATCTGCTTCTCGTGCTCGACGGTCTCGGCCGGAACCTGATCGCGGGTGGCGCAGATCGGGGCGACGGCGGCAACCTGAAGGGCAACGTCGTGGGCGAAGGTCTTGAAGGACTCAGCCTGAGCGGTCTCGGCCTTCTCGAAGGCAAACTCGACGAGGACGCCGATCTTACCACCCATGTGGATGTAAGAAGCGAGCGCGCCGTTCTCGGCCTTGCGGGCGGCGAAACGGGAGATCTTCATGTTCTCGCCCATGATGTGAATCATCTCGGTGAGCTCGGAGGAAACGGTCTCCTCGCCCATCGGCTTCTCGAGCAGAGCGTCAACGTCAGCAGGCTCGGTGGTAGCGACAACCTCAGCGACCTTGGAAGCAAAGCCGGTGAACTTGGCGTTGGAGCCAACGAAGTCGGTCTCGCAGGAGAGCTCGAGCAGAGCGCCGGTCTTGCCATCCTCGGAGACGAACGCGGCGACAGCGCCCTCGTTGGTCTCACGGCCAGCCTTCTTGGCAGCCTTGGCAAGGCCGTTCTTGCGCAGAACGTCGACAGCGGCGTCCATGTCGCCGTCAGCCTCGACGAGAGCCTTCTTGCACTCCATCATCGGGGAGTCGGTCATCTCGCGGAGCTGCTTGACCATAGCGGCGGTAATCTGGGCCATTGTGGTTCCTTTCAAAGAGATGAAAAAGAATTAACTAAGACTGATTTACTCGGCCTTGGGCTCAGCGGCCATCTCGGCCTCGGAGACCTGCTCCTTGCCGGAGCCAGCGAGGCAGGCGTCAGCCATGAGCTCGCACATAAGGGTGACAGCGGAGATAGCGTCATCGTTGCAGGGGATGCCGTACTCGACCTCGTCGGGATCGGAGTTGGTGTCGATCAGAGCGACGACGGGGATGTTCAGGCGCTGGGCCTCCTTGATGGCGTTCTCCTCGCGCTTGGTGTCGATGACGAAGAGAGCCTGAGGCAGGCCCTTCATGTCGCGGGCGCCACCGAGGTTGGTCTGGAGCTTGGTGAGCTCCTTACCGAGAACAGCCTGCTCCTTCTTGGGCAGAACAGCCATGCGGCCGTCCTCGACCATGGCCTCGAGCTCCTCCATGCGGTTGATGCGAGAGCGGATGGTGACGAAGTTGGTCAGCATGCCGCCGAGCCAACGCTGGTTGATGTAGGGCATGTTGGCGCGCTCAGCAGCGTTCTTGACGGCCTCCTGAGCCTGCTTCTTGGTGCCGACGAACAGCACGTTGCCACCCTTGGCGACGTTCTTGACGAAGGTGTAGGCCTGATCGGCGTCGAGGATGGTCTGCTTGAGGTCGAGGATGTAGATGCCGTTGCGCTCACCGAAGATGAACGGCTTCATCTTGGGGTTCCAGCGACGGGTCTGGTGACCGAAGTGGCAGCCGGCCTCGAGCAGGGTGCGGATATTAATCTTGGTAGCCATGTTAAACCTCCTGTGGTTTGCCTCCGCGCGGGGTCATCCTCCAAAACCAACCCGGACATGTGCTACCAAAGCCCGGGCACCACGGTATGAAGTAGCCGCGCGTGCGTGATAAAAACATGTTGCCGTGAAGCAACTCGATGAATGATAGCAGGAATGCTTCTTCCTGCCAACCCGCAATCAAAACCATACACCTGAGTGCGGCGCGGGACGTCCCAGCCACTATTCGCCTCGGGGATGGGCTTGAGCCACGGCACGTTTGAGCCGATCGGGCGTGAGATGCGTGTAGATCTGCGTCGTGGACAGGCTCGCATGACCCAGCAGCTCTTGAACCGAGCGCAGGTCCGCGCCGCCCTCGAGCAAGTCGGTCGCAAAGGTATGGCGCATCGCATGCGGGGCGATGTCGGCCGGAATGCCGGCGAGCGTCGCCAGCATATGAAACCGCCGCCTGAGCATGGCAGCACTCATGCGATTACCGCGCGCCGATATAAGCAGCGGATGCGGCCCGGTAGCGGGGTCACGACGCTTTGCCTGAGCGAGCAACTCCGGCCTCCCCTCCTCAATATAGAGACGCGTCGCCTCGAGCGCACGACGATACAGAGGGACGATACGTTCTTTGCTCCCCTTGCCCCACAGGCGCAGCGTGCGTTCGGACCACGCAATGGACTCCACATTGAGTGCTGCGAGCTCAGAGATACGGGCGCCCGAGGCATAGAGCAGCTCGAGCATCGCCGCATCGCGCAGTCCCGCGGGTGTTGAGGTATCAGGCGTCTTGAGCAGCGCCTCCACCTGATGGGTCGTCAGCACACCGGGTAGATCGCGCGGGAGCTTGGGCGAGGAAATTGCCGAGACCACATCGCCCTCCACGACCCCCTCGGCAGCCATCCACCGATAGAGCGAGCGAATGGCAGACAGGTGTGCCGCAAGCGTTCGGGGAGTCACCTGCTCACGCGAAAGCTCGGCAAGATAGCGACGAATGGTGCGCACGTCGGCAGCGAAAGAATCTATATTCTCACGCTCGCACCAGGCAGCAAAGCGCTCCAGCCTCGAGCCATAGACCGTCACCGTGTTGGGAGAAAGTCCCTCGACGCGTGAGATATAGGCAATAAACGAGTCGACGGTGTCGTACAGGTCAAAGGCTATGACCGGTCGCCTCCAAACAGATCGGGGCGAGTGGCCAGATAGGCATCAAGGGCCTCGAGCGCACGGTCCGCATAGGCCTGGTAGCGGTCGCGCTTGCTGCGGCGCTTACCATCCTCGAGTGGCGGCACCAGGCCAAAGTTGACATGCATAGGCTGATAGCCCACCGTGGCCGGATCGGTAGCATAGCCCACGAGCGCGCCCAAAGCACCCACGCGCGGCAGCTCGACGGGAGCGGCCCCGACAGCCTCGGCATAGGTGTTGAGTGCCGCGAGCAGACCTGTCGCCACGGCTTCCATGTACCCCTCGGTGCCGGTGATCTGACCGGCCAGGCGCACGCCGGTACCAGGCACGGCAAAGGTGCCATCGAGCACGTGCGGCGCATCGACAAAGGTATTGCGGTGCATGACGCCGTAGCGGAAGAACTCGGCGTTCTCCAGACCCGGCACCATATGGAAGACGCGCTTCTGCTCGCCAAAGGTCAGGTTGGTCTGGAAGCCCACCAGGTTATAGGCGGTCTTCTCCTTGTTCTCGGCACGCAGCTGAATCGCCGCCCAGGGACGACGACCGGTTCGCGGGTCGGTGAGGCCGACGGGCTTCATGGCGCCAAAGCGAATGGCGTCCTTGCCGGTGCGCGCAACTTCCTCGGCAGGCTGGCAGGCCTGGAACAGATCGCCGCCCTCAAAGTCCTTGAGCACGACGCGGTCGGCCGTGGTAAGCGCCTCGATAAAGGCCTCGTACTCTTCCTTGTTGAGCGGAGCGTTGAGATAGTCGCCGCTCCCCTGCTCCTCGTAGCGCGACTGCGAGAACAGCACGTCCATATCGAGCGTGGAGGCATCGACGATCGGCGCCGCGGCATCGAAGAACGCAAGGGCGTCGCCACCGACGAGCTTCACGACCTCTTCGCTCAACGCCGGCGAGCACAAGGGGCCGGCGGCAATGACCACGTGACCTTCGGGAATCTGCGTGACCTCGCCGTGAACGATCTCGATATTGGGACGGGCGGCAACCTCGTCCTCGACAAGCTCGGAAAACTTGACGCGGTCGACCGCCAAGGCGCCACCGGCGGGAACAGCCGCGCGATGGGCGCAATCGAGCAGGACCGAACCCATGCGCTCAAGCTCGGCCTTCAGCAAACCAGCCGCGGAATCCGGACGGGTCGACTTAAACGAATTGGAGCAGACGAGCTCTGCCAGGTGATCGGTATGGTGGGCCGGGGAGCTCACCTGGGGGCGCATCTCGCACAGCTTTACGGCAAACCCGCGATCTGCCAGCTGGATCGCGCACTCCGATCCCGCCAGACCGCCACCGATAACCGTCACCTGATCGAACTGCATCTGCAAACACCTTTCTAATTGACACGTTTTCCATTGTGACCGAAGGGCGTCTGGGCGTGAAGGGCAAACTTGGAGGGCGCATACCTTCCATCCATCATGCGCTCGATAAGGCCCTCGAGCTCAAGCGAACCCAGGAGCTTAAGTACGCCGACGGCATCAAGCGAGACGAGCGCCGCAATGTCATCGACCTTGAGCGGAGAGGCGATGAGCGCATGCATCACGGTCTGCTGCGTTGGATCCAGGTCGGCAATGCCGGGAGCATCGGGGCGCGAGTAGCGCAAGGTGCCGTAGATGCGTGAGATAGCCATCTCGATAGATTCCTCGTCGATGATGCAGCAGGCACCGTTCGCAATGAGGTAATTCGTGCCACGCGACTCGGGCGATAGGATCGACCCCGGCACGGCAAGAAGTTCGCGCCCCAAATCCATAGCAGCCTCGGCTGTAGAAAACGTCCCGGAAGGCATACCCGCCTCGGATACAAAGAGGGCTTGCGACAGGGCCGCGATCACGCGATTGCGGCGCGGAAAGGCAAACTTGCGCGGACCCATGCCCCACGGAGAGATCGACACGATCGCGCCGCCCGTATCGAGCGTGCGAGTAATAAGCCCCGCGCTCGAACGCGGGTAAACCACGTCGACGCCCGTCCCTAGCACCACGACGTGTTTGCCGCCGGCGTTGACCGCAGCCCAACCCGAGGCCTGGTCACAACCGACCGCGCCGCCCGAAACAACCGTCACTCCCGCCTCGACCGCCACCTTTGCCGCAAGCTCTGCCACGGCAAGACCATACGGAGAGGCCTTGCGCGCGCCGATGATGGAGAGCGCAGGCGTCGAAAGCACCTCGGGGTTGCCGCGCACAAAGAGCGTCTGGGGTACATCAGATAGCTCCAAAACGGACTCTGGATACAACGCGTCACCTGGATGCAGTTCGAAGGTCCCCTCGGCCATCATTGGTCCCTCCTTCCCTGGTACATCGCCGCCTCGAGCACGTGATCCTGCGTCACCTGCTCGCTCTCGGCGACATCGGCGATGGTACGTGCGATACGCACCAGGCGCACGATGCCGCGGCCCGTGAGATGCGTGCGCTTCGACAGGCCGAGCACACACTTCTCCGCCGCATCATCGAGCTCAAAGGTCGAAACGACGCCGTCAATGGACCGCGTCTCGTCATCCTCGACCTCGGCATCCGCATCGTCCATACGGGACTCGCGCCAGGCGCGAAAGGCGCGACCGCGCACAACGTAGTCACGCAACTCGGCCGACGACATACCCTCCGCACCCTCGATAATCACTTGGGGGTCGGGACGGGTCACATCGATCATCATGTCGATACGGTCGGCTAAAGGACCGCGCAGCTTTGCCCGATAGCGCTCCACCATCGATGCCGAGCAGCGGCATGGCACCTCGCGATCGCCCAAAAAGCCGCAGGGGCAGGGATTGCTCGCGGCCAGCAGCTGAAAGCGCGACGGGAAGGTAAAGGCCCCGTCGACGCGTACGATCCTCACATAGCCGCGTTCGATGGGCTGACGCAGCGTCTGCAGCACACCCGTGGGAAACTCGGCAAGCTCGTCCAAAAAGAGCACGCCGCCATGAGCCAGGCTGATCTCACCCGGATGCACCGGGCGTCCTCCGCCAATGAGACCCGCCGTTGAAATACTGTGATGGGGGCTTCGAAACGGCCGATGACCTGCCAATAAGCCATCGATGTTCTCGCCCAAGACCGAATGGATGCACAGCGCCTCCTGCTGATCCTCAATGGAAAGCTCGGGCAGGATGCCGGTCATACGACGCGCGAGCATCGTCTTGCCCGATCCCGGGGACCCGATCATGAGCAAGCCGAGTTCTCCTGCCGCCGCAAGCGCCATGCCGCGTTTAGCGACTTCCTGCCCCAGCACGTCGGCATAGTCGAGCTCAGGCTCAAAGGTCGCCTCGACGCCCTCGGAATCCAGATAGTGCCGAGCCGCCTCGCCCATGCCATGGGCAAGCTGAGACAAATGATCGATGAATCCACAATCCACGCCCGCGAGCGGCACATGCTGATCGGACCTGCCGGCGATAAAGGACAGCCCCATATCACGCGCCAATAGCTGAAACGCCACCTCGCCCTTGACGGGAAGCACCGTACCGTCCAAGCCGAGCTCGCCGGCGATAAGGCAGCGATCGAGGTTGTCACGGGGAATCTGCCCATCGGCCGCCAGAACCGCGATGGCGATGGGCAGATCAAAGCCGCTACCGGTCTTGCGAATATCGCCGGGCGCTAGGTTGACCGTAATGCCCGAGCGTGGGATCTCGAACCCGGCGGAGCGCATCGCGCAGCGAATACGACCGCGTGACTCCATCACCTCCATACTCGGAATGCCGAGCATTTGGATGCCCGGAACACCACCGGCAAGCGAGACCTCGACCGTGACGTGAATCGCCTCGACGCCACGGATGCAGGCCGCGTGAACGGCAAACGTCTCGAACGCCATCACGACACCTGCCAATCGAACGCGTTGTACTGATGCTCGATCTCGGCGATATGCCCGCCACGAATGGTGACACCCACGGCATCGAAGCGAATCGCCTTGAGCGGATAATGCTCCATGAGATAGCAACTTGCGATGCGGCGGTAGCGGCGTTGCTTTTGGGCGTCCACGGCCTCCTCGGGAAAGACCCGCGTGCTGCAATCCAGTGCGACGCGTCTGGTCTTGACCTCGGCCATCACCACGACATCGTCGAGTTCATCGAGCAGCACCAGATCGGCCTCGCCCTCGGAGCAACGATAACCCTGCTCCAGCAAGGTGTAGCCGCGCTCGTTAAAGTAGTCGATGGTGATCAGCTCGCCCAGCATGCCCAGCTCGCGGGGACTGAGTCCCTTGATAAACTCAGGCGTCATCGCCCCGCAGTCGAGCTCGCCGTTTTCCCAACGCTCCTTGAGCTGCTGCGTCTTGCTCTTTTTGCTTGCGGCACTCATGGGGTCTCCTTTCCCGCACGCTGCATTGCCCCGATGATGAGGGCACCTTTCGTGCGGGTAAGTACCGGAAGCAAACCAAAAGCTGACCAAATGCCGTCAAAAAACGGGCCGTACGCAGCAATGGTGTTGCATACGGCCCGCCACCAGCAGGTTTATAAAACCCCAGAGGTCCCTGTCTCCACAATTGACCTAGAAAAGGCGCTCAGTCTGCAGAAAGTTTCCGCAAAAGCTCACGCGGTGCAGTGGACAAAGTCCATGTTTGCGAATGGCCTCGATATGCTCGGGGCTTGCATAGCCCTTCGACTCGGCCAGATGGTACTCGGGATACTCGGCGTCGTACTCGACCATCATCTCGTCACGCGTGACCTTGGCCATGATGGACGCCGCGGCGATGCAGGCGATTTTGGCATCGCCCTTCACCACATCGCGCTCGTTAGGAACGGCGCCCAAGGGGTTACCATCCATGAGGACGCAGTCGGGCTCAAGTCCCGTATCGGCCACGGCGCCCGCAACGGCAGTACGGATAGCACGGGCCATGCCCATTTCATCGATATCCTTCGGCGCGATATGGCAAAAACCGATCGCCGTCGCCACCTCGGCAATCTTCACTGAGAGCAACTCGCGGCGCGCGGGCGTGAGCTTTTTGGAATCGTTGATACCCCAGACGCGCGGCTCCATAGGAAGACAGACGGCGCATACCGTCAAAGGGCCGGCCACCGATCCGCGACCCACCTCGTCGACACCAACGACCACCCCATCGCCACCAAGCTCATGCATAAGCTCGTACATGTCATTGACGCGCTCGCGCTCGGCAAGCTCTTTGGCATGGCGTTTGAGGGCGCGTTCACAAGCCTTGATCACCTGCTGGCGTGGGTCCTCACGATAATGCTCCACGAGGGCGGGAATCTCCTCAAACGTAGCGCTCGCCAACTCACCGGCAACCTGCGATGCCGAAACCGAGCTCGTCATGTTGGCCATACCAGGCCCTCCTTGCATGCAAATCAGATAAAAAGAAGGGCCACCCGAAGGTGACCCTTGTGTCCAAACGAGTGGACAGACGCTGCGATCTTCTTAGCGCTTCTCGGGGATGCGAGCAGCCTTGCCCACCTTGTCGCGGAGGTAGTACAGCTTGGCGCGACGGACGCGACCATGACGAACGACCTCGAGCTTGGCGATCTTGGGGCTGTGAAGCGGGAAGGTACGCTCAACACCGACACCGAAGGACATCTTGCGGACGGTGAAGGTCTCGCGGGCACCGGCGCCGGCCATGCGGATGACGTCGCCCTGGAAGACCTGGATGCGCTCGCGGTCGCCTTCCTTAATGCGGTAGTGAACCTTGACGTTGTCGGCGACGCGAACCTGAGGAATGTCCTCGCGGATCTGCTGACGCTCGATTGCGCGGATGTAATCCATGTGCAATTCCTTACTCTTCTAGAGGTGCCGTACCACCTTGGCCGGCACGTAGTTGAACAAACGCATTCGAGTATACACGCGCGGGTTTCTGCTGCAAGAACATTTTTTCACGCAGACAAAAAGACAAAACCCGCACATGATAACCGCCCGTCTCACGAATGAGACGGGCGGCATGAAGGGGGCTGCGCTAGGCGTCTAAACCCAAAACGTTAGGCGGAACGCTTGGCCTCGAGCTTGGCCTGAGCGGCAGCCAGGCGCGCGAGGGGCACGCGATAGGGCGAGCAGGACACGTAGTCCACGTCGGCCACGTTAAACAGGCCCTTGATGGACTTGGGGTCGCCGCCGTGCTCGCCGCACACGCCAAAGTGCATGTCGGGATTGGTGGCGCGGCCCTTCTCCACGGCCATGCGCACGAGCTCGAGAACCGCCGTGTCGATGGTCTCGAAGGGGTTGTCCTTCAGGATCTTCTTGTGCAGGTACAGCGGGATAAACTTGGCCTCGGCGTCGTCACGGGAAAAGCCGAAGGTCGTCTGGGTGAGGTCGTTGGTGCCAAAGCAGAAGAAGTCGGCATGATGGGCGATCTCGTCAGCGACCATGCAGGCACGCGGCAGCTCGAGCATCGTGCCCACGGGAATATTGAGCTCGACGCCTTCCTCGGCGGAAACCTCGGCGATCACGCGCTCGATAACCTCGCGGGTCTGGACATGCTCGGCCGTGATGGAAACGAGCGGAACCATGATCTCGGGGCGCGGGTCGACACCCTCCTTGATAAGGCGGGCAGCGGCCGTGGCGACGGCGCGAACCTGCATGAGCGGCAGATCGCCAAAGACGACGGACAGGCGCACGCCGCGCAAGCCCAGCATGGGGTTGGACTCGACCATGCCGTCAATGCGACGCAGGCGGGCGCGCAGGGCAGTGAGCTCCTCCTCGGGAGCGCCGGCGGCCTCCTTCTTGGTGATGGCGACCTCGAACTCGCGAGGATTATCCAGGAACTCATGAAGCGGCGGATCGAGCAGGCGAACGACCACATCGCGACCGGACATGGTCTTGAACATCGCCAAGAAGTCCTCGGTCTGAACCTTGAGCAGATCGGCCAGAGCCTGCTGCTTCACGGCCTCATCGTCAGAAAGGATAAAGCTCTGGATGATGTTCTTGCGATCGCCCAGGAACATGTGCTCGGTGCGGCACAGGCCGATGGCCTCGGCGCCAAACTCGAGCGCGAGCTCGGCATCCTCGGGGTTGTCGGCGTTGACGCGCACGTGGTTGGCGTGGCCGTCAGTCTCGTCCAGGCGGATCTCGTCGGCCCAAGACAGGATGGTGTCCAGGTCGCCGGTGAGCTCAGCGGAAACCAAATCGACAGCGCCATCAACGACAATGCCTTGGGTTCCGTCGATGGAGATGATGTCGCCCTCGTGCAGCACGCGATCGCTGCCCTCGATACGCACGACCTTCTCGGCCGCGTCGATATGGAAACGCTCGACACCGCAGACGCAGGGGGCACCCATGCCACGGGCGATAACGGCGGCATGGCTCGTCTTACCACCGTGGCTCGTCAAGATACCCTCGGCGGCGACCATACCCTTCAGGTCGTCGGGGTTGGTCTCCCAGCGGACCAGAATGACCTTGTGACCCTCGACGGAACGTGCGACGGCGTCGTCACTCGAGAACACGACCTCGCCCACAGCGGCACCGGGACTGGCGTTAAGGCCACATGCGAGCGCCTCGTACTTCTTGGAGGAGTCGAACTGCGGGTGCAGGAGCTGGTCGAGCTGCGCGGGGTCGATGCGGCTCACGGCCTCCTCACGGGTGATGAGGCCTTCTCCGACCATCTCGATAGCGATGCGCAGGGCGGCGGTTGCGGTACGCTTGCCCACGCGGGTCTGGAGCATCCAGAGCTTACCCTGTTCGATGGTGAACTCGATATCGCACATGTCGCGGTAGTGATCCTCGAGCGTCAGGAAGACACGCTCAAGCTCCTCACCCGCGGACTCGAGGCCCGGGGTGGTCTTGAGGTCGGCGATGGGCTCGGTGTTACGGATGCCGGCGACGACGTCCTCGCCCTGAGCGTTGACCAGAAAGTCACCGTAGAACTCCTTGGTGCCGTCGGCCGGATTGCGCGTAAAGGCGACGCCGGTCGCCGAGGTCTCGCCCTTATTGCCAAAGGCCATAGCCTGGACGTTGACAGCGGTGCCAAGGTCGTCGGAAATGCCGTGTTGCTTGCGGTAGATGCAGGCACGCTCGTTCATCCAGCTGCCAAAGACGGCCTGAATGGCAAGGCGCAGCTGGAGCTCCGGATCATGTGGGAAGACGGGCTTGCCGTCGGCGACTTCGAGCTCGGGGTACAGGGCGGCCTCGACGTTCTCAGAGAAAATGCTCTTAAAGGTCTCGACGAGCTCCTGCAGGTCCTCGGCCGATAGCTCGGAGTCGACGCGAACGCCGGCGACCAGGCGGGCCTGGGTCAGGGCGTTTTCGAACAAGTCGGCATCGACACCCATGACGACGTTGGAGAACATCTGGATAAAGCGACGATAGCTGTCCCAGGCAAAGCGCGGGTTCTGCGTCTGGGCGATAAGGCCCTGGACGGAATCGTCGTTGAGGCCCAGGTTGAGGACTGTGTCCATCATGCCGGGCATGGAGAACGGAGCACCCGAGCGTACCGAGACGAGCAGTGGGTCACGGGCGTCGCCAAGCTTCTTGCCGCAGCGGGCCTCGAGGTCGACCTCGGCGGCAACGATTTCGTCGAGCGCGCCCTCCGGCCACACGTTGCCGGCACCAGAGTACTCAACGCAGGTCTGGCAGGTAATGGTAAAGCCACCGGGAACCGGCAGGCCGATACGGCTCATCTCGGCAAGGTTCGCGCCTTTGCCGCCAAGCACGAAGTTCATGGACTTGTCGCCCTCGGTGACACAAGTGCCCTGGGCATCGGTTCCAAAACGGTAAACCCTCTTGCAATCGCTCACGATACTTCCCCTTCCATGCGCTCTCGCGCACGACCGTGGTAACGAATCGACCCGCCGGATGCGGGCCGTGAGGGAACTATACGGCGGGATTTGAACGGGCTTGAGCAGAGGATGCGCGGTTTGGTAAACGTGCTAAAACCTGCGGTAAACGGTAGGTAAAGGTGGTTACCTTATGAAGATACCAACAAAGGAACTCGCAGGTCAGATGTAAGAAATACTGCTAAATCGGTTTATCATAAGTAGCTAATTTGGGATGGGGCTTTTTTAGCTGCCCCCGCAGGCAATCGGCCAAAGAGCTCGTAACCTCAGCCAGGGTAGCTAAAAAAGCCCCGTCCCAAATTAACTACTTTTGTTGAGCGCGGAGGGCGGCACGGTGGGCTCTTGCCTCTTGAATCTCTTCGAGGTGAGCGATGATCTCGGAGGCGCTTTCCTCGATCGCCTTGCCGTCGGTGCGAACCACAAAGCAACCCAGACGTTTCATGAGGGCGCGAGCCTCCTCGAGCTCACTGCGTACACTCTCAGGCTCGGCATAGGAGCCCGCAACGGCACGGGCATAGTCGTCGCCCAGGCGGCTATCGCGAATCTCGGAAATCACATCGACGGTCGAAATCAGACCGAAAAGACGCATCGGATCGACCTCGTAAATCGACTTGGGCGGCTCCATACCGTGCGCCAGCGGAACATTGGCGACCTTATAGCCCTGATAGGCCAAATACATCGACAGCGGCGTCTTGGATGTGCGTGACACGCCCAGCAGCACAATATCGGCACCCGACAGATCATCGCAGCCACGTCCGTCATCGTGCTCGACAAAGTACTCCATGGCCTCGATACGGTGGAAATAGCGATCGTCGGTCTTGTGAATCACGCCCGCAACGCCCTTGGGCGGCATACCGATGAGGGACGACAGCACCGCGAGCGACGGCCCGATCAGGTCAACCGAGCGAATATGCAGCATGCCCAAGTAGTCGAGCACGCGAGCACGAAGCCCCGGGTCGACGATGGTATGGAACACGGCGATATCGCGATGGTCGGCATCGACTCGCGGGCCCACAAACGACTTGACCTGCTCCACCGAGGTCACCTTAGGCAGACGTAAAACACGAAAAGCCCCTTCATCAAATTGCCCGGACGCCGCAAGCACCACCTCACAAGCGGTATCACCGAGCGAGTCGGA
The DNA here is from genome assembly GCA_905197665.1 of uncultured Collinsella sp. GTDB lineage: Bacteria > Actinomycetota > Coriobacteriia > Coriobacteriales > Coriobacteriaceae > Collinsella. The sequence goes on from CAJJZP010000006.1 coordinate 53,948, forward strand.
GATAACGATAACGGTGGGACGAGCGGTGACCGGGCAATCCATGCGGGGCTCCTTTTACGCTTATGCGCAGGCTAGCTTACTTTTTGCGGGCAAGCTCACCAATGTTGGCGATGCCGGAGAAAACGGCCTCGAAGCGGTTGAGCAGCTTAAGGCGATTATCGCGAAGCTGTTCGTCCTTGTCCATGACCATAACCTCGTCAAAGAAACGGTCGATGGGGGCACGCAGGGCGGCCAGAGCGGCAAACGCGGCAGGGTAATCCTCGGCAGCAAGGGCGGCCTCGACAGCGGTCTGAGCGAACTCGGAGGCGTCGGCAAGTGCAAGCTCGACCTCGCCCATCAGGCTGCGGTCGTACTCCACACCCAGCTCGGGCTTGGAGATATGCGCGGCTCGGGCGTAGGCAGTCGCCAGGTTGTCGAAGGTCTCGGCGTCGTTCTTGCGGGCCTCGTCGAGGGCGGCGCAGCGGGCGAAGAAGACCGACGGGGCAATGATGTGCACCGCGGATACGGCGGCGACGGTATCGGCCGGGATCTTCTCGTCACGGGCCATGCTCACCAGACGGCCGTGGAAGAAGTCGCGAACCTGCTGGGCGACCGCGGCGGCGTCAAACTCAATGCCCTGCTCGCTGTAGAGCTCGAGTGCAAAGTCGATGAGCGACGTGGGGTCGATCGGCAGACGATCGCGCAGGATGTTGATGATGCCGATGGCGGCGCGACGCAGCGCGTACGGGTCGGAAGAGCCGGTCGGGGGCTCGCCGATGGAAAAAATACCGGCAATGGTATCGAGTTTGTCGGCGCAGGCCACGATGCAGCCAGCGGTGCCCTCGGGCAGCTCGTCGCCGGCAAAGCGGGGACGATAGTGATCGCGAATGGCGTGGGCGACCTCGTCGTTCTCCCCCATCGCGGAGGCATAATAACCGCCCATCACGCCCTGCTGGCTCGTGAACTCGACGACGGCGTTGGACACCAGGTCGGCCTTGCACAGATGTGCGGCGCGGCCGGCATCAGCGGCCAGATGGGCACCCAGGTGAGCCTCGCGGGCAATAGCGAGCGCGAGCTGCTCAATACGCTCGGACTTGGCAAGCACGCTGCCGAGCTTCTCCTGGAAGGCGACCTTGGCCAGGCGCTCACGGAACTCGTCGAGGGAGATCTTCAGATCCTCCTCGTAGAAGAACTTGGCGTCGTCCAGACGGGCGCGCACGACGCGCTCGTTGCCGTCAATCACGCGCTCGGCATTCTCGGGCTTGCTGTTGGAGACGACCACGAACTCACGCGTCAGCTTACCCTCACCGTCATAAATCGGGAAGTAGCGCTGGTTGGTGAGCATAGACTCGCAGATGATCTCGTGCGGGACCTTGAGGAACTCCTCATCGAAGGTACCGACGAGCACCGTCGGCCACTCGCAGAGGTTGATGACCTCCTCGAAGACCTTCTTGGGCGTATCGACGTGGCAGCCAGGACGGACGGCCTCGACCTCGGCGATACCGGCAAGGATGGCCTCACGACGGCGCTCGGCAGAAAGCACGCCGGCGTCCTCGAGCACCCGCTCGTAAACAGCGGGGCTGGCGACCACATGGTCACCGGGGCCCAGGACGCGATGGCCGCGCGTGGTGTTGCCACTCGTCACGTCGGCAAACGACACGGGCACGACGTCCTCGCCCAAAAGGCAGCAGATCCAGCGGACCGGACGCACGAACGTGGCGTGCTCGTGGCCCCAGCGCTGGCTGCGGTAGTTGGGCCACTGCAGGCCGGCGATGGTCTTCTCGCACAGGGCCGTCAGAATCGGGGTGGCCGGGGCGGAAGGAATGTTCTTCTCAGCAAAGACGTACTCGCGTCCGTCGGTGTCCTCGCGACGGACCAGGTCCTCGGCAGCCACACCGCACTTGCGGGCAAAGCCCTGGGCGGCCTTGGTGGCGTTACCGTCAGCGTCGAAGGCGATGTTGGCCGCGGGGCCACGCTTGACCTCGTGAACCTCATCGGTCGCAGTGGCGACGTCGGCAACGAGCGCAGCCAGGCGACGCGGGCTCGAGATCACGCGGACCTCGCCGTGGGCCAGACCGGCCTCGTCGAGACCCTTGGCGATAATGGTGCCAAGCTGCTTGACGGCATTGTTCAGCGGTGCAGAGGGCATTTCCTCCGTACCGATCTCAAACAGGAAATCCTTAGCGTCTGCCATGGCTTACGCCACCTCGCCTTCCTGGTCGGCATTCTCGTTGATTCCGGCGACCTCGGCCATATAGGCCTCGCAGCACGCCTTGGCGACGGCGCGGACGCGCAGGATGTAGTTGGCGCGCTCGACTGCGGACAGCGCACCGCGGGCATCGAGCAGGTTGAAGGCATGACTGCACTTCATGACGCAGTCGTACGCCGGCAGCGGCAGCTTGCGCTCCAGGCAGGAGTGGCACTCGGCCTCGTAGTCATCGAACTTCTGACGCATCATCTCGACGTTGGCGACCTCAAAGTTGTAAGCGCTGAACTCGCGCTCGTTCTCCAGGAACACGTCGCCGTAGGTCATGGGCGTGCCGTCGGGCAGGTAGCTCCACACCAGGTCGTAGACCGAGTTGACGCCCTGGGCGTACATGGCGATACGCTCCAGGCCATAGGTGATCTCGACGGGCACGGGATCGACCTCGATGCCGCCCACCTGCTGGAAGTACGTAAACTGCGTGACCTCCATGCCGTTGAGCCAGACCTCCCAGCCAAGGCCCCAGGCGCCGAGCGTCGGGCTCTCCCAGTCGTCCTCGACAAAGCGGACGTCATGGTCGTTGGGGTCCAGGCCAATGGCGGCCAGCGAACCCAGGTAGAGCTCCTGGGCGTTGACCGGCGAAGGCTTGATGAGCACCTGGAACTGATAGTAGTGCTGCATGCGGTTGGGGTTCTCGCCGTAGCGGCCGTCGGCGGGACGGCGGCAGGGCTGCGCATAGCAGGTGCGCCACTCGGCGGGACCAAGCGAGCGCAGCGTGGTCGCGGTATGGAAGGTACCGGCACCGACCTCGGAGTCATAGGGCTGCATAATGACGCAGCCCTGCTCGCCCCAGTACTGCTGGAGGCGCAGGATGATGTCTTGGAAGGAAAGCGATGAAGCGTTCATGCCTCTAATATCCCCTCGTCGAAACGATTACACGGTTAGGTACTGTACTATAGCGGTTTTTAGTCGATAGCGCCGATACGGTTGAGCGGCCAGTAGCGCACAAGTGCAACGGCTATCAAGTCGGAGCGGTCGACCGGGCCAAAGTAGCGGGAGTCGGCAGAGTTCTCGCGGTTGTCGCCCATCACCCACACACAGTCGTCAGGGACGGTGTAGGGATAGCTCACCTGAGCGCCGGGGGCTTGGGCCGAAAGCGGCCAGCTCATGCCGGTTGTATAGTCTTCGTCGAGCGCCTGGCCGTCGACGACAACCTTGCCGTCCTGCAGGTCGACCGTCTGACCGGCCGTGGCAATAACGCGCTTTACCAGCACGTCATGCTCGGACGTGGCATCGGGGTTGTGGAACACCACGATATCGCCTTGCTTGACGGGCTGCCCAAGCTCGAGGCTGACCTTTTGCGCCAGGATCTGGTCGCCAATCTCGATCGTGGACTCCATGGAACCGGTAGGCACCACAAAGGGTTCGACCACAAACGAGCGAATCAAAAAGGTGGCGACCAGTGCGATCGCGACGACCACGATCCACTCAAACGCGCCCTTTAGCACGGAATGCTGCGATGGAACCATTCTCACTCCTCGCTCTGTGAATACGAAGCGTCCAGGATCTCCTGCGCGTACGCGCGCTCCTCTACCGTAAGTCGTGCCGTCTCGATAAGATCGGGACGCCAACGACAGGTACGCTCGATGGCGTTTTTGCGACGCCAGGCATCGACCTTGGCATGGTCGCCGCTTACGAGCACTGGAGGCACGCCCTCGCCATTGAACTCGGCGGGGCGGGTGTACTGCGCGTACTCGAGCAGGCCACCGTCCTCGGCGGTCGAGAAAGACTCGTCCACGTTGCTCATCTCGTCGCCCAAGGCTCCGGGAATGAGCCGTACGACGGCATCGGCCACGACCATAGCGGGCAGCTCGCCGCCCGTAAGCACATAGTCGCCGATCGACAGACGCTCATCGGCATACGCATATGCGCGCTCGTCGACGCCCTCGTAACGGCTGCACACAAACAGCAGGCGCTCGCTTTTGAGCAGGCGCTCGGCCACATGCTGCGTAAAGGGCTCCCCGCAGGGGGTGAAGAACACCACGGTGGGCTTGGGACCCTCGGAGCTGATGGCCTCGATTGCCTCGCCAATGGGCTCGACCTTCATGAGCATGCCCTGCCCGCCGCCATACGGCTCGTCATCGACGGTGCGATGGCGGTCGTGCGTCCAGTCGCGCAGGTTATACGCCTTAAAATCAAAAAGGCCGGCCTTGCGGGCGCGGCCCAAAATCGACGTGGACATGACGGGCTCAAACATCTCGGGAAAGACCGAAAGGGTCTCAATCAGCATGTTGTCCTCCCTACTTGTCCATATCGATCAAGCCATCCATAACGTGGACGGAAATTGTTCCTGTGTCGGGAAGATCGAGCACAACCTGCTCGATCACGGGAATCAGCACCTCGCCGTACCGATCGCCCTCGACAACCCAAACATCGTTGGCGGGCGTCGACATGATCTCGACAATCGTACCGAGCGAGCCAAAGCGCTCATCGACCACCTCGCGACCCATAAGGTCGGTATAGGCGGCGTCGAGCGAATCGAGCTCGAAGTCATCACGATTGGCCAGCACATAGCATCCGGTGATGCCCTCAGCGGCCGTCAAGTCATCTATGCCCTCAAACGAGACCAGATCGCCATCGCCCGTATCGGTGACGGACACGACCGTGCAAAAACGGTCGCGCTTGAGCGCCGGCGGCGTCAAGGCGACACGCATACCCGGCTCCAATACAGAAGGAAGCCCCCGCAGCGGCTGCGCGAGGACCTCCCCCTTCCTTCCGTGCGGCTTGACCACACGGGCGATGTTTTTGTACTGGGACCTCAAGGTCCTAGCCCAGAACCTCTACCTCGACAGCGGTGTCGAGGCGAGCAGCCAGTGCACGGGCGAGCGTGCGAATGGCCTTGATGGTACGGCCACGACGGCCGATGACCTTAGCGACGTCATCCTCGGCAACCGAAACCTCAATCGTGGAGGCGTCGTCACCATCGATGACCTCGAGGCTCACGGAATCCGGGTCGTCGACGATCTGAACAACGAGATATTCGACGAGATCGGCGATGCGATCTGAGAGCATTGCCTCACCCTCGAGCTGTGCAGCGTCAACCTCAGGCACGATTTACTCCTCGGCGCCCTCAGCGGCCTCAGCGGCAGCCTTAGCGGCCTCGGCCTCTTTGGCGAGCTGCTTCTTGGACTTCTTGACGACGGTCTCGGTCTTCTCGCCCTCGTTGGCGGCCTTGACCAGAGCGGCGACGGCGTCGGTAAGCTGAGCGCCCTTGGACTGCCAGTCAGCAATCTTCTCGAGGTCGAGGTTGATGGTCTTGGGGGCGGTCATCGGGTTGTAGCGGCCAACCTCCTCGATGATACGACCGTCACGCGGGGCGCGGGAATCGGCGACGACGACACGGTAGTACGGACGCTTCTTAGCGCCGTGACGAGCAAGGCGAATCTTGACTGCCAAAGGAAACTCCTCCAACCAAGCAGCTTTAGGCTGCAACTACAAACAAACAGTTGAACATAATACGCCATCGACGCGGGCAGGTGAAGTCCGTGAGACCAACTTCTTCGGTGTAGTCGAGGGCAAATCCATATCTTAGACAAGAATTCGCGATTTGCAAGCACATACACGCACCCCACATGAGCTGCGCGGTATACTCATGACATGGAAAGACGCGAACATACATACGGTTATGAGGATGCTGCGGGCGTCACGCCGCCGCCCTGGACGGGTCCGGCGGTGGGCCTGATGGACCTCGATGCATTTTTTGCGAGCGTGGAGATGCTCGATCATCCCGAATGGCGCGGCAAACCGCTCATCGTGGGCGGAGACGCCGAATCACGCGGCGTCGTGTCCACGTGCTCGTACGAGGCACGTCGCTTTGGTGTGCATTCTGCCATGGCCTCGGCCGAGGCGCGGCGTCTGTGCCCACAGGCCATTTGGACGCATGGGCATTTCGATCGCTACCACGAGGTCAGCGCGCAGGTCATGGCGATTCTCGCCGACGAGACCCCGCGCGTTGAGCGCGTATCCATCGACGAGGCCTTTATCGATATCACGCCGGGCCGCTTTGCGCCCGAAGACCCGCTGCTGGTTGCGCGGCGCATAAGCGACCGCGTGGCAGCGCTGGGAGTGACCTGCTCTATTGGCGTGGGCTGCAACAAGACGGTCGCAAAGATCGCAAGCGAGCGGGACAAGCCGTTTGGGCTGACCATCGTGCGCCCCGGAACCGAGCAGCGCTTTTTGGCCGCGCTGCCGGTATCTGCCATGAGCGGCATCGGGCGTTCGGCCGAGGAGCGACTGCGTCGCATGCGCATCTATACGCTCGGCGAGCTTTCACGCGCGCCAGAATCCACCCTGGCTGCAATCTTTGGCGTGAATGGCGAGCGCATGCGTCAACGTGCTTTGGGGCTCGAAGTATCCGAGGTCACCAGTCTGGATGAGGAACGTGAAGTTAAATCGGTGAGCAATGAGCGCACCTTTGCGAAGGATCTGACTGAACGTGGTGACATTGAGGCGGCGATCGCGCTGCTCGGCGAGTCGGTTGGGCGCCGCCTGCGTCGTCAAGGGCTGACAGGCGGAACCGTAACGCTCAAGCTCAAATACTGTTACGGCAGCGGACGCACGGCACAGCGCCGCTTGCCCCACCCCACCGACGACGAGAATATCTTTGTGGCCGTAGCGCTCGAGCTGCTCGACAATATCTGGCAAGAAGGCATGCATGTGCGTCTGGCGGGTATCGGGATGAGCGACTTTGACCATCAGGGCGGCATCCAGACCGACCTGTTCTGCGAAGTCGACGACCGCGGAGCCCAATCAAGCGACCGTCGCGACCTCTCAGTCGCGATCGATGCCGTCCGAGACAAGTTCGGCGACACCGCCCTATCTTTCGGCCGCCAATCCCGCTTCAATGATTAACCGCCTTTGTAAAAATAGAAAGCCGGGCAGGTGCGGAAAACCGCAACTGCCCGGCGAAATGCGCGAGGCTAGCTAAAAGCCCCATATCAAATGAGCCACTAGAGGAGGTCGAGGGGGAGCTGGGGGGCGTCACCCCAGAGCTTTTCTAGGCGGTAAAAGTCGCGGGCTTCGGGAGTGAAGACATGGACGACAACCGAGCCGTAGTCCATGAGCATCCAGGTCTTCTGCTCGCGGCCCTCGATGGAGAACGGATGCTCGCCGCAAGCCTCGGCAACCTTCTCCTCGATCTCGTCGACAATCGAATCGACCTGGCGGTTGTTGGTACCGGTGGCAAGCACAAAGTAGTCGCACACGTCGGAAAGCTCGGTCAGGTCGAGCACCTGCACGTCCTCGCCCTTCTTGTCGTAGGCGGCCTGCGCGGCGGCGCGGGCGACATCCTCGGCGGCGACACCGCTCGCGGACAGCGAGGCGGCGGTGCGGTCGGACGTGGCAGCGAAACTCTTGTGCTCCACACCTTCAAGAATCTGCTCGTCAGTCATGGTCTCGTCGGCCATGGAATACCTCTTTCTAGACACACCCGAGCTAGCGCAGCTGGGCGTAATGGTTGTAAATCGTAATAGCCGTGGGATAAAGATAGCGCCCGGACTGGATCACAAAGACCAGACCCTGCGCAAAACAGGAGAAGAACAACTCATCGAGCGAGGACTTCCCCACCATCTTGCGCAGCGCATGGGCATAGTCGCCGTGACGGTTGGGCTCGATGGCATCTGCCACAAAGACCACCATATCGAGCGGCGTCATGTCGCAGGCACCCACGGTGTGACGGTCGACAGCCTGGAAAACGGCCGGTGACAGCTCGGGAAAAAGCTGCGGAAGCTCATAGGCGGCAACAGGGCCATGCAAAAGCGGCGTCGCGGCGGAAGGAGAGCCGGCAACCTTGATGCCATAGTGAAGCGCGCGGGCCACGAGCTCGTCATCGGAAAGAACCTTGTCCCAGTCGTGAATTAAGCCGGCGGCAGCCGCATCAAAGCGGTCAACGCCGTAGACCTCGGCCAGATGAAGTGCGGTCTCGGCAACACCCAGCGAATGCACATAGCGCTTGCGCTTATCTTTCATGCGAACATCGAGCAGCTCTTGAATGCGCTTGAGCAGCGCGCGCTCATCGCCCTCAAACTGATCCTCTACCGACAACGTAGACCCCCATCACTCAAAATCTTCTTGACCCAGATCGGTATACAACCCGCGTTTGCGAATATAGCCGAGCACGGACTCGCTCGTAAGATAGCGCACGCTCATGCCACGGGCAACCCGCTTGCGAATGTTGGTCGAGCTAATCGCCAGCGCCGGAATCTGGATATACCGCACGTCGAACGGCAGGCCTGACTCTTTGATTCGCGCGCGAGCAGTATCGATATCAAAGCCCGGTCGCGTCGCCGCAATAAACGTGGCAAGCTCGGCGATTCGGTCGGCATCATGCCAGGTCACAATATCGATAATCGCGTCGGCGCCCGTAATAAAGTAGAGCTTTACCTGAGGCGGGTAAAAGTCGCGAAGAGCATGAAGCGTATCGGCCGTATAGGTCACGCCCGGACGGTCGATCTCGAATCGGCTCGCCAAAAAAGCCGGATTCGCAGCGGTGGCGAGGACCGTCATGGCATAACGGTCCTCAGCAGGCGTCACCGGTTTGTCGAGCTTAAAGGCGGGAGAGCCGGCCGGCATAAAGAGCACGGCGTCCAAGTCGAGCGACTCGCGCGCCTGCTCGGCGGTAACCAAGTGCCCGTAATGAATCGGGTCGAAGGTGCCACCCATAATGCCAAGCCGAAACTCCTGCCCATCCTTGATAGGCAGCTCAGGCAGACCAATTCCACCGCGCAGCGACATGACTTACTCGCCCTCCGGGGTCTCGACATCATCCGCGACGCCCGCCGCATCGACAACCTCGACGCCCTCGTCCGCAGCATCGGCTACGTCAAAGACCTCAACGCCTTCGTCCCCAAGCTCCTCCTCGTACTCCGAGAAGTCCTCGGCGCCCTCAAAGTCAAAGGCGCGTTGGCAAATGCGGACCTCGTCGCCCGCACGGCAGCCGGCCTTCTCGAGCGCGTCGTCAACACCCATGCGCGCAAACTTATGCTGCAGGTAGATGACGGCCTCCTCGTTTTCCCAGTCGGTCTGGATGACCATGCGCTCGATGGCGCGACCGACCACGCGGAAGGCGTGGGGCTCTTCTTGAACAATGCGGAAACGCTTCTCACGCTGCAGGCGGCGGCGCTCCCACTCATCGTCGCGTAGGTCGACCGGCTCATCGGAGACAGCCAACTCGGCACGCAGCTTAGCCACCTGCTCGCCCACGGCAAGCATCAGCGTGTTGAGGCCAGCGCCCGTCACGGCGGACACAGCAAAGAACATATGCCCATCGTCGAGCGCAGCGCGTTTGAGGTCGGCAATCTTGTCAGCCGTGCCCGGCGCGTCGCACTTGTTGGCGACGACGATCTGCGGGCGCTCCGAAAGCTCGGCGCCATACTGCTCGAGCTCGCGGTTGATGATGCGATAGTCCTCGACCGGATCGCGATCCTCAAAACCGCCCGTCATATCGACGACATGCATGATGAGTGCCGTGCGCTCGATGTGGCGCAGGAACTGATGGCCCAGACCCTTGCCTTCGCTCGCACCCTCAATGAGGCCGGGGACGTCGGCAACGACATAGGAGTACTCGCCGGCACGCACCATACCCAGGTTGGGCACGAGCGTGGTAAACGGATAGTCGGCGATCTTGGGTCGAGCGGCACTCATGCGCGCGATAAGCGAGGACTTACCCACCGAGGGGAAGCCAACGAGCGCGGCATCGGCCATGAGCTTCATCTCGAGCTCAATCCAGTGCTCCTCGGCCGGCTCACCAAGCTGGGCGAACGCGGGCGCGCGGCGCACCGACGTCACAAAGTGCGTATTCCCCAGACCGCCGGCGCCGCCGGGTGCTACGACGACGCGCTCACCGTCGTGAACCAAGTCGGCAATCTCGAACATCGGGGTCTGCGTCTCGGGGTCGAGCTCGCGCACCACGGTGCCCATGGGAACCTTCAAGATAAGGTCCTCGCCGCTCTTTCCGTTGCGGCGGGCGCCCTGACCGTGCGTTCCGCGCTCGGCACGAAAATGATGCTTAAAGCGGTAATCGATCAGTGAAGACAGCTGAGCATCGGCCTGGATGACGACATTGCCGCCACGACCGCCGTCGCCGCCATCGGGGCCACCCTTGGGGACAAAGGCCTCGCGCCTAAACGACATGCATCCGGCACCGCCGTCGCCGCCGCACACGTTAATGCGGCTGATATCGGTGAACTGTGACAACAGAATCGCCTCCTACAAAAAGAGGGAGACCCTTGAATCCTAAAACTCAAGTGCCTCCCACATATGTGCTCTATGAAGGGTGAATTACGCGTTCGCGAGCGGGCGTACGCTGACCCTGTGCTTGATACCCTTGTGGAACTCAACGGTACCGTCGACCAGCGCGAACAGCGTGTCGTCCTTGCCACGGCCAACGTTCTCACCCGGGTGGATGTGAGTGCCGTGCTGACGGACGAGAATCGTGCCCGTGGTTACCGTCTGGCCGGCATAGCGCTTCGTGCCAAGGCGCTGACCGCGGGAGTCACGGCCATTACGGGAGGAACCGAGTCCTTTTTTGTGTGCCATTGTGTATACCTACTCTTTCGTTACGAGTGTAATCTACTCGGCGACGGGAGCCTCGGCAACAGCCTCGGCCTCTGCCTTGACAGCCTTCTTGGCGCGGGACGTAGCCTGGACCTTCACGATCTTCAGCTTGGTGAGCTGCTGACGGTGACCCTTCAGACGACGATAGCGCTTACGCTTGTGGAACTTGAAGACCAGCTGCTTCTCGCCCTTGAACTGCTCAACGATCTGAGCGGTAACCTTGGCCTTGGCCAGCTTGTCGGGATCGGTGACGATCTTCTTACCATCGTTGAGGAAGATGACCGGCAGGGTGACCTTGTCGCCCTCATTGCCCTCGATCTTCTCGACGGTGATGACATCGTCGGTGGCGACCTTGTACTGCTTGCCGCCCGTGTTAACGATTGCGTACATGTTTACTTGCCCTTCATGCATCAGTTAGTGCAACAGCCGAATATAGTAGCAGGCGATAATACCCCCGTCAACGAGTATGTGGAGCAAATCCACAAGTTCGCACAGGTATGGGGCTGACGAGTCGGCCCTCGTCGTCCTCGCATGCTTGATTCTGACGCTCGACATCGTAGGAGCAGATGGTCACGAGGTCTTGCATACCGGTGGAAACAATAGGTGCATCGACGCCCGGGGTCAAGCCCTGCAACAAAACATCAGCAGCAGAAAGCAAAATCTCCGGACGCATGGAGCCCTCGTTGTCGGCATGGGTGTCGAGCATGAGCACCAGATGGTCCTCACACTCCCCCGCCGTGAGCTCATAGCCAACGAGCGTATGGTCCAGATCAAGTCGCTTGCTCTTTTTGCCGCGTGCATAATCAATGCCATGACCCGCGCGCAGCGTGTCGATCGCAGCTCGCACCTCGTCGGCGCTCACGGGAGCCTCTGGGTCCAGATGCAAGTCGATGCGGTATGACAGACGCGTAAGCTGAGCCGTCAGCGCCGGCGTGCGCACGTCGATGTAGGCAGCCTCGATGGGCGCCAGATCGGCAGGCGATGCAGCGGCCAGGCGTTCAAAGGCCTCGTCGAGCGCGACGAACTCGGTCATAAACAGGTCATACCACTCGCAGGTCGACGACGTGCCCACGGGCAGCGCCGACGAAAAGCCCACGCGCATATGCGGCGAGAAACCCTGCGTCACGGCATAGGGCAGGCCCGCACGGCGCACGATGCGCTCAATGGTATGAATTAGTTCCAGGTGGCCCAGGTACTTAAGGCGATCACGCTTGCCGTAGCGAACGCGCAGCCTAAAGAGCGTGGGATTGTCGGTCAAGCGCTCACTCATGCGCGATCACCCATCAATACGTTCTTGGCGTGGAGCGTGGGACAGATTCCGCAGCCGGTGCACGACGTGCGGGTGCAATCGGGCGTCGTGACGCCCTCGAGCGAACGGCGATACTCGCGTTCGAGGAAACCGCGCGAGCAGCCGGGGCTCACGTGCTCCCAGGGCAGACGCCAGTCCAGCTCATAGGGCAGGTGCACCAGCTCGTTGAGGTCGATGCCGTTTTTGGCAGCGGCCTCCTTCCAGTTGTCGAGCGAGAAGTGCTCCACCCAGGCGTCGAAGCGCGAGCCCGCACGCCAGGCATCGATGATGACCGGCGTCATATCGCGACCGGCACGGGAGAGCGCGGCCTCGATGAGCGAGGTCTCGGCATCGTGGTAATGCACGCGGACGGCACGGTTGCGAACGCTCGTGATGAGCAGCTTTTGGCGGCGCTTGACGTCGTCGTAATCGAGCTGCGGGCACCACTGGAAGGGTGTTGCCGCCTTGGGGATAAAGACCGAAACAGAGATAGACACCGAGATAGACCCGCGGCGCGCCTTGGGCACCACGGAGCGGCCGAGCTCCAACACGTGATCGGCCAGGCTGGCGATAGCCACGATGTCCTCGTCGCGCTCGCCGGGAAGGCCCATCATGAAGTAGAGCTTCATGCGGTTCCAGCCGGCCTCGAAGGCTGCCTTGGCCGCGCGATCCAAGTCCTCCTCGGTCACGTTCTTGTTGATGATGTCGCGCATACGCTGGCTGCCCGCCTCGGGCGCGAACGTCAGGCCGCCCTTCTTTTCGCCGGCGACCGACTCGGCCATATCCACGCCAAACGAATCCAGGCGCTGCGAGGGAATGGACACGCGAATGCCCGTGTCTTCCAGACGGCGGTTAAGGCGACCGAGCACATCGCGGATGCAGGAGTGGTCGGTCGTCGAAAGCGAGGTAAGCGACACCTCGTCATAGCCAGTCTTTTCCAAGCCCTGGATTACCGATGACACGATCTGGTCGGCCGAGCGCTCGCGTACCGGACGATACGTCATGCCTGCCTGGCAAAAACGGCAGCCGCGGGCGCAGCCACGCAGGATCTCGATAGACAGGCGATCGTGGACGAGCTGCGCAAACGGCACGCACGACTGAGAAAGCGGATTGGTGGCACCAAAGTCCTCGACGACGCGCTTGTAGACCACCGGCGGGACGTCCTTGCCCTTGCGCGGCACGGTGTAGCCATGCGGCGAGCAGGGCTCGTCATGACGCACCTCATACAGGGATGGCACATAGGTGCCGGCGACCGTCGCGAGCTGCTCGACAATCTGAGCGCGCGAGACGCCCTCGTCGCGCAGGCGGCGATGCAGCTGGCAGATCTCGAGCAGCGACTCCTCGCCCTCGCCAATGAGGATGGCATCGAAGAATGCCGCGTACGGCTCGGGGTTATACACCGAGGGACCACCGGCGACGATGATGGGATCGTCCTCGGTACGGTCAGCAGCCAACAGCGGAATGCCAGCGAGATCGAGCGCTTCGAGGAAGTTCGTCACGGCCATCTCGTGCGGCACGTGCATGCCGACGATGTCGAACGAGGCCACGGGCGCTGCACCCTCGAGCGACAGCAGCGGAATCCCCGCCTCGCGCATGGCATCGCCCATATCGGGCCACGGCACGTAGCCTCGCTCGCAGGAAATGCCCTCGGCCTGATTAAGGATGTTGTAGAGAATGGCGATACCCTGGTTGGGCAGACCGACCTCATACACGTCCGGATAGATCATGCAGCAGCGATAGTCGGCATCGGCCTTTGAGAGCGTGCCCCACTCGTGGTCGATATAGCGACTCGGCTTTTCGACCTTGGCGAGCAAAGGCTCGATCAAATGAAAACAATCTTGGTACGGAACGCGCAAAAGAAACCCCTAAGCAGCGAGATCGGATGCATCTTGGTAGGACGCCATAGGACGGGTGGCACCGGCGACCGTGGTCACCAGGTCGCGAACGCGCGAGAACGTGGCGGCAGCGACCTCGTTGGCACGGCTGTAGTCCACATCGCGCTCGTAGAGCGACACGAGCGCGCGGCCCATGCCATAGGTACCCGCGGCGGCGGTAAGCGCCTTAACGACAAAGCCGATGTGCGGCGTCTGCTTCACCAATGCGCGGGTGACGGCGCGAATCACCAGACCGCCGGCGAGCACGCCTGCGACCTCGTAGCCGCGCTCAGGCTTAATGCCGCGTCCAAAGATGGCCGCGAGCTCAAAGAGCATGCCCACCTGCGCCAGCGCCATAACGGGATAATCGGCGCCCGGCAAAAACACCAGCGCGCCGGTCGCCATATTGGTGAGCGCACACGAGGTGATGATACGATTGGCCGCCGCGATGCGCATGAAGGCAAAGTTGGCGGCAAAAGCCGTCTCCTTGTCCGTACGATCGAGAATCCAGCGGGCAAGCGTCTCGAGCAGATAGGTCTTGTCGGTCGCCGCCACCACGCCAAGCATGGGCGTAGATTCCTCAACGAACGGTACCTCGACGGCGGACTCGGCAAGCACGCACACGGGCGCGCCGGCGATCACGAGCTCCTGCACGGCACTCTCCAGGCGGTCGGAGCCGCACGAGAGGACCAACACCACGTCGGTATCGGCCTTGGGAACGATACGGTCCTCCCCCAGGCGATCAACACGCACAATGCCCGAAGTCGTCTGCGGCACAAAGGCATCGCGCACCGTCTCGACCAAAAAGCGAGACGCAGTCGAATCAAGGTAAACCGAGACACGCACCGGTGTATCGGAATCCTTCTTAACAGACGCGCCCATCTTAAAAGCGCTGGTCAACTTATCTACGGGAATCTTCATGGCAAACCCCTCCAGCGGTTACGCGGCGCCCGAACGATGCCGCCATATGGATTGTACGATACCCACCGTCAGCAACTGAATCATCATCGACGACGAACCAAAACTAATAAACGGCAGCGGAATACCAGTAATCGGCATCATGCCGATGCACATGCCGATGTTCTCGAAGGTCTGGAACGCCCACATGCCGACGATACCCACGCACGATAGGCGCAAGAACAGCGACTCGCACTTAAAGGCAACGCGGATCGTCGAGAAGATCAGCAGCACGTAGAGGCACAGGAGCAAAAAGGAGCCGCAGAAGCCGAAGGTCTCGGAAAGGAAGGCAAAGACGAAGTCGGTGTGGAACTCGGGCAGAAAGCCGCCGGCCGACTGCGTCGCGTGGCCCAGGCCCTTACCAAAGAAGCCACCCGAGCCGACGGCGATGAGCGACTGCTGCAGGTTGTAGGCATCATCCGAATTGGCATTGTCGGGGTCGATGAAGACCGTCAGACGGTTCATCTGATACTGCTTGATAAGCACGTCGTGGCCAAGGAGCGAATCAAAGACCGAGTCGAGCGCCAAGATGAGCGCAATCAAACCAACCAGCAGGGCCAAGGTCGACAGCACCCATTCGCGGCGTGCACCGCTCATGCAGATGACGATAGCGCCCGACACCAGCACGACCAGGCCCGAGCCCAGGTCGCCCATGGCGACGACGGCCAAAAACGGGATGGACAGCATACCGCAGAGCTTGACGTAGTCGCGAACGGTATCGATGCGGCCGTTGTATTGCGAGCCAAGCGTGGCGATAAAGAAGATGGTAATGAGCTTGGCGAGCTCAACGGGCTGGAAGGTCAGGCCGATACCGGGGATCTTGATCCAGCCCGTCATGCCCAGACCGCCCGTATAGGACAGGCCCGGAATCTTGGGCGAGAAGATCACGATCAGGTCAATGACGAGCAGCGCCGTCGAGAAATTGGAAATGCCACGCAGGTCGGTGCGCCAGACGAGCACCGCCAGCACCGCGCCAATGCCAATGCCCAGTAGGTGGCGCGAGAACGAGGCATCGGCCTTAAACTGCGAGGCCGACCAAATAATGATGGCGCCATAGGCAACGAGCGCGACGGTAGCCAGCAGCACACCGATGTGTACCTTCTGGCGGAACGTGCCGCGCGAGGCCGAGAGCTGCTTGTTAACGCGGTCCAGGCTGCTGCGGGAGCCGGTCTTAGTTGAGCGGAACAGGTCCGCCGGCGAAAAGTCCATCGCAACCTCCTATCGAACCGAAGAATCGCCCGAGGCCGAAGAGGTATCGGGCTCGTCATAAATCGCACCGAGTACGTCACGCACGACATGCATCGCCGTGTCCGATCCGCCACCGCCCTGTTCCAAGATGGTGGCAATCACGTACTTGGGATCGTCAGCAGGGGCATATGCGCAGAACCACGCGTATTCGTCCTCGCCGCTTTTCTCTCCCGTGCCCGACTTGCCGTATACCTGCGGCGTCAGGGTGCCAAAGTGTGCCGCCAGGGACGTCGATGCCGTATAAATCACGTCGTGCATGCCGTTGCGAACAAGAGCCAAATCCGAATCGCTGTTGATCTTGGCCTCCAGGCGCTTCTTCTTGCCCTTGCCGTTGTACTTATAGGCATCACCGTCGCCATCGCGCGACACGGCAGACAAAAACACGTGAGGCACGTACTGTTTGCCGCCGTTGGCAAGACCCATATAGGCGCACGCCATCTGCAGGGGCGTCACCAGGATGTCGCCCTGGCCGATAGCGATGTTCGTCATATCGCCAGCGTTCCACTTGCGGTCCTCGGCAGAGGCATCGGTAAAGTACGACTCTTTCCACTCGGCGTCGGGAATACGGCCCGCGCCCTCACTCGGCAGATCGATACCGCAGGTCTTGCCAAGGCCCCAGCGACGAAAGACCTCCTGCAGGCCCTCAGGGTGCTGGTCGTTGTAGAAAAACGCCTTGCCCATGTCGTAGAACACGGGGTCGCACGAATTGGCGATACCGGACTGCAGCGTCATGGTGCCGTGGCCGGAGTGCAGCCAGCAATACTTGCCCCACGACTTGCCCAAACCCGTCCAATAGCCCGTGCAGTTGGTCGTTTGACCCGAGGTATAGGTTCCAAACTCAAGGCCCGCCAAGGCCGAGAGCGGCTTAATGGTCGAAGCTGACATGTACTGGCCGCTAATAGCGCGGTTGAGCAGCGGGTGCGAACCCTCGTCGTCGTTGAGCTCGGTCCACACGTCGTTGGAGACACCACCGATAAACACGGACGGATCAAACTTGGGCTCACTTGCCATGCCCAGAATCTCGCCGTTGTTGGGGTCGAGGCACACCACGGCGCCGTTGCCGGCGTTGCTGTAACCGGTGGTCTTGGCGAGTTCGATAGCACTCGCCAACGCCGTCTCGCAGGCTTGCTGAATCTTGAGGTCAAGCGTGAGCTTAATGTCGGAGCCGGCCTTGGCAGGCACGGCGCCGGCCTGTCCGGTCACGTTGCCCGAGGCATCGACCTTAACCGTCTGCTCGCCGCGAATACCCTGCAGCAAGTTCTCGTAGTAGCTCTCGACACCCGCCTGGCCCACGATATCACCAGACTGGTACGTAATCTGACCGGCAGCGCTATCGTTATCGCCCGAAGACTTCTTGTTCTGTGCCTCGAGCTGCTCAGAGGTAATGGTGCCGGTATAACCCAAAATGTGACAGGCCGTCTCGCCATACGGGTACTGGCGCTCGGTGCGCTCGGCAATCTTCACGCCCGGGAACTCGCCGGCATGCTCCTGAATATAGGCAACCGTGGAGCGGCGCACGTCCGTCGCGATGGTATGCAGGCTCTGAGCGCCCTCGGAATTGTCCTGGATATTGCGCAGCACCGCGACGTAGGGCATACCGAGCACGTTGGCAAGATGGCGCACCAGCACGGTGTCCTCGGCAAGGTCGCGGTAGGCCACGACAGCAAGTGAAGGACGGTTCTGGACAAGTGCCACGCCATTGCGATCAAGGATTCGCCCGCGCACAGCCGGCGTGGTGACAGTACGGGTCTGGTTGCTCTTGGCCTGCTTGTCGTAGTAGTCCGACGAGACCATCTGCATACCCCACAGCTTAACGGCGAGCGCGGCAAACATCGCGCCCACGCCGGCGGTAAGGATGGAGAAGCGACCCTTGAAGGCGGTAGCGGCGGTATTGCCCTCGCCCTCGGTGGCACGCGGGGCCGTTCCATGCTGTGTGTCGTAGGTAAAACGGGAATCGCCGCGGCGCATGATGACCAGCGCGACCACAATGGCCACGACCAGCACGATACCGGCGATGATAACCGTCATCTGGGAAGACATCTACGGGCCTCCCCTATTTGAGTTTGCGGGTCTTGGGCTTGAAGCGCATGCCCGTCTGACGACCACCGCGTGCGGAGAATCCGTAACCGGACTGCGGCACGACACCGGACATCAAAAACGGAATGGCGACCAGACCCGTCAGGATCGAAGACGGCAGTGCATGGCCAAAAACAGCCACCACAAAGCTCGTCTCCAGACCCATAAACAGCAAGATGATGCTGTAGACCACGTTGATGGCAAGCGCGAAGGCGCCCACGGTAATACCGCGCGCGCTCGGGGAGCCGGCCGTCTGACCGGCCGCGCTGTGCACCAGGGCAAAACTGCCCACCGTCAGCAGCAGCGACATAACGCCCACCGGAACGGCAGCGGAAAGATCATAGAACAGGCCACTGCAAAAACCGCAGACGACAGCCCGCGTAGGATCGCCCGAGAACACGCTCAGGCACACCAGGATAATCATAAAGTTGACGCGACCGCCCGCGATGGAAATCTGCGGCGCCAGGCCCGCCTGCAGGAGCACGCAGGCAATGGCGGCGATAGCAAACGTACGGGAGCTCGCCCCCTGTTCGTGTAGATCCATGGACATGCCCTCCCTATTCGCTCGAGCCTGAATCGGTTGTCTCGGACGATTCGGAGCTCTCGTCCGAGTCCTCGTCCTTCGTCTTGGTCGCCGAATCGCGCGAGGTGCCCTGCGGCGTGCTGTTAGCAGAGCTCACGTCCTCGTCCGAGGCCGACTGCTCATCGGTCAGCGAGGTGATGACGAGCACCTCCTCGTTATTCTCTGCCGTGGTCTGGGCGCGTACGACGATGGTGTAATACACATCGTTGGCCGACTTCTCCACCGAGGAAACGGTGCCGAGCGGCAGACCCTTGGGGAACACGCCGCCAATGCCAGAGGTCACGATGATGTCGCCCACTTTGACGTCGGAGTCGACGCTCACGTACTCAAGGCGCAGGGTGCCATCGGGCTGGCCCTGCAGCATGCCCTGGGCGCGCGTGTCCTGCACCATAGCCGACACGCCCGAGTTCTCGTCGCCAATCAGTCGCACGGTAGAGGTCTTGGCCGATACCTCGATAATCTGGCCGATAACACCGGCAGAACTCGTCACGGGCATGTTGATGGTAAGGCCGTCGGCAGAGCCCTTGTCGATGGTAACGGTCGAGGTCCAGGCATCGCCCGACGCACCGACAATACGGGCAGCGGTCGACTTAAGGTTGTAGGTCGATTGCAGGCCGACCAGGCCCTCCAGGCGCTCGGCAGTCTTTTGAGCCTCGGAAAGCTCGGCGACCTTAGAGGTCAGCACCTCGTTTTGCTTCTTGAGGTCGTCGAGCGACTCCTGCGAAGCCGTGAGGTTGGAGAACACGTTGCCGATCGCGTTGAAGGGAGCCGCCACGGCCGAGCCCACAAAGCGCACCGGCGACGTAATCGTCGTCACACCCGAGCGTACGGCATGAATCGGCCCGGCCTCACCCTCACGGATATAAAACGTGAGCAGCAACACCGAAATCAGGCTGAAAACAATCAACGGGCGCATACCCGTTGATTGTCGCTTGGTATTCAGATTTGGAGAGAAACCCGAAGATCGTGCCAAATGGAATCCACCTTTTGGAAATTAAGCATTGGTTTGGACGAAGCCACCGTCAAAGGCGTTGGCCTCGAGCACGCGGGCGCAACCGTTTACGACGTTATCGAGCGCCGTGGGGCTGACGTTGACAGAAACGCCGGTCTCGTCGCGCAGGCGCACGTCGAGGCCGCGCAGCAGCGCGCCGCCACCGGTCAGCAAAATGCCGTAGTACATAAGGTCCGAGGCAAGATCGGGAGGCGTAGCGTCGAGTGCGTCCTTGACGGCCTTGGCCATCTCGTCGAGCGGCTTGTTGAGCGCGCGACGAATCTCCTCGCTCTCGATGCGCACGGTCTTGGGCAGACCGGTGATCACGTCGCGGCCGTTGACCTCAACGTCGAGCTCGTCCTTGAGCGGCACGGCGGAACCGACCTTGATCTTGATGTCCTCTGCCGTACGCTCGCCGATGGCCAGGTTGTAGGCATCACGAACGTGCGTGAGGATGGCCTGATCGAACTCGTCGCCGGCAATACGAATGGACTGCGAGACGACGATGCCGCCCATAGCGATAACGGCGACCTCGGTGGTACCGCCGCCGATGTCGATGACCATGGAGCCGGTGGGTTCCTCGACGGGCAGGTCGGCGCCGATAGCGGCTGCCATAGGCTCTTCGATCAGATAGGCCTGGCGGGCACCGGCCTGGATCGTGGCCTCAAAGACAGCGCGCTTCTCAACCGACGTGACACCGGAGGGAACGCAGACGACAACACGCGGACGCGGAGTCCACGGATAGCGCTTCTCGGACGCCTTATCGATAAAGTAGCGAAGCATGGCCTCGGTAACATCGAAGTCGGCGATGACGCCGTCCTTCAGGGGACGAACGGCCACGATGTTGCCGGGCGTACGGCCGAGCATGCGCTTTGCCTCGATACCGACCGCCAAGATGCGCTCGTCGTTCTTGTCGATGGCGACAACAGAGGGCTCGCGAATGACGATGCCCTTGCCGCGCACGGAGACAAGCGTATTTGCGGTGCCGAGGTCGATGGCAAGATCGCCCGCATAGCTACCGAAGAACATATCCATCAAAGAAAACAACGCAACTCCTGATGTGTTGGATGATTGCTGGAAAACTACTAGCCCATCATACTAGCGCAAGCCCGGCACCTCACTTGCGGTGAAGCGCCGGGCAAAGCTAAATCCCATAAGGTCACTACTGGTTGTCAGCAGCCGAGAAATCCATATCGAGCGAAGAAACGGCCCAGCCGATATGGTTGTCGGAGCGCACGAATTTGACGGTGTACTCCTGCTCGCCGCCCTTGGACAGCGATGCCTTCACCTTGGCGGTCGTCTCGGTCATGGACTGATCCATGCCCTCGACGGACACGGTGGCACCCTGCGGAATCGAGGAGATGATCATCGACTTAGCGTCCTCGGACAGGCTCGAGGCCAGGCAAGACTCGGCCTTTGCGGCGTCACCGTCGCCGGCAGCCTGGAACAGATCGGTAACGACAGACTCCTGAGACGGGAAGCCAAAGCCGCGCGTGTAGGCAAAGCCCAGACCGCCCGCGGCGATCAAAATGAGCAGAAGCAGCACGATGAAGACTTTGAGACCCGTATGGCGATGGCGACGACGGACCTTGGCCTGCTTACGATCCTGACGGTCCTGCTGGACCATCTCAGACTCGGACAGCGTAAAGAAGCCGGTGTCCGAGGGATCAGGCATAAACTGACCGGTCGCGCCCGTAGGATCGAGCGGATCGACGGCAGGAGCGTCCATCGCGGGCGCCGGAGCCGTGGCCATAGCCGTCTGGGCAGACAGCGCGGCAAGCGAATCCTGCACGCGGGCAAGCTCATCGGCCTGCTCGGAGGTGAGCTGGTAGATGCCATCGGCAGTAGCGGCATTAAAGGCGTCGAGTGCGTCGGAGGGACGGCCGGCGGCAGAAAGCGCCTGACCCATGCCGGCGTTGAGCGCACGCGTGTCGTCGCGGGGGCCGGCAAAGTCGATAGCCGTGCGGTAAGTCTCCACGGCATCCGCCGGACGGCCGAGCTTAATGAAGCAACGACCGAGCTCGCCGAGTGCGGCGGCAGGAGCCGGATTGGCGCCGTCGATGGCAGCCTGACGGAAGGCGGTTCCCGCGTTGGCATAGTCGCCCGACTGGAACAGCGCATTGCCCAGGCCCAGATAGGCCTTGAACGGCGTGGCATAGGAAGCATCCTGCGTAGCGGCAGAGAACGCCTGGGCGGCCGTCGTGTAGTCGCCCACGGCGGCGAGCGCCTTGCCGCGGTTGGTGAGCAGCGCGCCGCGCTTGCCGTAGGTACCGTCGTTGAGGGCGGCGGCATAGGCCTCGGCGGCCTCGGCATACATGCCCAGGTGCATCAAGGCGTTGCCACGAAGGTGATCGGCCTCGCCCATAATCTCATCGGGAGTCTTTGCCGCCCCAAGCATCTGGGCTGCAGCAGAAAAATCACCCGCGCGGTAAGCGGCGCGGCCCTGTTGGATCAGCTGGCTATTCAAGGAAGTCCCCTTTACTCGTGAACGATCTCGACATGGACGATCTCGTCGCCGGCACGCAGCTGCGAAATCACATCGAGACCCTCGACCGTGGTACCAAAGACGGTGTAACCAGAATCGAGGTTATGCTGGGCACCCAGGCAGAAGTAGAACTGCGAACCCGCGGAATCGGGATCCATGGAGCGTGCCATGGCAAGGGCGCCATCGACATGGCTGTTGCGCGGATTGGTGGCAAACTCGCCCTTGATGCAGTAGCCGGGACCACCGGTGCCGGGCATGCCGTCGGGGCCCTCAAGACCGGCAGCGACGTCGGCGCCGGACATGTCGCGGGTATTGGGGTCGCCGCCCTGGATAACAAAACCGGGCACATAGCGATGGAACTTAAGGCCATCATAGAAGCCCATCGTGGAAAGCTCGCAGAAGTTAGCGACATGAATGGGAGCGCCCTCGCCGTCAAACTTGACCTTGATGGTACCCTTCGACGTCTCGATTACGGCGCACTCGTCGCCGATAAGCTGATACTCGGGCGTGTAGAGCTCTTTCTTAAAACCAAACATGTGGTTCCCTCCTCGTGCGTTTAAAGCATATTTGTACGAATTGTAGCAATAAGCACGGGCTTACATCAATTGCGCACGTAGGTTATGCCGACTATGGCGAACTAATTTTAGGAACGCTGCTGCGGCTTCCAGGAACCCACATTGGCGTCGTACTGGTTCAGCGCGCTGTTGCCACCCTGCGCGATGGGCGCCAGGATCTCGCTTTGGTGGGAACTCATCGACTCGCCATCGGGAATGGCCAGCGAGATATCCCAGCTCTGGCAGATCACGTCAACGCGCTCATACATCCACTCGGCAAGCTGCTTTAAGTGGGCGATGTCGTCCGCATAGACCGTATCGTCCTGATACTTAAGATTGTTGAGCTCATCTTGCGTCTTTTTGATCTGGTCGCGCAGGGCGTAGGCACTCTGCGACAGCTCCTGACGGGTGGACAGCGGCGTTCGGAGATAACCATTGTTAAAGGAATCGATGACCTCGCCAATCTGGTCCTCGTCAGCGTAGGACACGATGGTCTGATACAGACCGTCGAGCCTGGTATAGAGCTGATCATCGGTGAGCACGGTTTCTTCCTGGACCACCTCGGCAGAATCGTCCTGCTTGGTATCGTCCTCAATCGCCTCGCCCTTTTGACGCGTGGGGAAGGTGGTTTGTGCAGCTTGGCCAAACTGGTCGTAGAAGTCAGGCATAACACCCATGGGATCGGTCGTCACGAACCAATAGGCACCACCGCACACGACGGCAAGGACCGCGATGATAATGAGCGGCTTGGGAATATGACGCTTGTGCTTGTGATAGGCGTCCTCGTCGGGATGCACCTTACGCTTGGGTTTTTGAGGATCGTCGTGCAGTGAAACCGGCGTGGGAATAACGACCTTGGGGATACCGAAATCCTTATCGAAAGCCGGCAGCACGCAGGTCTCATTGGGGTCGGCGGCGTCTGAAAGCACCGCGGCGGCAGAGGCTGGCGCATGCGGCACCTCGGTATCGATCTGCTCTTGCGTTAGGCGCGGAAAGCCCGCCGTGCGGCCCGCTGCCAGGTCGGATGCGGCCGTGTCCTCGGAGAGGATACCCGGAGCGGGGCGTCCGCATTTGGGGCACGTACGATCATGCGGAGAAAGACGGGCACCGCAGCCCTCACAGAACACAAACTCGGTGTGCTCGGGACCATCGCCCGGACCCACATAGGCGTTGCAGTAGGGGCAGAACGAGGCGCCGTCCTCGATAGTCTTAAGGCAATGCGGGCAGATCACGGCATCCTCTTTTCGAAGCAATTCAAACAATCGAGGTTAGAGCATAACATCGCCACGGCCCCACAGGAGCAAGGCACCAATTCAACATCGCCAGGGCGCGTAGCTACTTCTTCTTTTTGCTTGGCATCGAAACTTTGATGCCTTGGGCGGACTTGGTTACGCGGGAGCGCTTGGCGCCCGTGGGCTTCTTTTTCTTGGGCTGGGCCTGGGCCACGCCCTCGAGTGCGCGGGCCTCGGCCTCACGAACGGTGCGAGCTTCGCGGCGCTGCGCCATGTCGGCGGCGACGCGCTTGGCAAAACGCTCCGCCGTCGAACCCGTCGAGCTCACCTTGCCGCCACCGCGACCCAGGCGGACGCGAACACCGCGGCCAAAACCAGTTGCGGCATGACGACGACGCGGCTTGAGCGAATCCATCATCGTGGCGAGCTTAAAAAACACCGAGCAGGTAAAGACCACGATGACAGCCAAGATAACCATCTGGCCCATCGACAGGTTAGCAATAGACAGCAGCTCCGGGAATCCGATAACGCCCACCAAGATGCCAGCGACTACAAACACAAAGAGCACCACGCGCAAGGGCGTGAGAGGCTGCGAGATGCGCCAGATCAGGCTGACGCTCGCCGCGCACGACGTAAGCAGGCACATCGTAGACAGCGTGAGCTGGTTAAAGCCAAACACGCGCGCCACAAAGATATCGAGCGCCGCGGCCAAAATGACCGCAATCGACGCCGGCAGTGCCCGCTTGAGCACGTTCGTCAGGAACGACCCCTTCACGCGAGCATTGTTGGGCTCCAGGCCCAAGACAAAGCCCGGCGCGCCAATGCAGAAGAAGTTGATGAGCGTCATCTGAATCGGCTCGAAAGGGTACGGCGGCAGCGCGATGCACAGCGCCGCCAGGCCCATCGAGAACAGCGTCTTGGTCAAGAACAGCGAAGCCGAACGCTGCAGGTTGTTGATGGAGCGACGGCCCTCGGCCACCACGGCGGGCATCGAGGCAAAGTCGTTGTCGACAAGTACGATCTCGGCCACGTTACGCGCGGCATCGGAGCCGGCCGCCATGGCGACGGAGCAGTCGGCCTCCTTGAGCGCCAGCACGTCGTTGACGCCGTCGCCCGTCATGGCCACGGTGTGCTCGCGGCGCTTGAGTGCCTGCACGAGCTCGCGCTTCTGCTGCGGGGTCACACGACCAAAGACATGGTAGCGGTCCACTGCGGCATCGAGCTTGGCCGGCGTATCGAGCGTCGTGGCGTCCACATAAGCGTCCGCCCCCGGCACGCCCACCACGCGTGCGATCGACGACACCGTACGCGGGTCGTCGCCACTGATCACGTTGAGGGTCACGCCCTGCTCGTTAAAGTAGCCGATGGTCTCGGCCGCCGAGGTACGAATCTCGTCGCGGATGGTCACAAAGCCCACGGGCTCGGCCTCGCCCACCATATCGCCATCGGGCGTAAAGCCGTCCACGAGCGCCACCACGAGCACGCGGCAGGTATCGGCAAGCTCGGCGACACGGTTCTCGACCTGGGCAAACGCACGATCAGAGAGCACAAACTGCGCCGCACCCATCACATATGAGCCCTGTGCAAACGACGCGCCGCTCCACTTTTTGGAAGACGAGAACGGAATGACCGACAGCGGCTCGGACACCTCGACCGGACGGTCGGCGTAATAGTTGAGCAGCGCCTGACAGGTCTCGTTGGCATCGGCCGAGGTCGCACGTGCGACGTTAGCCAGCGCAAAATCGAGCACCGTGGTATCGACGGGAACGGCGGCGTCGCCCTCCCCCGCACCCATACCCTCGACCGGCAGCGGATAGGTACCCTCGACCTCCATGCGGCCCGACGTGATGGTGCCCGTCTTGTCCAGGCACAGCACGTCGACGCGCGCGAGCGTCTCAATGCAGTAGAGCTGCTGCGCGAGTACCTTGCGGCGGGCCAGGCGCACCGTGGCGATGGCGAGCACCGACGAGGTCAGCAGCACCAGGCCTTGCGGGATCATGCCCAGCAGGGCGCCCACCGTGGACAGCAGCGCCGACGAAGGCACATGACCAGCCAACAGCTCGGAGAAGCACCACGAAAGCGCGCTATTGCCTGGGGTTCCCGCGGCATCCCACAGCTCGCTCACGCTCGAGGCAAACAACGCCAAACCGAGCGGGATCATGATGATGCTCGCAAAGCGCACGATGGCGTTAAGCGCGTTCATGATCTCGGAATTGACCTTTTTGACGTACTTGGCCTCGTTATTAATTTTGGCCACGTAGTTGTCGGCGCCGACATGGATCACGCGGGCGCGCAGCAGACCCGAGTCGATAAAGCTGCCGCTCATGAGCTCGGAACCGGGCTGTTTCTTAATAAGATCGCTCTCGCCCGTCAGCAGGCTCTCGTTCACGAGCGCCTCGCCCGAAACCACCACGGCGTCAGCGGGGATCTGGTCGCCGCGCCCCAGGCGGATGATGTCGTCGAGCACGATCTGGTCCAGGTCGAGCTCCACCTCGGAGCCGTCGCGCACCGCGATGGCCTTCTTGGAGGTCAGCAGCGTGAGCTTATCGACCATCTTCTTGGAACGCATGGACTGAATGACGCCAATAGCGGTATTGAGGAACACCACGAACAGGAACGTCAGATTCTTAAACGAACCGGTCAAAATGACCAGGAACGCCAAGATCACGTTGATCAAATTGAACAGCGTGCAGAGGTTCTCGATGATGAGCTCTTTGACCGACTTGGTCTTGAGCTCCATGTTGCGGTTGATCTTACCGGCGGCGATGCGCTCCTCGACCTCGGCGGTCGAGAGTCCGCGCTCGATATCCGTTGCTGCCATACCACGTCCCATCACGTCGCGTCGGTATAAGAAAAACCGCCCGGACCATGCGAGGTTCGGACGGTCTCACGTTCGATGGTGCCCCATGTTGGATTCGAACCAACGGCCTTCTGCTCCGGAGGCAGACGCTCTAATCCCCTGAGCTAATAGGGCCAACGTTTGGCATTATACCCAAGTGCACCACGGGCTATCAAAATAAAAGAAAAAGCTTTGCAATTCCGAGGAAGACGCGGCTCAACGGCCCACTTTAGAAGGCAAAAGCGAGTCAGATAGTATAAACTCTCATGCACCATATGTACACGGCTCGCGATGCGGGCCGTTTTTGCAAGGGTTATCCATCGAGGTGAGAGGCACACCATGATTGCAATTTTAAAAGAGAGCGCCAGCGACGAGGCCGTCAGCCATATCGTCAGCTGGATTGAGAAAAAGGGCCTGAAGACCGATGTCTCGCGCGGCGAGAATGAGACGATCATCGGCCTGGTGGGCGATACGACCAAGATCGACCCGTTCCTGCTCGAGTCCATGGATGTCGTCGAGCGCGTGCAGCGCGTCTCCGAGCCGTTCAAGCGCGCCAACCGCAAGTTCCACCCCGAGGACTCCGTCATCGACTGCGGCCACGGCGTACATGTAGGCGGCGATCAGTTCCAGGTCATCGCCGGCCCGTGCTCCGTCGAGGGCGAGAACCTCATCCGCATCGCCCGCCGCGTGAAGGCCGCCGGTGCCACGATGCTGCGCGGCGGTGCCTACAAGCCCCGCACTTCCCCGTACGCCTACCAGGGCATGGGCCCCGCCGGTCTGGACCTGCTGTGCGAGGCGTCTGCCGAGCTCGACATGCCGATCGTCACCGAGATCATGGACCCGCGCGACGTGCAGGTCTTCCTGGACAAGAAGATCGACGTCATGCAGATCGGTGCCCGCAACGCCCAGAACTTCCCTCTGCTCAAAGAGGTCGGCAAGACCAAGACCCCGATCCTGCTCAAGCGCGGCATGTCCGGCACGATCGATGAGCTGCTCATGGCCGCCGAGTACATAATGAGCGAGGGCAACGACAACGTCATCCTGTGCGAGCGCGGCATCCGCACCTTCGAGACCCGCACCCGCAACACCTTCGACCTCAACGCCGTGCCGGTGCTGCACCACCTGTCGCACCTGCCCGTCGTCGCCGACCCCAGCCACGCCACCGGCTACACCCGCTACGTTGAGCCCATGGCGCTCGCCGCGACCGCCTGCGGTGCCAACGGCCTGGAGATCGAGGTCCACGACGAGCCCAGCCGCGCATGGTCCGACGGCGCTCAGGCCCTCACCCCCGATCAGTTCGACGACACCATGCGCCGCATCCGCGCCATCCGCGATGTCGTCTGCCAAGAGACCATGGAGTAGGCCATGGGTACGGTGAGAAACGCGCGCGTTAACCAGGGCGGTCCCAAATGCGCCGGTATAGTGGGCCTAGGTCTGATCGGCGGCAGCTTTGCCCGCGGCTATGCGCAGGCGGGCGTCCGCGTGCTGGCCTGGGATCCCGACGATGACGTGATGACGGCCGCCAGCATGGGCACCGTCGCCGGCGAGCTCAACGACGAGACGCTCGGCGAATGCGACATCATCGTCCTTGCCTGCTATCCCGAGGCCTGCATCGAGTGGCTTGAGGCGCACGCCCAGGCGCTCGCCGATGCCACCGACACCGATGCCATCATGGGCCCCGTGGTGATTGACACCGTAGGCGTGAAGGGCATCGTATGCGAGCGCGCCTTTGAGCTTGCCCGCGAGCACGGTTTTTACTTTGTGGGCGCGCACCCCATGGCGGGCACGCAGTTCTCGGGCTACGCGCATTCCCGCGCCGACCTGTTCCAGGACGCACCGCTCGTGCTTGTACCGCCCGCAGTGGACGACGCACTCAAGCTGGAGCTTTTGGGCCAGGTGCGCGAGATGGTACGTCCCCTGGGCTTTGGCAAGTTCAGCGTAACGAGCGCCGCCGAGCACGACCGCGTCATCGCCTTTACGAGCCAGCTCGCGCACGTCGTCTCCAACGCCTATGTTAAGAGCCCGACCGCTCAGGTCCACCACGGCTTTTCGGCCGGCAGCTACCGCGATCTCACCCGCGTGGCACACCTCAATCCTCAGATGTGGTCCGAGCTCATGATCGACGACGCCGATGCGCTCGCCTTCGAGATCGACCATCTGATCGAATCGCTTGGCGCCTACAGCCGCGCCCTTAAGGACCGCGACCAGCGCTATCTGGAGAATCTCCTTGCCGAGGGCGACCGCATTAAGCGCGCGCTCGACGACGAGGCCTCCCACTAGACCACCCATCACGCCAGGTCGAAAGGACCGAAGCTTATGGCGATTACTATCGATATCGACACCGCACGCCCCTACCAGGTGCATGTGGGCACGTTTTTGCTGGAGCAGGCGGGGCCGCTCGTGCGCGCCACCGCCGGCGGCACCCGCGCCGTCATCGTGACAGACACCAACGTGGGCCCGCTCTACCAGATGCCCGTTAAGCAGAGCCTGGAGGCGTCAGGCTACGAGGTGAGCATCTGCACCTTCGAGGCCGGCGAGGCCCATAAGCGCGCCGAGACCTACGTTGCCATTTTGGAGTTTGTGGCCGAGCACGAGCTTTCGCGCTCCGACGTGATCGTGGCACTCGGCGGCGGCGTCGTGGGCGACGTGGCGGGCTTTGTGGCCGCCACCTACATGCGCGGCTGCAAGTTTGTGCAGATCCCCACGAGCCTGCTCGCCATGGTGGATTCGTCGGTGGGAGGCAAGACCGCCATAGACCTGGCTGCCGGCAAGAACTTGGCCGGCGCCTTTTGGCAGCCGAGCGTGGTTATCGCCGACGTGGGGTGCCTGGCCACCCTCACGCCCGAGCAGTTCGCCGACGGCTGCGGCGAGGTCGTCAAGCACGCCGTAATCGCCGACCCGGAGCTTTTCGCCGAGCTGGAGAAGACCCCGCTCACGCTGGAGCTGCTCAACCAGGACGTGGCTCGCGTAGCGCTCATCATCGCCCGCAACATCGACATCAAGCGCGCCGTGGTCGTCGCCGACGAGCGCGAAACCAACCAGCGCAAGCTCCTCAACTTTGGACACAGTGCCGGACATGCCGTCGAGGCCTGCGAGCACTTTGAGCTGGGACACGGCAACTGCGTGTCGATCGGCATGGGTATCATCACGCGCGCCGCGGCGCTTCATGGCATCTGCGACGCCGAGCTGCCGGGCCGCATCGAGGAGCTCTGCGCACGCCACGGTCTCAAGACCCGCTGCGAGCTTTCGGCCGACGCCGTCTTTGCCGAAGCACTGCACGATAAAAAGCGCGCCGGTGACACGATTGACCTGGTAATTCCGCACGGCATTGGCCGTTGCAGCATCGACCGCACGCCGCTTTCCACCTTCCACGATTTAATTGCCGAGGGCCTCGGCCAGAAGGGAGACGCTTCCGCATGCTAGCCCGCATCACCCCGTCCCCGCTCAAGGGCACCGTTCCCGCCATCGCGTCCAAGTCGATGGCGCATCGCCTCATCATCTGCGCTGCGCTTGCCAACGGCGAGACACACGTCACCTGCAATACCACCTGCGCCGACATCGAGGCTACGGTGCGTTGCCTTACGGCCCTGGGTGCTCGCATCGAGACCGTCGAGGACGGCTTCCAGGTCCACCCCACCATGAAGAGTGTTGAGTTTGGCCTGCTCAAGGCCCTTGCCGGCGGCACGCTTGACTGCGGCGAAAGTGGATCCACGCTCCGCTTTATGCTGCCTGTCGCCTGCGCGCTGGGTGCGGATGCCACCTTCGTAGGCCAGGGCCGCCTGGGCGCCCGCCCGCTCTCCCCGCTCTCGGACGAGATCATCGCCGCCGGCTGCGACCTACAGGGTCTGGGCGGTTTTCCGCTCAAGACGAGCGGACGCATGCGCCCGGGCACCTTTGTGCTTCCGGGCAACGTGAGCTCGCAGTATATCTCCGGCCTGCTGCTGGCAGCCCCGCTGCTGGCCCAGCCCTCCTGCGTGCAGGTAACCGGCCTCATTGAGAGCCGTCCCTACATCAACCTGACGATCCAGGCCATGAAGGCCTTTGGCGTCGAGGTCAACGTCGAGCGTATTCCGGCCAAGGACGGCCAGCCCGAAGTCACGAACTTCCGCGTGAGCAGCGGCTCGTACCGCACGCCCGGCAGCGTAGCCGTCGAGGGCGACTGGTCCAACGCCGCCTTTTGGCTGTGCGCCGGCGCTATCGGCGCCGACCCCATCACCGTGGAGGGCGTATCCCTGAGCTCCGCGCAGGGCGACCGAAACGTGCTCGCCGCGCTTTCGCGCTTTGGCGCCCGCATCGTGCGCTCCACCAACGCCGCCACCGTGAAGTCCGACAAGCTCGCCGGCTTTGAGATGAGCGCCCACGACATTCCTGACCTGGTGCCCGTCATCTCGGCCGTAGCCTCGCTGGCGCAGGGCCGCACCTTTATCCGCGATTGCGCCCGTCTGCGCATCAAGGAATCCGACCGCCTGGTCACGACCACCCGCGAGCTCACCGCGCTGGGCGCGCAGGTGCGCATTGCCGGCGATGACCTCATCATCAAGGGTGTCGATGCCTTCACCGGCGGCGAAGTCGATTCGCACAACGACCATCGCATCGCCATGATGGCCGCGATCGCCGCGAGCCGCGCCACCGGCGAGGTCGTGATCCACGGCGCCGAGGCCGTCAACAAGTCCTATCCCGATTTCTTCGACCACTACCGCCTGCTGGGCGGCAAGGTCACACTCGAGGAGGAATAGCATGTCCTCGACCTTTGGCAACGTCTTGCACTTAAGCATCTTCGGCCAGTCGCACTCCCCCGCCATCGGCTGCTCCCTCGATGGCATTCCGGCGGGCATCGCTGTTGACCAGGGGCGGCTGCAGGCCTTCCTTGACCGTCGTGCCCCCGGTCGCGACGAGACCGCGACCAAACGCCGCGAGGCCGACGCCGCCCACATCATCGCCGGTGTGGTCGATGGACATACCACCGGCGCGCCCATCGCCGCGATTATCGAGAACACCAACACGCGCTCCAAGGATTACTCCGAGCTGCGCCGCAAGCCCCGCCCCGGACATGCGGACTTCCCTGCGCGCGTGAAGTATCACAACATGCACGATGTCGCCGGTGGCGGGCACTTCTCCGGCCGCCTAACGGCACCCCTGTGCATCGCCGGCGGCATTGCGCTGCAGGCACTCGAGGCCCGCGGCATTAAAGTAATGGCGCACGTCGCGCAGATCGGCGGTATCTCCGACCTGCCGATGGACGATATGGTCTATCGCGAGGCCGACCGCAAAGCGATCCAAACGAACGATCTTCCTTGCATTGACGCCGCCGCAGCCGGCCGCATGCGCGAGGAGATCCTAGCCGCACGCGACGAACTCGACAGCATCGGCGGCATCGTGGAGTGCGGCATTTATGGGCTTCCCGCGGGCATCGGCGACCCCATGTTCGACGGCATCGAGAACCGCATCGCGCAGATCGCGTTTGGCATTCCCGCCGTAAAGGGCGTGGAGTTTGGCATGGGCTTTGCCGTGGCCGCCATGCGCGGCAGCGAGAACAATGATCCGTATCGCATCGATGCCGAGACCGGCGAGATCGAGGTCGAGTCCAACAACGCCGGCGGCATCCTGGGCGGTATTTCGACCGGCGCGCCCGTCATGTGGCGCATGGCCGTAAAGCCGACGCCCTCCATTGGCCGCGAGCAGCAGACGGTGGACATGGACGCTATGGAAAATGCCGAGCTCTCGGTCCACGGCCGCCACGATCCCTGCATCGTCCCCCGAGCTGTCCCCGTAGCCGAGGCAGCCGCCGCCCTTGCCATCTGGGACGCCCTCCTCGAAGACGCCGCCCAGCGCTAACTACCCACCCCTCAACATCCCCCGACACGTGAAAGGGGTCTCCATGGACCTTGCTGACATCCGCCAGGCCATCGATGCCATCGACACCACGCTCCTCAACAGCTTTGTCGAGCGCATGGACATTGCCACCGAGGTCGCCAAGTCAAAAATCGAGATGGGCAAGGCCGTCTTCGACCCCGCCCGTGAGCGCTCCAAGCTCAACAACCTCGCCAGCCGCGCGCCCGAGCGCTACGAGGCGCAGACCATCACCCTGTTCCGTCTCCTCATGAGCATGAGCAAGGCCGAGCAGCAGCGCTATATCAACGAGCTCAAGGGCATCACGGTCTCGCAAAGGGCACACGCCACGGCCGAGGCCTTCGATACGCCCTTCCCCCAGACGGCCACCGTCGCCTGCCAGGGTGTTGAGGGCGCTTACAGTCAAATCGCCGCGTGCAAACTCTTCGACGTGCCCGACATCGCGTTCTTCGAGACCTTCGAGGGCGTCATGCGCGCCGTGCGCGACGGCTTCTGCGAGTTTGGCGTGCTGCCCATCGAGAACTCCACCGCCGGCTCGGTTAACGCCGTCTACGACCTGCTCGCCCAGTTCGACTTCCATATCGTGCGCTCGCTGCGCCTCAAAATCGACCACAACTTGCTCGTCAAGCCCGGCGCCAAGCTTGCGGACGTGCACGAGGTCTACAGCCACGGCCAGGCCATTGCCCAATGCGCCGGCTTTATCGAGGCGCACGACCTGCACGCCACCAAGTACCCCAACACGGCCATGTCGGCCGAGATGGTCGCCAGCTCCGAACGCACCGATGTTGCCGCGATCGCATCGCGCAGCTGCGCCGCACTCTACGGCCTGGAGGTACTGGAGCCCAACATCCAGGACTCGGACAACAACTACACGCGCTTTGTCGTCATCAGCCGCGAGCCACGCGTCTACCCCGGCGCCAACCGCACCTCGCTCATGATTACCACGGCCAACGAGCCGGGCGCACTCTATCGCGTACTCGAGCGCTTCTACGCGCTCAATATCAACCTCATCAAGCTCGAGAGCCGCCCCATCCCCGGGCACGACTTTGAGTTTATGTTCTACTTTGACCTGGACTGCCCCTTTGGCAGCAAGGCCCTCGATGACCTGCTCGATTCCATCGACGACGTGTGCGAGAGCTTCACCTACTTTGGCAGTTACACGGAGGTGCTCTAGATGACCGATGTCGCCGCAACCCGCCCCTACGGAGTGCTGGGCCGCGTGCTGGGCCACAGCTACACCCCGACCATCTACAAGGAGCTCGCGGGGCTCGAGTACGTACGATTTGAGCGCGAGCCCGAGGACCTCCAGGCTTTTATGACGGGTGACGAATGGGAGGGCACCAACGTGACCATCCCCTACAAGCGCGCCGTCATGGAATACCTGGACGAGCTGAGTCCACTCGCCGAGCGTATGGGAAACGTCAACACCATCACGCGCCTGCCCGACGGCCGCCTGCGCGGCGACAACACCGACTACTTTGGCTTCCAATGCCTGGTCGAGGAGCTGGGCGTCGAGGTTGCCGGCAAGAAGGCCCTCGTGCTCGGTGCCACCGGTGGCGCCGGCACCACTGCCAGCATGGTGCTCGGCGACCTGGGCGCCATCGTCGTGCCGGTCGGCCGCACGAGCGAAGTCAACTACGACAACATCGCGCAGCAGTCCGACGCCGCACTGCTCGTCAACTGCACGCCCGCCGGCATGTTCCCCCACTGTCCCGATGCCCCCTGCACGCTCGAGGGGCTCGATGCGCTCGAGGGCGTCATCGACATTGTCTACAACCCTGCACGCACGGGCCTGATGCTCGAGGCCGAGCGCCGCGGCATCCCCTGCATCGGCGGCCTGCTCATGCTCGTGGCCCAGGCGGCGCAAGCCGTTGAGCGCTACACCGGCCAGGTCACTCCGCGTGAGCGCATTCTGGACGTAACGGAGCGCCTGTCACGCCGCGAACAGAACATCGCGCTGATCGGTATGCCGGGCTCGGGCAAGACCCGCGTGGGCGAGCAGATTGCCCTGCTCACGGGGCGAGAGCACATCGACCTGGACCGCGCCCTCGAGGAGCGCCTGGGCATGCCCTGCGCCGACTTTATCGTCGAGCGCGGCGAGGCGGCGTTCCGCGAACAGGAGACGGCGGCGCTGGCCGACATCTCCAAGCGCAGCGGCCTGGTGCTTTCCACCGGCGGCGGCGTGGTCACGCGCGACGAGAACTACCCGCTGCTGCACCAGAACAGCCAGATCGTGATGCTCAACCGCAAGCTCGACGAGCTCGCCCACAAGGGCCGCCCCATCACGGCGCGCGATGGCATCGACAAGCTCGCCGAGCAGCGCATGCCGCGCTACCGCTCCTGGGCCGACTACATCATCGACTCACGCGACTGCGCCGCCAACACCGCCCAAGCCCTCCTCGACACCCTCCCACCCGCTCTCTAACCAAAACCACCACAAAGGGGACAGGCGCCTTTGTGGTGGTTTTCCAATCGCAAAGGAAGCAACCATGAAAGCACTCGTCATCAACGGCCCCAACCTCAACATGCTCGGCATTCGCGAGCCGGGCATCTATGGCAGCGACAACTACGACCGCTTAGTGCAGATCTGCCAGGAGGCAGGTGCCGCACAGGGCTTCGACGAGATCGAGGTCTTCCAGTCTAACCACGAGGGCAGCATCGTCGACAAGATCCAGGAGGCCTACGGCAAGGTCGACGGCATCGTCATCAACCCGGCCGCTTATACGCATACGAGCGTGGCGATCCTCGATGCCCTCAAGGCCGTCGCCATCCCGGCTGTGGAGATCCACATCAGCGCCGTAGAGACACGCGAGGACTTCCGCCAGGTGAGCTATGCACGCCTGGCCTGCTTCGCCACCATCACCGGCGAAGGCCTCCAAGGCTACGCCCACGCGTTGGAGCTGCTGGAAAAGCATCTCGAAAAGTAAGCCTGCAACACTACCGAATAAATGACAGCGGGGAGGACCAACTTGGTCCTCCCCGCTTTTAATTACGCCTTCTTAATCACGAATGCCAATCCAATATCGCAGGCACAGCGTACGATTGACGCGAAGAGCCACGATGCCGGCAGCGTCATAAGCAGCGGCATCGTCTGCCAAGGAATAAACCAATCGATCGCGTGGATTGCAAAGATGGCAAGACTGGCCTGCCCGCAGAACACGAGCGATCGCTCAAAGGATCCCACAACCGGCACGTCTTTCAACTTCTCCAGCGCAATGGAAACCCAGCACACGCAGTAGCTGCCGGCAAGAGCGGCAACTGTCGCAACCACAAACCCATCCACGCGGCGGCTCGAAAGCTCAAGCCCACTCAGCGCAGCAAGGACAAGCCAAGCGACACCGGCTCCAATAAACAGCAGAGGCTTACTCACGCTCGGCTCCAGCCTCCTTTGGCGCGCCGTATAGCCAACCCACATCAGCAGCACAATATAGCAACTCAGATCCAAATCGAGCGGCAGGTAAACGCCCATTAATCGAGACACACTCAAACCGCAAAAGGCAATCGCGGCACAGACAACGCCCTGCCAAACAACCCCAATTCCGCGGCGATCAAACAACCGCATGAGCACATTAAACAGCAGGCGCGACGTAAACAGCGCCGCCAAAAACCATGCCATGCCAACGGCGGTAACGCCAAGCCCAGGCACATCAACGCCCGAGGCAAACACAAGCGTCTTAAGCCCCGCAACCAGCGTACCGCTCGTCAAAGGAGCGCCGCTCATCAAGAACGTCGGCACCTGCCACGCCAGTGCAAGAACCACATACGGCACCAGCAGGCGCGACACCGAAGCACTCAGCAGCTCGCGCCACGGCTTCGGCCTAAACGTATACCCGGAAAGAATAAAGAACACCGGCATGTGAAACGAGAAAATCGCGTGCCGCAAGGGAGAAGGATTTGGGACGGTGTGCCCCACAATGACCAGAATCATTGCAATCCCCTTTGCAATATCTATCCAGTCAAGCCTTTTGCTTCCCATGGCGAACCCTTCAAAACCGCAGTACACAAGATGAAAAAAGCCCAGACCACCAAGCGGTCCGGGCTTAATAAACGATGGTGCTCCATGGCGGATTCGAACCGTCGACCTTGGGATTAGAAGTCCCCTGCTCTATCCAACTGAGCTAATGGAGCAAATAACCGCACGCCCAAGCAAGCGCAAGCCTGTCAGGCGCAAGTAATTATAACCTAGTTGAACTGCTCGCGGTACGCCTTGCAGACCTCATCGACCGGGCCGTCCATGCGAAGGTCACCCTTCTCAATCCAAACGG
Source organism: uncultured Collinsella sp. (assembly GCA_905197665.1). Classification (GTDB taxonomy): domain Bacteria; phylum Actinomycetota; class Coriobacteriia; order Coriobacteriales; family Coriobacteriaceae; genus Collinsella. Next base: position 90,985 of record CAJJZP010000006.1, read on the forward strand.
CACGCTGGCAGATGCGCTCAACCTGCTCCATGGAGTGCGAAACGAACAGAACCGTCACGTCGCCGCTCTGGATAAAGTGCTGGATGCGGGCCTCGCACTTCTGCTGGAAGAACACATCACCGACGGACAGCGTCTCGTCAACGATCAGAATATCTGGCTCGGTAATCGTCGCGATTGCAAAGGCAATACGCGCCACCATACCCGAGGAGAAGTTCTTGAGCGGCATGTCGACAAAGTTCTGAAGCTCAGCGAACTCGATAATGCCGTCAAAGTTGGCGTCGATGAACTCCTTGGTATAGCCGAGCAGGGCGCCGTTCAGATAGATGTTCTCGCGGGCCGTCAGCTCAGGATCAAAGCCGGCGCCGAGCTCAATCAGCGGTGCGATGTTGCCATGGACCTTAACGCTGCCCTCGCTAGGCTCAAGCACACCGGCGATAATCTTGAGCATCGTAGACTTACCGGAACCATTGGTGCCGACCAGACCCACGACCTCGCCGCGATGAATATCGAACGAGATGTGCTTAAGTGCCCTAAACTCCTCAAAGAACAGCTCGTGCTTGGCAAGCTTAATGAAGTACTCCTTGAGGTTGGTCAGCGACTCGGACGCCATGTTAAAGATCATGGTGACGTCGTCGACCTCGACAGCCAGAGGCTGCTCGCTGTAATCAACAACAGATTCAGTCATCACAGCACTCCTTAGATGTAGAGGATGAACTTGCGCTCGGACTTATGGAACACGGTGTAGCCAATAACAAGCGCAAGGACCGCCCAAGCGACGCACATACCAAACGTCAAAAGCGAGGGCGTGGTCTGGAACAGGAAGATATCACGCATAAACTGCAGGTAGTTATACATGGGGTTCGCATACACCAAGATACGCACGAGATGCGGCATTTGCGCAATATAGTCAGTCGTCCAGAAGATGGGCGTAATGTAAGTCCACGCCGTAATGACGACGCTCCATAGATGCATAACGTCGCGGAAAAAGACCGTAAGAGCAGAGAGCATCATGCCCAGGCCCATGCAGAAGCACATAAGCAGCAGCAGGCAAACCGGCAGCAGAATGAGGTGCCAAGAAGGCATAACACGGAACCACAGCATGACGATGGCGACGGCGACCAGCGAGAAGGCAAAGTTGACCAGCGAGAAGAGCACCTTCTGCACCGGGAAGACCCAGCGGTGCACCTTAACCTTCTTGAGCAGAGGGGCAGCGCCCACGATAGACGTCAGGGCCTGGTTCGTAGACTCGGACATGACGGCAAAGGTAATGTTACCCACGATCAAGTACAGCGGGTACATCTCGGGCGTCATTGAGCCATTGCGGCCCTGGCCAAAAATCGTCGAGAACACGATGGCCATGACGATCATCATCAGCAACGGATTGAGCACCGACCATGCGACACCCAGAACGCTACGGCGATACTTGATCTTAAAATCCTTGGTAACCAGCTGACGAAGGATAAACGCATCCTTCTCAAATTCGTTCTTAGCAAACGTCGCAGGCAGACTGTGAGTTTCTTGTTGCTTTGTCTGATCCGACACGGATGCAACTCCTTTACTCGTAATCGTTGACAAACGAACAGTATAGACCCGCCCTCAACGCCATAAGGCGGCGTTGCGAAACTGGAGAACTATCTCACAACATCGTTTTCGGAACGTCTTTCACCAGACAGCGTGCCGCGAGCGACAACCACAAGCACGGCAGGAAGACCAAATTGAGCAGCCACGATATAACGAGGCCAATACCAAATAGGACTCGCAATAAAGAGCGTTCCGTACAACAGCAAAAAAGGCAAAAGCGGCAATGCGAAACGCGAACGCCCACGCGATACCAAAAGAACTGCCGAAAACATAAGCAACCAAAAGACAACGGCGCCAGAAATAGACCAAGCGCTCAATCCAATCGCCACATCGACACCATCGCCGAGGGGTGCAAGCAAGTTGCGAAATGTTACTCCCGTAGAAGCCTTTGCGTCGGCCACAAGGTTATACGGAACGCCCATGAGAAAGTTTTCAGGCAGACCGTCAGCGCCCTTTACATTTGGGGCCCAAAAACCAAACGTCTGCAGTTCCCAAGCCTCAAAGTATATCGAAGGGCTACGCGAAAGCATCGAGGCCCAATGGGTCCAAAATTCATCCTTTAAACGCTCCGCATTAAAGTCTTCATTCCATTTAAGCGGATCGATACAGCTGGGAAGATACACCTCTTTGTAACGATCAAGCGGAAGCAGCTCGTTCATATAAGAACGGTCGGACTCGGACATATCGCCATCGAGCGCGGCAACGCGAGCCATCTGAGCAAGCGGAATACCCACTGACTCAACATCCTCCGATGGAACAACGCCCATAGCCGAGTACACGGGCCCCGTAATAACCAAGCATGTGACAAGCGCAAATCCAAGAGATACGGCCAAACGAGAGGCAGACTTCATCGGGGCAACGCAGCCGAGCCGGTCCAAAGCAACAACTATCGCAAGTACCACGAATAGCGCGACGCAAATATACAAACCGTTATTCCGTAGAAGCATAACGCCCAACGCCAGGGCACCAAAAACGAGCAAACGCAACGCGCTCGACCGGGAATCCTTTCCCGTGACGGCATCGGCAAGCATGGTCACCATCAAGACAAGACAGCAGGAAAACAACGGGTCTTTCCAAAGCGCCACAGAATAAAGAGCGCAATACCGTGACAAGCCAAAATAGACTACGAGCAGCCAAGACCAGCGAGAGGAGACCCCCAAACGAGAAGTCACCCAAATTGAAAGATAGCCAAACGTGCTGGCAACACAGGCCATCTGAAGCACCGTTAGCAAGGCAACGCCCACCGAAGGGCTCATCCCCATGAGGCCTGCAATTTTGCTACAAGCAGCCATCATCATGGTGAATGCAACCGGATGATGGTTGCTCAAAGGGTTCCACCCCATAATCTGAGCAAACGACGAGAAGGTATCCCCAAAAAACAGGCCTGGAAAATACCTCAGGAAGAACGGCAGATATAAAAGAAATATCACTAGAGCACGGACCGCAACAGATAGGAATCGAATGGACGAGTCACCATCATTCGCCCGTGGCGAGTCTTCGCAGAAAACACAGCAGCGGCAACTACAAGACAGCTGCACAAGCACCGACAAGACCCAAAAGACCAGCGCCGACATCACCCAAAAAGCAACAAAATCAATCGCGGAATACGGCTCAATATAGTTCTCGTAAATCCCGCCGGCAATCACCGGTTCTGTCACGCGAATATGCGCTCCCAGCACAAGAACAAACGAAAATACAAGGGAAATCACTAAGCAGCAAGCTCTACCAACAACAGACGGAAATGCAAAATCCCTGCAAGCAAACTTATTGAAATTAACCAATGATGCGATTATCGCAACACATGCCAAGACAGATAGAATCAGGTCGAAGGAACCACTACAATACGTCACCGTAGTGATGCTTGCTGCAAACAGCAAAACAGCACGTGTCACATCTAATAACCTGAACTCTCGAATCAATGCGCCCATCCTAACCACGAAACAAACGATTCGATTGTACGCGACCAAAGGAACCTTCATGGCCGAGCAAACGATTGCCGTTATTATCCCCTGTTACAACGAGGCAGTCACCATCGGAAAAGTCATCGACGACTTTCACCGCGAGCTTCCGCAAGCGACGGTCTATGTCTATGACAACAACTCGTCGGACGATACCTCACGCATCGCTACCGAGCACGGCGCCACGGTCCGCTTTGAGCCCCGCCAGGGAAAGGGCAACGTGTGCCGCCAGATGTTTCGCGACATCGACGCCGATTGCTACCTGATGGTCGACGGCGACGACACCTATCCCGCCGAGGCGGCCAAAGCCCTCTGCGAGCCCATCCTTAACGGCGCGGCCGACATGACCGTAGGCGACCGCCTTTCCAACGGCACCTACGCCGAGGAAAACAAGCGTGCTTTCCACGGCTTTGGCAACAACCTAGTTCGCGCCATGATCAAGTGGATCTATGGCTACAGCTTCGATGACGTCATGACCGGCTACCGCGCCATGAGCCGCCCGTTCGTTAAAACCTTCCCTGTGCTTTCCGAGGGTTTCCAGATTGAAACCGAGCTCTCGATCCACGCCGTCGACCACCGCTGGCGCATCAAAGATGTGCCCATCGAGTACCGCGACCGTCCGGAAGGCTCCGAGTCCAAGCTCAATACCGTGAGCGACGGCATTAAAGTCGTTGCGATGATCGGCACGCTGTTCAAGGACTACCGTCCGCTCAAATTCTTCAGCCTGGTCGCGCTTCTGTTTGCGATTATCGGCCTCGCCCTGGGCATCCCCATCGTCGTCGAATATTTCCAGACCGGTCTCGTCCCCCGCTTCCCCACCGCAATGCTCGCCGCATCTTTCATGTTCCTTTGTGGCCTGAGTCTCGCGACGGGGCTTATCCTTGATTCCGTTGCAAAGGTTGAGCGTAAACAGTGGGAGGTCAACGTGTATAACACATATGGCTGCAGCATTCCCTCCAGCGCAAATAAAAACGAGAGGTAAGTCACATGCCGCTCATCTCCATCGTCGTGCCGTGTTACAACGAGCAGGAATCACTTCCGATCTTTCTCAAAGAGCTCGATGGCGTCGTTCGCATCATGACCCGGCAAGACCCCGGCATCTCCTTTGAAGCCGTCCTCATCGACGATGGCTCGGCAGACAAAACGCTCGCCGTCATGAAGGCAGAAGCTGCGGCGGCGCATCCATACGCCATCCGCTGGCACTCTTTCTCGCGCAACTTTGGCAAGGAGGCGGCACTACTCGCCGGACTCCAGCACGCAAAGGGCGACTATGCCGCCACCATGGATGCCGACATGCAGGACCCGCCCTCGCTCCTGCCGCAGATGTACGAGATCTTGCAAACCGAAGACTACGACAACGTCGCCACACGTAGGACCACCCGCGAAGGCGAGCCTCCCATCAGGTCGTTCTGCGCCCGTATGTTCTACAAGATCATCAACCGCATTTCCAAGGCCGACATCGTCGACGGAGCACGCGATTTTAGGCTCATGAAGCGACCTATGGTCAACGCCATCATCTCCATGGGCGAATACAACCGATTCTCCAAAGGCATTTACGGCTGGGTGGGCTTCAAAACCAAATGGCTCCCCTACGTAAACGTCAACCGCGTGGCCGGCGAGACCAAATGGAGCTTTTGGTCGCTGCTCCTCTATTCCATCGACGGCATCGTCGCGTTTTCCACGGCGCCGCTCTCCCTCGCCGCCCTCACAGGTATCGTCTTCTGCCTCATCGCTATTCTGGGATTCGTCGTCATCCTAGTAAAGACGCTTGTCTGGGGCGACCCCGTCGGCGGATGGCCGTCGCTCGCCTGCCTCATAACACTGTTTGGCGGCATGCAGCTTCTGTGCTTAGGAATCATAGGTGAATACTTGGCAAAAGCCTACTTGGAAACCAAGCGACGTCCCATCTATATCATTCGAGAATCCAACGAGGAATCTGATGACACGGCCCAATAACAGCACGTTCAAGAATGTGGCGTTCTACGCCGCCTGCTTCGCATTTTCCGTCGCACTCTTTGTCGCACTTGCAGTGGCAGGGCATGTCTACCCCTTTGGCGACAACTCATTTCTCACCAACGATCTCAAATACCAATACATCGACTTCTTCGCGTGGTTTCGCCGCGTCCTTTTAGGAGAGGCAAACCTTCGCTATTCCTTCTCGCAAGGACTCGGCATGAACACATGGGGGCTCTATAGCTACTACCTCGCCAGCCCCTTCAACCTGCTCTGTGTGCTGTTTCCCGCAGACAAGCTGACGCTTTTCATATTTGCCATAACCGCGCTCAAACTGGGCTGCATCCACATCAGCAGCGCTTGGTATGTGCAAAAGCGCTTTGACCTGTCCAAGCCCGCAGCATTCCCGCTTTCCCTCTCGTTCACGTTTTGCAGCTGGACCATCAGCAACCTGCGCAACCCTCTCTGGATCGATTGCCTCATCCTGCTGCCCATCTGCGCCTACGGATGCCACGAGCTCATCCGCAAGCGGCGCATGATCCGCCTCGTCATCGCAACGGCGCTCAATGTCATGTTCTGCTGGTATACGGCCTACATCAGCATCCTGTTCCTCTGCATCTTCGTATTGGTCGAATTTGTCGATTATGTTGCAGAAAAAGGATTTAGCTGGAAGCTCATGCTCGATCGGGCCCTGCGATTCGCCGGGGCCATCGTGCTTGGACTGCTTCTGTCCGCCTGGACCTTTTTGCCGACCATCCTTGCCATGTCCAAGGGCGGTCCCGTTCTAGCACTTGGCCCCCTACTTAAAACCAGCCTCAAGTCGGTCATCAGGGGCTTTCTTCCCTGCATGTGGGTAAGCAACGAAAGCACACCGCAGTTCTATTGCGGCATCATCATGATGCTGCTTGCGGTGAGCCTGCTGGTTAACCGCACGGTTTCAATCAAGACGCGCATCGCAACACTCGTCGTCACGATAATCCTGGTCGCAAGCTCCGTTTTGAGCCCGCTCGAGTACATCTGGTGCGGCATGCGCGTTCCCAACGGCTTCTACTCGCGCACGGCTTTTTTGCTGAGCTTCTTTGCGCTGTGGGCCGCAGGATACGCGCTGCAGGCGCTCAAAAACCAGCCCAAATTGCGTCAAGCCTATCGCCCCGTCGTCATCATGCCCCTCCTGGCACTAACCGCCATTGAGTTGTTTGCCAACGCCCATGTCATTTGGAATCAGCTGTACGTAGGCTATTCCGAAGAAGCCAACAGTACCTATGTCGCCACCGCGACCGACACGATCACGGCCATTCAAGACCAGACTTCGGCGTCGTTCTATCGCATTGACCGCACGACCACACGCGTCGACAGCGCCGCCCTCAACGAAGGCCTGGCGCTTGGATACAACCAGTTGTCTTCGTATTCGTCTGCCAACAACCCGCAGGCCATCGCACTGCTCAACTCCCTTGGATACAGCAGCGTCGGCGAATTCTCGACCCGTTATGCCGAGCCCATTCTCGCCGTCGATGCCCTACTGGGAGTCAAGTATGCCATTCCCGAGAACGCGCCTGCGGGATACGTTTCGACCAAGACGAATCAGGTCGACTCCACAAGCGCGGTGTACGAGAACCCCTATGCGCTCAGCATTGGCGTTGCAGCCTCAAGCGATATCCAAAACAGCACGCTGAAAAACGAGAACCCCTTCGAAAAGCAGAACGACCTCTACAGCAAAATCCTAGGCCGCGAGGTCAATCTCTATACCAAGATCGAGGCCACGAGCACGGAGAATAGCGATAGCTTAAAGCAATGGAGCGTTACTGTACCGGCAAGCTCCATCGGGTATCTCTACATCAACAAAGATACGACTGCCGGCAGTTATTGGCCCGTCACCCTTACCATCGACCAGCGAACGATCGAAAACGAGGCCTGGAGATTCGACAATAATGTCCGCCAGATTGCGGATGCATCGGACGCCCCGAGCCAGCATACGGTGTCAATCGGAGTCGCGGAGGGCTATACAGACATGCCCCAAGACAACGAGCCGGTCTTTTACGCCCTCAATCTGGACGTTTTCGAGCAGATTATTAGCGAGCTTAAGACGAGCGAGTTTATTCCGACGGTTTTTAAGGACGGAAGGATCGAAGGCGAGTATACCGCCAAGGATGATGGCAACCTGCTGCTGAGCGTTCCGTACGATGAGGGCTGGAACGTAACGGTAAACGGAACCGCCGCAGAACTAACGCCCGCCGCCGATAAGGGCTTGTCATCCCTGAACATGCAAAGAGGCGCGAATAGGATCGTGATGACCTACAAGACTCCGGGCGCCCTTGCGGGGCTTGCAGTGAGTCTGGCGACCGCCGCCGTCCTTGTTGCAGCGGGGTTATTCACCAGGCATAAGAAAAGCCGCCGTTAAAGAACGGCGGCTTTTACGCTCGAAAAGTTAATAGCGGCTAGAGCGTCTTGAGGTACTCCCCCAGCTCTTCTTCCCAGTCGGGCATGTGGAAGCCGACCGACTCGAGCCTGGACAGGTCGAGCGCGGAGTGGACCGGGCGCGGGGCGACGGGGCCGGCGGCGTTCGCGTAGTAGTCGGCGGTCGAAACCGGCACGACCTTCTCCCCGTTGCCGTTGGCGGCCTCGAAGACGGCGCGGGCGATGTCCGCCCAGGACTTCACCGCGCCGGAGCCGGTGCAGTCGTAGGTGCCGTAGGGGGCCTTCGCGTCCAGCACGTGGAAGATCGCCTCGGCCATGTCGCGCGTGAAGGTCAGGCGGCCCAGCTGGTCGTCCACGACGGTGACCTGCATGAGCTTGTCCTCCGGGTCGGCGACGCGGTCGGAGAGACCCTTCATGGTCTTGACGAAGTTGTGGCCCTCGCCGATGACCCAGCTGGAGCGCATGATGTAGTGCTTGGGGCAGTTCGCCACGGCGATGTCGCCGGCGGCCTTGGTCTGGCCGTAGACGGACAGCGGGCTGAGGGGCTCGTCCTCGGTGTGCACCTCGGCCGTGCCGTCGAAGACGTAGTCGGAGGACACGTGGACGAGCGTGATCCCGTGCCCGGCGCAGGTGCGTGCGAGAAGGGCCGGCCCGGTGGCGTTGGCCTTCCAGGCGGTCACGCGGCCCTCGGGGGTCTCGGCCCTGTCCACGGCCGTGTAGGCGCCGCAGTTGATGACCGTGCCGTAGAGCGACCAGTCGTACTGCGAATAGGCGTCCGGGTCGGACATGTCGAAGGTGTCGATGTCGCAGAAGTCGAAGTCCTTGGCGACGCCGCGCTCCTCGGCGAGCGCACGTACCGCGCGGCCCAGCTGGCCGTTACAGCCGGTGACGAGGGTGCGCTTCGGCGCCATGGGGACGACGTCCTTGAGCATCGGGTGGTTGAGGTCGGCCTCGGATACGACGGCTTGGTCGAGAGGGATCGGCCACTCGATGGCGAGCTCCGGGTCGGCGAGGTTCACGAAGGTGTAGGTCCTCTTGAGCTCCAGCGACCAGTGGGCGTCCACCAGGTACGTGTAGGCGGTGCCGTCCTCCAGGGCCTGGAAGGAGTTGCCCACGCCGCGCGGGACGTAGATGGCCCTGGACGGGTCCAGGGTGCAGGTGAACACCTTGCCGTAGGTGGCGCTGCCCTCGCGCAGGTCCACCCAGGCGCCGAAGACCGAGCCGCGGGCCACGGAGATGAACTTGTCCCAGGGCTCCGCGTGGATGCCGCGGGTGACGCCGCGGCTGTCGTTGTAGGAGACGTTGTTCTGGACGACGCGGAGGTCCGGGATGCCCAGGGCGCACATCTTGGCGCGCTGCCAGTTCTCCTTGAACCAGCCGCGCGAGTCGCCGTGGACGGCGAGGTCGACGACCTTGAGGCCCCCGATGCCGGTCTCGGTGACGGAGAGGTCCTTCTCGAATGCGATGTCTGCCATGTGGGAAAAGCTCCTATCGAAGAGGTTGGATAACCGGGGGCGCCCGCGCGGGGACGCAGGATCATCCCCATGCCCTGCGGCCCCGTGCGGGCGCCCCGCGGTGCGGTTCGCCGGGGTTCGGCCTACTGCCCCTGGGCGCGGTAGCGCGCCTCGGTGGCCTCCTTGGCCGGGCGCCACCAAGACTCGTTGGCCACGTACCAGTCGATGGTGGCCCTGAGCCCCTCGGCGAAGTCGGTGTGGGCCGGCCTCCAGCCCAGCTCGCGCTGGAGCTTCGTGCTGTCGATGGCGTAGCGGCGGTCGTGGCCGGGGCGGTCGGCGACCCAGTCGAAGTCCTCGGGGTCGCGGCCCATGGCCTCCAGGATCATGCGCAGGACGGTGATGTTGTTCTTCTCCCCATTGGCGCCGATGAGGTAGGTCTCCCCCATGCGGCCCTTGGTGAGGATGTCCCACACCGCGGAGCTGTGGTCCTCGGTGTGGATCCAGTCGCGGACGTTCTCGCCCTTCCCGTAGAGCTTGGGGCGGACGCCGTCGACGATGTTCGTGATCTGCCTGGGGATGAACTTCTCCACGTGCTGGTAGGGGCCGTAGTTGTTGGAGCAGTTGGAGATCGTGGTGCGCAGGCCGTAGGTGCGGGTCCATGCGCGCACGAGCATGTCGGAACTCGCCTTGGTGGAGCTATAGGGGCTCGAGGGCTTATACGGCGTCTCCTCGGTGAACTTGGCGGGGTCGTCGAGCGCCAGGTCGCCGTAGACCTCGTCGGTGGAGACGTGGTGGTAGCGGACGCCATATTTGCGGACGGCCTCCAGCAGGCGGAAGGTGCCCTCCACGTTGGTGCGCAAGAACGGCTCCGGGTCGGCGATGGAGTTGTCGTTGTGGCTCTCTGCGGCGTAGTGCACGATCGCGTCGTGGCCGGGGACGATCCTATCGAGCAGCTCCGCGTCGCAGATGTCACCGACGACGAGCTCGACCCTGTCCTCGGGCAGCCCCGCGATGTTCTCGGGGTTGCCGGCGTAGGTCAGCTTGTCCAGGACGGTCACGTGGACGCCCGGGTGGTTCTTCACCACGTAGTGCACGAAGTTGCTGCCGATGAAGCCGCAACCGCCCGTGACGATGATGTTCTTAGGTTCAAAAATCTCAGACATGAAAATCCAATCTGAAGCAAGTACAGCTTCTTTAGTATGCCGCAGGAAGTGACGCCGCGACACTATTCAACAAAACTATCGGACATTTCGGCATGCGATAAGAGCCATGACCTTCGCAGAATTACTTCCCCTACAAAACGCCTCCGGAATGCAGTCTTTGTCGTACCGGAAGACCGAATTCCCAGTTTTATCGCGTAAGTACTTATAGAAGAAGTCTTCCCAGCTTTTAAACTTCTCACTGTTTACAAAGGCTTCTGGGGTTTCCAAAACCGCCTTAACATCTAACCCTGAAATTACGCCAGAGCTCAGCAGAAGCCACTCGAATGACTCGGGAAGACAAACCGTAACAGTATCGCGATGAATGTCTTGCAGCTTAAGGACGCGGTCCGCATAGCACCCAAATGCCGCTCCGTCCGCGACAACAAACACGCGATCGTCGAAATGCTGATCCAACCAGCCCAAAATCGCGCTGTTCGTCATGGCCGAAGCACAGGTAAGCTCACTATCAGCGAAATGCCGTTCAAAGAACTGGAAACCAGACTTACTGTCCTCGCATAGAAGGATAGAAAAGTCCTGTTTTGGCGCCGATCGGGAAATAGCATAACGATGATTTCCGCGATCTTGATAAACAGGGACGAAGGAATGGTATTTTCCGCTCGTCTTAATCTTGTAAATCTCATCCACGCTATACGGAAGATTGGGGAAATCGGCCCTTGAGATCAGCACGAAATAATTCGAGGAATACAGCACATGATGGGCAAACTCATCAGAATGGATCTCTTTTAAGCCCTCATCGACAAATACAATCGAGTCATGAACGGACGAAAGCTGGTTTCGCCAATCATAATCGGTCAGGGCGACACAGGGACAATCGCATTGCAAGGAGACACCCGACTGCTCGCCCGTTCGCATGTAGTCTGCGACCATGTCAAACAGTGTCGTCTTACCCGTGCCACTATCGCCACGCACAATAGTGATGTTCCGCTTGATGGTAAATGTGTACTTAGTTCCCCTGCGGCGGGAAATCTTAACGAGATGCGAACCGTTCATAAGCAGTACCTACAGATACGGAATCGACTCGTGAATCAATTCGGCCATGTTGTGAACGATTCGGCCGCTATTCACGACTTTAATTTTAAAATCCTCGCGACCAAAGTCCATCACATGATAGAGATTCACAACGAGCTTGCGGTCTTTCGCCATGTCAAGAATCCACTTGGCACAGTTGTCACCACAGGTAGAGGCGTTAAAAATATGCTTACGATCAAATCTCATAAGCAGCAGCGTTTTCACGCCACCAGAAAGCTGGAGTGGGGAGATGGATCCAAGCACGGGGCTTTCGATGACGTTTTCGGAGACAACATCCGATCGATCGACATCTTTAATTATCGAGACTGCATAGGGATCCGTAATCCAAGTAGACCGGTAAGAGTTTTTGAAATATGTCGCTGTGTTGTAAATCGCTTCTGGCATATCGCCAAAGTAGACGCTTAACACATCCACTCCCAATCATATTATCTTTATGGTCAACGTAATCATAACGAAAGGGGCCACCAGATAAACGGTGACCCCTAAAAGAAAACAAGCTGGCGCTAGTACTCGCGCGGGCTGTTGACGATCTCGCCGGCGGCGACCTTCTTCAGGTGCTGCCCGTAGACCGACTTGCCGTAGGCCTTGGCGGCTTCCTCCAGCTCGGCGGTCGTGATCCAGCCGTTCTCCCAGGCGATCTCCTCGGGCACGGACACGGGCAGGTCCTGGGAGTGCTCCACGGCGCGGACGAACTCCGCCGCCTCGTGCAGGCTCTCCATGGTGCCGGTGTCCAGCCACGCGTAGCCGCGGCCGAGGGTGACCACGGACAGCGTCCCCTCCTCCAGGTACATCTGGTTGAGCGTGGTGATCTCGAGCTCGCCGCGGGCCGAGGGCTCCACCCTATGCGCCTTGGCGGCCACGTCGCCCGGGTAGAAGTACAGGCCGGTGACGGCGTAGGAGCTCTTGGGGCGCTCGGGCTTCTCCTCGATGGAGACGGCCCTCCCCTCGCGGTCGAACTCCACGACGCCGAAGCGCTCGGGGTCGTCCACGTGGTAGCCGAAGACCGTGGCGCGGCCCGACTCGGCGTTCTGGACGGCGCGCGTCAGGTGGCGGGACAGGCCGTTGCCGTAGAAGATGTTGTCGCCCAGCACCAGGGCGCACGGCTCTCCGCCGATGAAGTCCTCGCCGATGGTGAAGGCCTGCGCCAGGCCGTCCGGCGAGGGCTGCTCCGCGTAGGAGAGGTTCACGCCGTAGCGCGAGCCGTCCCCGAGCAGGCGCTCGAAGTTGGGCAGGTCGGTCGGGGTGGAGATGACCAAGATGTCCCGGATGCCCGCCAGCATGAGGGTGGACAGCGGGTAGTAGATCATGGGCTTGTCGTAGACCGGCAGCAGCTGCTTGGAGGTCACGAGCGTGAGCGGGTACAGGCGGGTGCCGGACCCGCCGGCGAGGATGATGCCTTTCATGTAGTCCTCCGTGTCATATAACTCATTTTGTTACGACTTATATAATAAACTCTATCGGTCATATCAATTAAAAATATATGAGCGATACCCATTGAACAGGGCATCTAATTGCCTCGGCACGGAAAGAGCGTCAGGAACAGTGAAGATTTACATCGCAGCCCATAAGCACTTTGACATTGATGCACAGGCGCCTTACCAGCCGCTCTTCGTCGGGGCAAGCTCCATTCCAACGAAAAATCGACAAGCTGGATGGCTGTACGACGATCAAGGCGATAATATTTCCCAGAAAAACAAGCACTACTGTGAGCTTACCGGCCTCTATTGGATATGGAAGAATTCTCCTGAGTCGATAGTTGGGCTCACGCATTATCGAAGGGCATTTGAGTCCCCCAACGACTCGAAGCAGATGCTCAGAGACTATGAAATTGAGAACATTCTTACCAAGCATGACTGCATTGTTGCAGCCAAAGAACCCTGCACAAGCTCAATCGGGTGCAACTTAATCACTGTTGCTGAGCAGTATAGAATGATCCACTCTTCGACAGATCTGCTACAGGCAAGGGAAATCATCAGGACGAAATGCCCTGGCTACTTGGATGCTTTTGATGAAGCAATTTGTGAGGAGTGCTCTTTTTCGCCATGCAATATGTTTATTTGTAAAAAGGAACTGATGGACAGATATTGTAAGTGGCTTTTCAAAATTGAAAAACAACTTGATAAGCGAATTGACTATATAAGTGGTCGCGATAGCTATCAACAAAGGATGCCTGGCTTTATCTCAGAACGACTATTCAATGTCTTCCTTAAAAAGGAAGACATAAGATGCTATGAATGCCGCATCTTTAACCCAATAAATAAAGAGGCCCTCACGATCGATCAAAGCGCGTGGCCTCAAAGGAGACCGCAACTTACGTGCGCTTGCTCTACGAATGCAATATTTAACGGAGCAGACTATTCATCTGTATTTGATTATTCCTTTTATGTAAATCATTACGAGGATCTATTCGATAGATATAAAGACGACCCCCATGGAGCGCTGGAACATTTCATTGCAATCGGCATTAACGAACATCGAGTTGCGCATCCTCATTTTTCTATTGGCTCTCTTCTGAATGGAAATCCCGATTTAAGAAGTAAGTGCAGTGGAAATCTCGAAGCAACGCAAATGTATATAGCGAATCCTAAAGAGTATATGCATCCAATTGGGTATGAAAACATTCATCCGCTAGACGAGCAAAGCAATTCGACTACGGCCACATGGCATGAACGTCGAATTACAGCAGCGCGCATCCGATACCAAGAAAGAATAGAGAGGCTACCCGTACTGGGCTAATTCAATGTAAGAATAAACCCTAGATCAAAGTGAAATAGCACAGACATCTTCAGTGCAACGGAAAGGTAAATTGAAATGAAAATTAACATGGATTGCATTTGCCGCGGAAGCGGGAAGGTGTACGTTCTTCTAAAGAATGTTGAGACAGATGCATCAAATATTCAGGTGACAGCAGCAAAGAGCGACGGAACGACAATACCAAGCTCAATCTATCCATACGAGTCAAATAACAATCAATACGTCATAGTTCTTCCCGACCTCGGAACTGGTGATTGCGATATTCAGATTAATGATTTGAATGCGCAATATGCCTACGATGCCATTAAAATCAGCTTTGGCACGGCAAAATGGGCGTCAAGATTAAACTACAAAATTAAGAATGATTTGTCCCATTCCATTAGGAACTATGACGATAAGCATGACTTGGATGTAGCAAGCATGCGTTTTCACGAGTTTATCGAAGATGGAGATGAGGCCATTCTTCGCTGCTCAGTAAAACTTCCTCAGCGCAACGACAACAAAATAGCCATCAGCTGCTTCGATACTTCGATGAATCGAATTGAGATCGAGCCGATCACCACCGATGACATTACGATTCCCTTGTGGTTTGCCCCCAATAAAAAACGGCGCGAGATTCAATACTCGGTCCGAATCCCAAATAGCACAAATAGGCTAATCTTCACAATCGAAGATGACAATCACCCGAGCTTTAACAGCTTCGCTGTTGTGGACAACGAAGAGCTCGAAAGGCTGCGCATTTTAACCACATCGAAGATGCAACCTATTTCGATTGATCCATCTGCATATCCAAAATGGCTCGAACAACACAAGGCAAGCTCGGCGATGCTCGAAAAACAATCGATGGTTACCTTCAAGAAAATGCCTTTGTTTAGCATCGTCGTTCCCCTATTCAACACACCCGATAATTTGTTCAGGGAAATGGTGGAATCAGTTCTTAAACAGAGTTATGCGAACTGGGAGCTTGTGCTGGTCAATGCAAGCCCAGATAACAGTGCGCTTGTGGATATGATCGAAACCGCTAAGAATAATGACGCTCGCATTAAGGTGATAGAGCTAGCGAGCAATTCCGGCATTTCCAAAAATACTCTTGCCGGAACAAAAGAAGCGAATGGAGATTTCATTTGCTTCTTGGACCACGACGATACTCTTGAGCCCGCGGCGCTTTATGAATATGCGCATGTAATTAATGCTGAAAACAATACTGATCTCATTTACTGCGACGAAGACAAACTGTTTGCCAATGGCAGCTATGGTGACCCATTCTTTAAGCCAGATTTAAGCATCGATTTACTACGAAGCGTTAATTATATTTGCCATTTTCTTGCAATCAGAAAGACACTATTCGATTCTCTGGAGTACGGCGACGAGCAGTACGATGGAGCCCAAGACCATGACCTGACGCTTAAGGCGATAGAAAACGCACGAAATGTGGTACACGTGGCTAAAATTCTGTACCACTGGAGAATGACCGAAAACTCAACTGCAGGTGACCCGAACTCAAAGCTATATGCATGGGATGCTGGCGTCAAAGCCGTACAGGCCCATTTGGACAGACTTGATGTTTCCGCAAAGGTTTACCGTGGAAACGACCCCTTCACTTATAAAGTTACCTATGCAGTTCCAGATAGTCATCCACTTGTATCAATCATTATTCCGACAAAGGACCATCCCTCTGTTCTCGATACGTGCATTAAGTCGATCATTGAACGCTCGACGTACGATAACTACGAAATCGTCATCATTGAAAACAACAGCGAGAACCCAGAAACATTCGAGTACTACTCTGAATTAGAAAAATGCTATCCCGATATGATCCGCATCGAATATTGGGGTGCAGAATTCAATTTTTCAAAACTGATGAACTTTGGCGCTAGCAAAGCAAAGGGCGATTACCTTCTCTTGTTAAACAACGATACAGAAGTTCTAACCCCAAACTGGATTGAAAACATGCTGGGCATTTGTTCACGAAAAGAAGTTGGCATTGTTGGCGCAAGACTTTTCTACAGCGACAATACTTTGCAACATGCGGGCGTCGGTATCGGAGGAATTGGAGCCGGCCACCTTGGAAAAGACTACCCCAGAGGTAATTGGGGCTACTTCAATCTATGTGACCGCACGCAAGATCTAAGCGCAGTAACTGCAGCATGCCTCATGACTAAGAGAGCTGTATTCGACGAAGTCGGTGGCTTTAGAGAAGAGCTGGCTGTTGCTTTTAATGATGTTGACTATTGCCTCAAAGTGAGAAGTCACAACTATCTTGTTGTATATACACCCGACACCGAGCTGTATCATTATGAGTCGCTATCGCGAGGCTATGAAATCAGCGACGAAAAGAAAATGAGGTTCCATAGGGAATACTCATTGCTCAACTACCTATGGCCAGAATATTACGTGAAAGGCGATCCGTATATAAACAGCAACATCATCAGCGGGAATTTGTATTATCAAATTTAAAAGCGCTATGATGCTTATATCATAAACACGTAAAAAAGAAGAAGGGGCTGCCGGTTTAACCAGCAGCCCCTTCTTCCTAATAGGTCAATTCATATAGAACAAACCCGTTTGCTGAACCTAATTGCCTAATTTGTAATTTATCAGATGAAAACTCCGTCAAATCCCTACTAGACATAACGTACTTCACATTAAGCTGCCTCAAATCATCTTCAGTCAAATTCACTGTGAAGAGATCATCCTGAGTGGAATTAAATGACGTAGACGGGGCGAATACATTAGCAATGACATGAGCATACCTGTTGTATGCGCACTCGTTCTCGTTATTTTCATCGATAGAATTCCAACGCGCCAGATCAGGATAAGCATTGGTAGAGTTAATTACAGGCGCTCCATACGCAGCGCAAAGATTGGCAACTGTCCAAGAACCATCGACAACCCATTTATCTGAATAATCACTCTCTTCGACAAACTGATTAACGAGAGCCTCTAAATTCGTATCTGTAATTGGAGCCGCACCGATTTGAACTGGATTGATACAGAGCCCTGGAATTACGCCGAAGCAAATCGCGAAAGCAACAAATAAACCGGTACATTTTTTACCAAGAATATAGGAGCGAAACGAAAGGCACGAAAAAAGACAGAACAATATAAACATCAACAAATACAGCATCCTTGCAACAAGATATTTCGCAGAAAGAAGGATGAAAATCTGGAATGCTGAACTCAGAATAAGACCGATTATTAAGATAATTGACAAATAACCAATGGAGCTATTATTCCCTTGGGATTCTTTAGCCTTTTCGACAGAAATCAAAAATAGGAGAAGTTCCAGGTAACCAATAGGAAACAACAGTCGCAGAACGGGGACGTTATACATTAAGGTCATTCGAGATAGAAATGACGGAAAACCAATAAATGCAAAGGCCAGGAAAAACAATTGAAGTGCCGTAAGCAAAAATAGCTGCCAATCCCGCCTTTTAATAAAACAGAGCAGAGATGCAAGCGTTCCAAGAGGGAAGAAGCAAAGAATGGTTGCAATTTCGCATTCATTTGAAACCAGTGGTGAATCAAAGGCGTAAAAGAGTGAAATTGCATAAGAAAAAAGTTCAGGAAGTCCGCTTCCACCTGTTTCAAAGCGCGCACCAGGATAAACGGTATTCATAACAGATGTCATTGCTTCGGAGGACTGGAAGAAGGAAAGGAATATTAGTCCCGCTGAAATCAACAGGCAGGATACTAAAACAAAAGTATCAATTAGTGACCATGCAAGAACTGAATGTTGATTGTTAGATTTTAAAGTTTGACAATACTCTGTTGTTCTAAATACACCCATCAAGGCAAAAATGAAGAAAAATGGGACCATCCAAGCAGGGTACATGAGCATTATGTAACAACCACATAGCCATGCTATAGCAGCTAGCGCAATAATCCTGATATTTCTTTTTTGAGTAAAGAGCGCCCTATCCAACAACAAGACAAGGGCTTGGCCATAAAGAATCACCTCGCCCGTGCCCCACCATTGAATTAATGGCGAAAAACAAAGCAAGCATGAAAAGAGAAAGCTGAGCGGCTTTGACTTAATAATGAGAAAGGCACAATCAAAAGAGACAAGAACCATTAGACATAGTTTCGCGGACCAGGCAAACGCTAGGCCGAATTCAAAACCAAATAGCAAATAACCCCAAAGCACTGGTCTAAATAACGTGATTACGCTCCAGCAGGCAGCGCCATAAACCATCCGGACATCCGTTAAATCTCCTCTCAGGATTTCCGAAATTGGAGCATAGCCATTATGGGATTGAGATAATTGAAACAGGGTTCCAACTGAGAACTCATCACTTCGAAGGGACCTCGGTATACCCCAAAACGGAGTATCAGCGTTTTCAGGGAGCATAATGCTCCACATGCCAAGCGATGAACCGCTGATTTTAAAAGCAACGGCAAGCAACGCTACAGTCATACCGATTAACCATCGATATTTATACAAAAACTCGCTTTTATACTCAACCAATTTGATTACAGAAATGACAAATATAATAGTCAATCCAGCAACAAATAGAACTGCCCTATCGTCATTAAGCATCGGGTTGGCAATTGTAAAGCCAACCGTGCCATAGAAAGCATCAATGTAATTAACAAACAAAGACAGATATATCAGTGCAAAAGATAACGGCAGGACAAAAATACCGACATGGTAAAGGCGATACAAGCCGCCGCAAACGCAATGGTTTCGAGCTTCCGCTGCTAAATAGTTGTTCATACAGTTAATCTAAACTCCGTCTTTAATTAACTCTGCTGATTCCGCAAAACATCATTCTCATTTTCAAGTATCGCAATACGTTGAGTTAAGTTCTTGCAAGCCGTAACGAGTCTGCTGATCGCAATACTGAGAGATAGAGAAATCATCAATAAAAGTACCACGGCGACGAGAAACGCAAAATTCGAAGGACTAATAAACCCGATACAGCCTGAGATTCGATAAATCAACTCCGGAAAGCAAACGCTTAATAGCGCCACCACGCACAGGCAGAGCCATAGTAACGAGTACTTTAAAAGTAGCTTTCCTTTGCCGACTAAGGAGACGACATAAAAGAAAAGGCCACTAAAAATTACGCCAGCGCCCACACGAATTATCATACTCATTAGTGAGCCGCCTTTCTATAAACAAAACAGGCCATGGAAATTGCAAGCGAAACTTTAATCATGTAATAAATTGAAGAAAAGCCAGAAATTGATGACACTCCGCCCTGTCTCTCGCGCATAAGTACGGGAACCTCAACCACTGAAAGACCAGTTTTTAATGCTGCGGCAATAGATTCAGGCTCAGGGTAATCGTCTGGGTAGTCCCTACAGAACAGGTCTATAGCCTTTTTTCCGCACGCGCGAAATCCAGAAGTAGGATCTTTAATCGTCTTTCCGGTAAATAACCTCAACCAACCAGAAAGCCATCGGATACCCACTCTCCTTAAAAATGTAGACTGAAAGCCTTCCGTGGGCACGGCAAATCTGGAACCGATGGTTAAATCGGCACCATCAATAATCGGCTCGATTAAATTCCCGATATAAGAAGGATCATGCTGACCGTCACCATCAACCTGGACATCAATGTCATAGCCATGTCTGAGCGCATATTTATGACCGGCCTGAACGGCACCACCGATGCCTAAATTCTGCGGAAGGTCGAGGACATTAAATCCATGCTGACGACAGATAGATAGAGTTTTATCGGTTGAACCATCATTTACAACAACATAATCATAACCAGCTTCAACAACCGACGAAACAGTCTGAACAATATTGGCTTGCTCATTATAGGCAGGAATGATTACCAACACCCGCAACATGTCATCCATTAAAACCCCAACGATCCACATCGGACCTATATTGAAAATAGAACTTGCTTAATTTTATCCAAACAAACCAATCTCGAGAAATGCTCACGATAATAATTGAAGCCATTGGATCCCAAAGCTTCAATGGCGTCTTTATTCATTGAAGCAATTTTCACCATGTTGCTAGCAAGTGCGCTAGCATCTGAGGGATTGGAGACGAATCCGCACCTAGCAGAACGAACCGCATTGGCGCCTTCGCCGCGCATTACAGCAAGTATTGGTTTCGAAGACGCCATGCAACTTGAAATTTTCGCCGGAATAGTAAGCTCTAACTCAGGATTGTCAGCAAATGGTGCAATCATTGCCGTTGCAATATCTGAATACGTGGGCACAACTTCAGGATCTACGCGCCCTATAAACAAAATGGACTCGCTTAGTCCCTTATTTGCAACGGTCTTCTGCAATTCCGCTCTGGACATGCCATCGCCAAGAATTAGCAGCTTCATCTCAACAGAACTATTTTTGATTGCATACGAGAATGCCTCAACAACTGTGTCAAGACCCTGTGCGGGAGTTATTGATCCGGCAAAAAGGAAAACGCACTGACTTCCAAATTGCGATCTCAGCTCCTGTGAAATACTCTTTTGTTCGTAAACCTCCTCACAGTGCTGAGGTATTACACTTATCGAAACATCCGGATTCAAAGGTTTAATCCTATGAAATAAGTTGTCGGCCAAAGAGTCACTCAAGGCAATCAGCTTATTACAGGCAGCATACTGCTTGTCGCAAAACGATTTGGCAAAAGCTCTCAGAAAGCTATTTTGGACATTTAAAACGGTGTACAAATTTTCAGGCCAAATATCCAAGACATAGGTGACAAGAGGACATTTACTTCGCAATGCAGCAAACCTTGCTGGAATTATCATCAAAATAGGACTTGTATTATAGCAAAATACAACGTCGTAATTGTTTTTGAGCCTTAACGCCTTGAAAGATGCAGTAATCGGCCAGCTAATATAGTTCAGGAAAATGCGGGCCGAAGTATTACCCTTTCGGCGTATTTCACCAGACCGAAAGACAGACGCACCATGGTAATCATCGCAACGATGGCCACAATAACCATATCCTTCAGCCCATTCACCTGAAGGATAATTTGGAATACCGCAAAGGACTTCAACGCTTGCACCGTCTTCAATAAAGCCTTCGACGATGTCGTTGACTCGAAAAGTCTCCGGATAAAAATGCTGCGTTACGACAAGTATTTTTTTACCAGCGCATGAGCTAGTCATTAAATGCTCTTCCTCCACACCATCTTGTCCACGACGCCGGTGTAGCTCTGGATGATCTTGACAACCTTGGTGGACACGGTCTCGTCTGCGTAGTCGGGAACGGGCGCCTCGGGCAGCGACCCCTCCGCATCGAGCTCGACGGCAGTGTGGACGGCCTGCAGAAGACCCTTCTCGGAGATGCCGGCGAGCGTGAAGCACGCCTTGTCCAGCGCCTCGGGGCGCTCGGTGGAGGTACGGATGCACACCGCCGGGAACGGGCGGCCGACGCTCGCGAAGAAGCTGGACTCCTCGGGCAGGGTGCCGGAGTCCGACACCACCGCAAAGGCGTTCATCTGCAGGCAGTTGTAGTCGTGGAAGCCCATGGGCTCGTGCATGCGCACGCGCGGGTCCAGCTTGAAGCCGGTGGCCTCCAGGCGCTTGCGGGAGCGCGGGTGGCAGGAGTACAGGATCGGCATGTCGTATTTCTCCGCAAGCGCGTTGATGGCGGTGAACAGGCTCGCGAAGTTCGCCTCGGTGTCGATGTTCTCCTCGCGGTGGGCGGACAGCAGCATGTAGTGCTTGGGCTCCAGGCCGAGCTCGGTGAGGATGTCGGAGGTCTTGATCTTATCCAGATTTGCGCGCAGAACCTCCGCCATGGGCGAGCCCGTGACGTAGGTGCGCTCGGGGGCGCAGCCGGTGTCCTTGAGGTAGCGGCGGGCGTGCTCGGAGTAGGCCAGGTTGACGTCGGAGATCACGTCGACGATGCGGCGGTTGGTCTCCTCGGGCAGGCACTCGTCCTTGCAGCGGTTGCCCGCCTCCATGTGGAAGATGGGGATGTGGAGCCTCTTGGCCGCGATTGCCGACAGGCAGCTGTTGGTGTCGCCCAGGATCAGCAGCGCGTCGGGCTTCACCTCAACCATGAGCTTATAGCTCGCGGCGATGATGTTGCCCACGGTCTCGCCCAAGTCGGCGCCCACGGCGTCCAGGTAGACGTCGGGGTCTTCCAACGACAAGTCGCGGAAGAAGATGCCGTTGAGCGTGTAGTCGTAGTTCTGCCCGGTGTGCGCCAGCAGGCAGTCGAAGTGGCGGCGGCACTTCTTGATGACCTCGGACAGGCGGATGACCTCGGGGCGGGTGCCCACGATGATCAACAGCTTTAGGCGGCCGTCGTTATTAAAAGAAATATTGGAAGTCATAGTTTTCCCTAAAAGCCGAGTCTAGTATTTAGCCAACAATAATGAGGCGGACAACACGTCACCACATTCAACAAGTTTTGAATCGTCCCTATGCAAGGTCTCGGAGCATCCACCGACATCGTAACAAACGACCGGAACCCCACAAGCCTCAGCCTCAAGATTGACCGTAGGATAATTATCTTCGTATGTTGGATTGAATAAAACGGAGGCAGAACTATATAGTGAGGCCAACTCTATCTGAGAGTCGGTTCGCGGAATACCAACCACCCCCGGAGGTAGTTGCCTCATCTGCTTAGCACTCAGTCCAACCAAAACAATAGAATACTCGGACTTGTCAAGCTTATCCGCAAGGGCAAAAAAGTCTGAAAGACCCTTACGCTTGGACCATGGAGAGGCAACCCCTAAAATAATTTTCCTCGAATCAAGGCCGTATTTCTCCTTAACGCTAAAAACCTCACTATTGGATCGTGGCTTAAAAACGTTGAGATCAATCGTATTGTGTACAACCTCAATCGGATACTTTGATAAATAGCTACAAGCGACCAGTCCAGCCAGCCATTTAGAAGGGGTAATGATAGTCATTCGATTGGAAGGCAGCGAAGTGAAAATCGAACGTTTGGCCTCGTAGCTCCATTTACATGATGCAGAATTAATAGTTGGAGGATATCCCATAAGTTGAGGGCACCTCTTGGCGCCACATCCAGTTTTCCATTGATTGCAGCAAGAATAGGTGAAATAAGGGCAATGGCCGGTAAAAGCCCAGCAGTCGTGCAAAGTCCATACAACACGACAATCAGATCTAATCAACCATTTAAACAGTTTATCAATATTCAAATAGTAACCATGGAGGTTGTGCAAGTGAACCACGTCAGGACCGAACTCATCAAGACGATGAATCAACGCGTCGGTTTGCCTCACCGAATGAAAGCCCGCCTTACCGTCAAGGAGAGTAAGACCAACGTCAAGTATAAAATTAGCCGGTGACCCAAAACAGTATTCACTGACACTGCTCGCAGGCCTTCTTCTGCCCCAGCAAGCAAGCGATTCGTGTCCCTGATCAATAAGAGCAAGATGCTCCTTCATCATAATGCGCCCAGTGGATCCATTTGGAACGCTATTAATATGAGCGTATCTGGTCAAAACCTCTAGACTTCCTCGTAGTAAGTGTCGGGGTCCTCGGGGTCGAAGGGCTCGTTGGCCCACATGACCGTCACGAGGTCTTCGGTGCCGGACAGGTTGGTGATGGAGTGCGTGTAGCCGGGGACCATCTCCACGGCGCGCATGTCCGAACCCGAGACGATGTACTCGTCGACGGGGAACGGGTTGCCGCCGGCATCCTCGCCCACCTTCCTCAGCTTGATGGAGGCGGTGCCGGAGACCACCAGGAACCTCTCCCACTTGCTCATGTGCCAGTGGTTGCCCTTGGTGATGCCGGGCTTCGAGACGTTGATGGAGACCTGGCCGCGCTCCGGCGTGCGCAGGAACTCGGTGAACGAGCCTCGTTCATCCATGTTGGGCTTAAGGCCGTAGGCGAAGCGGCCCGGCTCGTAGTAGGAAAGGAACGTGCTCCAGAGTTTCTTGGAGAAGGAGCCCTCGGAAAGGTCCGGCACCGAAAGCGTCTCGCGGCTGTCGCGGAAGCTGCCCAGCAGGTAGACGATCTCGCCCAGGGTCCTCACGTCGGTTTCCGGGACGTAGCAGAACCCGTCGCCCTCGACGCGCTCCAGCCCCTCGTAGCCGCAGCGATGCTCGTTTCCGAGCAGGGCGCCCAGCATCTCGTCCACCAGGTCGTCGATGTAGAGGAGCTCGAGCTCGACATTGGGGTCGTTCACGGTGTAGGGGCGGCCGTTGGCGATGGCGTCGCAGAAGGTCGCGACGGCGGAGTTGTAGCGCGGGCGGCACCACTTGCCGTAGAGGTTGGGGAAGCGGTAGATGAGCACCGGGGCGCCCGTGCGCTTCGAGTACTCCCGGAACAGGCCCTCCCCAGCGAGCTTCGACTCACCGTAGGCCGAGCCCTCGAAGCGGCCCGAGAGGCTCGCCTGCGCGGAGCTGGAGAGCATGACGGGGCACGTGTTGCCGTGTCGCTCGAGGGCGTCCAGCAGCGTGGAGGCGAACCCGAAGTTGCCCTCCATGAACTCGGACTGGTCCTTGGGGCGGTTGACGCCGGCCAGGTTGAAGACGAAGTCGGCTCGTGAGCAGTAGCCGTCCAGCTCCCCGGGCGTCGAGTCGACGTCGCACTCCATGACCTCGAGCGGGAGCAGGCCCGCGTATTTCTCGCGGCGGTCCTTGCCGTCCCTTATGTTCTTGAGGGCGCAGCAGAGGTTCTTCCCGACGAAGCCCCTGGCGCCTGTGACAAGGACGCGCACCCTACTGCACCGCCTCGTGCTCGCGGCCCTCGAGTGCCAGCTGCACGTACTCGGCGGTCTTGATCTTGGCGATGGTGCCCTCCACGTCGAGCCTCTCGGTGTTGTGGCTCGTGTAGGACTCGTCGGCCTGGGTCTCCACCTCGCCGTCCACGACGAACTTGTCGTAGTTCAGGTCGCGCGAGTCGCAGGCCACGCGGTAGTAGCCGCCCATGTCCTCGGCGCGCAGCCGCTCCTCGCGGGTCATGAGGGTCTCGAAGAGCTTCTCGCCGTGGCGGGTGCCGATCACGCGGGTGCCGGTGTCGCCAAACAGCTGCTGCACGGCTTTGGCCAGATCGCCAATGGTGGAAGCATCGGATTTCTGGATGAACAGATCGCCCGGATTGGCGTGCTCAAAGGCAAACATGACAAGGTCAACGGCCTCATCCAGGTTCATCAAAAAGCGGGTCATGTTGGGATCGGTGATGGTAATGGGGTTGCCGGCCTTGATCTGCTCCACAAACAGCGGAATCACGCTGCCGCGGCTGCACATCACGTTGCCGTAACGGGTGCAGCAGATGACCGGGCCGCCGCGCTGTGCGCTGACACGCGCGTTGGCAGTGATAACATGCTCCATCATGGCCTTGGAGATACCCATAGCGTTGATGGGGTAAGCAGCCTTGTCGGTGGACAGGCAGACAACACGCTTGACGCCAGCGTCAATAGCGGCGTGCAACACATTATCAGTACCGATGATGTTGGTCTGGACGGCCTGCATGGGGAAGAACTCGCAGGAAGGAACCTGTTTCAGT
>CAJJZP010000007.1 GCA_905197665.1 uncultured Collinsella sp.
TGCCGCATGGCCACCTCCAGCGCACCAAAGCGCTGCATCAGGCTGCGGGAGTTTTTCTCTGCCTCTGAAAAGTCGTAGTCGATCTGGCCGAGCAGACGAACCGCTGTTTCATCCTTGTAAAGGTTCGGGTACAACTCCGTACACAGCTTCCGGGAATACAGCGGGAGGATCAGCGTCTCCTGCACGGTGTTTTTCTCAATTTTACATTTCATAGGTTTCTTCCTCAGTGAATAAAAACTGTCATAATTGCCGCCAGCACAGCCGCTATGACCGTCATGCCTATCGCCATGTGCAGGATGGATGAAAAATGCCCGTGCTTGATGCCCTTACTTCTGCGCCGTGACGCAGAGCCACCTTTTCTTTTTGCGTATCTGCACCTCGTGAAAACCCGCCTGCTCCAGACATGCCTTTAATTCAACGTCCTTATAGATGGTCATGCCGCCGATGATCTGCGTCCACCTCTCGTCTTTGTCCGTATCGCCATTGCTCTCGTTGCAGATGAGAATTGTCCCGCCTGGCTTCAGCGTCCGCCAGACCTCACGGAAGCATCGGGGCAAATCAGGCCAAAAATAGACGGTCTCAAAGGCCGTGGCGGCATCGAAGTAGCTATCCTCAAACACCATATCCGCCACACTGCCTTGCAGAACGGCGCAACGCCCCTCCTGAATTGCAATTCGGTTGAGCTTTCTAGTCTTCTCCACGCTGACGGGCGAATAGTCGACGCCCTTGACGACGCCATGCGGGCATTTTTTCAGCAGCCGTTTTATGTTCGCCCCGCCGCCGCAGCCGCAATCCAGCACCTTGGCATTTGGCGCAAGTCGTAGAAATCGAAGTCCCCACCGCGCCACAGGGCTGTGGCCCAGGTTCATCATGGCAACCATAAGTTTTCCGCCGAGGCCCACGGGCTTGCGGGTGTTTTCAAAGAACGACATCTGCCCCCTCCGATTTTGTGCATTCCGCATAGGTCAACGGGAACGAGGCCTTCAACACCGCGCTTTTCTGCACCGCCCAGCCGTTTTGACGCAGGAAACGTAGGTATTCCTCGCTTGTCCACCTGCTGTGGAGGGGGAATCCCGCCATACTCATGAAAAAGGCTTTTGCCTTGCCGGAAACCGAGTTCTCCGCGTGGGTGAAGGTTGGCGCGATGAGCACGCCGTCGTCCTTCAGCACCCGCCTGATTTCTTGCAGGGCCTTTTCCGGATGCGGCACTATGTGAAGCGCGTTGGACGCAATCACCACTTCGAAGGACTTCTGTGCATAGGGCAGGTGGAACATATCTTGTACGGAAAAGTGCAGCTTTGCGGATTGAATGTCCCGTTTTGCTTCAAGGATCATCTTTGCAGAAGCGTCCGTAGCCTCGATGTGTGCCGCCGCATTCACGATGCTCTTTGCGATAAGCCCCGTGCCGGTGGCAACCTCCAGTACGGTTTTTGCTTTCACTACCGGCCGGATCAGCCCATACATCTTCTCATACGCCGCCCGGTCCTTTCGCATGAAACGGTCGTACCGACCGGCATTCTTGTCCCAGAAGCCCTTGCGTTCGTGCATGGCTATCGCCCCCAAACAGTTAGAGCCATCTAACTATAACACACGAATCATACAGTAAGATAAGGCTAACCTTTTTTCTTGGCTAAGATGCATCTCTTCGGTTTTTGCTTATAACAGCGCGAGTCAGATACTAGGCTGGAGCTGAAGAAGGAGCTTGGCGGACAGGTAGGTCGATACCGGTTCCCGGAACGGTGATCCAGCCAATTACACCAGGGCTCTAGTCATTGAGTGGGAATAGAAAATTCCTTAGTTATGGGGGTAAAAACTTGATTCCCTTTAGGATAAACCCCCATGACTATATGAATTGACCTGCTGACTTTAATGAAGATTGGAGGGTAACGGCCAGGGGTGACGGCCCAGCGAGTGCTATTTTGCGAGCTATGCGCATTGAAAGCGACCTCTCGTGGTATAAACTACTTGCCGGAAGCTGCGGCTTTCAGAGTACGGCTTACGTGTACGTTTAACCTCCGTGGGCGATGGGGTGCCGCAAAGCGTAGAATATCGCCCACCTGTAGGGGCCCGCAGCGATGCGGGCCCCGCTTCGTATGAAGGGGGCGTAACCGATGAAGATTGTATCCATCCCCAGGACTTCTTCGTCCACGCCGAGGGCGACCGCGAGCTCATGCTTAAGCACAATCGTCCCTGCATCGTAGTGGTGAGGCTGCGTTTCCGCGGGAAGCGCAGGGACTTCGCCGTGCCGCTGCGTTCCAACATCGCCCCTAACGTGCCCAAAGACCAGTACTTTGCGTTGCCACCCCGCCCCACGACGCGCCCCAACTGCCGCCACGGCATCCACTACATCAAGATGTTCCCCATAACCAGGCCTACCAGCGCCGCTTCAGGACCGAGGGCTCGGCCTACTACGAGACGCTCCAACGCATCATCGACGGCAGCACCAAGCGCATTGTCTCAGAGTGCCAGGCATACCTCGACCGCTACGAGCAGGAGGGAAGGCCTCGCTTTGCCGTCGACATCGACCGCATCGTGGTGCTGCTGGAGGGCGAGAAGTAGGGCACCTCGGCTCAGTCTCGAGCCATACAGAGTCGCTCCGCATTTTTGAACGCCGTGTGTGCGTCCCAAATACTTGAGAAACAAGCTGTGAAGTGCGGCGGCGCGCCCGTGCCCGTGCATAGCCGTCACCATCAGCGTCTACGCGGCGTCGGCTTCAAGTGGAACTGGCCCCACTGCTGTATATGGTTTGCCTTGCTGCACATGGCGATCAATGCCCACGATGCTTCTGCTTGCGCTTCAGCTTTCGCTGCTCGAAGCGCGCCTCCGCCTCATCCGCGCGACGCTGGCTTCTTGCGCGGGCTGACTCCCGTTTCATTGTCTCCCGCTGACTCGCGAGCACCTGCTGCGCCCTGGTGCCCATCGCCGGCTGCTTAAGGGCCTTCGACGCCTCGCGGGCGCGGCGCTTGGGGTTCCTCGCGGGCTTGCTCGCCTCGGCGGGATCGTCACCGAAGAACGCGAGCTCCGCCCATTTGCTTGTAACGAATCGCAGGATTTCCTCATCGGACGGTTCCGCGCCGAAGACGATGCGGGCGGCGCCGTATCTGCCGTCCTCGACATGCTCCGCCAGCCCGACCCAGAATTGGCCGTCGTGATATACGGTCAGGGTGGATGACACGCTGATCTGCATGGTTGGTTCCTCCTTTATGTAGATGACCATGCAGAGAAGGGACAACCAAGGAGGCAGGTTACTGATGCGGACTCCCGCACGCCCACGACTACCCGACGGGGACTGTGTTTTCATCTCTGGTGGTTGGATTGTAGCATGAGCGAATGCGCATTGACCTCGCTGCCGGCATGCTGTGACTGGTCGAGGGTTTTACCAGGAATGGGGTAAGCCGGCGCAGAAACTGCACCCTGGCGACGTGGTCAACATTGCCCCAGGGGTGAAGCACTGGCACGGAGCCGCACCCGACAGCTGGTTCTCACATCTCGCGTTGGAGGTTCCGGGCGAGGAAGCCTCCAACGAGTGGTTGGAGTCTGTGGACAACGGGGAATATCTCAAAGAGACTAACAAGGAGGCTTAAATACCTTCGCCGTCCGCGCCACCGAGAGCAGTGCGCTCAAATCGGCCTGGATCGCCCCTGCCTTGCTTCCAAGCTGCAGCGGAGCCGAGTCGCCCGAGATGTTTACGCTCAAAAGGTGCGCATCCGGCAGCTTTGCGGTCATGCTCCAGAACGGGAGCGTGATGATGTCCGGGGTCATCTCGCCCACGCCGAGCTCCAGCAACAGCACGCGGCGATCGCTGCGCTCGCGCACGAAGCGCTCGTATCGTCCGAGGCTCTCGCGCCATGCCGCACCCTGCAGAAACGTGTCGTCGCGCACCCACGGCACGAGCTGCCAGCCGCAGTGCGGGCATCGGGGGACGTCCTCGCTGCGGACCTCGAACCCCGCCATGCCCGCGAGCATGCGCTCGACGTAGGGGCTCGCATCGAAGAGCTCGTCGCAGCATGGCTGCTTGCACTGAAGGTGCGCGAAGCTTCCCTGATAGTTGCAGATCCTCTCGGTGGGAAACGTCTTCTCGACTTGGGTGTCTACATTGGTGCTCAGGATGAAGTAGTCCTTATGGCCGATGAGGGACCGTAGGTCGAGATAGGGCTGCGAGGCCAGCTCGCGCAGCATGAAGTCGATGTATCGCGCGTAGTAGGCCCATTGCTGCTCGAGGCTGGGGTAGAGGTGGTAAAAGCCGTCGAAAAGGCTCTTGACTACTTTCGATTGATGCTCAGTGCCCATTGTATTCGCTACGATTAAACTCGGCACAGGGGGTACTGGTTTTCCGTGCGAAAACGCTCATGCCGCTAAATTGAGCGACCGCCTGTACTGCAGCGGGATCATCCGCCCGAGCGGTCCCTTAATCCGTCGCCCGTTGCGCCAATCGGCAGAAGCCACGCGTGGACGCTAATCGCTCGAGCGAATCGTCGTCGGTTTCCGTTTAACGATTTCTTTTTCCGCTATTATCTGACCCTCGGACTTCCTCGTGATAGAAGTAGTCCACGATCACCGGATGCCCCTGAGGGACTCTGCCATAAGGCATTTCGTTGTCCACAAAGGGGCAATCGTACTTCTTGGCCATTTCCTCGGCTTTTACTTCAAGCGCTTCAAAATAGCTACGGTTGCGCTTGTTATAGATCTCATCGTAAAGCGGTACGAGATTGGGATGTTTCTCGGCGATATAATCCAGGATCGCTTTTTTGAAACCACCCCGAAGATTGAGATTTTCGAGCCAAAACAAATCGCACCGATCTTTTACTCGCTCAAAAATCATCTCAAAATCCGTGATGCCGGGAAATACCGGGGACACGAAGCAGACCGTACGGATACCTTCGTCATACACCTGCTTCATAGCAGCGATACGACGCTCGATGCTCGACGCGGAGTCCATATCGTTCTTGAAGTTCTCATCCAGCGTGTTGATCGACCATGAAACGGTCACTCGTCCAAGCCTCTTCAGCAGATCGATATCCCGTACCACAAGATCGGACTTTGTGCAGATCAGAATATCTGCATCGCTGCCAATCAGCTGCTCCAGGAGTTTCTTGGTATTCCCGAATCGCTCCTCCTGTGGATTGTAGCCATCCGTCACAGAACCGATAACCACCCGCTGTCCAGCGTATTTCTTCGGATTCTTGATTTCCGGCCAATGCTTCACATCAAGAAAGGTGCCCCATTCCTCCTTGTGTCCGGTAAAGCGCTTCATAAAGGAGGCATAGCAATACTTGCAGGCATGCGTGCAGCCTACATAGGGATTGACCGAGTAGCCGCCTACCGGCAGGCTGGACTTGGTCATGATGTTCTTTGCTTCCACCTCTTTGATGAGGATTCCATCGATCACTTCTGCCATGTTCTCTGCACCTCCAGCACTCTTTCGAATTCTTCCGGCAATTCCTGAATCATGTTTTCGTCCCCTATGACAGAGACGAGGTCTTCCTTCATAAACATTGGAATGCCAAGCGCGTGCGCCTGGTCCGTCAAAGACCATGCCCACTCCGGTTCCGTATGAACCTTCCTGCTCTGCGCCCCGGTCATGGTACCGACGACGATCCAGTTGATTCCGGAAAGGTCGACCGTACCGGGATCGTCGAATAGCGGCTCAAAAGTAACGAAGAAGTGATTTGCTTTGACGTTTTTCCGAAGGGCGTCGATACGCCACAGCTCCGCTTTCCTCGTCACCGTAACGCCGAACCATGCGTTTTCCAGGTCGGTATCTAAATCCAGCAAATCGGGTCTCTTGGTCAGGAACAGGAACTGATGCTGTGGATTCTCATGGATCTTTGCAAGTACCTCGTCTCGCCATTCCAGCTTCCACCCGGAGAGATCGCTCATGCCGGTAAGGAGAAAGTTCTGCGGGCGTTTCTTTTCCATCATCTTGAGCTTGCTCGGGAAGAACGCAGGATCAGCGAAGTCGTCAATCATATGCCAACGTTTCACATTGTTACGGGCATAGCAATATGGACACTCCACCGTGCAGCCGATGACGATATTCATATTCTGAATCTGATTTTTGATGCAGATGCTCATAACGCCTGCCTACCTGCCTCTCCCGTAAACACGCAATCAGCTTCCCCCACCTTTCGGGCAAAAGCCTCGATATCTTGCTTGCAAGCAGCAGGCTCGCAATCGCTCAAATCGTATGACGTGCCGCCGTTTCGATAGACGGCCCGATGGGAAAACGATCGGCTGACAAGCCCGATGCCGAGCTTCTCGCACAGGGTCATCCGTGCTCCCTTTCAGCTATAAAAAACAGGTGTCTATAAACAGTATCCTTGTTGATTTTCGCAGGGGCAATGAACAAACGCGTGCACCTGTCGATAAACGAACAGCTACTGGACATTGTCAAACGACTCAGATTGGAGAGGCGATGGGAGAAACCAAGATCGACCGCCGGCGGCGCTACACCCTCTCGGTCATACAGGAGGCGTTCTTCGCGCTGCCGGCCGAGGTCGGCTTCGCGAAGATGACGGTGGCGGACATCTGCCGCCGCGCCGAGATCAACCGGGGAACGTTCTATCTGCATTACGAGGATAAGTACGCGCTGCTCGATGCGCTTATCGACGAGGCATTGGCAGCGGCTCCCCCGCTTGAGGGGGTTGAATCGGCAACGCTTTGCCAGCGTCCGCCGGCAGACGACGATTATCGCCTGCTTTATTCGGACAGCGACGCATACGCTCGCGTAGCCCAGCGCGTCATAGAACGCGGAGCGGAGCAGATGGTTCCCTGGGTCATGGAGAAAACAGGGCTTTCACGCGAAGACGCTTTCCTGCTCTTCGTCCACAACGTCCAGGGCAATCTGGCCGTCAACCGCCTGCTCGGCTGGAGACGAGGCCCCGAGTTCGCCCATGCCCAGGAGCTGCTCAACGCCTATTCCGAAGGGGGCTTACTGGCGGTATCCGCTCTTCGCGATTCCGATAACCCATCGTGACCTGCGATTCAGGAATACCAGCCTCCGAGCCCTCTCGTTCGGAGGCTGCGGCTAAAACCTCATTGCGCGTCTACCGCTCCGCGTTACTCGCCACCTGCCCGCGCCACCGAGAGCAGGGCGCCCAAATCGGCCTGGATCGCCCCTGCCTTGCTTCCAAGCTGCAGCGGAGCCGAGCCGCCCGAGATGTTTACGCTCAGCAGGTGCGCATCCGGCAGCTTCGCGGTCATGCTCCAGAACGGGAGCGTGATGATGCCGGGGGTCATCTCGCCCACGCCGAGCTCCAGCAACAGCACGCGGCGATCGCTGCGCTCGCGCACGAAGCGCTCGTATCGTCCGAGGCTCTCGCGCCATGCCGCACCCTGCAGAAACGTGTCGTCGCGCACCCACGGCACGAGCTGCCAGCCGCAGTGCGGGCATCGGGGGACGTCCTCGCTGCGGACCTCGAACCCCGCCATGCCCGCGAGCATGCGCTCGACGTAGGGGCTCGCATCGAAGAGCTCGTCGCAGCATGGCTGCTTGCACTGAAGGTGCGCGAAGCTTCCCTGATAGTTGCAGATCCTCTCGGTGGGAAACGTCTTCTCGACTTGGGTGTCTACATTGGTGCTCAGGATGAAGTAGTCCTTATGGCCGATGAGGGACCGTAGGTCGAGATAGGGCTGCGAGGCCAGCTCGCGCAGCATGAAGTCGATGTATCGCGCGTAGTAGGCCCATTGCTGCTCGAGGCTGGGGTAGAGGTGGTAAAAGCCGTCGAAAAGGCTCTTGAAGCCAAAGGCTTGCTGCCAGTCCGTCATTCCGGCGCGCGCCATGCCTGCGCGGTTGTAATGGTTGAACCCGGCGGCGCTTGACATGCCCGAGCCGATGCCGACGATGATGGCGTCGGCATCGTCGATAAGGCTTCGAAGCCTATACGCTTCCCTCTCTAGAGACGGCATTGGGCAATCTCCTCGAAAGCCGGGGTCATATCGCCGTCAACGAGAATCGTCTCGCACGAGGCGTCGGGCGCCATGGCCTGGCTGTAGTTGAACACGATGTAGGTGGCGTGCTCGCAGACGTTCGCGATCTGGGCGAGCATGTGCTTTATGATGCCGTTGCGCAGTCCCACGCCAAGTTCGAGGATGGCGACCCTGCCGTTGCGATGGGCTTGCACAAGGCGCTCGAGCTCCTCGAGCTGGGCCGTGGCGAGGGCGTCTGGATGGGCGAGACGCCGCTCGTCGATCGACGTGCGTATGCCCCCCTCCGTCTCGAGCACGCGGTTCTCGTTGAACCCTGCGCGTACGAAGTGCCCGTCGATATTGCACGTGATCACGAAGGTGTCAGCGTGCTCTGTAAGACGCCGCAGCTCGTTCATGAGCGGGCTGGGCTCATATTCGAGATATTCCTTTTGATGAAACCGCTCGGCCCATCGGCGTCGCACGCTGGCATCCGGGGAGGCAAGCCCCTGCAGTATGCAGCCGATGCCGTCTGCCTGGGCGAGGTCCCCGTACGCCTCTTGGAAATGAGCATCGGCGCAGAAAAGGTTGAGCCCCTCTGCCATGTCCAGTCCGTTGCTAGCGCCGATGATGACAAGATCCGCTTCGGCTAGCGCCCTGCCTATGCGAACTGCTTTCGCCGTCTCCATGCGCTACCTCCCCAGCGTCTTGCGCACGTCGGCAAGCACGTCGGCGATGTCGGCGCGAACGGCGAGCCCCCGATCCTCGATCGCGCGGGGGAGAAACTGCGTCTTGTTGTTTACGGCGATGTAGCTGGCCTGCGGTAACTGCGCCGTGAGGGCCCAGAACGGCTCCTGGATAAACGCGGGCGTCATGCGGCCCACACCCAGCTCGAGGAAGAGGATCCTCTGCCGTGCGTGCGCGTCGAGCCAGTCGGACACCTTGCGGTACTGCTCCTCGTAGAGTTCGCCCTGCAGGAAGTTGCCGTAGCCGCGAACCCAGGGGAACGCCTCTGCCCCGCAGTGCGGGCAGCGCGGCACGAGCTCTGTCGGAACCTCAAGGCCGTCTCCCATGGCCTCTACCATGTTGGAGACCGGCTCGACCGCATCCCACACCGCGTCGGTGCAACAGCGGGAGCACTGAAAGAAGCGGTGGTCGCCTTGGATCTCTGCCACTTTCTCCCAGGGATAGAGCTTCACAAACTGCGTGTCCTGGTTGGTGGTGAGCACGAAGAAATCCTTCTCGGCGAGAATGGCGTCGAGGTCCCTGTAGGGCTTGCGCAGCGGGGCGTTGAGCGTGGTGTCGAGGAAGGTGGCGAGGTATCCCCAGCGCGCCTCGGCGGTGGGCCAGCGGTAGAACGACCCCTCGAAAGCGCCCTTGAAACCGTAACGCTCGGCGAATTTGCCGAAATGCTTGCGATAGGTCGCGTTGTCCTCGTAGTAGAAGTCGCCGCCGCCCGCCGCGGAGAGCCCGGAGGCCCCGCCCGCCAGCACGCAATCGGCTTCCTCGATCATGCGGGCGAAGTCCTCGATTTGCTGGTCGTAGGGCTCGGGCTCGCGGTCACTCAGCTCATAGGGCGTGCCGCCGCTGCGGTAGGCGGCCTGAAGGGAAAACGATTGGTTGGTGAGCTCGATAACGAGCTGCTCGTACAGGGTCACTGGATACCTTCTTTCAGCTATTATAAACACGTGTCTATAAAAAGTATCCATGTCGATTTGCTTAAGAGCAATGAACAGCTTCGGCCTGCTGTCGATAAACGAGCGTTTGCCGGGCATTGTCGAGCGTTGCAATTGGAGGGGTAATGGAAGCGGGGAAGATCGATCGTCGCCGACGCTATACACTCTCGGTCATACGGGAGGCGTTCTTCGCGCTGCTGGCCGAGGTCGGCTTCGCGAAGATGACGGTAGCGGATATCTGCCGCCGCGCCGATATCAACCGTGGCACGTTCTATCTGCACTACGAGGACAAGTTCGCCCTGCTCGACGCGCTTATCGACGAGGCCTTGGCGGCGGTGCCGCCGCTCGAGGGAACGGAGGCGGGTGCCCTCTGCCAGCGTCCGCCGGCAAACGATGACTATTATCTGCTCTACTCGGATGACGACGCGTACGCCCGGGTGGCACAGCGCGTCGTCGAGCGCGGCGCCGAGCAGATGGTTCCCTCGATCATGGAGGAGACTGGGCTTTCGCGCGAGGACGCCTATCTGCTCTTCGTCCACAACGTCCAGGGAAATCTCGCGGTCAACCGCCTGCTCGGTTGGAGGCGAGGGCCCGAGTTTGCCCACGCTCAGGAGCTGCTCAGCGCCTATTCCGAAGGGGGCATGCGGGCGGTATCGGCTCGTCACGATCCCCGTAGTTGATCTTGACAGCGTGCCATTTCAGGCAGGCGACGTTGCTATGGCCCCTCTTTGGTTTTCGATGTTGTATAAGGCAATCGCAATCGCCTTGAGCTTCTTTAGGGAACTTGAGCAAGAGATATGGCCTGCTGGCGATTGATTAACCCCATTTGTTTTGGTTACAAGAAAAAATGCTGCGCGCCTGCAGCATGAAGGAGAGGGAATCCTATGAATATCGTTGTATTGAGCGGCAGCCCGCGTAAGGGCGCCAATACCGATACCATGGTCGAGGCGTTTGCCGAGACCGCGCGTGAGGGCGGCCATACGGTCGAGGCCATCCGCGTTGCCAGCAAGAAGATCGCCGGCTGCTTGGGATGCCAGTACTGCTTCGCCCATGAGGGCGTCTGCGTGCAGAAGGATGACATGGCCAACGTGATTGAGTCGCTGAAAGACACCGACATGGTTGTCTTCGCTTCGCCTATCTACTGGTTTGATATCACTGCGCAGGAAAAGACCGCCATCGACCGCCTGTACGCCTTCGGTGCCACGGGTTTCCCGTTCACCAAGACGGCCCTTTTGCTCGATAGCCACAGCGAGGGTGTCTATGATGCGGCGATTGCCATGTACAAGTCAACCTGCGCGTACTGCAAGTGGGAGGACCAGGGCATTGTCACCATTAGCGGCATGACCGAGCGCGACAGCATGGCCTCATCGCCCAAGTTGAAAGAGGTGCGCGAGCTCGCTCGCAAGCTGGCCTAAGGGCAAGAAGAACGCATGGCAATCAACACTAGCTGAAATGCTTGCTGCCCTTACCAAGAGGATTGCTGATTGCCATGCGTTGAAGTCCTTGCGGACAATCTTGGCGCGCTAGGAGGCCTTCTCGCTCAGGAACTCCCTGAACGCGGGGATGTCGAAGCCGACGAGGCCACGTCCACGTTCCCCGATAACGCCGTCCTCGAGGAGGCGGCGTTTGTATTGACTTGCATAGTTGCTGGCGACGCCCATACGCTTGGCAATTTCTGAGACCCTGCTGGGGCCAGAATCGGGCAGCATCGCGAGCAAAAACTCAATGTCTTTGTCAGAAAGCTCTCGATAGGTCGTTTCGAGAATACGATCGCGTAGCTCCATACGGGCAAGCAGAGAACCCTGCCGGACATCGGATGTACTGATTTGGGGCGAGTTTTCCGAAACATCCCAAGTGCGATATCCGACGAGCTGCATCATGTAGGGAAATCCGTCGACGGCCTTCACGGCGTCCTCGAGCGCTTCTGGCGTGATTGAGCGTCCTCCTGCTTCAATGGTTTTACGAAATGCATTTGCAATCTCAACATCAGTGATTCGTCCCAGCTGATGATACTGGGAGCGTCTGAGGAACGAGACGGAATCGTTGCGCAGTAGCGCCGATACTTTGTAGGGCAGTCCTGCCATGAGTAGGGCAACTTTTTTACCTTCGCGTACAAAGTGCTGGTAAACAGAGGCAAATTGAAGCATTTCTTCGAGATCGACGGTGACTTCATCGATGGTGATGAGAAGTCCGATGTCATGTTTTTCGAGTTGCTTGAAGATGCCATTCATGCGCGTGCGCCAGTTGCCCTGGGCCTCTTGAGCATATGTCCAATCGATGCCCACTGGACCAATTTGAACGCCGTTTATGCGCGCGTGAGGCTGTGAGAGGTAGCTATCTGCGGCTTCTTTGGTTCGCTCGATAATATCTTCGAGCATGCCTGGCATGGCGGAGACATTTGCTGCGATCCAGTCGTGCTCAAGCGCCGTTTCTGAAAGGAGCGAGAGAAGCGCCGTCTTGCCCGTTCCCCTTGCGCCAGTAAAAATGGTCGACAGGTTGGGATCTCCCGGGCCATTGATAAAGCCACGGTTGATGTCACGCAGGATATGCTCGCGACCCGCTAGAAAGGGAGGGACGCTTCCAAATGTTGGGGTAAAGGGGTTCTTGCTGTACTCCATGGTAGCTCCTTTGCAGGTTTTGCTAATTTTTGCAAGTTTTGCTAACTTTTGCAAGTTTTGCTAACGACTGACCAAAGGGCATCGAAGTAGTGACGCTGACATTTTTTACGCAGAAAAATAAGCAGAAATCAATTTATCTGCGTTAAAAAATAGTTGAGAAGAAAAAACGACGAGTCCCGGGCGCAATGCCGTTGCGTTCCGGGCCTCGTCGCTTTGCGAAGTATCTAACGATCTCGTTGCCGTGGTACCTAGTCAAACAAACTCGGCATGTCATTTTCCTTCATGAGGGCGCCGGCGGAGGGCAGGCTCTGCGCGGTGAACTTCTCGGCCGAGACGCCGGCGCCAAGGATTTCCTCGGTCGTGCCGACGGTGGTGACCGAGCGGCCCTTCTTGGCCGTAAAGGCCTGGACGCCCTGCGTGTTGGTGGTCGTCTTGGTCTTGAGCAGCGACGTGTTGAAGTTCATCAGGCGGTAGTCGCTCGAGACCAGCGCGAGGTCGCGGTCCTCCTTGAGCACCTGCGCATACAGCAGCTTGCTGCCGCCGTAGATGGCGTTCTTAAGGCGCTTGCGGTTGGTCTTGGTAACGTATCCAGAAAGCGCGACACGCACCACGCGGCCGTTCTCAAAGACGAACAGCACGTCGGCCTTGTAGTCCTCGGGGTCGATGACCCAGATGACGCTCTCGTCGGGTTCCATCTCGAGATCGGTCGGAAGGTACGAGCCCAGCTGGGCCGACTTGGTATCCTCAAACGCCGCGACCTTGCACTTGTACACCTGGCTCTTGTTGGTAAAGACCAGCAGCTCGTGCGTGTTGGAGGACGGGAACTCGATAAAGGGTTTGTCGCCGTCCTTGTACTTGAGCGTGGTCGCCTTCTTGAGCACGCGGTCCGTCATCTTCTTAAGGTAGCCATCGCGCGAAAGCATGATGGTAACCGGGTACTCCTCGACCTCGGGCTCCAAGCTTACCTCGATAACCTCATGGGGCTCGATCCTGCCCGTGCGGCGCGGCATCACGTACTTCTTGTTAACCGCGGCCAGCTCGTCGCTGATGACCTTCTTGATGTTGTCCTCGCTCGAGAGGATCTCCTCGAGTTCGGCGATCTCGCCCTCGAGCTTGGCAATGTCCTTGGTGCGGTTGAGGATGTATTCCTCGTTGATGTTGCGGAGCTTGAGCTCGGCGACAAACTCGGCCTGGGTCTCGTCGATGTCGAAACCCTTCATAAGGTTGGGTACAACCTCTGCCTCGAGCTTAGTGCCGCGGATGATGGCGATGGCCTTGTCGATGTCGAGCAGAATTGCCTCAAGGCCGTGCAGCAGGTGCAGACGCTCGGACTTTTTGCCCAGGTCAAAGTTAATGCGGCGACGCGTGGACTCAATACGCCACTTGACCCACTCGTGCAGAATCTGGCGCACGCCCATAACGCGGGGGTAGCCGTCGACCAGCACGTTGAAGTTGCACGAGAACGAATCCTGCAGCGTGGTTGAGCGATAGAGCTTGGCCATGAGCTTGTCGGGGTCGACACCGCGCTTAAGGTCGATGGCGATGCGCAGGCCCGAAAGGTCGGTCTCGTCGCGGATGTCGGCGATCTCTTTGACCTTGCCCTCCTTGGAGAGCTTGACAATGCGCTCGATGATGACATCGGTCTTGGTGGTGTAGGGAATCTCGTAGACCTCGATGATGCGCTCTTCGGGAATCCAGCGCCAGCGGGAGCGAATCTGGAAGCTGCCAAGGCCGGTCTCGATGATCTTTTCCATCTCCTCGCGGCGGTAGATAATCTCGCCGCCGGTCGAGAAGTCGGGCATGGGCATGTACTCGAGCAGGTCGCAGTCGGGATCCTGCAGGTAGTGCATTGTGGCGGTGCAGACCTCGTTGAGGTTGAAACCGCAGATGTCAGAAGCCATGGCGACGCCGATGCCCTTGTTGGCCGAGACGAGGATGTTGGGGAACGTGGTGGGCAGCAGGCGCGGCTCCTTCATGGCGCCGTCGTAGCTGTCGACGAAGTCGACCGGGTCCTTGTCGATGTCCTTGAAGATCTCGGCGCTGATGGGGGAGAGCTTGGCCTCGGTGTAACGCGAGGCGGCGTAGCTCAGGTCGCCCGAATAGTACTTGCCAAAGTTGCCCTTCGACTCCACGAAGGGGGCAAGCAGCGCTTCGTTGCCCGTCGCCAGGCGCACCATCGTTTCGTAGATCGCGGCATCGCCGTGCGGGTTGAGCTTCATGGTCTGACCCACGATGTTGGCGCTCTTTTGGCGCTCGCCCTTGAGCAGGCCCATCTTGTACATAGTGTAGAGCAGCTTGCGGTGCGAGGGCTTAAAGCCGTCGATCTCGGGGAATGCGCGCGAGACGTTGACGCTCATGGCGTAGGGCATGTAGTTGACCTCGAGCGTCTGCGTGATCGGCTGGTCGGTGACCTCGGAGTGCAGGCCGATGACGTTCTCGGCGTTGACCTGCTTTTTCTTTGGCTGGTTCTTCGTCTTCTTCTTTGCCACGATTTCCTCTTGAACTTCTTATGGGCCGTCGTTATCGATTTGCTGCTATTGCAGGTCCAGCTGGTCCAGGTATTCCTTGCCGTGCTCGGAGATATGGCGCTTGCGGCCCGCCTCGTCGTTGCCCAGCAACAGGTTGAACATGGTTTCCATCTTGGTGACGTCCTCGGGCTCCACCTTGATCAGGCGGCGCGTCTCGGGGTTCATGGTGGTGAGCCACATCATGTCCGGATCGTTCTCACCAAGACCCTTGGAGCGGTTGATGGAGCACTTCTGGTCGCCGATCTCCTTGAGGATGCCGTTCTTCTCGAGCTCGGTGTAGGCAAAGTAGGTCTTCTCTTTGCAGTTGATCTCGTAGAGCGGCGACTCGGCGATATACACGTAGCCCTCGTCGATAAGTGTGGGCACCAGGCGGTAGAGCATGGTGAGCACGAGCGTGCGGATGTGGTAGCCGTCGACGTCGGCGTCCGTACAGATGATGACCTTGTTCCAGTTGAGGTTATCCAGGTCAAAGGCACCAAGGTTCTTGATGCGCTTGTCCTTGATCTCCACGCCGCAGCCCAGCACGCGCATAAGGTCCATGATGATGTCGGACTTAAAGATGCGCGGGTAGTCCTCCTTCAGGCAGTTGAGGATCTTGCCGCGGACGGGCATAACACCCTGGAACTCGGCGTCGCGCGACGTGCGGATGGCGCCTGCTGCCGAGTCGCCCTCTACGATGTAGATCTCGCGACGGTTCTTGTCCTTGGAGCGGCAGTCGATGAACTTCTGCACGCGGTTGGCCATGTCGGTCTTTTGCTGCAGGTTGGTCTTGATGCTCTGGCGCGTCTTTTCGGCATTCTCACGCGAGCGCTTGTTGATGAGCACCTGCTCCATGATCTTGTTGGCGGCGTCTTTGTTCTCGATCAGATAGGTCGAGAGGCGCTCCTTAAAGAATGCTGTCATCGCCTGCTGGATAAAGCGGTTGTTGATGGCCTTCTTGGTCTGGTTTTCGTAGGACGTCTGGGTGGAGAAGCAGTTGGTCACCAGTACCAGGCAGTCCTGGACGTCTTGCCACTTAATGCCGCTCTCGTTTTTGTTGTACTTGCCCTGTTGCTTGATGTAGGCGTCGACGGCGCTGGTCAGAGCGCTGCGGGCCGCCTTCTCGGGCGAACCGCCGTTCTCGAGCCAGGAGGAATTGTGGTAGTACTCCTGCATCATGAAGGTGCGCGAGAAGCACATGCACGCGGTGATCTTTACGTTGTAGTCGGGCAGGTCCTCGCGGTCGCGACCGCGGCGGTCGGCCTCGATAAAGAAGGGCTCGGTAAGGTAGTCGGTACCGACCTTCTCGAGCACGTAGTCCTCGATGCCCTTGGGATAGCAAAAATCCTCTTCGGAAAACTCGCCATCGTCGCCCTCGATGCGCAGGCGGAAGGTCACGTTGGCGTTGACCACGGCCTGACGGCGCATGGTCTCGCGATACCAGTCGTGGGGAATGCTAATCGAGGTAAAGACCTCAAGATCGGGGCGCCACTTGATGGTGGTGCCGGTGCGGTTCTCGTCGCTGGGCTCAATCTCGAGTGCCTTCTTCTTGGCGCCGACGACCTTGCCTTTCTTAAAGTGCAGGGAGTACTTGTTGCCGTCGCGCCAGACGGTGACGTCCATGTACTCGGAAGCGTACTGGGTCGCGCACGAGCCCAGGCCGTTGGTGCCGAGCGAGAAGTCGTAGTCGCCGCCCTGGTTGTTGTTGTACTTGCCGCCGGCGTAGAGCTCGCAGAAGACGAGCTCCCAGTTAAAGCGCTTCTCGGAAGGGTTCCAGTCGAGCGGGCAGCCACGGCCATTGTCCTCTACCTGAATAGAGCCATCGCGAAAGGCGGTGAGGGTGATGAGCTTGCCGTAGCCCTGGCGCGCCTCGTCAACGGCGTTGGACAGGATCTCGAAGGCGGCATGCGCGCAACCGTCGAGTCCGTCCGAGCCAAAGATGACGGCGGGGCGCAGGCGTACGCGCTCCTCGTCCTTGAGCTGGCGGATACTGTCGTTACCATAGTTTGCGGTGTTTTTTGCCATACTCGCTCTCTCGGTGCTCCTTTGCTGCGTTTTAGTCATATAGATAGTCAAGGTAGCATAGCCCAGGCCTTGGGCGATTCCAACCAACACGAATTCCATCGAACAATAGTTCGATTAGATAATGGATGCTTGGGATGCGGGTGGGGTCTGTCCTATTCAAACATCTGCGGCAGGTCGATGAAGACGGTTCGATCGCTTTCGTCAGCTTCGAAGCCCGAACGGGAGAAGAATCCGTAGCGATGGCACTTGAGCCCCGTTGCCTCGACTTGGGCGATTTCCTCGTCGACCATTTTTTGCGTGACGGGGGATTTGCGGAACTTTGCTTCGTAGAATGCGTAGCCCTCGGGGTCTTGCGTTACCACATCGAATTCGCCGCTCGTTTTGTTTGCGGGATCGTCGTACCAGTACTTGCCTATGGCATCGAAAGCCGGTTCGATCTTGCCAGTCCTGTTTTGCCGTACGAGGTATTGACGGCAGATCTCCTCGAACATATGTGGAGTGTAGTTTTCCTCGAAGTCTTGGGAGACGTGACGATCATAGAAGACTTCCGGGTCGAGCAGCTGACGCGCAGAAGCATTGCGGAAGACGTAGCGATAGTAAAAGAGCGAAAGTGGGTCCACCACAAAGTAGCCAGACTTGCGCTTATTCGTAGGGTCGTTGATGGGTGCACGCTTTTGGACGATTTCGAGTGACATGAGCTTGTCGAGTACGTCTGCCATGGCCGGACCGCTCGAGACGTGCGACTGTGCCAGCACGTCCCCCCAACGGGAGTAACCTTGTGCGAGAGCCCCGAAAACTTCGTTGGCGTTGGTCATCTTCGAGATCTCGGCGTTGAGATAGGACGGTACTTCGCTTTCTAAGCGGGCGCCAGGTTCTGTGACGAGCTCGATGATATTGTCGCGTACGCTTTGGGACTGATCGATGAGGCGATTGTAAAAGGGGATGCCGCCAAAAACGCTATAGAGCCGCACCTTGTCCTCGGGTGAGAACGCGGGATAGAACTTTGCAGCGTCAAAGTAATCCATGGGCTTAAGCTCAAGCGCGAGATCAATTCGCCCGTAGAGGGGGCTTTCATGCTCGATGAGAGATTTCATAATCTCAACATAGGAGCCGCACAGGACAATGTTTAAACGTGAGTCTTCCCTGTGAGCGTCGATTGAGGTCTGGAGAATGCTGTCTAAGCCTTTAACCGCATCTCTCAAGTAGGGGTATTCGTCGAGAACGAGGGTAATGTTCTTGTCTTTGGCTTGGGCAAACAGAAATTCGATGAGCTCGCGGATGCCCGTGAAGGCGAGCGGAGGAAAGCTTAGCGCTTCAGCAGCAAGGGCGGACAGACTCTCGAGGTTGTCTGCCTCGGAGGTTTGGCGGCACTCGTAATAGATCGTTGCGACGTCCGATAAATCGGTTAGCGCCTGCTTGATGAGCTCACTTTTGCCGACGCGACGCCTTCCGTAAATGAGAACATTGCGCTGCTCGGGCGCATTGAGTGTTTTCTTAATACGGGCGAGTTCAAGCTCCCTGCCAATGAATTCCACTTACTCGGTTCCTTCCGACTCGGTTTTGTCCGAGTTAATTGTATCGCATGAACAAGTTTATGCTCGAGTTTACTCGGACAAAACCGAGTCGGTTCTGTCCGAGTAAGTTTGAATAGCGAATCAAAATTGTTATGTCCACATGGCGATGGCGAACATGGTTTCCATAAGCGCCGCGTTCGCGCTTGTTATTGCCGCAATGCGCTGTGTCGCTGAGGCGCAGATCGTACCGCTCGAAAGCGTCTTTTGGTTGGCGAACCTGGCCACAGGCGTGTTCTGCGGTGCGACGATTTTCACGGCCACGTTTGCTGTCCTGTGCGCAACGTTTTTCACGGCGAAAAGACGCCGTGCCAAGCTCGAGGCAGAACTCGACTCCCCTGATGATATCTAATGCGTAATGGGCTGGCTCTGGGTATCCAGAACCAGCCCATTTTGATGTTCGATGAGCCGAGTCGGCGTCTCTCACAAAAGTAACTAGAAGCTAGCGACGCTTATCAGAATTGACCTCATTGGCGGTGTCGGTTTCGAGCGCCGTGCGGCGGGCACTGTAGGCGACGAGGCCGGCGCCTGTCGCGGCGAGTGCTGCAGCGGCTGCCGTAAGGGGAGCGTTGACATCGCCCGTGCCCGCAAGTGCGCCCGCTTTTCCGGAGCGCTTGTTATTGC
Source organism: uncultured Collinsella sp. (assembly GCA_905197665.1). Taxonomy (GTDB): domain Bacteria; phylum Actinomycetota; class Coriobacteriia; order Coriobacteriales; family Coriobacteriaceae; genus Collinsella. The sequence goes on from CAJJZP010000007.1 coordinate 18,927, forward strand.
CGTGGTCCTTGCCACTGCCGGAGCTGCTTCCTCCGGAGCCGCCGCCCTCGTCAGTGCCGCCGCCACTCGAGCTACCATCGCCGTCCGCCGTCATCGGGGCGTCGTGAAGCCCTGTCGTATCCGCGCTGTCGCATACGCCGACCTGAACTTCTGAGCGTTCGCATGCCGCGTCGGGCACATGAAGCTCGTGCAGTACGGCATCCAGTGTCGAGTTTGCGCCCGGTCGGATCTCCTCGAGCGTTACGGGATCGAGCGCCACCAGATTACGTGCCTTCGCATACAACGTTACGCGTTTGCCCACTTCGTCGCTCCAACTCTCGGGGATGGCGAAGCTCATGCGGAACTGTGCCGTGCAACCCGGTGCCAGCACGGCGTTGCCGTTGTCGGCTACCAGCGGGTGCGTTGCAAAACGTGCGCCCAGCGTCTCGAGCGCGTACTTTACGTGTGCCATGTCGTTGGCCGAAGCGTCTTCGGCAAGCTCTGGATCGTAGATCGAAGCCATGCGTGCGTTCGCTCCGAACCCGATGGATGCGCTGGAGAACGGCTGGCTGGAGCTCTCTCGGTACAGATCGATCGTGCCGGCGGTCAGCAGGGTGTTGCCGTCGTTTCGCACCGTGACCATGAAGGATTCGCCTGCTGCTCCGGGCACCACCGCGCCCGAGGTAGCGACCGCGCCCGTCGGAGTGGCACACGCCACCAAGGGCACTTCGATGCCGTGCAGCTCTGCCTCGCTCTTCTCCGCGCTCACAATGTGCGTGGCGAGTGTGGAGAGCATGCCTCCCGACGTCAAAAATGTCGTTATCTGATCGACGGGATGGTCCAGCTCGCACATCACGAACGGTTCCGTGAACAGATCGCCAGCCAAGGTGCTGGCGAAGATGCGGAAGTGCTTGCCCATCACTGCTACCGGGTTGCCTTCTTCGTCGTAGGTTTGTCCCACCTTGCCATCGGTGTTCTCTACATAGAGCACGCACCTGCCGTTGTTGCTTACGCTAAACGATGCCGGGCCACAACCTGCGGCACCCACGGGCTGCGTTGCAAATGCAGATGCGCCTCGCGTCCAAGTAATATGCTGCAGTTGCTCGTTGACGGTTGCCAAAAAGCCCGAATGTTGCGGCCACGGCACCGCATGGGGTACCGTGGCGTCTGGTGGCATAACGCCCCAGCCCGCAATGGACTGGCCGATCACGGCGTACGATGCGCAGCCGCAACCGTCTGCGGTCTCGTACGCAACGGGCACCACCATTTTTCCGTTGATATTCTCGGGCTCACCCAATTCGATGCTTGACGGTGCTTGCGGAAAGCGGAGAACTTGGCGGAACGTCAGGCTGTCGCCCGAAACGTCCGACCACAGTGTGAAGCACTCCAGCGCAACCTCAGCCTCGCTGCCGAGCGCCTTCTCTGCGGTGGCTCCGCGGCGGTGGAGGTAGGCACCCGACAGGCGTCCGTCGACCAGCGTCTTGCCCACCGTGATACGCGGGCACTGCAGGCAATGGTAGCCATCCTCTTGCAGGCGGCCGCGCGAGATGCTGCGCCATGACGTATGCGACACCACGCGGATCTCGTCATTACTTATGCGCAGGCGCACGACGGACAGTATGCCGGCTGTGCTTGCCGTATCGAAAAGGGTGTTGTCGCCGTCGCGGCGCTCGCCCGAGACCAGCAGCACGTAGGCGTCCTGGTTTCCTCTTCCGTCCGTATATTCCACCACGTCGAAGTCGTAATCGAATATGCCGTCGCGCTCCACGTCGCCCTCGCCAAACCCAAGGGGAAAGTCCACGGGCGTGGGAGCGGACCACGTGCCGTTTGCCTTTGTGTGCACCACCAGGCGCGAGCGGCCATTGTCGCCGTAGCGCACCGAGGCGATACGGAACAGGCATTCTACGCCGGCAATCATCGTTAGCTTCATGTGGGCTTCGCTGAGCACGCCGGAAAACAGCACGTTGTCGCTCGAGGGTTTTATGCCGCCACGCTCGTCCTCCGACACGCCGGCAGAATTGGCGTTCGGGTCCGCAACGGCGTTCGTTGACTGACCGATGTAGGTGTACTCATACATCGGCGCGGCGTTTTCGTCGTTCTCTACCAGTGCATGGACGAAATGCTCGATCTGTCCCGTGTCGTCGCTTTCTGAATCCGCCTCGAGCTCAATGCGCGTGACCGCTTGATCCCAATCGCGCACGACAGGCGCGGCGTTTACGGCAATGGCCTTAACCTCGGCGCGTGCGAGCAACTCGGCGTTGGTGACGATGGTGGCCGATGCGATAAATTGCGGCACGCCGCCCGCCTCGATGCTGCCGGCCGAGCCGAAGCGGGCATCCAGCGTGTAAGGCGTATCCCCACCCAATGCGAGCTCGGAACGCTGGAGCACATACTGGTCGCCATTGTTCACCGACATATTCCACGAATCGATGAGTGTGGGCCACGACCCCGACCAAGCCTTGGTGGTCCACTTGAACATTACGAACTGGAGTATCACGTCGACATCGACGTCTGCACCTACGCGCAGCCGCGGAAGCTGGTGTCCATCTGCCTTCTCGTACCCAATGAACAGCGTGAGGGATGCGGCGCCGCGCACGGCAGACGAAGCGACGCCTGCAACGCCGGCGCCAAAGGTGACGGCAAGTCCGATCTGGATGGTGAACGAGCCCGACGTGTTGGAATAGTCGAGCGAAATGTTTTTAAAAAACGCCGCGCCGCTGCCGTGCGTGTGGGCACCCACGGCGAGCGCCAGCTTCGCCAGCACCCAGGGGTTGACGTTTAGGAAAAATGGCACCGGTCCTAGGGTAAACTGCTCGGTCCAATTGAGGTCGGTTCTTACCTGGAAGAGGGCCTTAATATTGCCGTATGCGGGGTCGTTGTTGTTACCCCAGGTTTTGCCCACCCAATCGTAGGCGAGCGAGCCGTACAGCTGTGTGGCGATATCCATCGTGAACAGCGGCGTGCAATGGTGGCGAAGGAGCTTGGTGTTTCTTGGATCGGTGCCCGAACCGGCACTCATACTCTTGTACTGATTCCACTTCCCCTCCATCTCGTCGAGATAGCGGTTTGCCTGCTTGGCGCCCGACTCGCGTGGCGATTTCTTCCAGTATTCCGGATCAGGGTTGCCCGAATCGTTCATATAGCTGGCTGGTTTGTATCCTCCGCCAAACAGCACGTATCCAGCAAACGAGAAATCGAAGAGGATCGGAAATGTGGGCATCCAACACGTGAACTTATTGCCGCCGATGCCGGGAAACGCCGCGGGGAAATCAAACGGAGTGACCTCTTGGTCCATGGTAGTGGGGACGATAGTGGTCGAGCCCGATTCTGCCTTTGCGGCCGGCGCAGTGACAACGGCCATGGGGGAGGAGAGCGTGTAGGTTTTGCCCTGATAGTCGAGAACAAAGCGCAGCTTGCACCCTTCCTCCAGAAGGCCCGATGCCGCGTCGAGAAACTTGTCTTCGAGTGTGAACGTCGCCAGATTATCCGCGCCTGATGCGCTGGCCTTGATCTGGCCAATCTGCGTGACGGTTTCGGTTGAGCTGCCCGCAGCGGGCATCACTTTATTGATATGCAATGTTGCCTGCCCGCCCTGCGGCAGATGAGTCTGCACGGTAAAGGCGTGCGTATCGGGCTGCTCGTTTGCCGTGTCGTCCTTCGGCAATGCCATGAACGTGGCTTCAGCGTACTGGATGTCCCATTCGTCGAATGTGAGCTGTCGAAAGTACGGCTCGCCATCGGAGAGCGGACGTGTGGGTGCGGTAATGGCGGTGCCGCCCTGGATACGCGCAAGGGGAATCTCGACATCACGGTAGCCCGCCATGCTAATGGAGATGCCGCCGTTAAAGTCGTACGCGTCGAGAAGCGTTGCCTCGTCCACGTAGCCTTCCGAAAGAGGGGCGACCTCAAAGATGGCCGTGCCTTCTTCATCGGTCGTGGCGGCGAGCTGCTTGCCTGCGGCGTAGCGCGACGTGAGCGTGACCTGCGCTCCCTTGATGGGCATATTCTTGTTGGCGACGTCGACCACGACCACACCAAACATGGTGCGCGAGAGAACGAGCACCCTGAAGGGGTCTTTTTCGTCGGCATAGGCCGCGGTGGGCGCGAACGGCAGCAGGAAGGCATTTTCGCTTCCCGGCACGCGAGGCAACATGATGCTCGCTAGTGAGGACGCTCCGGCAACAAGTAACGAACGGCGATCAAGCATCTTGGGCTCCCATCCCGCAAATATCGGTGGAAATAATCCAATTTTGCGAGAAGACGCTTCGTGGCGGTAGTGCCGTTCAAGGGTCAAAATGTCCAAATTGATCGAGCGAAGCGCCGGGTTCCGGAACGCGTTCGATGCGCTTGGCAGCCCGGTCGCTAACGCAACATGTGCGCGACCAGCTCGCGCGTGTGCCGATGCCAAGCTTTGCGTATACGCCGGATAGGCGGTTTTTGACGGTGCCCGGCGATACTCCCATATGGCGTGCGATTTCAGCGTTGGTCCACCCACGGCAGGCGAGCATGGCCATGGTGAACTCTGTGGTCGTTAAATCGTCGGCAACGTCCTCGCCCGAATCGGGGTTGTGGATGCGCCGCCAGCCGTAGCTGAAGCGGTACGTGATCTCGATGATGCGTGCGAAGTCGTCAGGGTATTGCGTTTTTAGGCATGCCTCGATGAGCCCCTGCAAAAGGCCGTGGTGCTCGCCAATGAGCTCGATAAGGCCGTCGGGGCGCGCAATGTCCCAAGCGGCTCCAAAATGCGCTTTTGCGGCGTCGATGTCCTTGAGGCTCATGCATGCCATGGAAGCTGCCAGGTGCAGGAACAGTTCCGAGATGGGATAGCTTCCCTGTTTCATAATTAGGGCGTTTTCCGCCATGCCCAGGCTGCGGCCGTATTCGCCGCGCAGATACAAGGCGTGCGCCATCACGTAGCTGGCGAACAGTCGCAGGCCTTCGGGTAGGTGCGCCGCAAGTGGATAAAACTCTTCGGCAGAATACGGGGAAGGCAAGTGCAGCAGGACGCTCGCGGCCGAGGCGAACAGGATATGCGTGGCGTGGACGGCGGGCGATTCCTCGTCGGCCGGCGTATCGAGGATGCCCGCAAGGCACCGGCGGGCGTCGGCGATACGGTTGAGCGACAGACTGGCGTATCCGCAGATAAAGCATGCGGAATAGCGCAGCGCGGGATCGGTGACGTCAAGATAGGGGTGCGCCGTCTTGGCGGCGAGTGCGGCCTGTCCGCGAAAGTACAGCGCTTCTGCCGTGGCGATGGCGCGTGAATCGGGGTCGGAAATGCCTGCAACCGCAGCGTCAATCTGCCCCGGCACAAAGGCGGTGCACATCAACGGCATGGGAACGCATGGGTAGCCATCGCAGTCCATCTTCCATCTCCCAACAGCTGGCAACACTAGCAGCAATTGTACTCTTGTTGCTCGGGACTGGAATTTGTGGGTATCGTCTACGATTGTGCCGAACGTATAAAGGAAGAGTCTATTGGCGATGCTCCCAAGGTGGCTACCGAAGTCTAGCTGACCTTGGGATATAGAAAAACTGCCGCCCCTGCAAAAAGCTCTGTCGCAGCGATGGGAAACGTATCTCGTTCTGCATATAATGAGGTCATATGACGGTGCGTCTGCATACGCGCGGCGCATTTCCATCGAACCGAGAAGGAGCTCTGCATGGATCCCAACAAGCGTCCCGACGACATGGTGCGTATCACCACTCCCGAACTTGCCCAGGTGTTCATCGATGAGCAGGTCGCTGCAATCCGCGAGCAGATCGGCGACAAGAAGGTCCTGCTGGCTCTTTCCGGCGGCGTCGACAGTTCGGTTGTCGCGGCCCTGCTCATCAAGGCCATCGGCAAGCAGCTCATTTGCGTGCATGTGAACCACGGCCTGATGCGCAAGGGTGAGAGCGAACAGGTCATCGACGTCTTCAAGAACCAGATGGACGCTAACCTGGTCTATGTGGACGCGACCGATCGCTTCCTGGATAAGCTCGTGGACGTCGAGGAGCCCGAGGCCAAGCGCAAGTTCATCGGTGCCGAGTTTATCCGCGTGTTCGAGGAGGAGGCCCGCAAGGTTGGCGACGAGGTCAGTTTCCTCGCCCAGGGCACCATCTATCCCGACATTCTTGAGTCCCAAGACGGCGTGAAGGCTCACCACAACGTGGGCGGTCTGCCCGAGGATCTGCAGTTTGAGCTCTGCGAGCCCGTCAAACTGCTGTACAAGGACGAGGTCCGCGTCGTGGGTCGCGAGCTCGGCCTGCCCGAGAACATGGTCGAGCGCCAGCCGTTCCCCGGTCCCGGCCTGGGCGTCCGCTGCCTTGGTGCCATCACCCGCGACCGTCTTGAGGCGCTGCGCGAAGCCGACGCGATCGTGCGCGAGGAGATCGACAAGGCGGGTCTGACCATCTGGCAGTATTTTGCCGTCGTGCCCGACTTCCGCGCCACCGGCGTGCGCGAGGGCAAGCGCGCCTACGATTGGCCCTGTATCATCCGCTGCATCAACACCGTCGATGTCATGACCGCCGAGGTGCCTGAGCTCGACTGGGCGTTGCTCAAGCGCATTACCGCCCGCGTCACCGCCGAGGTTCCCGGCATCTGCCGCGTGTGCTACGACCTCACGCCGAAGCCCGTCGGCACGGTGGAGTGGGAGTAGGCTTCTACTCTTTTGGGCGAATTGCATTGACAGGGAGGGGGTCCCGCGCAAACGTGTGCGGGACCCCTTTCGTTTTACTGTTCGGTTAATGCTGCGGATCGTTTTGGAAGGCTTGCGAGCATAGTGGTCCCGTTCTCGGAACTTGCTTCGACCTCTACAGCGCCACCGTGAAGCGCTGCAATCTCCCAAACGAGCGCGAGTCCGAGTCCTGCGCCGCCGTATGCCCTGCTGCGGGATTTATCCAGGCGAAAGAACGGTTGGAAGATGCTCTCGTGGTACTGCTTGGGTATTCCCGGGCCCTGGTCCTCGACTCGCAGGAACACGCGGCTGTTGTTGTCGCAGATGGAGACGTTGACAGTCGAGCCGGGGCGGCTGTAACGGATGGCATTTTCGACCAGGTTAAACACCAGCCGATAGAGGAGCGTGTCGCTCCCGATTACTAAAGCGTCTCCAGCACAATTGAGGGCTATGCCCTTATTTTCGGCAAGTGGCGCAAGGTCGGTGAGGACCTCTTCGGACAAGGGACCAAGTTCAACATCGTCCTCGCAAGGAACGCTGCGGAGCTCACTCATCTCGAGCAACACCTTGGTCATCCGCGACATCCGCTCAGTTTGTTCTTGTAGCAGGCCGAGCAGCTCGGCTGTTTCGGGTTGCAAACCGGAGTGCTCGGAGATGAATAGTTCAATCTGTGCTTGCATAAGGGCGAGCGGGGTGCGAAGCTCGTGTGCGGCGTTGCCGGTAAACTGACGCTGTGCAGAGAACCCTTCGCCAAGACGAGCGATCATGTCGTTGAAAGAGGCGCTGCATCGTTGTAGCTCGGTGGGCACATCTTCATTGAGTCTGATTTCGCTTAGGTTGTCAGGCTGCACACGCTCAACCTGAGCTGCAAAAGCCCGTAGCGGTTTGAGTGCACGGCCGCTCACAAAGTATGCCAGCGCGCCGCCAAGGAGTGTGACTCCAGCCGTGATGTACCAGGCTGTCGTGCCAAAAGACTCCTGTGCGTCATTTACGACGATTGTGACCTTGTCATCGAGGGCCGCTTTCGTTGGGTCGAACGCCTGGAGCGAATCTTCGCCGGTTGCGTTAAAGGCCGAGATGTCGCTGCCGATGGCATCCATGTAGCGCATGCCCGTATAGCCGACCAAGCAGTTCGTCAGTACGCATGCCGCACACGTCAGCAGTGCCGTCATAATCGTTATGCGCCATTGCAGCGAAAGCCCTTTCATTCTCCATCCTCCATAACGTAGCCCTCTCCAATCCGATTGCGAATCGGGTCGTATCCCAAAGCGCTGCGTAGCTTTTTGCGGAGCGACGAGATATGCACGCGGGTCGCGTTGCTAAAGCTGTTGACGCTGCTGTCCCATACATGCTCGATAAGCTCTTCCTGGCTCACCGGCCGCCCCTGGTTAAGCATCAGGTATTCCAAGATGCCGGTCTCCTTGCGCGTGAGGGATAGGGTCTCGCCGCCCACGGAGGCGAGGCGCGCCTTGGTGTCAAAGCTTAACAATCCACAGGTTAGAACAACGTCGCTTTGTGTAAAGCGTCTGAGGGTAAGGCTGCGGATACGTGCCGCCAGCTCGTCAAGGTGGAACGGCTTGGTGAGGTAGTCGTTGGCGCCCGCATCGAGCCCCGCTACCTTGTCGGAGACCTCGCCGCGTGCCGACAGCACGAGCACCTTGGTCTCACAATCGGTAATTCTGAGCTGCCTGAGTACGGTCATGCCGTCGACGTGGGGGAGATTAAGGTCGAGCACGACAAGATCGAAGGTCTCGATATCGAGCAGATCGAGGGCCTGCTGCCCGTCGTAGCAGCAGTCGACGCTATAGGCCAAGTTGCGCAGGCTGCGTGCGATTGCATCGCACAGCGCCCGCTCGTCCTCGACGACCAAGATGCGCATAACGTTCTCCTTGCATAGTCATTCGCGCTTAACACGGATTTTATAGTCGGTATGGTCCAATGGGTCGCGAAACGAAAGGAGTGGTCAGATTGTTCAAAGCGATTAAGCCTGTGGCGCAGGTGGCTTTGCTGATCGTTGGGGTAGCCATGGTTGGCTTTGGCATTATGCGCGGCGAGGCAGATGCCGTGCTGGCCAAGGCAATCAGGCTGTGCTTGGAGTGTATCGGAATTGGTTAAAAGAAAAAATACCGTATCGCATCTTTTGGCGAGATTTCGCGGATTGATTCAGGCGGCGGCAACGCTTGCGACCAACATTCACCTGCCTAATTTTGCCAAGGGAGGCATCTACCAGGGGGCGGGCAAAGCCGTCTGCGTGCCGGGGCTCAACTGCTACTCGTGTCCGGCGGCCTCAGGTGCGTGCCCCATCGGGTCGTTTCAGTCGGTGGTGGGCTCGTCTAAGTTCAGCTTTTCGTATTACGTCACCGGAACACTCATCCTGATCGGCGTGCTGCTGGGACGTTTTGTATGCGGCTTTTTATGCCCGTTTGGATGGCTGCAAGAGCTTCTGCATAAGATTCCCGGCAAAAAGCTCTCGACGAAAAAGCTCAAGCCGCTCACGTACATCAAGTACGCCGTGCTGCTGTTTGCCGTGGTGCTACTGCCCGTTCTGGTAGTCAACGATGTGGGCATGGGCGACCCGTTCTTTTGCAAGTACATCTGCCCGCAGGGTGTGCTCGAGGGCGCGATTCCGCTGTCCATCATGAACGTGGGAATCCGCTCCGCGCTGGGAAAGCTCTTTACCTGGAAGCTCGCGATCCTCATTGTGGTTGCGGTGCTGAGCGTGCTGTTCTACCGCCCCTTCTGTAAATGGATTTGCCCCCTCGGTGCGTTTTATGCACTCATGAACAAGGTGTCGTTGCTGGGGATTCAGGTTGACCAGTGCAAATGCGTCTCGTGCGGTAAGTGCGCCAAAGTGTGTCAGATGGACGTGGACGTTACGCGTACGCCCAACCATGCCGAGTGCATTCGTTGCGGCAAATGCGTGGGCGCATGCCCCGTCGATGCCATTAGCTTTCGCTACGGGCTGGGTGTGACGGGCGACAAACCCGCGCAGCCCGCGCAAGCCTGCGAAAACAAATAGGTATCTATATAAGCTTCGATATAAACGGAGGAACCATGAAACTGTCAAAAATTGCGGCCTTGTTGATGCTGCCCGTGCTGGCGCTGACTCTCGCAGCGTGCTCTGCCCCCAAGGGCGACGCAAAGGATGCCACGAGCGGCGATACGCAAATCGCCGAGCTTGTGGCACAAAAGCCGTCGAGCGCCGAGAAGGCGGCCGAGCTGTACCAGCAGCTGCTGCAAAAGGAAAACGAGATCTTTGCGAGCGATAACGCCCTATGGGAAAAGGTGTTTCTTGCGGCCAACAAAGACACTCCCATGATTGAGGACGGCAAGAACTACGGCGACTTTTTGCTTGATACCATCGAGGGCGCCAAGGATCAGTTTACGGCTGACGAGCTCAAGACGCTTAAGGCCGGCGCGCAGCAGGTCAAGGAGATCGAGGATAAGCTCATGGCGCTGGAGAAGGAGTTTCCCGGATGTGGCAGCACGCCCGGCGAGGGAGAGAGCGTCGATGCCTCGACCGCAGGCATGACCAACGGCGAGAGCGGGGAGACGAAGTTCCCCAGCTTTAAGGGCAAGGACTTGGACGGCAACGATGTAAACAGCGACGAGCTGTTCTCCAAGAACAAGGTCACCGTCATGAACTTCTGGTTTACCACCTGCAAGCCGTGCGTGGGAGAGTTGGGCGATCTGGAGAAGCTCAACAAGGAGCTTGCCGAGAAGGGCGGCCAGGTCGTGGGCGTTAATTCCTTTACGCTCGATGGCAACAAAGACGAGGTGGCAGACGCCAAGGACGTACTTTCCAAGAAGGGCGTGACGTACAAGAACATCTGGTTCAAGTCGGATAGCGAGGCCGGCAAGTTCACCTCCAACCTGTACTCGTTCCCGACCACGTACGTGATCGACCAGAACGGTAACATTGTGGGAGAGCCGATCATGGGCGGCATCAACTCCGCTGAGCAGCGCGAGGCGCTCAATAAACTGATCGATCAAGCACTCGCGAAGAGCGAACAGTAGATTCGTGGGACAGGCAACTGAAGGGGAGTCGCTGGAAACAGCGACTCTTTTTTCTGCTTCGGGGTAGCATCATGGGTATACGTCGAAAGGGGGCGCAGCTTTTCGTGCATTGCCTGAGCGGTGCGCGAAGCAACCAAGCTGTGAGTTTTCTTAAGCGTTCTGGGTATGGCAGTGTCAAGAATATCGGCGGCATAAGCGGCTACACGGGAAAGGTGGTGCGTTAGCTATGAAGGTGGTTATCGTTGGAGGCGTCGCGGGCGGCGCATCGGCGGCGGCACGTTTGCGCAGACTCGACGAGCAGGCCCAAATTGTCATCTTTGAGCGCACGGGTTTTGTATCGTATGCCAACTGTGGGCTTCCGTACTACATTGGCGGCGTGATAGAAGAAGAGAGCGCATTGACGCTGCAGTCTCCCAAGGGCTTTTGGGATCGCTTTCGCATTGCGGTCAAGACGAGTCACGAGGTGTTTGCCATCCATCCCGATTCGCATACGGTCGAGGTTCGCAATATGCTGACGGGCGAGGAATTTGTCGAGACGTATGACAAGCTCATCCTGTCGCCGGGTGCAAAGCCGATTCGCCCTGCGTTGCCGGGCATCGACTCGGATAAAATCTTTAGCCTACGCACCGTTGAGGACACGCTGCGTATTCACAGCTATGTTCGAGAGCGGCGACCGAGCAGTGCCGTCGTGATCGGCGGCGGCTTCATTGGCGTCGAGACGGCGGAGAATCTGTGCGAGCTAGGGCTCCAGGTGACCCTTCTGCAGCGTCCCGTCCAGCTTATGAACAACCTGGATTACGACATGGCGACCCTTTTGCATACCGAGGTGCGTGAGCACGGTATTGATCTGCGCCTCAAGGCCGATGTGACAGGTTTTGAGGAAGTTGATGGCCGCGTTGTCACCCATGTTGCGGGCGATGACCCTATCGGAGCCGATATGGTGCTGCTTGCCATTGGCGTGGCACCTGAGAGCCATCTGGCGCAAGAGGCGGGGCTCGAACTGGGCATCAAGGGGGCTATTGTGGTCAACGACCGCATGGAGACCTCTGCTGCCGACGTGTATGCCGTGGGCGATGCCGCGCAGGTCACGCATCAGGTGACCGGCGAGGACGCGGTCATTTCGCTCGCCGGCCCCGCCAACAAGCAGGGGCGTGTCGTTGCCGATGTCATAGCCGGCATGGACAGCTGCTACCGCGGATCGTTGGGCTCATCGATTATCAAGGTATTCGACTTGACGGCGGCAAGCACGGGACTATCCGAAAAGGCAGCACACGCGGCGGGAATTGACTGCGACAGCGTGGTCCTGTCGCCCGGTTCGCATGCGGGTTATTATCCGGGTGCAACGCCCATGACCATGAAGGTTATCTTCGAGAAGCAGGGATTGCGCCTGCTGGGTGCGCAAATCGTGGGCATCGATGGTGTGGACAAGTGTATCGACGTTCTGGCGACTGCCATCCAGGCAGGCATGCGCGGCGATAGGCTTAAGGATTTGGACCTAGCATACGCGCCGCCGTACTCATCGGCGAAGGATCCCGTCAATATGGCGGGCTTTATGATCGAGAACCTCAATCGCGGCATACTGGCGCAGTGGCATTGGGAGGATGAGCCCAACTTGCCACGCGATGGCAGCGTGCAGCTGCTCGATGTTCGTACGGAAGGGGAGTATGAGCGCGGGCATATCGATGGTTTCGTAAACATTCCCGTCGATGATCTGCGCAATCGCCTGGGCGAGCTCGACCGGGCCAAGCCGGTCTACGTAATTTGCCAGAGCGGCATTCGCAGCTACATTGCTTGCCGCATTTTGGCGCAGCATGGCTTTGAGTGCTTTAACTTCTCGGGCGGCTATCGCTTCTTTGCAGCCGTGACTGAGGCTCGCCGCGGCAGCGCTAACGTTATGCCGTGCGGGCTCGAAAAGTAGCGCGCATTGGAATGTGACAAAGTGACAGCCTCTTTGTCACATCGGGGATGTTATATGCGGGATGGTGCGCCATGCGGCGTGCTGTCCCGTTCGTTTTTTGGCGCGGTTCGTTACATTCCTCACTGGTATCGGCCAAAAATGAGGATAGAGTAGGACAAGCGCGCCGAACGTGAACGGCGGGGGAGCGGGCGAGCGCGCCCGCGCGAGAGAGGTTGCCGTCCATGCTGGATCTCAGAGATATTTGCAAAAGGTACGTTACGCAGTCGTTTACGCAGGTAGCGCTCGACAGCGTAAGCCTGTCTTTTCGCGATAACGAGTTTGTAGCCATCCTGGGTCCCTCGGGTTCGGGTAAAACTACGATGCTCAACGTCATTGGTGGACTCGACCATTTCGATTCCGGCGACCTGTTGATCGATGGCATCTCGACCAAGGACTTCAGCGACCGCGATTGGGATGCCTACAGAAACAATCGCATTGGCTTTGTGTTTCAGAGCTACAACCTCATTCCGCATCAGACCATTTTGGAAAACGTTGAGTTGGCGCTCACGCTCACGGGCGCAGGGCGTGCTGAGCGCCGCCAGCGTGCGCGCAAGGCGCTCGAGGCGGTTGGTCTGGGCGAGCACGTTAACAAGCGCCCGAGCCAGCTATCGGGCGGCCAGATGCAGCGCGTGGCTATTGCCCGCGCCCTGATCAACGATCCCGAGATTGTGCTGGCTGACGAGCCGACCGGCGCCTTGGACTCAACGACATCCGTGCAGGTCATGGATTTGCTCAAGGACGTTGCGCGCGACCGTCTGGTCATCATGGTCACGCACAATCCCGAGCTGGCGTACAAGTACGCCACGCGCATCGTCACCCTGGCGGACGGCAAGATCACCGACGATTCAGATCCCTTTGATGCTGCCGAGGCCGCGCGTCGCGAGGCCAAGCCCACGCGCAAAACCTCGATGAGCTTTGTGACGGCGCTGGGGCTTTCTGCCCGAAACCTCATGACCAAGAAGGGTCGCACGGCCATGACGGCCTTTGCGGGCTCGATTGGCATTATCGGCATTGCGGCGATCCTGGCGCTGTCCAACGGCGTAAACGACTACATCAAAAAGGTCGAGGAGGACACGCTCTCGAGCTACCCGCTGACGATTTCCAAACAAGACTACGACCTGTCGTCCATGATGGGCGGCCATGGGGCTACCGATGAGGAGGCGTCCAAGGGCGAGGGCTCGTCCGATGACGCTACCGGTGGCAAAGCTAAGGGAACCGACAAGATCCCTGTGGTCACAGCCGTAAAGGACATGTTCGCAAGTGTTAAATCTAACGATATGACAAGCTTTAAGGCATGGCTTGACGACGACGGCGACGGTATCAATAAAGAGGTCAACGCTATCCAGTACGGCTACGGCGTGACGCCGGTTGTCTATCGTGCGGGCAAGGGCGATGAGAAGCCTGTCCGGCTGGTGCCCAACGCTATGACCGAGGCCATGAGCGGCGGCGCAAGTTCGGCGGCAACGGTGAGCATGGATTCCATGGGAACCTCGGTCTTTAACGAGATGATTGACGACCAGAGCCTGCTCGACAGCCAGTACGATGTCGTTGCCGGCCATTGGCCTACGTCTGCCAACGAGGCTGTGATGGTGCTTTCGAGCCGCGGCACGGTGGGTGACTACACGCTCTACAGCATCGGTGCGCTGGATATCGATGAGCTCAACGACCTGGTTAACAGTGCCATGACGGCCGACGGCAAGGTCGAGACGCCCAAGGCCGGCACCGTCTTTACCTACGACGATGCGCTGTCCACGACGTTTAAGGTGCTGTCGCCGTCCGATGCCTATCGCAAAAACGAAGAGACCGGCATGTGGACTGACATGTCTGGCGATGCCGACTTTATGGCGGCCAAGGTTGCCGACGGTATTGACGTGCGCATTGTGGGCGTGGTGCGACCCAACGAGACGGCCAACGCGAGCGCATTGACTCCGGGCATTGCCTATACGCATGCGCTGACTCGCCAGCTTATGGAGCGCGCAGCCGATTCGCAGGTTGTACAGGAGCAGCTTGCCCACCCCGAGACGGATGTCTTTACAGGCAAAACCTTCGACGAGCTGCAAGGCGAGGCCAAGCAAGGCGTTGATCTGGGCAGCATGTTCAGTGTGGACGAGGCGGCGCTGAAGAGCGCGTTCTCGTTCGATGCGTCTGTGCTTTCGGGTGCGGCCGGCGGTATGGACCTTTCCGGTATCGACTTGTCCGGTCTGGACATTGACCTTTCGGGCGTTGGAAAGGATATCGACTTCAGCGACATCATGGCCAAAGCGCCGGCTCCAGATTTCTCGGGCATCTTTGACGGTCTGGAGCTCACGCCCGAGCAAATGCAGCAGGTGGGAACGCTTGCCAACCAACTGTTTGAGGGCTTTTTGCAGTCTGATCAGTTTAAGGCGCTGTCGCCCGAAGATCTTAAGGACGCGTCGAAGCTCGCCGCCGCGTTCTCGACGTATCTTGAGAGTGATGCGGTAGCCCAGCAAATCCTGGCCCAGCTCAAAGCGCTCGGCGGCGATGCCCTGGTAGAGCGCCTGCAGCACGCGATGACCGACTATGTGCAAAAGCAGCTGGCTCCGTATCTGCAACAGGCTATGGATCAGGTGATGCAGACAATTAGCGAGCAGATTGCGACAACTGTATCGTCCCAGCTTAAAGCAGGCGCGGCGGGGCTCATGGGACAGGTGGCTACGCAGGTGTCGTCGAGTATTGCTAACCTGGCGGGCGCTATGCGTGTGGATGCGAGCGCCTTTGCCAATGCCATTCACTTCAACATGGACGCCGAGGACCTGAGTTCGCTCATGATGAGCTATGCCAAGGCGTCGCAGCTCACCTACGATAACAATCTGACCACGTTGGGCTATGCGGATGAGGCAGATCCCATCTCGGTTAAGATTTTCCCGCGCGACTTTGAGGCCAAGGAGCGCGTACTCGATCACATCGATGCGTATAACAAGCAGGTCAAAGCCGCCGGCCACGACGAGCAGGCAATCTCGTACACCGACTACATGGGCATTATCATGGGTTCGGTAACCGACATCGTGAACACCATCAGCTTGGTGCTCATCGCATTTGTGAGCATCAGCTTGGTCGTCAGCTCCATCATGATCGGCATCATCACCTACATCAGCGTGCTGGAACGTAAAAAGGAGATTGGCATCCTGCGCGCGATCGGCGCGTCGAAGCGCAATGTGGCCAACGTGTTCAACGCCGAGACTTTCATCGAAGGCCTCATTGCTGGCGTCTTCGCCATCGTCGTCGTGGTGCTCGTGAGTTTTCCGGTCAATGCCTGGGCGCTTGCGGTCAAACAGGTCCCCAATCTGATGAGCCTGCCCGTGCAGGATGCGCTGGTGCTCATCGCGATTTCGGTGTTGCTGACGGTTGTCGCTGGCCTGCTGCCGGCCCGCAGCGCATCCAAGAAAGACCCCGTGGAGGCCCTACGTTCCGAATAATGTGACAAAGGGACAGCCCCTTTGTCACATTCATCTCCCTGCACCTAGTTCGTTTTGCCCATCAGCGTGATGCGGATGGTTGGATGGGTGTACTCGTCAAACTCGTCCTCGGGATCCGTGTCAAACGAGTAATACGCTTTAATAGGGTCGTCACTCGTCCTGATAGAGATTCTCTCGTAGAGCGAGCCGTTCAAAAAAGCTTGCCTAAACTCTTCGGGGAGCTTCTGCGGCGCTAGGAGCTCGGGGCTTGCGGTCTTGACGCCTATGGTTTGGACGATAGAGAAAAGCTCGTCAAGATCGAGCTCGATACGGGCGAGGTTGTCCTCGAGGCTCGCGCCGGGGTCGACCTCTGCTGCGTAGCTCACTTCCGTGAGCGTCCCCTTGTTGTCAAAATCCAGGTACGTATAGGTTTTCTGGGCATCGGAGTCGCCGTCGTGCAGATAGCCGCGGACGTGATAGCCGTAGTCTTGATATCGCTCGTAGGGGTCATCGGCGGACACGTACTCGCATGAGGGCTCGAGCGCCTTGCGAGCGATGGCGATCTGCTCGGCCGCGGCCGCGGCGTTTTCTTGCATTTCGATGTTTCCCTGCGCCAGCTGTGGGATATAGGCGCCGCACACGATTGCGAGGGGCAGTACCACAAGCGCGACGATCCACTTTTTTGCATGGGGGATAGGTACGCCACAGGCCTCTGCCATGGCCTTCGCGTTGGCAAAGCTCTCGGCAAGCACGTCTGCCGCGGTGGCGACGGCGCCTGCGGCAGCGGCGACTTCTGCCGCGCCGCCCAGGTTGCGTGCAGCCTCGTTGTCGCTGTTCTTGAGCAGGCGTGCGGCGGCCTGCGTGCCAACAACGCCTGCGATCTGTGCCGAACGGTCTTTCTCGCTCTGCTCGACGGCGAGCCGGTACTGCATTTCCTTCCACTGCTTGCCACGCATGCCAAAGCGCGGGGCGAGAGCGCAATAACAGAATATGACGAGCTCGATGGCGGTGAGCACCAAGGCGGTCATCATGCCCGTCTCTTGGAAGCCTTCGTGATGGAAGACGATGTCGTCGATCATTTCGAAGGGAATGATCGATAAGGGCAGCGCGAATGCCATGGCAAGCGCCGCTCCGGCAACCTTGGGGCAGATGCAGTATCGCTGGATGCGCTTACGTTCTTGTTCGGAGAGTGTTGCCATAGCTGGTCCTTGGAGTCGTGGCGGTCATTACGGCGCGCGGCGCGCGGGATGTATCAGTCTGAGCTAGCGCTGGATAAGAACATAGAGCAAAATACTCAGCGCGATGAGCAAGATACCCGCGATGTTAAACATCAGCGTGGCAAAGTCGCCCACGATAGGGCGCTCGACATAGCTCTTGTCTGGGCTGCTGGGGTTGTAGTGCACAGTCATTTGGCTGCCGAGGGGCCAAAGCTGCTCTGCGAGAGTATCTAGGCGTGCGATGGGTCCTGTCTGTACGTGCAACCAGCCCTTGGCGTCTTCGTACGCCGCGCTTTGCGTGCGGACGGGGAGTCCCGACAAGCTTTTGGTCTTTACGCCGCGGAATTGTTTTCTCACGTGGTACCGCGTGCCGTCGACGGTGTACTCCAAAACGGGATACATTCTGCCTTCGCCCATAAAGCGGTGGTCAATGACCGTTCCCATGATCATAGCGGTGCAGGCCTTGGCTTTCCTGCGGGCGGCTGCTTTCATGAGCGTGCTCATTCCGATAAGCAGGATGCCGATGCCTCCAACCGAGATGAGCGCGAGCAGGGATATCTGCGACGTGGTCACGGCGTTCTCCTTTGGCGCGATACCGTCATATGTGACTCAGTATAGGGAATCCTGCCATCGATGAGTGCATGGTCATGCGGCTAAAGTGTCATGGCAGCTCGATGGGTTTGCCATGTCGGCTTGCCAGATGGTCCTGCCGAGCATACGATGCGCTGCCTGGGCGTTGGCAAGGATGCTTTTCGCGCCCGTCGCAATGGGACGTCTCTCCTTGCCATCACTGCTTTTTGCCTGATACCGAGCGCGTTTTCATGCATGTGGAATCGGTTTTAGCTGTTGGATTCAACTCTTATGGAATGCGTGCCCCTTACAGTCCTCGGATGGATTCTGCCAGTGACAATAGGGCGCCTCGTTATGTGGCAGGAGACTGCCCCTTTGCCATATTGGGGCCCTTGCGAAATCGATGTCAAATACTTTTCCCGAGAAGTGAACGAGTGAAAACGGACCCCCGAAGCATCGGCACTTTTGGCGTGCAATTTCCTGTGGTTTTGCCAGTCGAATCCTGCGGTTTTAACGTCTAAAAATGTCGATGTTTCGGGGGCCCAAATACAGCCGTTCACTTCTCGGGAAAAGTATTAGACCTCGAGATGTAGACGGCGTTTGAGAGCAGCAGCTAGAGTGTAAACCTGCTTGCAGCTCCTTTCACTGTTTGTCCTGCATCCCAAAGCGCGGTGCAAGGGCGCAATAGCAAAAGATGGTGAGTGCGATTGCGGGGAGTGTGATTGCGGAATACATTCCCGCTGGCTGGAAACCCTTTTGGCGAAATACGATGTCGTTGGTCATGCGGAGTGGCAGCCTCAGCAGACATACTGCGAACGCCATGACGAGGACAGTTGCTGCGATTTTGGGTATGTGCAGTATCACTGGATGCACTTCTTGTCATGTTCGGTGAGCTGCTGCGCGAAGCCCTCGATCCCCATCGTTTTCCGTCTGTGGCGTACGCATGTCCCTGAGCGTAAATGATTAGCAGGCGTTTGTTCTTTGTGTGCGGTAACCGGAAATCAAGGAATAAGGCAAAGGGGCCGTTCCTGTGTCACATGTGTTGCATGTAAAAGCAAGGAAGTCGCAAGGAGTGGGGCGGGGATACCGGTATATGCCTCGGATACAATCGAATCCATGCTAGAAAGAGGCTCTGATGATTAAAAAATCATTTTTCAATCCGTTCTCGTCCCTGTTGCTTGCGCTGGCCGGTTTGGCTTTTTTGGTCGATGTCGTTCCGCAGGCGCAGGGCCAGACGGGGGTGTTCGCGCCTGCTGTGTTGTTTGCAATGTGGCTGGTCGGCGGCTTGGTGCGTCTGTTCTATGAAAATGAGGCTATGCGCACCTTCAATCGCCATATGCTGAGGGCGAGCCATGCGGCCGTTTGGAAGCGTGTTGACGCATGCTGGGTTCAAGTCAATGCCGACCGGCTTGTGCCTGGCGATGTGATTCGCTTGTACGCTGGCATGCTCTGCCCGGTCGATGCGATTCTTGCCCAGGGCAATCACATTCTTGTTTCCGAGTCATCGCTTACAGGCGAGAGTGGCCAGACCGCAAAGCGGGAGGGCGAGACCGTTCGCGCAGGGACGACTATTGTTGATGGCAAGGCCTCGGCAACCGTTCTTGCATGTGCCGACAAGGATGAGGCCGTGCCGTGCCGGCGCGCCCGCCCTGCCACGCAGTTTAATGTTGGGGCCAAGAGCATTTGCGCGGCTTTAGTCAAGTGCATGCTGATTGTGTTGCCGTTTGTCATTACGATTCGTGGCGTCGTGTTGGGCGACTGGGCGCAAGCGCTGCTGTTTGCTTTGGGAACGGCCGTTGGTCTGGTTCCCGAAATGCTTCCAGTCGTTACGAGCGTCTGTCTGTCGGGCAGCGCCCGTCGTCTCAAAAACAAGCAAGTCATCGTTAAGAACGTCGATGCCATGGAGTCGCTGGGCTCCATGGACGTAGTGTGCGTGGACAAGACGGGAACGCTGACAGAAGATGTCGCGGTGCTTGAGTACTACACCGATATCCTGGGCAACGAGAGCGAGCAGACCCTCAACTTGGCGTATCTCGAGAGTATGAATCAGGGGACCGTCGCCAATCAACTTAACCGGGCTATTGCCGATGCGTGTGCCGCACCCGAGCTTCGCCTTGCTGCCAAAGATCTTGGTCATGCATTTACCCTGTATGCGTCCGATCCCTTTGATCACGTTGTCAAGGCGTCGGGCGTTAAGCTCGGCACCACACCGGGGGCACTTGGGTGTCTGGGGCTGCCTGCTCGTCCCGACAGTCGCCTGACCATCGTTAAGGGCGAGGTCGAAAGCGTTTGCGCACATTGCGACTGGGCGAGCTTTAAAGGCGAGCTCGTTCCCATGAATGAAGAAGGGCGCCAGAGCGCCTACGAGGTTGCCGAGGATATGCGTGCCGATGGCATCAAAGTGCTCGCTGTCGCCTACAGTACGACGGCGGCGGGTTGGGACGGTCTGGTGCTGTGCGGTTTTCTGGGCTTCTTCGACCGACCAAAGGCTAGCGCCCACGCTGCCATTCGCTCACTTTCCGACCTGTCTGTCGAGGTGCGCGTGCTGACCGGTGATTCGGCGTCGGTCGCTCGTTCTACCTGTAAACGCCTTGGGATTCCCGCCGGTAACGTCATCACGGGTGCCATGCTCGATGCCATGGAGGAGTCCGAGGCGCTTGTCCGGGTGGGACGCACTCGCGTCTTTGCCGAGCTCACGCCCGCGCAAAAGGCGCGTATCGTAGGGCTCATCCGGCTTTCGGGCCATGCCGTCGGCTATATCGGCGACGGCGTGAATGACGTGCCGGCGCTTACGGCGGCAGACGTCGGTATCGTTGTGGATTCTGCCGCCGCCGAGTCCAAGAAGGTTGCCGACCTCGTGCTGCGCGAGCGCGACCTGGGCGTCGTTGCCGAGGGCGTACGCGAGGGCAGGGCCTCGTTCGCCAACGCTTCCAAGTACATCCGCATCGCGTCAAGTTCTAACTTTGGCAATATTTGTTCGGTGGCTGCCGCCAGCATCTTCTTGCCCTTTGTGCCGGCGACCGCTACTCAGCTGCTTTTGCTCAACTTGCTTTACGACGCGACCTGCCTGGCGTTGTCGTGGGATAACGTTGACGGCGAGGAGATTGCTCGCCCCAAGGCATGGTCGGGCAAGGGCCTGGGTGGCTTTATGCTCCATTTTGGCTTTGCGAGCTCGGCCTTTGACATCATCACCTTTGCCATTTTGTTCTTTGGCGTGTGCCCCGCCGTATGCGGTGCATCTTTTATGGCGTTGGACGCCGCGGGTAGGGCGGCCTTTATTGCCATGTTCCAAGCAGGTTGGCTGCTGGAGTGCGCATGGACCGAGTCGCTGGTGCTTTTGGTCTTGCGAACACGATGCGTTCGCGGGGCTGATCGCCCACGCCGTTTGCTCGCGATGATGGTCGGCATCATGCTTGTCGCGTCTGCCTTACTCGCGCTGGGTCCGGCGGTGCAACTGATCGGTCTTGCCGCTTTACCGGCGTGGTATTTGGGCGTCGTCGCACTGCTCAGTGTGCTGTACCTTGTTGTTGTTTCGGTCATCAAGCGGGTCTACCTGTCCCGTGCGAGCAGTTTGTTCTAGGGTGGTTCTATGCAAACGAACAGAACCAACATAGCGATCACGCCCGCCGAGGCCGCCGAGCTCAGCGGTGCGCTGTTCTCGTCCGGCAGTGCCGCCGCCCACGAGCTTGCGCCTATATTTGCCGATATCGCGTCGGGCCGACTCACATCCGTCGAACTCATGCTCGCGGGCTCGCAGCCCGGTTCGGGCACAGAACCCATCGTTATCGATGGGCTGTCGATTGACCTGGCTTCGCGCACCGTGAAAGTCCTGGGGGCGCCCGTCTCGCTCACACCCAAGGAGTTTGACATCCTTGCCTTTTTGGCCACCAATCGGGGCACGGTCTTTAGCAAAGAAGAAATCTATCGGGCCGTGTGGCGGGACGAGTATTTGCTCGACGACAGCAACATCATGGCCTTTGTCCGAAAGATACGAAAGAAGATTGAGCCCGAGCCCGATAACCCGCGCTATCTGTTAACCGTGTGGGGTGTGGGCTACAAGATGGCCGAATGACGCTTTGGCCTATTGCCGCTGCCGATTGAAGGCAGCAGAACAATCCTTGCCGAATCGCAAGAAAGCCGCAAGAAACCAGCCATGTGCTGGGTCTTGCGGCTTTTCTATTCTGTGAACAGTCGCAGACGCGAAGGAGAGGTGAGGACCTTGAGCGGCAGTGACAGTACCGGAAGCGCAGGGCGATGTGCGCCGCCGCGGGCCCATCTTGTTAAGGACCGCCGCAGCTAAGTTGCTCTGCACGCAATCGATAGAACGGAGCGTAATAAGTGAAGATGTTAACCATGCACCGCGCGGCATCGACGGCTCAAGCGCAGCACGATTTGATTCGGCATCGTGCGGAGGGGCGCATTCAGTATGCGGCGACCATTCCGCTGACCGATGCTTTGGCATGGGTCGGGTCCAACTTGGGTGGCCTGGACCGCGACGAGGTCGCACACAGCGAGGCGGACAGCGGGCGCAACGTGGTCACGCGCGGCAAGAAAAAGTCGCTAGCCCGTAGGCTCGCAGATGCCTTTGTCAACCCCTTTACGGCAATCCTGTTTTTCCTGGCCATTATCTCGGCGGCAACGGACATGGTATTTCCCTCCCTTTCGCTTATGGGAAGCACGCCGGAAGATTTCGATCCGCTGACCGTGATTATCATCACCACGATGGTGGTGCTTTCGGGCACGTTGCGCTATATCCAGGAGGCGCGTAGCGGCAACGCGGCCGAAAAGCTGCTCGACATGATCACGACGACCGTGACGGTCACTCGAAAGGATGCTCCCAAAAAGGAGATTCCCATCGACGACGTGGTGGTCGGCGACATCGTGCACCTTTCCGCTGGCGACATGATCCCCGCGGACGTGAGGATCATCGAGGCAAAGGATCTCTTTGTGAGCCAGGCCAGCCTGACGGGCGAGAGCGAGCCTGTCGAGAAGGTGCCCGCGACCTGCGCAGAATCCGACTCGGCAACGTCGTTTGAGAATATCGCCCTTATGGGCAGCAGCGTGATCTCGGGCAGCGCGACCGCAGTCGTCTTTAGCGTGGGCGAGCAGACCCTGTTTGGCTCCATGGCGTCGAGCCTTTCGGATGACGCCGTGGAGACCAGCTTTTCCAAAGGCGTCAATGGCGTCTCGTGGGTGCTCATCCGCTTTATGATGGTGATGGTTCCGTTCGTTTTTTTGATTAACGGCGTTACCAAGGGCGATTGGCTCGATGCCGGCCTCTTTGCCATCAGCATCGCCGTGGGCCTCACGCCCGAGATGCTGCCCATGATCGTCACCACGTGCCTTGCCAAGGGCGCAGTTGCCATGAGCAAAAAGCAGACCATCGTCAAGAACCTCAACTCGATTCAGAACTTTGGCGCCATGGACGTGCTGTGTACGGATAAGACCGGCACGCTGACACAGGACCAGGTGGTGCTGGAATATCACTGGAATATCAATGGCCAGGAGGATTCGCGCGTTCTGCGCCATGCCTATCTCAACAGTTATTTCCAGACGGGTTACAAGAACCTCATGGACCTGGCGATTATCAAGTGCACCGAGGAAGAGGAGCAAAACGACCCGAGTCTCACCGACCTTTCGGAGGCATATGTAAAGGTCGACGAGGTGCCGTTTGATTTTACGCGCCGTCGCCTTACCACCGTGGTGCGCGACCGCAGCGGTAAGACTCAGATGGTCACCAAGGGCGCTGTCGAGGAAATGCTCTCGGTATGCTCGCATGTCGAGATCGATGGTGCGGTTCGCGTGCTGGACGACGAGGTACGCAGGCGTATCCTGGCAACGGTCGCCGATCTGAACGATGACGGTTTTCGCGTGTTGGCGATTGCACAAAAGTCCAATCCTTCGCCGGCCGGTGCCTTTAGCGCCGAGGACGAGTGCGATATGGTCCTGATTGGCTATCTGGCATTTTTGGATCCGCCTAAAGAGTCGACGGCCGATGCCATCGAGGCATTGCGCAACCATGGCGTCGCCACCAAGATTTTGACCGGCGACAACGAGAAGGTCACGCGCACCATCTGTAAGCAGGTGGGACTGCAGGTCAACAACATGCTGCTGGGTAGCGACATTGCTGCCATGGACGATGCGGAGCTCGCCCGCCGTGCCGAGGACGTGCAGGTGTTTGCCAAGCTCACACCGGATCAAAAGGCGCGTGTCGTCTCCGTCCTGCGCGACAACGGGCATGTTGTAGGCTACATGGGTGACGGCATCAACGATGCCTCGGCCATGAAGTCGTCCGATATCGGCATCTCGGTCGATACCGCTGTCGACGTTGCCAAGGAGTCGGCAGACATCATCTTGCTCGAGAAGGACCTGATGGTGCTCGAGGAAGGCATCATCGAGGGGCGTAAGACCTACGCCAACATGATCAAGTACATCAAGATGACCGCGAGCTCTAACTTCGGCAACATGTTTAGCGTGCTTGCCGCGTCTGCCCTGCTGCCGTTTTTGCCCATGATGAGCATCCAGCTGATTTTGCTCAACTTGATTTATGACTGCAGCTGCCTGGCGATTCCCTGGGATAATGTGGACGAGGAGTTCCTGCGCGTGCCGCGTACCTGGGACGCGTCGAGTGTCGGCAGATTCATGATCTGGATCGGGCCCACCAGCTCCATCTTTGACTTTATGACCTACATCTTTATGTACTTTGTCTTCTGCCCGCTGTTTGTGAGCCACGGCGTGCTGTTTAACGAGCTGGCGCATGTTTACTCGGGCGCTGCACTGGAGCAGATGCAGCTGGCATACATCGCGCTGTTCCAGGCCGGTTGGTTTGTCGAGTCCATGTGGAGCCAGACGCTGGTCATTCATATGATTCGCACGCCCAAGCTGCCGTTTATTCAGAGCCGTGCCTCGGCGCCGGTGATGCTGCTTACGATGACGGGCATCGCGCTGCTCACGGCGATTCCGTTTAGCCCGCTTGGGCCTACGTTGGGCCTGGGTGCCCTGCCCGTTGAGTACTTCCTGTTCCTGATCCCGTGCATCTTGCTGTATATGGCGTTGGCAACAAGTCTTAAGAAGGCCTATGTCAGGCGCTATGGCGAGCTGCTGTAACAGGGGATTTGACATGAGAGGAGCGTTCGCATGAACTGGACGCAGATTTGGATTGACCTGTTTGGCACCTCGGAGTGGCTCGGCCTGAATATGGGCTTTTGGGTGGCCAACGGCGTGGTGCTCATCATCGTCGTCATTATGAACGTCGTCTTTTGGAGCATGAAGCCGCTGCCGAAGGACGAATAACGTGCATGGGGCCGCTTGCGTTGCTGTGCCAAAATAAACACTCGAATGATGATTTGCAGATGTGACAAAGGGACTGTCCCTTTGCCGCATTGATCTGAGAGTAGATGTTGATGATTCTATCGTTGGCCCCTATGGAGGGGATTACCGGGCATGTGTTCCGTCGCGTGCACGCGGAGTGCTTCGGTGCGCTCGATTGCTATTACACGCCGTTCTTGCCGCCGCCACGGGTGGGAAACCGCTTTGGCGGCAAGGCGTTTAAGGAGGTCGACCCTGTCAATAACCAGGGGCTCAACGTAGTGCCTCAGCTGATGTCCAAGAACGCGGACGAGTTTGTGTGGGCGGCACAGGTGCTCGCCGACATGGGTTATCGCGAGGTCAATCTCAACTTGGGTTGTCCTTCGGGAACGGTTGTCGCCAAGGGCAAGGGTTCGGGTTTCTTGCGCAATCTCGACGAGCTCGAGGTGTTCTTGAGCGACGTGTGCGAGCACTCGCCGCTGCCGGTGTCGGTCAAGACCAGGCTGGGGTTGGAAAGCGACGACGAATACGAGCGCGTACTCGACCTCTGTTGCCGCATGCCGCTGGCAGAGCTGATCGTGCATCCGCGCGTGCAAAAGGACCGTTATACGGGCTCGCCGCGCAAGGAGTTTTACGGCGAGACGCTGGAGCGGGCGCCGTTCCCCGTTGCCTATAACGGCGACATCTTTGATCTTGAGGACATGGATGCGCTGGTGGAGGCCTATCCCGGAACGCGTCACGTAATGTTGGGGCGCGGCTTGCTTGCGAACCCCGCGCTGGCTCGCATGGCTAAGGGCGGTCCTGCTGCCACGGCAGCCGAGCTGCAGCGTTTCCACGACACGCTGTTTGCGGCCTATGCGGACGAGATCGGCGGCAACGCGGTCTTCCGCATGAAGGAGTGGTGGTTCTACGCCAAATGCGCCTTCGCCGATCCCGCGACCGTTCACAAGCTCGTACGCAAGACCAAAAAGGTCGACGAATACCGCGCCGCCGTCGATCGCGTCTTTCGCGAACAGCCGCTTGCGCCCGTTGCCCGCTTCGACGGCTAGCCAGTCATTGGGGACGTTCTTTAACGACTACTCATTTAAGTGCGTCCCCAATGAGTACTAGAGCAGGTTCTCCTGTACCCATGCGATGATGTCGCCCGATTCGTAGAGTGGTTTGCCGTCGATGAACAGGCAGGGAACCTGGCGTTTTCCGCCGATGGCGATGAGTGCCTGCTCGGCTTCGGTATCGGTCGAGATGTTGCGCTCGGGGATGGTCACGCCGTTATCGGCCAGGAAGCGCTTGACCTTTATGCAATACGGGCAGCCGGTCATAACGTACAGCACAAGCTCGTGATCAGTAGCCATGGGTCTCCAATCGGTTGAGGTTTCGATTGACATACCCAAAGCCGCCGCGGTCTATGCGCGAGCCAGCGACGACTCGATGGCCTGGACCAAAAACGCCGTGGCCCCGGTACCGCAGGGCTTGTCGTAGTAGTCGACAAAGCGCTGATCGGCAAGGTAGCCGTGGGCGAGGCCCAGATACGCTTCGTCCTGGGGCTCGGCTCCCCAGTTGAGGCCAATCCAGCGACGATGCATCGCAACAAGCTTTTGGGCCTCGCTGCTCTTGGGGTCGCCGTCGCCCATGGCAATCGAGAGCTGACCCAGAATAGCGCGTTCGAGTTCTTTCATGTCGTTCCATGCCTGAGGATCCATGTCCAGCAACGTTTCGTTTGCCGCATCGATAGCTTCATCGCCGTAGCGCGCCCGGGCCTCGGCGCCGTAGCGCTCCTCGTTTTCCTGCACGGTGCGCCAGCGTTCCAGTTGCGGCAGGACGGCGCCCATGAGCGAGACGGCTTCGTCGAGCGACATGCCGGTGTTTTGCGCCAGACGCGGAGCGCAGTCCTCGATCATCGCTTCCATCGTGGTCTCGTAGGTGTACTTGCCGTGGTCGTAGCACCACTTGCAGTAATGGTCGGTCGTGGCGCCGTGAGCATCGGTGCCGCAGTCATCAGGCGTGAGTATCATGCCGCAGCTCTGGCAATAGTGCTCGGGCATTTCGAGCAGGTGGGACAGCGGCTCTCCAGTTACGGCGGCGATAAGCTTCATCATGTCGATGCCCGGGGTGACTTCGCCGCGCTCCCAACGGCTCACGGCTTGGCGCGTGACATAGAGCTTGGCGGCGAGCTGCTCTTGGGTGAGCTTGTTGGCACGACGGACGGCGATGAGTTTTTCTGCGAAGGCCATAACGGCTCCTTTCTGCTGGTTGATGGCTTAAGCATACGCGGCGGCAGGCACCCTTCCAAGCAACCGTTGGTTGCATGCAGATGGCGATGAGCGGGAATCGCGGCCCCTCGCCCGCGCACCAGTGCCGTACAATGACCGGCATGGAACCTATTGCACACATACATACCGACCTGCCGCAGAAGTTCGGCATTCCGCGCAACAGCTTTTTGGCGCCTCATCTTGAGGGGCGCATCGTCTTTGAGCAGGAATTTGCCTTTAACGCGGCAGTTGAGGGCCTGGACTCCTTCTCTCACCTATGGCTGCTCTGGCGCTTTGAAAACGGAACGCCCGGCGGCACGGCGGAAGACATCGCCGCCGATGCCAAGGCGCAGGACAGGTCCGGCACCAACGCCAAGTGGTCGAAGACCGTGCGTCCGCCGCGCCTGGGCGGGGCCGAGCGCGTGGGCGTGTTTGCCACACGCAGTCCGTTTCGCCCTAATCCTATCGGTCTCACCTGCGTCAAGCTCGACCGCGTGGAGCTTACCGACGACGGTCCCATCATTCATGTGCTGGGAGCCGATCTGCGCGACGGCACGCCCATCTACGACATTAAGCCCTACATTCCGTTTGCGGACTGCCACCCGGATGCAACGGGCGGCTGGATTGAGGATACGCCGTGGCAAGAGCTCGATATCGAGTTCCCGCAAGCGCTGCAGGAGATGGTCCCGCCCACAAAGCTCCCCGGGTTGGTCGAGGTCCTTCGCCAGGATCCGCGCCGCGCGGGTAGCAAACACGAGCCAAACCGCGTCTACCATCTGGCTTACGCTGGGCTTGACACATCCTTTACGGTTGATGGAACCAGGTTGACGGTAGCCGCCGTCAACGACGCGCGGGATTAGCCGGCCATTCGCCGGCGCCCGCCAAATTCAACGCCAAACCCCATGCCAAAACCGCCCACGCTGGTGGACAATAACGCCTACCAAAACAATCCGCTTTGCACGGGAGCTCAGCATGAAATACGACTTTACTTCGCTTATCGACCGCCACGGCATGGACGCCATCGCCGTTGACTCCTGGGGCGAAATCCCCGGCATGGCTCCGAACGCACCCGACGAGGGCTTCGACCGCATTCCCATGTGGGTGGCGGACATGAACTTTGCCACGGTGCCCACGGTCCAGGAGCGCATCATTCAGCGCGCCCAGCACCCCATGTTTGGCTATTTCAATCCGCGCGACGAGTACTTCGACCGCATCATCGAATGGCAGAGCCGCCGCAACGGTGTTAAGGGCCTGGCGCCGGAGCATATCGGCTACGAAAACGGTGTGCTGGGCGGTGTCGTGTCGACGCTGCGCGCGTACGTCCAGCCGGGCGATGCGGTGCTGGTCCACAGCCCCACCTACATCGGTTTCACCAAGTCTATCGAAGCCGCGGGCTATCGCATTGTCCACAGCCCGCTTAAGCTCGACGACCAAGGCGTGTGGCGTATGGACTTTGAGGACATGGAGCGCAAGCTCGCCCAAAACCACATCCATGCCGCGGTGTTCTGCTCGCCGCACAATCCCTGCGGCCGAGTATGGGAGCGCGACGAGGTCGAACGTGCCATGGACATCTATCGCCAGCACGATTGCGTGGTGATATCGGACGAGATCTGGTCCGACATCATCATGCCCGGTCATAAGCACATCCCGACGCAGTCGGTGAGCGAGGATGCCCGCATGCGCACGGTTGCTCTCTATGCGCCCAGCAAGACGTTTAACCTGGCGGGCCTGGTCGGCAGCTACCACATCATCTATAACGAGACGCTGCGCGACCGCGTGTGCGCCGTGTCCAACAAGACTCACTACAACGAGATGAACGTCCTTTCCATGCACGCGCTTATCGGTGCCTACCAGCCGCAGGGCTACGAGTGGCTCGATGAGCTCAACGAGGTCATCGAGGGCAACATTGACTACTTCTGCGATTACGTGGACGAGCATTTTGAGGGCGTGTCCTATTCGCGCCCGCAGGGCACGTACATGGTGTTCCTGGACTGCACCAAGTGGTGCCGCGAGCATGGCTGCGATATTCAGTGGCTGCTCGACGAGGGGGCGCGTGTGGGCGTGGGCTATCAGGACGGCCGTCCATTCCATGGACCTTGCCACATTCGCGTGAATCTGGCGCTGCCGCTTTCGCGTATAAGGGAGGCGTGCGACCGCTTGGACCGCTACGTTTTTAACGCACGGTAAGTGAGCGCTGCATGCGGGGCTGTCTGCCAGATTGGCTGGAAGGCCCCGTATGGTAAAGCATCTGTAACCATTGAGCGCAAGCGCGGTTTTGTCTGCTATTATTCAGCTCTTGAGTCTGTAAACAGGATCGTCTGGAGCTCGATGAAAAGACCTCGTCGCTCGGCCGCCATATCGTTGTTTGTTGCGCTTGCAGTGGTGGGCGCCTTTGTCGTGGCGATAGCTGGCTGTTCCGGGTTGAATGATGGGGCCGCGGCGTCTGCATCAGAAGGCGCAGCCGCCTCGCAGGTCAAAGACGACAACCTTAAGACGCTCAACGTTGGCAGCGACCTCTATCCACCGTTTGTGTATAGCAACGAGTACGGCGATATCGTTGGCCTGGATGTCGATATTTTGACCGAGGCTTTGGGCCGCATTGGCTACAAGCCAAAGTACCAGCTGATCGACTGGGAAAAGAAGAAAGAGCTGCTGGCGAGCGGCGAGCTCGATTGCGTCATGGGCAGCTTTAGTATGACGGGCCGCGAAGGCGAGTATCGCTGGGCGGGGCCGTACCTTGCGAGCCGACAGGTGGTTGCTGTCGATCCCGAAAGCGATATCTACACGCTTGCCGATCTTGAGGGTAGGGTCGTGGCGGTCCAGTCCACCACCAAGCCCGAATCGATTCTGCTCAATCACACCAATGAAAACGTTCCGCAGATTAAGGAGCTCTACAGCTTTTCGGACCGCTCGTACCTGAACCCGGCGCTTGTCGAGGGCCTAGTCGACGCCATCGCCGCGCATGAGTCCTCGCTGCTCACCTACGAAAAAGACTATGGCGTGACGTATCGCATTTTGTCTGAGCCGCTGCTAGAGGTTGGTTTGGGCACCGCTTTCGATATCAACGACACACGCGGCATCGACGTTAAGCTCACCCATGCCTACCAAGAAATGCTTGCCGATGGCACCATGGAGCGCCTGGTGTCAAAGTATTTTGATGACCCTTCGCCCTTTTTGAATGTGGAGGGCCTGTCATGATTGATGCGTCCGACCACACCGCTCAGGAGCGGGGCGATCGTTCGGCACGGGAATGGCTCATCGTCGTCCTGTTGGGGATAGCGCTCTCGATTGTTGCCGGCGTGACGAGCTACGCCTACACGACAGCTCAGGCCGAGCAGCGCTTTGCCGACGTTGTCGATTACGTGGCGACACAGAGCCTTTCCTACGATGCGTTCAACAGCGCCTATGCGACCAAAAACCTGATTCGCGTTATGGAGATCGCCGGAGAGGCGGCGCGCGATATGGAGCGCGACGGCTCGGTGGATAACGCTACGTTGGAGCAATATGCTGACCAGTTTAATGTGACAGCGCTGATCGTAACGGATGCATCGGGCAACTTGGTGTCCGAGTCCTCGAAGGATGACGTGGGCTACGAGTCGCTCGCTGCGAATCTCAAAGAGGCGCCTGTGCTGGAGGTGGCAGCCCATCCGCTTAAGTCCTATACCGCTCGCACTACGCTTGCGGACGATTCGATCGCAGACATTGGCTGCGTGGCCCGGCGGGACGGTGAGGGCATCGTTGTCGCGGTGAGGCACCAGAGCGCCAAGGCGGTCGCGAGCAATACGCTCAAGTTGCAGAGCTTGCTCGATGGTTATGAGACTATCGATAGCGGCAATATCGTGATCGAAAACGACGGTAAGGTCGTTGCGACCAACGCTGTTGAGCCCGCCGTGTCGGGCGTGTTCGATTTGCCTGCGACGGATGCCATCGTTGTCAACGGCATTAAGGAGCGTTGCCTGGCTGGTAAGGTCAGATTGGTTAACGAAAGCGGTGAGTGGTATCTGGGCACATTTGGTAAAGCGCGCGATTTTTACGTGTACACCTATGCTCCCGCGCAGCGTTACTTTGAGGTTGTTGCCGCTGTTGTTGCCAGTGTGTTGGCACTCTACGGCGGTGTTATAGCCACTGTTGTGTTGGTGCGCCGCCGCGCCGAGAGCCAGCGCTTTGCCGACCTGTTGCTGCAGGAGCGCGACTATGGCGACAAGCTGGCAAAAGCGGCGCGCGAAGCTTCGTCTGCCAACTCTGCAAAGACGGAGTTCCTGCGTCGCATGAGTCACGACCTGCGCACGCCCATCAACGGCATTCGCGGTATGGTCGAGGTGGGCAATGCCAACGCGGACGACTTGCAAAAGCAGACTGAGTGCCGCTCAAAGATCTGGACGGCGTCGGGACTGCTGCTCGACCTTGCGAACGAGGCACTCGATATGAGCCGCTTGGAGAGCGGGCAGGTCGACCTGAATCTCGTGCCTACAGATATGGTGGCCCTCAACCGTGAGGTGTGCGATATCCTGGAGCGCCAGGCCGAGGAGCGCCTGGTGACAATTATCTGCGACCAACGGACTCTTGATCATCCCTATGCCCGGGTGAGCGTGACGCACCTCAAGCGCCTGTTGCTCAATATTGCCGGTAATGCCGTCAAGTACAACCGCCAGGGCGGCTATGTTCGCCTGACATGCCGCGAGGTGGAGCCGGTGGACGGTGTCCCCGTCTATGAATACACGATCGCCGATAACGGCATTGGCATGAGCGAGGAGTTTCAACAGCACCTCTACGAGCCGTTCAGCCGCGAGGAACAACAGGTGGAAGGCGCTTCATCGGGAACTGGCCTGGGCGCGTCTATTGCCAAACAGTTGGTCGAGCTTATGGGCGGAACCATGAGCTTTACGAGCGCCTTGGGGCAGGGGACGACGTTTACCATTTGCCTGCCGTTTGAGAAGTGCAAGAGTTCCGAGATTCCCCAGGCAGTTCGCGTGGATGCAGGCGACAGCGACGTGCTCCAGGGCCTGCGCGTTTTGCTCGTAGAAGATAACGACCTGAATGCCGAGATCGCACAGTTTACGCTCGACCGCGCCGGTGCCGTCGTGACACATGTCAAAGATGGCGAGTCTGCCGTCGAGACGTTTGCCGCGAGCGCGCCGCACGAGTACGACGTGGTATTGATGGACATCATGATGCCCGGCATCGATGGCCTTGAGGCCACGCGTCAGATTCGAGCGCTCGATCGCGAGGACGCCGCGACCACGCCGATTATCGCCGTGAGCGCCAATGCCTTTGCCGACGACCGTAGGCTTTCGCGCGAGGCGGGCATGAACGCGCATCTGAGCAAACCCGTGAGTTCTCAGGATCTCGTTGAGGCGCTTGCGCACATAGCTGCCGACGCTTCATAAACAAATAGCTCGGTTCCAATACTGGTTGGAACCGAGCCATTTTGCTATTTGCAGGACCTGTTTTTGGGCTTACTTTTCTTGAATCTGCTTGCCGCAAAGGTGCTCAATCGAAATCTCATAGAGTTGGACGCCCTTGATGTCTTTGGCGATTTCCTCCTCGACTTCTTCGGCGGAAGGGTAATACTTAAGCGCGAGCTGGCGGACTTTGTCCTCGATAAACGCGGGGGCCTCATCTACCAGACGGCAACGGCCAAAGACCACGGTACTCATAACGTAGGGAGCCCAGTCATCGTCCTTGTACCACTCGTTGCCGTAAACGGTAAAGCAGACTTTGTCATCACGCCTGAGTGAATCGACCTTGTGGCCAGCCTTGGCGCCATGGAAATAAATCTTGTCGTGCTCGGTGTCAAAGAAGTAGTTGACGGGAATGGCATACGGGTAGCCATCGTCGCCGTTGACGGCAAAGACGCCGCGCTTGCAGATAGCGAGCAACTCGCGCGCTTCCTCGTCAGTGATGGCGCGTTTCTTTCGGCGTAAGGGCCTAAACATCGTTGGCTTCCTTTCTAACTGTGCATGGTGGGTGGGCACAAACTATAGCGAAACAGTTCCGTTTTTCTTGATGCGGGCGAGGATGTTTTTGAGCTTGTTAAAGTCGAGCGGTTTGGGCAGATGGGCGTTCATGCCGGCATCGTGTGCCGCCTTGGCGTCCTCGGCAAAGGCATTGGCGGTGAGCGCGATGATGGGGATGTCGGCTGCATCGGCCTTCTCGCTCAGACGAATCGCGCGAGTTGCCTCGTAGCCATCCATACCCGGCATCATGATGTCCATCAGGATCGCATCGAAGCTGCCGGCGGGACGACTAGTGTATAGTTCGACCGCTTCTTTGCCGTCGGCGGCGCGAGTTACGAGGATGCCTTCGCTTTCGAGCAGGGCCTGGGCAATTTCGGCATTGAGCTCGTTGTCTTCGGCCAAAAGAACGTTCATGCCGGCAAGCGAGCAGCTGATCGCCTGCTCGTCCGCACCTTCTCTTGCCTGAGGGTTCTTGTCGATATCGAGCGGAATCTGGACGTTGAACGTACTTCCCACGCCGACCTCGCTCGAAATCTCAATCGTGCCTCCCATCATGTCTATGAGCGATTTGACGATCGGCATGCCCATGCCAGTTCCCTGAAATGTACTGCGGGC
Source organism: uncultured Collinsella sp. (assembly GCA_905197665.1). GTDB lineage: Bacteria > Actinomycetota > Coriobacteriia > Coriobacteriales > Coriobacteriaceae > Collinsella. The sequence goes on from CAJJZP010000007.1 coordinate 52,874, forward strand.
ATCGTTGCCCTCTTGGGCAAACGGGTCGTAGATGTGCTTAAGAAACTCGGGCGACATGCCGATGCCGGTGTCCGAGACGCTAAAGCAAAACACGGCGTGCTCGTCGTCGACCGGCTTGATGGTCGATGAGAACGTGACGGTGCCTCCGTGCTTGTTGTACTTGATGCTGTTGTCGAGCAGGTTGACAAGGATCTGCCGAATATGGGTGGGGCTGCCGATCATATATTGGTCGACAGCGTAGGGCTCGCTGGTGTCGAGCATGGTTATGCCGCGGTCCGATGCGCGGAGCTTGCACAGTACGAGCGCATTGTCGCACAGCTCTTTAAGGTTGAATGATTCGTGCTCGAGCGTCACTTTGCGCTCCTCGATCCTGCCCATCTCGAGGATGTCGTTAATCAGTGACAGCAGGTGATTGGCGGCAACGCGCGCCTTGGCGCGGCTTTCGCGGGCGACCTGCATGTCGCCTTCTCTCAATTCCTCAATTTCGATAAGGCCCAGGATGCCGTTGAGCGGCGTGCGGATGTCGTGGCTCATGCGCGTGAGGAAAGCGGTTTTGGCGGCGTTGGCGGCATCGGCTTTCTGCCGTTCCTCCTGTGCGCGGTAAAGCGACCAGACAAGGATGACGATGCCGGTGAGCAAAATGCAGATGACGACTGCCGCAATGACGATGCGGTTGCGGTAGAGAAGTCGGAACGCATCCGATTCTTGCGTCGAGTACGATGTGGGGAAATAGCTGTTTGCAGAGAGCGATTCACCTGCATTGACGATGCCCTTATTGATGATTCCCAGCAGCTCGGGCTTGCCGCGCGAAATTAAACACGATAGTTGTGCCGTGTTGGTGAGTTCCTGTGTTTCGAAATCCTCGATGTCGTAGATGTCGCGGAGAGTTTCCAGGCGCGTGCTGGGGACAATGATGCAACGTGCCTTCCCCTCATCGAGGGCTTTGAGCACCTCGCCGTCATTCGAATACTCGGTTACCGTTGCGTTCGGGAAGAGACTTTCGAGCTCAAAACGGTTAACGATTGTGCTCTTTGTACAAGCGATGTTCTTAAGGTCGCTGTTCAGGTTTTTGCCACTGTGAATGGCGGTCAGCGAAACCGTTCCCATCGAGTTTGACTGGATGACTCCTGTCTGCTCGGCGAGCCAGTAGTCGCGAAACAATGGCAGGGCGACATCGATGGTTCCGTTGGAAAGGGCTTTGATCATTTGCTTGTTGTTCGAGAGTGCGATTGTTTTGACCGTAATGTCAAACTTGTCGTGCAACGTCGTTGCAAGCGAGGCGAGCGACCCTTCCATCTCGCCGTCGTCATTTTGCGTACAGTAGGGAAGTTGGTTTTTAAGATAGCCGAGCGTGATGGTATTGCCGTTTTCTTTGAGCCAGGTGGTCTCGGTGCCGGTGAGCGATGACGAGCCACTGTTTTGGGTCGAGTAACTCGTTTTGACTTCCTCGTTATAGCGCGGGTTATCGCGGGCGATGGTCGCCATGGCGGCGTTGATGTCGTTCATCAGGTCAGGGCGGCTTTTGGGAACGGCAAAATAGTAGTCGCTCGAGCCTACGTAGAACATGGGTGACGCATCGGGCGACGAAATGGTGTCGTTCATGATGACGGCGTCGACCTCGCCGTCTGCAAGCGCCTCAAAGAGGGCACTGCCGGTGTCGATTTCTTTATAGGTGCAGGTAACGCCTTCGTCGGCGAGCCACTGCTGGCCGACGATAGTTTGCATAACGCCGGCGTTGCAGCCGATGGTAAGGCCTTGGAGCGCCTGGGGGTCGCCTTTGGCAAGGTCGTCGCGATCGGGCCTGGCGTAGATGTAGTAGCGCTCAGTGCCCTCGGGGTTCGAGGAAAAGAGCAGCTTCTGCTCGCGCTCTGCCGAATACGAGATGTTGGGCATGAGGTCGATTTCGCCCGCCTCGAGCATGTCCATAAGCTCGGAGAAGGTGCCGCTAACGTATTCGTATTGCCAGCCCTTTGTGTAATACGAGAGGGTCTGGAGGTACTCGTAGCCCCATCCCGAGAGGCGCTCGCCCGGCGTGCCTTCCTGGAAGCCTTTGTTGTTGACGAGCCAGCCAACGCGGACCGTCTTGACCTGCTGGTCGGAGTCGGCGGCAAAGGCCGGGGTGGGCATGACGGCGCTCAGTAGTGTGAGCGCAGCAAGCGCGACGGCTAGGGTGCGATATAGAGCCAAACGAAGGATGGCGGAAGGTTTCACATGTAATCCTATCGAGTCGAGACAGTATCACATAAGGATACCAGCTCAACCTGCCCACTCAGCCACCGCACCGCTAAACGGTCAGGTAGTCATTGGGGACGTTCTTGTTTGACTAGTCATTTAAGAACGTCCCCAATGACTAGTTCCGTTTGCGGGGGAGGCGTGGGACAATACCGAGCGAATGTGATTGGGCGTCTGGGAAAAGAGGTCGCGATGAACAAGTTGAGGACGCTTGCTGACGTGTTGCGCCAGGCTGGCTTTGCGCGCATCACGGGCCTGTTTCTCGTCTTCTATCTGCTGTGCTCGACGGCCGTCTGGCTGTCCGAGCCCACGACCCTCACGTTTGGCGACGGCCTCTGGTTTAGCTTTGAGACCGTATCGACGATCGGCTTCGGTGATATCCCGGCCGAGACGCCGGTTGCCCGCGCTATCACCGTCGTTTTGAGCGTCATCAGCATCTTCTACATCGCCATGCTCACGGGCGTGGCGGTGAACTACTGCAACACGCTCATCAAGATGCGTCAAAAGGACACCATGGCGCGCTTTATGGACGATCTAGAGCATTTGGAAGAGCTCGATCGTGACGAGCTCGCCGACCTGTCGCGCCGTGTGCGCGAATATCGCCGACGCCAACGCTAGAACGGGCGACGCGCGTCACGACGAGGGGGACTGAATATGAATATCACGGTATACCTGGGCGCCAGCGTCGGCAATGACCCGGCGTTTCTGCCTGCGGTGCAAGAGCTGGGCAACTGGATTGGCTCCAACGGCCACGCGCTGGTATACGGCGGCTCCAAGTCGGGCCTGATGGGCGCGCTTGCCGATAGCGTGCTCGATGCTGGCGGGCATGTGACGGGCGTTGAGCCGAGCTTTTTTATCGAGGCAGAGTTTCAACACGACGGTATTGACGATCTCATCGTGACGAGTGACATGGCCGAGCGTAAGGCCAAGATGATCGAGCTCGGCGACGCGTTCATCGCTTTCCCGGGCGGTACGGGCACGCTCGAGGAGATTGCCGAGGTCATGTCCGCCGTGTCGTTGGGGCATCTCGATGCGCCGTGCATCCTGTACAACCTCGGGGGCTACTACAACGATCTTAAGTCGCTGCTCGGGCGCATGATCGACAAGGGCCTATCGAGCCCGCAGCGCCAGACCGGCATCTACTTTGCCGACGACCTGCGTCAAATCGCATCGATTATCGGCGCCTAAGCCTTAGGCTCATCGCTCGTGCGGCATCCAACGGCACCGTTCGCGGCGTAGATGGTTAGCCCGCCCGAGGCCTGCTCGTCCTACAATAAAACGTATCTTTGTCGATTTGACCACGGGAGGTCCCGATGGATACCCTTGCAAAACCCAAAAACCGTGCGCTGTTCTTAGTGAGCGTGGCTGCGACCGGTGCGTTTGCGGGCGCCGCGGTCTGGCTGTTCTTCTTTGCGATGGAGCGCGGTATCGACTATCTATGGACCGAGATCCCGCATATGCTGGGCGTCGCTTCACCCGAGCTCGCGAGCGGCCCGTTCGGGTTTTTGCCGTATCCGTTTTTCGTCTGCCTGCTGGGCGGCCTGCTGATCGGCCTGTACGAAAAGATGACGGGCACCAAGACCGATGACCTCAACCAGGTAATGGCCAAGGTTAAGCAAGACGGTCGCTATCCGTACGACAACCTGGGCAAGCTTTCGCTCGCGGCGTTGCTGCCGCTGCTGTTTGGCGGAAGCATTGGACCGGAGGCCGGCCTGACCGGCGTTATCGCGGGTCTGTGCAGCTGGGTCGGCGACCGCATGCGTCGCTTTGGTGCCGAGTTTAGGCAGCTCACGCTGCTGGGTACCCAGGCCGCCCTGACGGCGCTCTTTACCGCGCCCGTCTTTGGTTTTGTGGCGCCGCTCGCCGGTAGCGCCGACGGCCAGGGCGCTAATGACGATGAGTCCGCGTCCGATGAGATCACGATCAAGCTTCCCAAGGCGCAAAAGACCGTGGTCTACGGCATTGCGATTGCCGGCGGTCTGGGTACCTACCTGCTGCTCGGCCAGCTTATGGGCGGCGGCATGGGCATGCCGAGGTTCGAGGCCGCTCAGGTGGGTAACCTTGAGCTTGCCTGGCTTATCCCCCTGTCGCTCGTCGGCACGGTCTGCGGCTGGCTGTACTTTGTCTCGGAGCACGCGAGCGAGGCTCTGGCGCACGCGATGGGGGAGCGCCCCGTCGCCAAGGCCATACTGGCCGGTCTGGTACTTGCCGCCTGCGGTACGGCTCCGCCCTTCACCATGTTTGCCGGCGAGACGCAGGCCGACGTGCTTATGGAAACCTATCTGACCATCCCCGCCGGCGTGCTTATTGCAACCGGTCTGGTCAAGGCCATGCTGACGCCCGCCCTCATCAACCTGGGCTGGCGCGGCGGTCACTTCTTCCCCGTCATCTTTTCGGGCGTGAGCCTGGGCTACGGCTTCGCTATCCTTACCGGCGCCGATCCGGTCTTTTGCGTCGCCGTCTGCACCGCCTCGACGATGGGCGCCGTTATGCGTCAGCCCGTCATGGTCGTGGGCCTGCTGCTTATGTGTTTCCCGCTCAAGGGTATCGTCTGTATGATCATCGCCGCCGTTATCGCCGCCGGCATTCCGCTGCCCAAACCGCTGCGCAAGTAGCACGGTGGCGCGCGGGCAATACAAACATCTCAAGCCCGGTGTGGGCGCTGTGTCACGGATTTGCGGGTGGACTGAATCTCGCCTGGCACCGACGCTACTTCCAAATCGCGAGCGCGGCGGTGCCCAGCACGATGAGGAAAAGGCCGATGGCGCTTCGATGCGACAGCTTTTCGTTGAAGGCCAGTCGTGCGAACAGCACCGATACGACAATCGATAGTTTGTCGATTTGCACGACGACGCTCACCTGGCCTGCAGCGATGGCGTAGTAGTACAGCAGCCACGACGCGCCGGTCGCAATGCCCGATGCCGCGAGAAATGCGAGTTCGCGCGGGTCAATGCGCGCGACCTGCTCCAGCTTTCCCTTGGCAGCCACGATTGCCCATGCCATAAAAAGTACCACACAGGTACGGATCGCCGTGGCCAGGTTTGACTCGACACCTTCGATGCCGATCTTGGCGAGGACGGAGGTGAGTGCCGCGAACACGGCGGCGCCGAGGGCGTAAGCGAGCCAGGCTCGGTCTTGCTTTTGCTCTGCGCCGATGGACTGCTTTTTCTCGATTATCAAAAACGTGCCGAGCGTGATGACGGCGGTTCCCACGAGCTTGACCGCCAGGTTGCCTGTCTCACCAAAAAGCACTATGGCGATAAGCACGGCGAGCACAGTGCTCATCTTGTCGACGGGTACAACCTTGTTGACGTCTCCGATGCTGAGCGCCTTAAAGTAACAGATCCACGAGGCACCGGTGGCGAGTCCCGAGAGGGTGAGGAATAGCCAGGCTTTGGCGGGAATGGCGCCGATTGCTCCGATGGATCCAGAAATGCCCGCCATTGCCCAGGCAAATACGAGCACCACGCAAGTACGGATGGCGGTTGCAACGTCGGAGTCGGTGTGCCTGATGCCGCATTTGGCCAAAATGGATGTGATGCCGGCAAAGAAAGCTGATGCAAATGCTGCTGTAACCCACGACACGGGTTGAGCGCCTCCTCATAAAAGACCGCGCCAGATCTGCGGCGCATGCCCGATGATACCGCGCTTGCCTACAGGTCGCGTGTCCGGTAGACCTTGGCGCTGACGATGCAGCTAAGTGCACATAGCACGAGGGCCAGTACCGCAATTCCTGCGCACAGGCAGCCGAGGACGGCGGGATCGGGATTCGCCCCGGCAATCGATATGAGCCAGTTGCTGATGGGGTTGGAGGAGCTCAACGCTGCCATGGCAAGGCACCCGAGCAGGGCAAACAGGCCGACGGAAAGGCGCAGCGCCTCCATGTGTCCAAATCGAAAGAACAGCGGCTGTGCCAAAAACACCATCATGAGGGAGATGAGCATCGATGCGGCGGAGGCTATTGTGGTCTCAAAGACGATCTGTCCCGTCGAGGGCATGCCCGTGTGATCGAAGAACGGAAGGGTGATGATGCTCAAAAGCGCGGCGGCGCACGCCATGACGGCTGAGAAGACAACGATGCACAGGTAGCGGGCACAAATAATGTCTTTGCGCGAGAGGGGCAGCGTTGCCCGATAACGCTCCCATCCGTTTTGATTGTCGAAGCCGGCCAGCGAGCTCATGACCATGATAGGCGACATGGCGCTGACCGCGCAGGCGCCGGCGCTCATGCCGGAATCGCCATTCGATGCGTTGGCGAGGGTCAACACGACGAAGATGAACAGGCCGACGCCCGCGATGCTCGGGACAAGCGTGCGGACGATGGCGAGCTCAGACATAAAGGCGCGTTTCATTTCGAAGCCCCTTTCAGCATGAGGCGAAGATAGTCATCAATGGTTGCCCGGTCGCAGGGAATCTCGGGGAAGGCTTCGAGCGCCTCGCGACGGTTGGGCACGAGCACGTCAACGCTATAGGCGTGGTGGGCGGCACGGGCGCCTTCGACGCAAGCCATGAGCTCGGACGCTTGTGCTTGGGTGCAGTGGGCGATGCCGGCTCGGTCGGTAATGTCCTCGCGCGGCAGGTCAAACACAATCGAGCCGTTATCGATGCAGATGACGCGGTCGGCAGCGCGATCGAGGTCGGACGTAATATGACTCGAGAGCAGCACGCTGCGCTGGCCGTCGGAAACAAAGGCGAGCAGCTCGTCAAGCAGTTCCTCGCGCGCCATGGGGTCGAGGCCCGCAGTGGCTTCGTCCAAAACGAGCAGCTTGGCATTGTGGCTGAGTGCGCAGGCGAGCTGCAGCTTCATGCCCATGCCGCGGGAGAGGTCCTTGACTTTCGTTTTGGGATCGAGGCCAAATCGGTCGATGAGACTGGCGAACGTTTCGCGGTCCCACGTGGGGTATGCCGAGCCTACGAGCGCCTCGACCTCGCCCACCTTGAGCGTGGAGGGGAAGGGACACGTGTCCAGGACAAGCCCGATGCGGGAGCGCAGGTGGCACTGCGTCTCGTCGGGTGCGTTAGCGTCGCGGTGCTGCCCAAACAGGTGCACCTCTCCGGCATCGAGCTTTATTAGCCCAAGCGCGGCGCGAATGGTCGTTGTCTTGCCGGCGCCGTTTGCGCCCACAAAGCCAACGATCTGGCCGGGCTCCACGGCAAGCGTGACGTCGTGGAGGGAAAAGCGGTCGCTCACGCAGCGCGATACACCTTTGAGTTCTAGCAAATATTGCATGGTATAGCCTTTCTTGCAGATGGCTACTGCATGGTTTCGGGGGCTACCAGGTCGAGCATCTCGTGCAGCTTGTCGCGCGTGACGCCCAGGGTTTCGGCTTGCGTTGCTGCCTGTGCGAGCAGCTCTTCGATATGGCAGAGCTGGTTTTCGCGCAAGAGTTCTTGGTTGCCCTCGGCGACAAAGCAGCCCTTGCCCTGCACGGTGCAGATAAACCCGAGCTGCTCCAGGTCGGCGTAGGCGCGCTTGGTGGTGATGACGCTCACGCCAAGATCGCTCGCGAGTGCACGGATGCTGGGGAGTTTGGCTCCCGCAGCGAGCGCGCCCGAAAGGATCTGAGCTTTGACCTGCGAGGATATCTGTTCGTAGATGGGCTTGTCGCTCGAATTGGATAGGATGATGTCCACAGCGGCTCCTTAGCTGTTGGGCTACACGTGTATATAACCGGTAAGCACAGTATATATACACTATGCACAGTTACGCAAGAGCTAAATGTGGAATAGACCGCCGGCGCCGCGCTTGCTCCAAAACAATCTCAATCTGTAACACCTAGGTCCGTTTTGGGTTGCTTGCTGTTACAGATTGAGATGTTATTTGCCCGCCTGCCTATTTGTCTTGATCTGTAACGGTAAGAGTCGATTTGCGCGGCTAGATGTTACAGATTGAGATTGTGCCGGCGGGCCTGCCAGTTTGTCTTGATCTGTAACAGGTAGGGGCTCAAAACCCGTCTTACTGTTACAGATTGAGACGATCCTTGAGGCGGCTGCCCGGTGCACGGCGAGCTCGGCTGATGAATTTGTCCTGATAGGTGCCCTATGGCGGGATTTCGCGGCTACAATAATACGGTTACAACGACGTAATGCACTCAATGCAAGAAAGGATCCGCATGGCAAGCCTGTCGGATGAAATCTCGTCGCGCCGCACGTTCGCGATCATCAGCCACCCGGACGCCGGTAAGACCACGCTTACCGAGAAGCTGCTGCTCTATACCGGCAGCATCCAGACTGCCGGCTCGGTTAAGGGCAAGAGCTCGGCCAAGCATGCCGTCTCGGACTGGATGGACATCGAGAAGGAGCGCGGTATCTCCGTTACCTCCTCGGTGCTGCAGTTCACCTATAACGGCGCCTGCGTCAATATCCTCGATACCCCTGGTCACCAGGACTTCTCGGAGGATACCTACCGTACCCTTATGGCCGCCGACGCCGCGGTCATGGTCATCGACGGCGCCAAGGGCGTCGAGGCCCAGACCAAAAAGCTCTTTAAGGTCTGTACGCTGCGCCACATTCCCATCTTCACCTTTGTGAACAAGCTCGACCACGAGGCTCGCGATCCGTTTGAGCTCATGGAAGAGATCGAGAACGTCCTGGGCATCAATACGTATCCTATGAACTGGCCGATCGGCAGCGGCCGCAACTTCCGCGGCGTGTTCGATCGCCAGACCCGTCGCGTCATTGCCTTTGAGGGCGACGGCCATGCCAACGCCACCAAGAAGGTTGCCGAGGTTGAGGCCGAGCTGGGCGATCCTTCCATGGACGAGCTTATTGGCGAAGAGAACCATAAGAACCTGATGGACGACATCGAGCTGCTCGATGGTGCCGGCGACGAGCTCGACTTGGATGCCGTGGCCTGCGGCAAGCTGAGCCCGGCGTTCTTTGGCTCGGCGCTCACCAACTTTGGCGTGGAGCCCTTCCTTAAGGAGTTCCTGCGTCTGGCCCCGACGCCGCGCGCCTATACCGATACACTCACCAGCGAGCCGGTCGATCCCTGCCGCGACGACTTTAGCGGCTTTGTCTTTAAGATCCAGGCCAACATGGACAAGAACCACCGCGACCGCATCGCTTTTGTGCGCATTTGCTCGGGCAAGTTCGAGCGCGGCATGGACGCCTTCCACGTGCAGGGTAACCGCAAGCTCAAGCTTGCCACGGGCACGTCGATGATGGCCGATGACCGCGCCATCGTGGACGAGGCGTACGCGGGCGATATCGTGGGCCTGTTCGACCCGGGTATCTTTAGCATCGGCGACACCGTGTGCTCCGGCAAGCGCCATGTGCAGTATCCGCAGATCCCGACGTTTGCCCCCGAGATGTTCGCTCGCATTACGCAGGTCGACACGCTCAAGCGCAAGCAGTTTGTGAAGGGCATGGAGGAGCTTGCCCAGGAGGGTGCCATCCAGATCTTCCGCGAGCTGGGTGCCGGCATGGAGAGCGTCATCGTGGGCGTGGTCGGCGTGCTGCAGTTTGAGGTGCTCGAACGTCGTCTTAAGGCCGAGTACCGTGTTGAGGTTCGTCGCCAGCCGCTGCCCTATACGGACATCTGCTGGATTCAGAACGACCCCGACACCATCGATATCCCGGGCCTTTCGCTCACGCGCGACACGCTGCGCGTCGAGGATATGCGCGGCGGTAAGCTGCTGCTGTTCACGAGTCCTTGGAACGTGGATTGGGCGACCGACCATAACCCCGACCTCATCCTGTCGGAGTTTGGCAACGTAGCCTTTTAGCGCGTCGGTGCGGTGGCCTTGCGGGGCTGCCGCGCCGTTTGCTTGCCTGCGGCTGCGTGAGCGGCTATCATACCCACCGTTGCCTCAAGACCGGGGCGGCCGAGCAGTTCGGGTCCGATATCCTGCTCGTTAAACCTAAAACCAAAGGAGTACATAATGATCAAGAAGGTCATGGAGGACTACAAGGTCCTGTTGCGGAGCATTCCCGCGGCAACGGTTTCGCTGTTTTTCGTGAGCGTCATCATGATGAACCTGCTGGCCAACAAAGAGCTTATCAGCCTGCCGTATCTGGCGCTCGACTGCGGCTTTGTGGTGAGCTGGGTTTCGTTTTTGTGCCAGGACATGATCTGCAAGCGCTTTGGCGCCAAGGCATCCATCAAAATCTCTATCCTCGCGCTGCTGGTCAACCTGGCCGTGAGCCTGTGCTTTTGGGCATGCTCGCTCACGCCCGGCATGTGGGGTGCCTACTACGACACGGGTATGATCGAGGTCAACGCCGCCCTTAACGCCACCATCGGCGGCACCTGGTACGTGGTGCTGGGCTCTTCGCTGGCAATGCTCGTTTCTGCCGTGGTTAACTCCACGCTCAACCAGTCGCTCGGCCGCATGCTCAAAAAGAATAACTTTGCGAGCTTTGCCTTCCGCTCCTATGTGTCTACGGGCATCGGTCAGTTTGTCGACAACCTGGTCTTTGCCATTGTGGTGAGCCACACGTTCTTTGGCTGGACCTGGGTACAGGTCCTTATGTGCTCGCTGACGGGCGCCGTCGCCGAGCTGCTGTGCGAGGTCTTCCTGAGCCCCGTGGGCTACAAGGTCGTGCGCGGCTGGGAGCGCGAGAATGTGGGTGCCGAGTACCTCGAGCGCCACGCAACCGCCTAAGGAGCAGATATGCGGGTTTTGATCACGGGCGCTTCGGGCGGCATCGGAGCCGCGTGCGTGCAGCGCTTTTTGGACGAGGGCCACGAGGTCATGGGCTTTGATCTGCTGCCAGCGGCGATCGAGCACGAGCGCTATTGCCATCTGATCGTCGATGTCCGCGAGCCGGATTCGTTTCCAGACGAGCTTGAACCCCAGGTGATCGTGAACGTTGCCGGCACGCAGGATTCGGCCGACGACATCGCTGCCAACCTAACGGGCACCATCAACGTGACCGAGCGCTATGCCTTTGTGGGGGAGGGGCTTGCCGCCAAGCCGGCGCCGGCCATTACATCCGTGGTCAATGTGGGGTCGGCGAGCGGGCATACGGGATCGGAGTTTCCCGCCTATGCCGCCAGCAAGGGCGGCGTTATCGCCTACACCAAGAACCTTGCAAACCGTCTGGCGCCGCAGGCTATCGCCAACAGTGTGGACCCGGGCGGCGTTATCACGCCGCTCAACCGTTGCGTGATGGAAGACGAGCGCCTGTGGAATCAGATTATGGAGCTCACACCGCTCAAGCGCTGGGCTACTGCCCAAGAGATCGCCGAGTGGATCTACTTTGTGGGCGTGACCAACCGGTTTATGACCGGGCAGAGCCTGCTGATCGATGGCGGCGAGGCCGGCCGCACCCAGTTTATCTGGCCCGAGTAACAAAACGCGCCCGATGGAAGCCGTCGGACGCGTTTTTTTATTTTTGTTTCTAGCCGAGACAGCCCCAGTCGATGGGGCTGCTGCCGTTTTGCTCGAGCAATTCATTGGCTGCCGAGAAGGGACGCGACCCCATAAAAGCGGGGAATTCTGCCGTGGCACGGTTGGCCGAAAGCGGCGAGGGGTGCGTGGAGGCAAGGCAGAACTTGCCGCCCGCCTTGCCCGCGCCGGTCGCGGCGAGCTTGCCCTCGACCATCTGCTGGGCAAAGCGGCCCCATGCCAAAAAGACGACCGGCTGGGGCAGCTGACAGCAGCGTTCGATAACGTAGTCGGTGAGCGTGCTCCAGCCCAGCTTGGCGTGCGAGTTCGCGGCATGTTCGCGCACGGTGAGCGTCGTGTTGAGAAGCAGGACGCCCTGTTGTGCCCAGGGGGTTAGGTCTCCCGTGGCGGGAATGGGGCAGCCCAGATCGGCGTTGAGTTCCTTATAGATGTTGCGCAGGCTCGGCGGCAACTTGGTTTGCGTCGCAGGCACCGAGAACGACAGTCCCATGGCCTGGTTGGGTCCGTGATAGGGGTCTTGGCCCAAGATGACTACCTTGACCAGGTCGGCCGGCGTGTAGGCGAGGGCATTGAGGATGTCGTCTTGTGCCGGGTAGATAGTCTGCTCGGCACGCAAAAGGGCGATGCGCTCGAGCAGCTGGTTCGTCGTGTCACGTACCGGCTGCGGCGCATCGCCCAACCAAGTTGCTATGTTGCGGTCGCGAGTTGCAGCGTCCATGGAACTCCTTTAGGGCAGATGCTTTGTCGGCATCTATTGTAAAGGCGCACCGGTTGCCTTTATGCCGCGGCTACATGAGGAGTGGGGCCTACGAGACGTGCTCGGGCGCTGCCGCCATATGAGCATGCCCATGTGCGCGAAGGCGCGGAAGCTCGACAGTTGCCACCATGACGCCGGTGAGGATGAGGGCAGCGCCAAGGAAGGCGATGGGGCTCAGGACCTCGCCGACCAGGAAAAACGAGAAGACGGCGGAGCAGACCGGCTCGAGCGAGAAGGCGAAGCCAGTGGTTTCGGCAGGTACGTGGGGCTGCACGAGCGTCTGGGTGATAAAGCCGTAGGCAGAGCAGATGAGTGCGAGCGCAACGATAACGACGATCTCGCTCGGCGTGCTGGGAAGCGTGAAGCCGCCAAAGGTAAATGCGGCGATACCCGAGAACAAGCCGCCGAAGCCCAGCTGCCAAACGCCCAGAGCCAGCGGATCGACTTCTTCGACAAAGCGCTTGGCGATGATAATGTGGCCGGCATAGATAAAGGCCGAGAGCAGCATGATGATCGCGCCGGGATTCAGGCTGGTAAAGTCGGCGCCCGAGAGCAGCAACATGCCGCAGGTGACGATGGCGGTGCCGATGAGCACCTTGCGCTCGGGAGCGCGACGCAGCAGGGCCGCGTTGGCAAACGGCACGATTACGACCGTCAGGCTCTGCAAAAAGCCGGCGGTGGAGGCGGAGGTGAGGCTGGAGCCCAGGCACATGCAGGTGATCTCGGTTGCCATGATGGCGCCGATGATGGCGGCGCGGACCATCAGGTCACGGTTGATGCGCACCGCGTGCTTGTGGAAGAGCAGCAGGCAGGCCGCAAAGGCGATGATGCAGCGCAGCGCGACGATGCTCGTGGCGTTCATGCTGTCCATGCCGATCTTCATGAGGGGGTACGAAAAGCCCCATGCGACGGGAACGGAAAATGAGAGCGCGATTGCTTTTTTGCGATCCATGGGACTCCTTTTGTTACAGAACGGTTTCGCAAAAAGGATTCTGCTCCCAGATATGGATGTAGTAAAGCGAATGTATCTTCAGTATGATTAAGAAGTACTAATGTTGGAAGAAAAAGCCCTGGCAAAACGTTTTACGGCTACATCGATGTGGAGGCACGATGGCATCGCGGTATCAGATTGTATGTATGGTGGTCGATTGCGGCAGCCTGAAACGTGCCGCCGACGAGCTGGGCTATACGCAAAGCGCGGTGAGCCAGGCCGTCAAGGCGCTCGAGCGCGAGCTGGGCACCACGATTATCGAGCGTGGCAAGCAGGGCGTCTCGCTTACGCGCGACGGCAAACAGTATCTGCCGTATCTGCGCCAGATCGTAACTGCCGAGGCCGAGCTTGAGGGCAAGCGCCAGGAGTTGCTGGGGCTTTCGTCGACCGACATTCGCATTGCGACGTTTACCAACGTGAGTCGTACTGTGTTGCCGCGTGTGATCCGCGACTTTGGGGCCCTGCATCCGGGCGTGCGCTTTACCCTCAAGCAGGGCGATTACACGCGCAATGCCCAGTGGGTGCACGATGGCGTGGTTGACTTTTGCTTTACAGCGCGTGGATTTACCGAGGGGCTCGAGAAACGCGTGGTCTATCACGACGAGCTGGTGGCGCTGTTGCCAGCCGTCCATCCACTGGCGGCAAAGGAAAAGGTGACGCTTGCCGACCTGGCGTCCGAACCGTTTGTGCTGCTGGATGAGGGCGAACAGAGTCTGGTGCTCGATGCGTTTGCCGCGCACGGGCTATCGCCGCATGTGACGAGTGAGGTCACCGATGACTACACCATTATGGCGATGGTGGAGGAGGGCCTCGGTGTGAGCATGCTCTACCGCCGTACCGTCGAGGGCATGCGGGCCGATATTTGTGTGCGCCCCATCGTGCATGCTCCCTCGCGCGACGTCGTGGCGGCTTGGCGCAGCTGGGACACCATGCCTATCGCCACGAGGCGCTTTATCGACTATATGAGCTCGCATATTGTCAATTAATGACTGGCGTGGCGTTGAGTGTGGTGATTAGCGGGCTGTCGCTTTGGCTTGCGTCAGACGGTAGGTGTGTGCCGGATGGCAGAGCAATACCGCCACGACCATAAAGAACGCCGTGGTGCCCAGGCTGATGGGGTAGACCATCATGATGTTCGCAAAGGTGCGGAAGTGCGGGAACACGCAGAATACCCAGTAGAAGCGGATGCCGCAGACACAGATCATGGTGATGAGGGCGGGCATGAGCGAGATGCCAAAGCCGCGCAGGTAGCCGGACATATTCTCGTAGAACATGCTAAAGGCGTATGCCGGGAAGATCGAGCACACACGGATATAGCCGATCGAGACGATGTTGGGGTCGCTGTTGAACAGCGCCAGGATCTCGCGCCCCAGACCGACGATGATGACGATGGTGGTGAGTGCGACGATACCGCCTTCGACCAGGCAGACCTTGAGCGTCTTGGTGCAGCGGTCGATCTGGCGAGCGCCGTGGTTTTGCCCCACAAAGGTGGTGCAGGCCTGGCTAAAGCTGTTGAGCAGGTTGTAGCACACGTACTCCAGGCTCATGGCAGCGCTGGATGCCGCCATGACCTCGGTGCCCAGGCTGTTGATGGCGGACTGGATGATGATGTTGGCGACGGCAAAGACGGCGCTTTGGATGCCGGCGGGCAGGCCGATCTTGACGATGCGCTTGAGGGCGACGGGGTCGATAGCCAGATCGCGCAGGGTGACGCGGACGACGGAATCGGTCTTGAGCAGACGGATAAAGAGCGTGACTGCGCTGACGGTATAGGCGATGGCGGTGGCGATGGCGACACCCGCGACGCCCCAGTGGAGCACGGGGACAAAGATGAGGTCCAGGCCAATGTTGAGGACGGTGGACACGGCAAGCGCCTGCAGCGGCATGCGGGTGATGCCGACGGAGCGGAAGATTGCGGCCTCAAAGTTGTAGAGCAAGATTGAGGGCATGCTGAGCAAAAAGACGCGCAGGTAGAGCGATGCGAGCGGCATGGTTTCGTCAGGGACGTTGAGCGCGGCGAGCATGGGTTCGGCAAAGATCTCGCCCAGCGCGATGACGACAAAGCCCACGAGTGCCATCAGAATCGAGGTATGGACGGCGCGCTTGACCATGTTCTGATCGTTGCGGCCGATGGCGTTGGCGATGACCACATTTGAGCCAAGCGACATGCCGATAAACAGGTTGAGCATAAGACTGGTAAGCGGAACATTGGAGCCGACCGCCGCCATGGCGAGGGTTCCCTGGTCGCCTGAGAAGTTACCGATGATGACCGTGGCGATGAGGTTCGATAGCTGCTCCAAGATGCTCGTGGCGGCCACGGGGAAGGCGAACAGGGGAATATTGCGCCACAGTGAGCCGGTGGTCATGTCAATGTGCTTAGATGCGGTGTCTGCCATACGCTCTCAATCTCTAACATGCTCATTCGTGCTTATTTGCGCAGACGATGATACTCCTAATCGACTAGTCGGCACTTAGGGACGTTCCTTTTCTGCCGGCAGTTGGGGACACTCCTTGTCTCCTCTATGACTAGGTGGGGGAGGCGTGCGACAATGGTGGGCGTTGTGTTGTTCGCGCTAAGGAGTTGCCATGTTGTTGTGTCCCGTTTGCCATGAGCCGTTGGTGGACGACGAGCGCGGTGCTGTGTGCGCGGGCGGACATCGATTTGACCGTGCGCGCGAGGGCTATCTGTATCTGCTGCGCTCGTCCAAGAGCGGCGACTCCATGGGCGATCCCAAGTCGCAGGCGCGCAGTCGTCGCGACTTTCTTAACCGCGGCTACTACGCGCCGTTGCGCGATGCGATGGTCGAGCTGGTGCGCGAGCAGGTGTCTGGACGTGCGGCGTCTGCGAATGGCCCCATGACGCTGCTCGATATTTGCTGCGGCGAGGGCTACTACACCAGTGCCATGGGCGCGGTGCCGGGCGTGGATGCTTACGGGTTCGACCTGGGAAAAGAGATGGTGCGTCTGGCCGCCAAGCGCGGCGATGCGACCTATTTCGTGGCCAATATGAAGGATATCCCCGTGGCCGATGGCGCCTTCGATATGGTGACCGAGCTTTTTGCCCCCTTTAACGAGCGCGAGTTTGCCCGCGTGCTGGCACCCGAGGGCTCGCTCTACACCGTGGTGCCGGGTGCGCGGCATCTGTTTGGGCTCAAGGAGGTGCTCTACGACACGCCGTATCTCAACGACGAGAAGTTGCCGCAGACAACCGAGCTCGAGTTGGTTGGCACGAAACGGGTGTCTGCGAACATTACGCTCCAGACGCAGGCCGATATTGAGGCGGTGTTTCAGATGACGCCGTACTACTACCGCACGCGCCCTGCCGACAAAGAGCGCCTGGCAAACCTGGACACCCTTCAGACCGATATCGACTTCATCATCGCCGAGTACCGCCACTAACCTACCAAAAAGGGACAGGTTTATTTTGGCAGGTTTTATCTGGGCAAATGTAAAGGGCCGACCGCGTTGCTGCGCGATCGGTCCTTGTTGGTTGCTTGGATGTAGGGGGCAGTGGAAGGAGGGAGTCTACAGGCGGTCCTTGTTCTCGGCCTTAATGTCGTGTGCCTGCTGAATAAAGAACAGGTCGTACACCACGATGACAAAGGCGCCAAAGTTGATGGCGTCGCCGCCAAACGCGGGAAGCGTGAGCACGGCCTGCGCAATCGTGGCGATTGCGGCGACGATGCCGAGCTTAAACGCACCATCCACCTGCGAAGGCTTGTTGGCGCCCTTGATGCCCGCAACACCTGCGGCAAGATCGACAAGACCCTTGATGACAAGTACGGCCGCGGCGAGCATGGCATTCGATCCGTAGGTGGACTCGAGCTTGCCGGTCGCGATGCCGGCGATTCCAATGATGAGACTGGCGATGCCCAGAACAAAATAAATCAGGGCAAGGATTTTGAGTGTCTTGCGAGCGGCGCTCATAGCTGGTCCTTTCGATGCGGGCGCGGAGAATCTGTCGCACCCAGGTTGCGGCACATATCGTGAAGCACATTGTAGTTCAACGGGGCGATGCATGCGTTTGAAAGCGTTTCTTACCTGCACGGTCCAACCTTTCAAAAAGGAAAGCCGGACGTAAGCCAAATCGATGGCAGTTCAAGTGCGGCGCTGCGATGATGAGGCCATAGCAAGGAGTTGGTCTAAGGAGGAGCCATGATGTACGGAACAGGGCAGGCGCGCGAGCCGCGATCGTTGGGAAGGCGCATGAGCGATTCCGTGATCGCTGCCGTGTGCACGGGATTGATGGCGGTGCTTTGCATTGGGATGTTGTGGGCCATGTCGCATGTGGGACAATAGCGGACGATTGGGTGCCGACACATGCGGCGCTCACGTATCCGCTTTGCTTGCTAAGGAGTGCCCATGGGCGTCGTCGATCCCTTTTCTGTTGCTCGGGCCGCGGGGCTTGAGCTGATCGGGAAGCCCGAGGGCCTCACGCTCACCGACGGTGCGATGGAGCTGCGCGCCGATTTTGTCCGCATGCTTCCACGGCTCAGGCAGGGCCGCCTGCAGCAAGAGCTGCTGGTTAAGGCTGCGCGCACAAAAGGCATCGAGCAGCCATGGGCGATTGACGCCACGGCAGGCTTTGGCGAGGATTCGCTGCTGCTGGCGGCAGCGGGCTTTACCGTCGATCTGTATGAACAGGACTGCGTGATCGCGGCGCTCCTCAAGGATGCCTTGGACCGCGCGGCGGATGATCCGGCGCTTGCGACTGCCGTGGCGCGTATGCGTTTGCATGCGGGCGAGGACAGCATTGCCGGCCTTCGCCATACGGCTGAGCTGGTCGAGCGCGGTGAGCTCGCGGCTCCCGACGTGGTGTATCTGGACCCCATGTTTCCCGAGCGCACCAAGAGCGCGGCGGTTAAAAAGAAGTTCCAGCTCTTGCACCATTTGGAGCAGCCGTGCGCCGATGAGGAGACGCTGGTCGAAGCTGCGCTTGCACCGCACCCGCGCAAGGTCGTTATCAAGCGGCCGGTGAAGGGGCCGCTGCTTGCCGGCGTTAAGCCGAGCTATCAGCTTGCGGGCAAGGCCGTCCGCTACGATGTTTTGGTGCCGCCGCGCCCGTAGTTTGCGTGCGATGGCCGGCGATGTGTCGGTGCCGCGCCGCTGCGTGAGTGTCGCGCCGATGCGGCGCCTATTTCCAAGGGTGCGACGTCAGGTGCCACCCGCCGCAGTATTCACATTTGTAGCAGGCCAAGCCACGTCGTCCACGGTTTTCGCAGTCGGCCATAACGGCCTCGGCCTCGGCGCGTGTGTCGTAGCGGTTTTTGCGCTCGCACGACTTGTAGCGCCAAGCCTCATCGCGCTCGGCGTCCAGGGCATCGCGGCGCTCGTCCTCGCGCGCAAACAGGTCGCTCATATCGCCGCCGGTGGCAGCGCCCAAAAACTCGCTTTTGGCCTTTGACCAGGCGGCTCGCTTTTTGCTTCCCATCCGCTCCTTGCCCTTTCCAAACGCTGGTATCATTGCTCAATCAAAGTGATACCAATAAACGTGAGGTCGCCGCGTGATGATCAGAAAAACCCTCGAGACCGACATTCCCGCCGTCATGGCTATCTATGATGCCGCCCGCGCCTTTATGCGCGCGCATGGCAACGCCACGCAGTGGCCCGAGGGCACGCCTTCGGCCGAGCAGTTGGCTGCCGATATCGCCGCTGGTGGCAGCTATGTGTGCGAAGTCGACGGTCGCGTGGTGGCGACGTTTGCCTTTTTGCCGGGCCCGGACGAGTGCTATGACGTCATCGAGGACGGTCAATGGCGCAGCGACACTCCGTACGCCGTGCTGCACCGCGTGGCATCCGACGGCACCGTGCACGGTATCGCGGCGGCGATGTTTGCCTTTGCCAAGGAATGCGCCGACCATCTGCGTATTGACACGCACGAGGACAACTTGCCCATGCAGGGCGCCATCGCCAAGGCGGGGTTCGAGCGTGTCGGTATCGTCTATGTGTCCGACGGCACGGCGCGTGTCGCGTTTGATTGGCTGCGCGAGGCGTAGGAGCCAAGGCACGTATCATCACCCAGCTCAAATAAAAAATGGCCCCGAGTGGGGCCATTTTTGGTAAAACGCGTCGTTGTGGGACTCGCATTGTTACCGCCCCAGATGAACCCGGGCAGACAAAAAGGGGAGGTGCCGGCTTTCGCAAGGCGCGAACCTACGAAAATCGCCGCGCGGCAACGCGGGGCGATGAGCTCGGTCGGGGGATAGGGCCCGCTTCGCCCACCGGCCCGTAAATTGTATCATCCAGTGTGGAGCGTGAACGCCCGTTGCCGCGTGCGATGGGCTTGCAATAAGAGGAGAGCCATGTCGAAGCAAGCGGTCGTTGGAATCTTGGCGCATGTCGATGCCGGCAAGACCACGTTGGCCGAGGCCATACTGTTCAACGCGGGCCGCATTCGCAAGCGTGGCCGCGTGGACGATGGCGATTCGCATCTGGACACTAACACGATCGAGCGCGAGCGCGGCATCACGATTTTCTCGTCGCAGGCCGTGCTCGACCACGGCGATACCCACGTCATGCTCGTGGATGCTCCCGGCCATGTCGATTTTTCTGCCGAGGCGGAGCGCACACTGCGTGCCCTGGACTACGCGATTCTGGTGGTGGGCGCCAACGATGGCGTGCAGGGGCACACCGAAACCCTGTGGCGCCTGCTTGCACGCTATGACATCCCGACGTTCATCTTCATCAACAAGATCGATTTGGAGAATCCCGGCCGCGATGTTTTGCTGGCACAACTCGGGCAGCGTCTTTCCGAGGGCTGCCTGGATGCCAACGAGCTGCTGGCGGGCGGCGCCGTTCAGGAGGACGCTGCTGCGTTGGACGAAGCGGCGCTCGAGGAGTTTCTTGAAGCGGGTGAGCTTTCTGTCGCAACGCTGTCGCACATGGTTGCCGAGCGCAAGCTCTTTCCCTGCTTTGCCGGCTCGGCGCTCAAGGACCAAGGCGTTGACGAGCTACTGGATGGTATATGCGCGCTGATGCGTGAGCAGGCGTGGCTCCCGGAGTTTGCCGCGCGCGTCTATCGTGTCAGCCGCGGGGATCGTGGCGAGCGCTTGGCTTGGGTTAAAGTGACCGGCGGCACGCTGCGCGCAAAACTGATGATCAGCGGGCATTCCAGTGCCGAGGCGTGGGAACAGAAGGTCGATCAGGTGCGCATCTATAACGGCGAGAAGTATGAGCTTGCCCAAGAAGTTGCTGCTGGCAGTATTTGCGCCGTGACGGGTCTTGCGCACGTTCGCCCAGGGGACGCCCTGGGCACGGAGCCCGCGGGCGATGCGCCCGTCATCGCTCCGGTCCTCACCTATACGGTGCTACCGGGCGAACACGATGTCCATGCGGTGTTTAAAGCGCTGACCGAGTTGGCGGACGAAGACCCCATGCTCGGCGTAAGCTGGAATACGCATCTTGAGCAGATTCACTTGCAGTTGATGGGAGCCGTGCAGCTCGAGGTCGTGCAGCGGGTGTTGGCCGATCGCTTTGGCCTTACGATTGAGTTTGAGTCCGGCGGCATTCTCTATAAGGAGACGATCTCGCAGCCGGTCGAGGGTGTGGGCCACTTTGAGCCACTGCGCCATTACGCCGAGGTGCACCTGCGCCTTGAGCCGCTGCCGGCGGGCTCAGGCGTGCAATTTGGTACCGCTACCTCGACTGACGAGCTCGATCTGAACTGGCAGCGCCTGGCGCTCACCAACGCCATGGAGCGCGATCACCTGGGCGTGTTGACCGGCTCGCCCATCACCGATGTGCGCATCACGCTTACGGGTGGCCGTGCACATGCCAAACACACCGAGGGCGGTGATTTTCGTCAGGCCACGTACCGCGCGATTCGTCAGGGTTTGATGCGGGCACGCGAGGCGGGTGCGGCGGTGCTGTTGGAGCCGTGGTACCACTTTGAGCTCGAGGTGCCGGGGGAGTGCGTGGGCAGGGCGCTTTCGGATGTCACGCGCATGGGCGCCGAGTACGAGCCGCCGGCGATGGCGGCCGACCGGGCGAAGCTTGTGGGTCGCGTGCCGGTATCCGAGGTGCAGGATTACGCGCTGGAGGTGGCTGCCTACACGAGCGGCCGCGGGCATTTGTACCTTGAGTTCGCCGGTTATGCGGCTTGCCATGATGCCGAGCGCGTCATCGAGGCGGCCGCCTATGAGCCCGAGGCCGATCTGCCCAACACGCCCGATTCGGTCTTTTGCGCCCACGGCGCCGGCTATACGGTCAAATGGTACGACGTGCCCGCCGCGGCACACGTAAAGATCGATCCCGCCACCTTCCGCCCCTATCGCCCCGCCGACGCCGAGTTTTTCGGCCACATGTGACAAAGGGACAGTCCCTTTGTCACATTCAGTTGGTGTAACTCGGTATAAGTTGGTATAACTATTACCAGCCTTTGCCAATTCGAGGAGGCCGACATGAATCCAAATCCCTTTAAGCCAACGGCTGGTAAGCGGCCTCCGCTACTCATCGGTCGCGAGTCGGTCATCGAAGATTTTGAGGAAGGGCTCGATAACGGCGCCGGGGCGCCGGGCAGGCTCATGCTCATTACAGGAAACCGCGGCTGTGGCAAAACAGTTCTCCTGCGGGAGCTGCAACGTCTGGCCAGTGAGCGCGGATGGGCGGTTGTCTCCGATTCCGCTTCGCTTGGTTTATGCGACCGCTTGGCCGACGCACTCCGCTCGAATAAGCCCGTTGTGACGTCAATGGAGTTTGGCCCATCGTTTGGACGGATGTCGGTTGAGGCGGCGCGGGCAAAAGGCGAGACGTTGCGAGGGCTGGTCAACGAACGTCTCAAGAAACTCGGTCCAGGTAAGGGCATCCTGTTTGCGATTGACGAGGCTCAATCGGCGTCTATTGAGGAGCTGGCGGCCCTTGCCGTTCTTTATCAGCAGGTGCTGGGAGATCAGGATGCCACGGGCTTGCCCGATAGCGACCAGCGCGGTCTTGCGCTGGTCTTTGCCGGCTTGCCCAGCATGGTTGACGATCTGCTCGAAGAGCCGAGCGTGACGTTTTTGCGACGTGCCCAGCAGCGTACGTTGGGGACGATTTCTTTGCCCAAGGTGCGCGATTCGTATATCCAGACGGTCGAGTGTGCCGGTCTTTGCGTTGATGCGGGAACGGCGGACCTTGCAGCGCACAAGAGCATGGGGCATCCCTATATGGTTCAGCTGGTGGGATATTACATGTGGCGGTCTGCTGTCCGGCGTGGCTCGCAAGTCATTGAAAGGCGCGATGTCGAGGATGGCCATGCGGATGCCGTCTCCGAGTTCTACGAAGCGGTTGACGCGCCTCTGTATTACGGACTGCGCACCCCACAGCGTCTCTTTATCGAGGCCATGGCGGTTGACGAGGACAAGCCGACGCGCATGGCGGATATCATTGAGCGCTGCGACCGTACCCAGAGCTGGGCGAGTAAATATCGCGCAAGCCTGATTCGCGAGCGCGTCATCGAGGCTGCCGGATACGGTCTCGTCCGGTTTACCGTGCCCATGCTGAGCAAGTACATTCGCGATTGCGTTTTAATGTGACAAAGGGACTGTCCCTTTGTCACATTCGATCAACAGGAAGGGGAGCGATGGCGGTGTCGCAACAACCAAGCGCTATCGAGGTGCGTGGCGCGCGTGTCCATAACCTTAAGGACATCGATATCGATATTCCGCTGGGAAAGCTGGTGGGTATTGCCGGCGTGTCGGGCTCGGGCAAGAGCTCGCTGGCGCTGGGTGTTTTGTATGCCGAGGGCTCGCGCCGTTACCTGGAGGCGCTCAGCACCTATACCCGCCGTCGGCTGACGCAGGCAGAGCACGCTCAGGTGGACGAGGTGCTGCACGTGCCGGCGGCACTCGCATTGCATCAGCGCCCCAGTGTACCGGGCGTGCGCTCGACTTTTGGCACCATGACCGAGCTCAACAACAGTCTGCGTCTGCTCTTTAGCCGCTGCGCCCATCACGTGTGCCCGCATTGCGGGGCGCGTGTGGAGCCGAGCCTTAACGTGGCCGCGGGCCTGTCGCTCGCGTGCCCCGCATGCGGCCGCGAGTTCTATGCGCCGGGGGCCGAGGACCTTGCCTTTAACAGTGGCGGCGCGTGTCCTACCTGCGGAGGCACCGGCGTCATGCGCGAGGTGGACGAGGCGAGCCTGGTGCCCGACGAGTCAAAGACCATCAACGAGGGCGCGGTGCTTCCCTGGGGCACGCTCATGTGGGATCTGATGAAGCAGGTGGCTGGCGAGATGGGTGTGCGCACCGACGTGCCGTTTAACCAGCTCACGCCTGTCGAGCGCGATATCGTGTTTCATGGTCCGGCGGTTAAGAAACACATTCTCTACGTTCCCAAAAACGGCGAGGGCGCCACGCCGCTCGACTTTACCTATTACAACGCCGTCTATACCGTTGAGAATGCGCTCGCCAAGGTTAAGGACGATAAGGGACTTAAGCGCGTAGCTCGCTTTTTGCGCGAGGGCCCGTGCCGCGATTGCGGCGGCACGCGTCTCTCCGAGGCTGCGCGCCAGCCCCAGGTGCGTGGTATCAATCTGGCACAGGCGGCGGCCATGACGCTGGGCGAGGCGATTGAGTGGGTGCGCGAGGTGCCTTCATCCTTGCCGACCGAGATGCGGCCCATGGCGACGGACATCTGCGATTCGTTTTTGAGCACGGCGCGTCGCCTGGTCGACCTGGGGCTCGATTACCTTTCGCTCGACCGCGCCGGTGCCACGCTATCCACAGGTGAGCGCCAGCGCGTGCAACTTGCCCGCGTGGTGCGCAACCGATCGACGGGTGTGCTCTATGTGCTGGACGAGCCCTCGATCGGTTTGCATCCTGCCAATGTCGACGGTCTGGTAGGCGTGATGCGTGATCTGGTGGATGACGGCAACACTGTGGTTGTTGTTGACCACGATACGCGCGTTCTAGCGGAAGCTGACTATCTGGTCGAGATGGGCCCCGTTGCCGGAGCAGGCGGTGGTAATGTGATTGCTGCAGGTACGGTGGACGAGGTCGAACAATCGCAGGGCAGCCGCATCGCCCCGTTCTTGCGCTCGGACCCCAAGCGTCTGCGCCCGCAGGTGGCTGACGACGAACTGTTCGACCTAGGCCATATCCGCATGGCGACCGATGCCATCCATACCGTCAAACCACTCGAAGTCGATATCCCGCGCGGCCGCCTTGTCGCGGTGACGGGTGTTTCGGGTTCGGGCAAGACGACACTGGTGCTCGAGACACTCATCCCGGCACTCAAGGCGCAGGCAGCCGGCGAGCGCCTGCCCAGGCACGTGCGTTGGATCGATGCCGAGGGTATCGCGCGCGCCAACCTGATTGACGCCACGCCCATCGGTGCCAACGTGCGCTCGACGGTGGCGACCTATGCCGACATCCATGACGAGCTGCGCCGCGCCTTTGCCCGTACGCCCGAGGCCAAGGAGGCAGGGTATAAGGCGGGCGCCTTTAGCTACAACACTGGCACCTTGCGCTGTCCTACGTGCGATGGCACGGGTTCGATATCGCTTGACGTGCAGTTTTTGCCCGATGTCGAGATCGTCTGCCCTGCATGCCGCGGCTCGCGTTATGCCGACGCAGCCTCGTATATCCATCGCGAGGGCAAGGACGGCAGCCTACTTACATTGCCGCAGCTCATGGATATGAGTGTGGACGAGGCCATTGACGCCACGTTGGGACTCAAGAAAGTCCAGGCGCGCTTGCAGACCTTGCACGACCTGGGTTTGGGCTACTTGACACTGGGCGAGCCCACGCCGGCGCTCTCGGGCGGCGAGGCGCAGCGACTTAAGCTTGCGAGCGAGATGGGCCGCGTGCAGGACGATGCCGTATTCGTATTCGACGAGCCCACGATCGGCCTGCATCCGCTCGATGTTCAGGTGCTGCTGAGTGTGTTTGACGGCCTCGTTGCCAAGGGCGCCACGGTTATCGTGATCGAACACGACCTCGACCTTATCCGTAATGCCGATTACGTGATCGACATGGGCCCGGGCGGCGGCGACGCAGGCGGACAAATCGTCTGTGTCGGCACGCCGGGCGACATCGCTGCCTGCTCCGCAAGCATCACCGGCCGCTACCTCTAACCGAATGTGACAAAGGGACTGTCCCTTTGTCACATTCCCGTTAAAGCCAGCATCTGTCGGCATGGCGCTTGAACAGTTTTCGCGTGAGGGTCAAAATGGCCTCAACCCATTCGCGAAATTTGCACGCCCTATAGTGAGTGGGCTCTCGCTTGAGCTGATGCTGCCAAGAGGCAGCCGATAGGGGCAATTATGGACAATCGAATCTTTGGGTATGCGCGTGTCTCTTCCGCAGACCAGAACCTGGGCCGCCAATTAGACGCGCTGGCAAGGTTTCCCGTGCAACGGAGCCAGATTTATGCTGACAAGGCAAGCGGTAAGGACTTTAAGCGTCCCCAGTACCAGCGTCTTCTTCGCAGGCTGCGCGAAGGCGACGTTCTCGTGATCAAAAGTATCGATCGTTTGGGCCGCAATTATCGTGAAGTCCTCGATGAGTGGCGACGCATCACGGTGGATAGGAATGCTGCCATCGTGGTGCTTGATATGCCATTGCTCGATACGCGCGAGCAGCCTGATGGCATTACGGGAACGTTCATGGCGGATCTGGTTCTTCAAATCTTGAGCTATGTGGCGCAGCTAGAGCGCGAAAACATCAAGCAACGCCAGGCGGAGGGCATCGCGTCGGCGCGTTTGCGTGGCGTGAAATTTGGAAGGCCGGCATTCGAACGCCCAGATAGCTATCGCGATGTCATCAAATTATTCGAAGGGGGAGAGGTTACGAGGCGAGAGGCTGCTGCGCTTTTGAACGTCAGCGTCTCGACGTTCGATCGTTGGAGACGGGCGGACGCGACCAGTTTTGACCGTTTGTCGTCTGCTCGTCCTCTTTAGCTAGACATTTTGACGAGGGGAGTTAATTACACAGAGCCCACTCCTTCCCTCGATGTTTATCCAGTTCACGCCCTTGAACCAAATAGTGCCACCGCGTTGCCAATTCGTCTGCTTTTTGACGAGGGCTATATATCGTGTTTTGTTTTGTATTTAAAGGAGGACGAAATGAAAAGGCGTTATGGAATGGCTCTGGTGACCGCGCTATTTGCGATGGTGTTTTGTGGGGCGCTTCTGCTGAGCGGCTGTTCGCAGTCTGAGAAGAAAAATGATGAACCTGATTATGCCGATGACCGTGCAATGGCTGTGATTGCTCAAGGTTATCAAAAGCGGTCGGATTATATCGAATCGCTTGGAGAAGATGCTGATCTAAGCTCGAATAAAGTGCGAAAAGAGATAATTAAAATCGAGATCGATAACGACAAAGAACTCAAAAAGGCGCCTTTTAAAGACGCTAAGATGCAGGAAGATGTCATCGCCTATCTCAACCTGCTTGACAATCAGCTTGATGTTACCAAGAAGTATGCGGAATCTGATCCTAAGTACTACGAGGAATGGGAAAAGGCCTACGACGCACGATCCGCACAGCTTAAGAAACTGGTCGATCGATATGACTTAACAGTCGATGACGAGTATCAAGATGAGTTTGACGAGCTAATTAAGAACGGTAGGACCGTAGAGGAGAAGACGCATAACGATGAGGTTATCAACGGTTTGCTCTCATCGGCGAATTTTGAGAAAAGTGATGATGGCTACGGTCTCTATACGTACACCGCAATCGTCGAAAATACCTCTGACATATCGTTCGAAAACGTTTATCTAAACGTTGCCCTTTACGATGCCGATGGTGTGAGGGCGGAAGAATGCTACGCAGATACATCTGCCTGGGCGCCTGGCGAGAAGGTGAAGTTTGAGGTAATGAGCGAGGTTGACGCCTCGAGGCTTGCGCCGACGGTGTCGGGTTACAGCGTCAAGGAATAGTTCGCGGGAATTGAAAAGAAAGCGCGGCCGTTTTCTTTGAACGGTCGCGCTTTGCATTGAGCCGTTGACGGAATGATTCGTGCCATCATGCTCGCGCTGGAAGATGATGGGAACGTCGGGGCAATAAAGGAAAGGTGAAACAGGATGGCAAAAACAAAATTTCTTACAACGATACCGCAAAAGGTTGCCTTTGGCGGGTTAGTCGTTGTTACGGTTCTAGCGGTTGCCTGGGGTATCTGGATGTCATTGACGCGTAATCCTACAACGATCAGCGATGATTCGATTCGCGAGGAGATCACGCCAGTCGTTAAGCTCGTGACGTACGAGTACAACTTCACCCAGCTGCTTTCAATTGATGAGGCGGGCAATCCGCTTGGGTGGGAAAACCCCTTTACGTCTAAGCGATATGTCGCAACGATTGACGGCAAAGCTGACATCGGGATCGATGCCGATAAGATGAAGGTTACAATCGTACGGGCTAATATGGCCGATAAGAATTCAGAGGTCAAGAGCGTAAAGGTTATACTGCCTCACTCGGAGATCACCTCGTTCTCGACAGACCCCAATACGCTTAAGAAATATGTTGAGGACAATGGCTTTCTTAACTGGAATCAAGTAAGCACGGATGATCTAAACACGTTATTGAAACAGGCAAAGAAAGAGCAGACCAAGAAGGTCAAGGAAAGCAATATGCTCCAAGAATCTGATGATAGAGCCTGCGCCCTTATCGAAAAACAGGTCAAAGCCTTATGCGGCGATGACGTCAATGTTGACGTTGCGTTTGAGTAGGGGTGAATAGCATGTTGGATAAACGGCAACAGATCGCTGGGGCCGGCTCGCTTCTGATCGGGCACTACACCACCTTTCTCGACACTACCTTCAACTCGGCATTTGGCGATGAATATACGGTTGATTTCGACTATCGGAAATAGGAGGTCACAATGGAGGATAAAGACGATCTGGCTGTTGTCGAAAGGGAGGAGCCGCCGCGACATAAGCAGAGTTTTGATATCCGTAAGGCCGCTGCCGGGTTGGTTGATGGCGCCGGAAGCGCGATGGCGGGCGCGGTTGCAACCGTACAGAAAGTTGCCGATGGTGCAATGCGTGCTGCAACTCCGCTGGTCGATGACGCCTTGGCAGCTATTGCTGATGCGGCCGATGGTGCGGCAGGTACTGCTGCGGATATCGGTGACGCGGTCAACGATTGGGCATACCAGCAGCAGCTTAATAGATACAGGCCGGTAACCAAGGAGACCTATCAGAGTCCTTCATTCCATTTGCCGAACATGATTCGAATTGTTGACGGAAATGAGCGCCGGGGCATCGACGCCTGTAGAGATGCTATTGGTTGGCTGGATACTGTTAAGGGCACGCAGATTTTCAATCTGTACCGCGAGGCAATCGGGGATAGCGAATTGTCTTTCTATCCTAAACCATCTCTTTACTCCACATATTACATAGATGCTTTTGATCGGTCTCGCTTTGTTGACCTTGACTCTTATTTTGCAACCATGCAACAAGACAAGATGGCCGAGTTGAGACGGATTGCGTTCATGCTTGGCGCGAAGCGCTGCAAGCTGGAGGTGACGGAGTACGAGGAAACTCGGCGAGGCCGCCAGGTTAAGGGAAATGCCAAGGCGGGAAAGAAGGGCTCGGTTCGAATCGACGGTTCCTTGAGCGATTCAACGAGAAGCGAGAAGAAAATTCTGTTTACACAGGAATTTGAGGGCGACATGGTTCCACAGCGCCCTGAGCTCCATTGGTATGCCCATGACTCAGATGTTCTCTTGTTAATTGAGACGAGATGTGGTGGAGAGGATAAAAACAAGGCGAAGAGCTATCGGGTCGAATTGAAAAGTGAAACGACCATGACCATGTCTGTATCACTTGCTATGGCTATCGACGAGGCATGCAGCAAACTGAACATAAGGGCGAATTCGAGCCTGACAAGCCAAGCTAAGCGAGAACTCCGGCAATCGTTTGTATTTGAAGTTGAATTCTGATGTGTGGGGACCATTTGCTGCGGGGTTCCTGTCCTTTACGGGGTGGAAGCATAGAAACCCATACGGTGCAACTCAGTAAAAGTTAGTAATATACTGGCATCTTTTCTAGTTAAAAGCGTTTAAAACCGGTTAATTCCATTTAAATCAGTAGGTGCAATATGTGACAAAGGGACAGTCCCTTTGTCACATTCCGGGGAAGTTTGTCTGGCGCAGGGCCTCGTAGAGGACGATGGCGGCGCTGTTGGAGAGGTTGAGTGCGCTGATGCGGTAGTCGTCCGGATTGACGAAGTTGCCGCAGATATCCTGCTGAAGGATGGCCTCGTGGCCGCTCTCGCTATGCCCGAGCGCCTCCTCGTGGGCTTCCCAGGCCTCGGCGTTATCGAGCGAGTCGCAGTCGCGCAGCATGGGGATGCGCTCGCAGCGCGCAGGCGCTGCGGCGAGCAGCTCTTCGGGAATCCCCGAGCTCTCGCTGCCAAAGACCAGATAGTCACCGTCGCGGTAGGTGCTTTGCGCATAGGTGCGGCGCGCCTTTTTGGTCAGCAGATGCAGGCGTTCATCGGCGGGGGAGAGGCCGTTGCACGTAAGGAAATCCTCCCAGCCGGCATAGGTCGTCACGTCCAAGTTTTGCCAGTAGCCCAGGCCGGCGCGACGCACCGTCTTGTCGTCGAGCGAAAAGCCCAACGGCTCCACCAGGTGCAGGCGGGTACCGGTGACCACGCAGGTACGGCCGATATTGCCCGTATTGGCCGGAATCTCGGGCGCATACAGCACGATATTGAACATGAATCTCCTTGGCTCAGAATGAAAAACCACCACGAAGGGGACAGGCACCTTCGTGGTGGTTTGGCGGTTACGTGGCAGAAAATGCTCGCTTCGATAGCCTAGGCGCGGTGCCAGTCGGTCAGGCAGGCATCGAGGGCGGCGATGAGCGCATCCTTGTCCATGTGACGGCCGATGATGCACAGGCTCGTCATGCGGTCGCCCGTCTCGTCGTCCCAAATCTGCATGATCTCGGGGTTCTCGTCGATAATCTTCTGCTTCTCGCCCTCGGGCGCAGAGTCGACAAACAGACCGTTCTCCATCAGACGCATCTGGTGGCCGGCCTGCTCAAACATGTAGCACATGTCCGGATCGCCGGTCTGCCACAGCGGGCCCTTGACGCGAATGACCTCGTCGGGCCACTCCTGCTCAACAAAATCGGTGAACTTCTGCAGGTCAAACGGCTTGCGGCGGGAGTACACAAAGGTCTCGATGTCGTACTCGAGCACCTCGGGGTCGTCGTGCTCCTCGGGATGCTCCATGGCCTCGATCCAGGCGGCGGAGTTGTAGGCGCGCATAAAGTCGAAGCGGTCGGTGTCGAGCAGCTCCTCCATGGGGACCTCGCCGTTTTGGGCCTCGACAATCACGGCGTCCTTCTGCAGGCTGCGCACGATGGCCTTGAGCTCGGCAATCTGCTCAGGCGTGACGGTATCGGTCTTGTTGAGGATCAGCGTGGAGCAAAACTCGATCTGCTGAATAAGCAGGCTCTCGATGTCGTCCTCATCGATATCCTCGGCGAGCAGGTCGCGACCGCCGTTGAACTCGTCGTACATGCGGGCGCAGTCGACCACGGCCACGATGTTGTCGAGCGCGAGCTTGGGCTCGCCGCCCACCTTGGCCTCGTCGCAGAAGCTCGAGATGGTGTAGGCGATGGGGATGGGCTCGCAAATACCCGAGGCCTCGATGATGATGTAGTCGAACTTGCCCGAATCGGCGATGCCCTGCAGCTGGTTGGCCAGATCGTCCGAAAGCGTGCAGCAGATGCAGCCGTTGGTGAGCGGGATGAGGTCGTCGGTCTCGGAAAGGCCGCCGTCGGCGATAAGGCTGGCGTCGACGTTGATCTCGCCGATATCGTTGACGATCACGGCGGCGCGGATGCCGCCGTCGTTAGCGAGGATGTGGTTGAGCAGCGTGGTCTTGCCGGCACCGAGGTATCCGGTAAGCATGATGATCTTCACGGGTCTGTTGGGCATGTGCCCTCCTTTGTTAGACATGGCTTACAGTTAAATCTTATGCCAAACGCCTGCTCTTATACCCACGCGCCGGCAAATAACACAGGCTACTCCCAGGCTCCCCACACATCGGGGCAATAACCGACGGTGGCCTTCTTGCCGTTGCGCACGATGGGCTCGGCCAGAACCTGCTGGTTCTCGAGCAGCTTATCAAAGCGCTGGCTGGGGGTGAGGTGCTGGATGAGTGCGAGCGTCTCCTCGTCCTTGGCTTTGGGGTTGAGCAGCTTGTCGATGCCGCCGACCGCCTGCATCACGCTCGTGAGCTCGCCCTTGCTCATCTCCTTTTCCTTAAGGTCGATAAACTGCACCTTAATGCGGCGCTCCTTAAAATAGCGCTGGGCCTTCTTGGTATCGAAGGACTTTTTGGTGCCGAAGATTTGCACGTTCATATTTATGTTCCGCCGTTCTACCGAATAAAGTTGGTCCTAGCGCGATCGGCCTGGGGGGCTTCGATGCCGGCGGCCTTTCCCGCCTCGATGCAACGTAGGAGCCAGGCCATGTTTTTGCCGATGTTTCGCATGGTGGCAAGGCCTTCGGCGTCCTGGGCGGCCTCGCCCGGCATGGCGCCAAAGACGTTGTTCCAGTAGGTGGATGCCACCACGGGCATCTGGTTGATGGTGAAGTATTTGTTGAGCACATCGAAGGTGGTCGACGTGCCACCGCGACGGGCAACGGCGACAGCGGCGCCCGGCTTGTGCGCAAAGGCCTTGCTGCCAGCATAGAATGCACGGTCGAGGGCAGAGAGGATGCGTCCGCTGGGATGCGCGTAGTAGACGGGCGAACCAAAGACAAAGCCGTCTGCCTGCTCGGCAGCGGCAATCAGCTCGTTGACCATATCGTCGTCAAAGGTGCAGCGGCAATCGAGCTTGCCGCACTGGCCGCACCCGATGCAATCGCGAATAGGCTTGGCGCCCAGCTGAAACACCTGCGTCTCAATGCCCTCTGCGTTGAGCTGCTCGGCAATCTCGGCGAGTGCGCGGTCGGTGTTGCCGTTTGCCTTGGGGCTGCCATTGACCAAAAGAACCTTCATCACAAACTCCCTCTGCTGTCGGTGACTTCTGCGGAGGATTATCGCACGAGCGGGCAGATGGCGTGGGGCGCGATTCCAGCGACCGCCCATCATGCGCCCCGTCTCGATCGGTAGCTTCATCCGAGTGTTTCTCGGGGCCGGGAAGCCGGCCCCGAGGGCCAACGGCGGGCTCGCTCACCAGGTACGAGAGGGACACGGTCCAGAGTATGTTGGAGCTCGGGGCCTCATGCAAGCCGATTGTGAGGAGTCTGGGCAGGTCGCCTTCGATGGCGAACTCTGAGGTCTTAGAAGGCGGGCTGCTGCGGCGGCTATGGTTTATACTAAGGCGGTTGCTATCGAGTAATTCATACTTGGTTTGATTCGATTGTGAATGCGTAACTAGGATGGAAAGCAAAGGAAACTCTATGGAAACAGAGGATGCTGTTTGCTTGATGACTTCGATTGCCTTGATTGTCCTTTCAATCCAATACCGAAGAGGAAGATGGCTCTGCTCAATTGCTGGATATGATGTCACAAAAAGGGAGAGCGAGATTGATATACGCCCCTACGCAAAGCTGATTTCTTCTGTGACGTTATGGATGGGGCTGCTGTTTTTCTTGTGGGCGGTAGAGGGCTGGGTACGCGATTGGAATACCAGCGTTTTTGAAGTTTTGGTTCTACTTCTGTTCAGCTTGGCCTCTTTGTCGTTCGTGCGGCTCGTTAGGTTTGTGTTTATGAGGCGATAGCCAGCGGAAGTGGCTGGACGACAAAATGGACCAATGCAGCCAATTGTCAATAGAATTTGATAGGCTTGGCTTAACAGATTTACTCGAGGGCATATCCGTGGCGGGGGATAGGTTCTATCTTGTTGAGCACTTATTTGCATCAGGCAAAGTAAACCAAGAGTATCGAAACGGTGCCCCCGGGCCCGCTAGGGACTGCGGGGGGGCGTTCGGCTAACTGCGGGTACGGCCTATTTGCCCAATGTGTTCGCCCGAGATCGGAAATTAACCATCATGCGCCCCATAACGCTAGTCCAGCTTGGTGCCCGGTACCTGTGGCGCCTCTTTAATCAGCGCATTAAGTTCGTTCAAAATGGAAACGGGCTGTCGGTCGACGGCGTCCAGATGAAGCGTCGCCACGCGAAGGGGCGGCTGATATTCAAATGAGCCGAGGAGCACGGGCGATCCCAAGAACCGTTCGATTTCGTCTGCAACCGCGTCGGTCTCTTCGGGATCAAAGTCGTCAAAGAGCGCCACGAACATCGGTCCGGTCGAGCGGAACAGACGACCCTTGCCGCGCGAGCAATCCATGAGGCAGGCGGCGCTTTCTGCCAAAACGCGGTCGCCTGCATCAAAGCCAAAGCGGGCATTGACCTGTGCGATTTCGTCGATTTTAATGGCGATCAAGCCCGCGTTTCGTGCCACGCGACGCATCTCGCCAATGGCGTTGACCAGGGCGTGGATATCGCCCAGACCGGTCACGGAATCGGTCGTATCTGCCAAGCTTCGGTTGGTGACAATGCCCACATACATGTTGGGCTCGGTATCGGTGCCGTCCAGGCGGTAACCTGTGCAGTCGCAAAGCGCGTATTTTCCGGCGGTATTCATGACGCGATACTGCATGCAGTGGAAGTGCCACGTGCCGTTTACCACCATATCGAGCTCGGCACGTACGTTGTCGCGGTCCTCGGGGTGAACACGGGCAAGCCATATATCGAGCGAGTTGTAGGGATGCTGGGAGGGTAGGTCAAAATCGCGCACGGCATTAACCGACCATTGCGATTCGCCGGTGTCGAGGTTAATGATGAACGGATAGCGTGTCTCGGAGCTCATGGAGATCGCTTGGAACACTCGGTCGTTGCAGGGGAGGGGTTGTTCGGTGACCGGGCGTTGCGGCGCATCGCCTTCTTCCGGTTGTTGCACACGGTACATGAGCTTGTAGCGATACATTTTGCGGTCGGCGTCCTTTGTCATCTGGCGACGCGTATCGCCTGCAAGTGGGTCGACGCGCGAGCAGCCAAAGCTAAAGCTGGCGATCATGGGCGCCTTGCCGTCCGATGTTGCCTCGATAAGATTGGCACGCGTCCGCTCCAGGCGCTGCTCGAGCTCGGCTTCGTCTGTCGTGGGGGATATAAGTACAAATTCGTCTCCACCGATACGGAACAGCAACTCATCGTGCTCCATTGTCTCGGTGAGTGCGCGGCAGATGCTCAGAATGTAGCGATTGCCCTCGGCGTGGCCAAACTTATCGTTGCAATGCTTAAGGCGGTCGATATCGATATAGGCGCAGGTGAAGGGGGTGCCTTTGCGCCAGAGCTGATCGACATGGCGGTCGAGTCCGCCACGGTTGCCAAGACTGGTGAGCGAGTCGATATAGGCGCCGTGCTCAAGCAGCTCGCGTTCTTGTTGCAGGATGGCAAATGTCTTCTGTAGCTGCTCGCCGATGGCGCACAGCTCCGGGGGCAGCACGGTAACATCGAGCTCGGCGGTTGTGGCCCCGTTCGCAAGTCGCTGAAGATAGGCAATAATCGATTGCTCGCCCAAGCGATACGACTCGTTCATGATGGATAACCTCCTTGGGCACAACAGTGGTTTGTATCATATCCCCAATTTGGTTTGGATTGGGGATAATAAGTTAGCCAATGGGGACAAACGTCCCTTCGACGGTAGTGTTTTGCGCGTAAGCGTATCAGTTGCGGCCGCCGCCATCGAGCAGTGCCTCAAAATCCTCCGCCTGCATGGGGCGGTAGTAGAGGAATCCCTGGGCGTAGCGGGCACCCATTTGGCGCAGCATGCTTGCCTGCTCATCGGTCTCGACGCCTTCGATTACAACGGGCAGATGGAGCGATTGCGCCATCTCGAGCATTGATGAAACGATTTGCGCGCTACGGCTTTGATCGCGGTCGGTGGGCACAAACGTGCGATCAAGCTTGATGACGTCGACGTTGACGTTCTTGAGCATCGCGAGCGTAGACTGGCCGGTGCCAAAATCGTCCATGTAGGTCGAGAAACCGCGAGTGTGTAGGTCGGCCGTCAGCTTATCCACGGCCTCGGACTCTCCCGTATAAGCCGTCTCGGTGATCTCAATGCGCATGAGCTCGGGCGGTAGGTTGTATTGGGCGGCAAGCGCCCCCATATGCTCGGCGACGTCGCAGGCAAGGATATCCACGCGCGACACATTGAGCGAGATCGGAACTACGCGCAGCCCTCGATCGATGCACTCACGCAGCCACGAGGCGACGCCCTGCCAAACATATTTGTCGAGCGTCACCACAAAACCGCTTTCCTCGAGAGCGGGGATAAAGGTGGTAGGTGAAATGAGGGAGCCATCCTTGTCAATCCAGCGTGTGAGCGCCTCGGCGCCAACGATCTCGCCGGTTTCCATGTCGACCTGGGGCTGCAAGTAGTAGGTAATGCGGCCGTTTGAGAGCGCATACTGGAATTCGGTCAGCGTGCGGTGGAACGCGATTTCGTGTTCGTATTCCTCGGGGCGGAAAATGGCAATGCGCTCCTTAAAGTCGTTTTTTGCGCGCCGATTGGTAAACATGGCCTTGGCCTGCGCATCGATGGTGATTTCCTCGTTGGAGTCGATGGGGTAGACGCCCATGGACGGCCAGAAGCCCACGCCGTCATCATGCTTGGCCACGGCCTGGCGAATGCGGCTATAGATCTGATGGACGGTGTCGTGTTCAAAGGGGATGAGTACGCAAAAATCGTCTTGGCCCCAGTACCCTGCGACGCCCATGGCGGCATTCTCGATGTCCTTGAGAACCGTGCCCACATCGGCGAGTACGCGGTCGCCCTCGGCCTGTCCGTGCCATTCGTTGAACAGTCGCATGTGCCCCATATCGACGGTGGTGATACACCAGGCGCCGTTGCGCCTTGTCTCGAGAAATTCGTTGGCGCGGCGCATAAACTCGCTGGGTCGATAGAGACCCGTGAGCGGATCGATGCGTTCGGCGATGGCGCTTTTGCGCTCCACCTCGGGTATGGGGAGGCTGTCGTTGGGAACAAGCCCGCCGGCCGTGCGAATGCGACGGTCGAGTTCGCCTAAAACGGCGGCCGTTTGATTGGTCAGGTGCTCGTAAAAGGCCGGAACGACAAGACAGACGGGGGTAATAGTGTCGCCCGCGATTCGAACGGGAGCGAAAACGGCCTCTTTGAGATGTTGGATCAGTTGCTCGAATGCTTCGTGATCCAAATTGTTGCTAAGCACGACGAACTGGGCGTTGCGTGAACGGAAGACGCGACTCCTGCCGCGAGTAATCGACAGCATGCGGCCTGCGTATTCGGCGAGCATGTTGTCGACGGCCTCGGCCCCGTAGAGCTCGTTGAGCTTTGCCGTGCCGCGAACGCGCACTGCTATAAGCCCCGTCTCGCAACGGTCGCGACGGCAGGCATCGATAGCGTTGATCAGCGTGCGCTGCGTTCCGAGACCCGTGGCGGCGTCGACGGTCTCGGCAAGCGAGTGGTTGACGAGCTCGCCGACATAGAGCGAGGGGACATTTCCGTCGCCGTCGATACGAAACCCGCGAGCACGGCCGAGGATGTAATCGCCGGCGGCATTGCGCACGCGGTACTGCATGACGTGACGATGTTTGGAGCCGTCATAGATTTGGTCGATGTCGTTGGTATAGGCCTCAAGGTCATCGGGATGGACACGCGTTTTCCAATAATCGTGACAGTTGTCTATATGCTCCGAAGGAAGACCAAGATCGCGCAAGGCGCCTTGTGACCAAAGGGTTCGATGTTTGTCCAAGTTCTCGATAAAGAAATAGCGGCCTTCGTTGAGCATCGAAAGGGCGTCGAAAATTCGATCGCTTATTTCGAAGTCGTCGGTGTGGGCTTGTGCGATATTGCGTCGATCAAGGTGCACGGCATGACGTAGCTTGTAGTCGTACATGCGATGGTCGGCATCGTTCGTCAAGCGATTGGGGGCTTCGCCCAGGGCGGGGTCGGCGTGTGCCACTCCGTAGCTAAACGAGTGAGGCATCTCGGCATCGTTGTTTTTGAGCAGGACCGTTCGGCAGCGTTCCAGACGTTCGGCGAGGTCGTCCTCGGTTGCAATCGTAGACAGGATGGCAAACTCGTCGCCTCCCAGACGAAACGCCGCTTCGTCCACCTCCATATACAGCTTGAGATAGAGGCTTACCTGCAAAATATAGCGGTTGCCCTCGTCATGGCCAAAGACGTCGTTGCAGTGCTTGAGATTGTCGATATCGATGTACGCCATGGTAACGGGGGTGTCCTGCTCCCAGAGCTCCTCGAGGGAACGGGCAAAGCCGCCGCGGTTGCCAAGCCCGGTAAGCTGGTCGGTAAAGGCGGTCCTGACCAGATCCTCCTGACGCTTGAGAAGGTCGCGGACGGTCTTTTCGAGCGTTTCAGTGTAATTGCTGGGGGTATCCATGCTGTAGGCGGCTTTCTGGGGTCGGGGCGGATTGCGTCGGGCGAGCTCGTTGTGCACACGCGTTGTTGCTCAACGCCTCGCGTGTTTCCAAGCCCCCGCCTTGCTGCGTCGTTGGGTTTATTTGTCGGCTGACGTTCGTTGCTGATAACTACTGAGTAGTATAAACAAGTGTATGGAATTATGCAGGGGTGCCCATGTTGCGGGCGGCCATTATTCGCCATTATTCGCCAAACGGTAACGCGACGATGTTCGATGAAAATGCGACTGAGGCGATATATGTTGACGGGTATACTTGTTTCGTTTTAAAACGCAGGAACGGAGATGGTCGCATGGCACAGCCAGATACGACGCCCACGGTGGGGCTTGCGCTCGAGGGAGGCGGCTACCGCGGTATGTATACGGCGGGCGTGCTCGACGTATGGATGGAGTGCGGCCTGACCTGTGACCATATGGTGGGCGTCTCGGCGGGCGCGGCGTTTGGCTACAACTTTAAATCGCGCCAGATTGGTCGTGCCATTCGCTACAACAAGGCCTATTGCGCCGATAAGCGCTATGCGGGTGTAGCAAGCTGGCTGCGAACCGGCGATATGTTCAATGCAGATTTTGCCTATCACGAGGTGCCCATCGAGCGCGATCCCATCGACCTGGAGACATATCGTGCCTGCCCCATGCGGTTTACGTGCGTGTGTACCGATATCGAGACGGGCAAGGCCGTCTATCACGATCTGCCGTATGGCGACGAGCGCGATATCGAGTGGATTCGGGCGTCGTCTGCTATTCCCGTGGCAACGCGTCCTGTCGCCATTGAGGGGCATAAATATCTGGATGGCGGCGTGGCCGATTCCATTCCCAGTGCTTGGCTGTTTGCGCAGGGGTATGACCGCAATATTGTGGTACTCACGCAGCCGGCGGGCTTTGTGAAGCAGCCCAACAGCGTGATGCCCATGCTGCGGCGCGTGTTCCGTCACTACCCGGAGTTTGTGGCGGCGCTTGAGCATCGGCATGAGGCCTACAATGCCACGCTTGATGACCTGGCACGTCGCGAGGCTGCCGGCGAGGTCTTTGTGGTGCGGCCGAGCGAATCGGTAAAGGTGCCGTCGCTGTGCCGCGAGCCCGATGAGCTCGAGCGCATCTACCAGATCGGCCGTCGCGATGCGGAGGCGACGTTGCCCGCGCTGGAAGCGTATCTGGCGGGGTAGGGACTACGCCGGAAACTGCATCCCGTAATCAGCGTTCAGACTGGGACGCAGTTTCCCGCTGGTCCTCTATGCGGAAAGCGCATCCCAGAATGGGTGTCCAAACTGGGATGCGCTTTCCATTGCTGAAGATATGAAGCTGCAAATCGGCTGCTCGACTTATGCTTATGCCTGCTGCCAGGTATCGACGAGCTCCTTGGCTGCGGCGTGGGGGTCGTCGGCGCTGCAGACGGCGCTCACTACGAAAAAGCCGTCGACGCCAGTGGCCTTGAGCTGTGGTAGGTCGGCCGTCTTGACGCCGCCGCCCACCACGATGGGCACGGGGCTTGCCGCGTGGAGTGCGGCCAGGTCCTCAAAGCTCTTGGTGATGATAGAGCCGTCGGCCGCGCGTCCGCAGTCGCGCTTGGTCTCGGTCTCGTGGAGCGGGCCGATGCCCAGGTAGTCGACCAGACTCATGTCGGCGGTCTTGACGTACTTGAGCATTTCCTCGCAGCGGGCCGAAAGGCCCACGATGGCATCGGGGCCCAGCAGCTTGCGACAGACCTCGACGGGAATATCGCTCTGACCCACGTGCACGCCGTCGACAGCAATACCCTGCTCGCGCGCGGCAAGCACGCAGTCCAGACGGTCGTCGATGAGCAAGGCGACCTGACCGGTCTTGCCGGCCCGTGCGATTGCCTGCGCGGCGTCGCCGGTCAGCGCGATGATCTCGCGGGCACTTGCCACCTTGGAGCGCACCTGGATGCAGGTAAAGCCGGCGTCGAGTGCCTGGGCCACCACATCGCCCACGGGGCGCCCGAGGGTGTTTTCGGGGCCGAGTACCAGATAGGCCGAGATATCAAGGTTGTCGCGGATGCTCATCGTGCTTCCTCCTGCTTTTTGATTTGTGCTTCCATGCGCTCGAGTTTGCCGGTCATGGTGTCGGTAAATCCGGGTCGAATATCGGCTTTGAGCACGACTTCGGTGCGGATGCCCTTGCTCGCCAACACAAAGGTCGCGTCGCGCACGACCTGCATGACCTCGTCCCAGTCGCCCTCGATCTCCGTGAACATCGAGGTGGTGCGGTTGGGAAGACCGCTCTCGCGAATGACGCGCACGACCTCGGCGACCTCGGCGGACAGCTCATCGCCGGTGCCGCATGGGGCGATGGCCACGGCGACGAGCGTGTTCATGCCGGCATTGGTTGCGGGCTCGGACATGGCTTATGCCTCCTCGAGCTCGAGTTGGTTATCGGCGATGTCCTGGGCGGTTGCGCGATAGAGCTCGTCGATAAAGGCGACCTTAAAGCTTGCCGGGGCATCGGCGACAGCGGCGGCACGCGTGCCGGCAACGTTGTAGACGGCGGTGCCACAGATGGCTGCCGTAAACGGATCGGCAGCGCAGGCGTACACAGCCAGCACACCGCCCTGCGAACAACCGCAGCCGGTGATCTTGGACATGAGCGGGCTGCCGCCGTAGGACTTGGCTACCGTCGTGCCGTCGGTGATCAGGTCGACTTCGCCCGAGACCACTACGGCGCCGCCGGTGTAGCGAGCGAGCGCCACAGCGGCATCGCGGGCGGCGTCGACCGTGTCGGTGGTATCGACACCGCGCACGCGGCTCAGATCGGCTGTCTCGCCCTCAAGACCCCACAGGCCGGCGAGCGCGATGATCTCGGAGGCGTTGCCGCGCACGATGGCGGGCTTGTACTGCTTGAGTTCGTTTACCAGCTGGGTGCGCAGGCTACCGATGCCCAGACCCACCGGATCGAGCACCCAGGGCTTGCCGGCGTCGTGTGCCGCCTTGGCCGCGCGGGGAATCGTCTGTTCGTAGATGGGGAAGAGCGTGCCCATGTTGAGATAGATGGCGCCGCCGCCGGCAACGAGCGCCTCGCCCTCGTCGGGCAGATAGACCATGGCGGCCGAACCGCCCACGGCGAGCTGCGCGTTGGCGACAAAGTCGATCGTCACCGTGTTGGTGATGGAGCCGGCCATCGGATTGGTGGCGCGAATCTCCTCCACGGCCTTGACCATATGTTGCTTAAGCTGTTCCGAATCAATCACTGCACATGCCTCCTTGGCATAGAAAAGGGGCGCTGTGCATAGACAGCGCCCCTGTAAAGGCGGCATGCTCCCTACGCCAGCATTAACTGACAGGTTCAAAGGATTGGGCCCTATGCCCTCTCAGCCTTGTGGTTTGCACCGCCGGCACTCCCGCATCGAATCTGTTGTTCCCTATACTAGCGCACCTGCCAAAAAGGGACAGATTTATTTTGGCAGGTGGCAACAGGGGCGCTGCGTTTTCCCAGATAAAACCTGCCAAAATAAACCTGTCCCTTATTGGTAGGTCGTTACAATGGTTACGGTGAAAATGACTGGGGGACTCTATGATCAAACTTGTGCTGACCGATATGGACGATACGCTGATTCCAGCCGGGCATGACGGCGCCAGTGACTACGCCATTGAGGGTATTCATGCCATGCAGGCGGCGGGTCTGCACTTTGGCCCGGTTTCGGGTCGCCAGCCGTCCGCGATGGGCTGGATGTTTAAAAATCGTTCCGAGTGCTTTTCGACCGGTGCGTTCTGCAACGGCCAAGTCATGTTTGTCGACGGTCAGGCGGTCGCTTCGCGCGCGACCGACAACGATGCCCTGATGCGTCTGGCCGATTACCTCGAGCAAGAGACCGACGATACCTATCTAAAGGTCTACAGCCTGGGTGACGACTTTTGGGATAACGATGCCTATTGCGTGACGAGCGACCCCGAGCGCGTGCGTCGCGCCATGGGGTCGGGCGGCAACGCATGGCTCAAAGGCGAAGAGGCTCCGTGCCGGCCCGTTGTCGATGATGCCCCGGTATACAAGGCGAATATCTGGAGCGCCCGCTCGCGTGAGGAGCTCGCGGAGCTACGTGAGCGCGTTGCCGCTGAGGTACCGGAGCTCTCACTCGTGTTTCCCAACAATCGTGTGCGCCTGTTCGATATCCTTCCAGCAGGTTGGGACAAGGGTTGTGCCGCGCTGGAGCTGGCACGCGCTTTGGACCTGACGCTCGACGAGGTGGCCGTATTCGGTGATTCCGATAACGATCTGCCCATGATCGATGCCGTTCCCAACTCCGTTGCAGTCGCCAATGCCAACGAGGCTGTCACGGCTGCCGCGCGCTGGCATATCGGCGCTGCGGTAGACGATGCGGTCGCTGGGGCTCTGCATCAGATTGCCGCCTGCGCCGCGACGGGGGAGATGCCGCCGTTTATGCGTCAGATGGATGCGACGGGTTTCGACGTCACGAACGTCTAGGGAGGGCGCTATGAAGCTTCAGCAGCTCAGGTATGTCGTCAAAGTTGCCGAATGCGGCAGCATCACCGAGGCCTCGCGCCGGCTCTTTGTGTCGCAGCCTTCGATCACCGCATCGATTCGCGATCTCGAAAACGAGATGGGTGTGCATATCTTTGAGCGCACCAACAAGGGTGTCATTGTGTCCGAGGAGGGCGAGACCTTCTTGGGCTACGCGCGACAGGTGCTCGACCAGGCCGATCTGCTCGAAGGCAAGTACAAGGGCGCGTCCGAGCAGGTGCCGCACTTTAGCGTGAGCTGCCAGCATTATTCCTTTGCCGTCAACGCGTTTGTCGACGTGATCCGCGAGTTCGATGCCGCACGTTACGACTTTACCCTGCGCGAGGAACAGACTCACGAGATTATCGAGGACGTCGCGCATATGAAAAGCGAACTGGGCATCCTGTACTTATCCGAGCATAACCGCGAGGTTATCGAGCGCATGCTGGCGGCCAACGAGCTCGTATTCGAGGGGCTTTTCTGCGCCACGCCGCATGTCTTTGTATGCGCCGACCATCCACTGGCGGACCACGCCAGCGTGACGCTCGAAGATCTCGAGGACTATCCGTTTTTATCCTACGAGCAGGGCAGCTACAACTCGTTTTATTATTCCGAGGAACTGACCTCGACCTTTGAACGCCGCAAGAATATCCGCGTGCGCGACCGTGCGACGTTGTTCAACCTGGCCATGGGCCTCAACGGCTACACGGTATGCTCAGGCGTGATCAGTCACGAGCTCAACGGTCCCGGCATCATCTCGATTCCGCTCGATGTGGACGAGTACATGGAGATCGGTATTATCACACGCAAGAACACAACACTCACGCGCTACGGGCAGGCCTATATCGACGCGATTCGTCAGCATATCTAGGCTGCTGTGCTCC
The DNA here is from genome assembly GCA_905197665.1 of uncultured Collinsella sp. Classification (GTDB taxonomy): domain Bacteria; phylum Actinomycetota; class Coriobacteriia; order Coriobacteriales; family Coriobacteriaceae; genus Collinsella. The sequence continues at coordinate 95,924 of CAJJZP010000007.1, forward strand.
GCGCGGGTCAAATTTCTTTATGGCAGTCCAGACTGATATAGGAATCATCTATATCAAACTGTTGTAAACGTATATTTTACGATGGCCATATGAGCGCTCATACTCTGTCCCAGTAAAGCAACCAATGCAAAGGGAGATATCTATGAGTGCTTTAACCACGCTGAACGCGCCGTTTCGCGCCGATATCGTCGGCAGTTTTCTTCGTCCGCAGGCCGTAAAGGATGCCCGCGCTGCCTATGCGGCAGGCACGCTTGATGCCGAGGGGCTTAAGGCTGTCGAGGACGATGCCACTCGCGATTTGGTGGCAAAGCAGAAGGCCGCCGGCCTGCAGGTCATCACCGATGGCGAGTTTCGCCGCAGCTACTGGCACCTCGATTTTATGTGGGGGCTGAACGGCGTCGAGCGTCGCACCTCGCGTACGGGCTATATGTTCCACGATGAGGAGACCACCGCCGACACCGCCGTGGTAACCGGTCCCATTAGCGGCGAGAGCCACCCCTTCGTCGAGCACTTTAAGTTTGTCAAGGCACTTGAGGGCGAAGCCCACGTTGCACGCCAGACCATCCCGGCGCCTATCCAGACGTTCTCTGAGGTCACGCTCGATCGCTGCGATGGGCAGCAGGAGAGCCTGCGCGCTGTCTATAAGACCGATGAGGAACTTGCCGACGCCATTGCAGCCGCTTATCGCACGGTGATCGCCGACCTGTACGCAGCAGGCTGCCGCAACATCCAGTTTGATGACTGCACCTGGGGCATCTACTGCGATACCGATTTTGTCGCCAAAACCGGCATGAGCCCGGTCGACCTGCAAAAAGTAAGCGAGCTGGGCGTGGCGCTCAACAACGCCGCCATCGAGGGTAAGCCCGACGACCTGGTCATCAACACGCATGTGTGCCGTGGTAATTACCACTCCACCTATGCCTTCGAGGGCGGCTATGACCCCATCGCGCCGTACCTGTTCGCACACGAGAACGTTGATGCGTTTTACCTTGAGTTCGATACGCCGCGTGCCGGTGGCTTTGAGCCGCTCAAGTACGTTGCCCCAGGCAAGAAGGTCGTGTTGGGCCTAGTGACCACCAAGGCCGCTGAGCTTGAGGACGAGGATGCCGTCGTCGAGCGTATTCACGAGGCTGCAAAGTATGTTCCGCTCGAGAACCTGTATCTGTCGCCCCAGTGCGGCTTTGCCAGCTGTGAGATTGGCAACAAGCTGACCGAGGATGAGCAATGGGCAAAGATCGCGCTGGTCAAGCGCGTTGCCGAGCGCGTTTGGAAATAGCGGTAACGTTTGCAGGTGACGGCGCGTGCGAGACATGGTGCATCGCGTACAATGGTTCGGATCGTATCGTTCGGGCAGGTTATCCGATATGCCCGATCGCCCTTCCATTCGAAAGGACATCCATGTCCCAGTCTTCGACGCCCGCCGTCACCGATGCCATCTACGACGCATCGTCGCTCGGCCGCCCGCGCATGTTTTTGCTCGGCCTACAGCACCTGTTTGCCATGTTTGGTGCCACGGTGCTGGTGCCCGTGCTCACCGGTCTCTCGGTTTCGGTAACGCTTTTGTTTGCCGGCTTGGGCACGCTGCTGTTCCACTTCCTGTCGCGCGGTAAGGTGCCGGCATTTTTGGGCTCATCGTTTGCCTTTATTGCCGGTTATGCCGCCATCGCGCCCAACGGCGAGGCCGAGCTTTTGCCCTACGCCTGCCTGGGCGTTGCCTGCGCCGGTCTACTCTATCCGGTACTTGCGGCACTCTTCCGCGCGTTTGGCGCCAAGCGCGTCATGCGCTTCTTTCCGCCGGTAGTGACGGGCCCCATCGTCATTTCCATCGGCTTGATTCTGGCGAGCTCCGCTATTGCCAACTGCCAGACCAACTGGCTTGTGGCTGTTATTGCCGTTGCCGTTATCGTGATCTGCAACATTTGGGGTCGCGGCATGGTTAAGATCGTGCCGATCCTGCTGGGCGTCGTGGTGAGCTATGCCGTTGCCGCCGCGTTGGGTGAGGTCGATTTTTCGGGCGTTGCCGCCGCGCCGTGGGTCGGTCTTCCCATCGTGTGGGACAACACCGTGTTTGCACTCTTTGGGCCGCAGTTCGATAGCGGCCTTGCCACGACCGCCATCATCACCATCATGCCGTTGGCCTTTGCAACCATGATCGAGCATATCGGTGATATCTCCGCTATTGGCTCCACCTGCGAGCGTAACTACATTGCCGATCCCGGCCTGCATCGCACGCTGCTCGGCGATGGTCTCGCCACGATCCTGGCTTCGCTCTTTGGCGCTCCGGCCAACACCACGTATGGCGAGAACACCGGCGTGCTCGCTCTGACGCGCGTGTTCGACCCGCGCGTGATTCGCATTGCCGCGTGCTGCGCCATCGTGCTTTCCTTCTGCCCCAAGTTCGCTGCCGTGATCGCCGCCATGCCGCCATGCGTTATCGGCGGCGTGTCGCTCGTACTCTACGGCATGATCAGTGCCGTAGGCGTGCGCAACCTCATTGAGAACCAGGTCGATTTCCAGAACAACCGCAACGTGCTGGTGGCCGCTCTTGTGCTCGTGCTTTCGCTCGGCATCGCGTACAGCACCGCCGGCGCCATCGTGTTGGAGCTGGGCGGCGTGACGATTTCGCTTTCGGGTCTTGCCGTGGGTTCGCTGGTGGGTATCGTGCTCAATGCGATTCTGCCGGGTAATGACTTTGAGTTTGATGTCTCGGAACTCGAAGGGTCTGCCGAATAGCAGCTGTGTCCAACTCAGTTAAAAAAGCCGGCCATGCGTCCGATGCGCATGGCCGGCTTTTTAGTGCGCAAGAACCCAGTGGATGCCACGCGCCATGCGCAGGTCGGTTTGGGCAAAGTGGTTGCCGGGGTTGAGTTCCAGTGTTGTGAGGATGCCGCGCTCAACGAGCAACGTTTCCATTGCGCGCGTGTCGTCAAGTACGTGCCGCATCATGCGGTTGGGCGTCTTGGTTTCCTTTTTGCCGAGTGACAGATAGACGGCCTGCGGGTTGCCGGCAAAAGGGGCCGTGCTGGCGCGATCGACAAAGTCGGGAAACCACAACGACCCCGATGCGCTTGCGGCGCGGCTAAAGGCGTCGGTTTGCCAGAGGGACCAGAGCGCGAAGAGGCCCGCGAGCGAGTAGCCGGCAATGCCGCGCCAGGTGGGCGGCTGAGGAAGCGACGACTCGGCCTCTGGGATTATCCAGTTCAACAGCTCATCGAGAAATCCGGAAGCCTGACCGCCAAAGGGCTCGGCATCGCGCACGGTTCCGTCGCATCCCCAGGGGCTCAGCTCGCGATTCCAGTTGAGGCTGCCAATGCCGACAAGCGTGAAGGGCGGGCAGTTGAGCTCTCGGCAGCGTTCATAAACCTCCGCGCCGTCGCCCATGACCACGGGAAGATAGATGACTGGTGCGCTTTCGGCATGCTGTGCATGAACGGTTATCTGCTTTTGATGCGCTTCCATGACGGGCTTCTCTCGGCGTTGTGATATCGACGGCCCCCATTGTCGCACGCCGGCTCATGCAGGTTGGGCTAGACAAAAGACAATCTCGTGCATACCCTGCGGACGCATATGGAAAACGCCACCGCCGGAGGGGAGCTCGGCGGTGGCGTTGTTAAACGGTGCTGGGACTCGGGGCCTTCGCGGGAGCTGCCATGTGCGCAGAGGCGTCTACGAGCGTTTGCGGCTCGCCATGGTGCCTGCGGCGATAGCGGCTGTTCCCGCAAGGACGGTTGCCACGATGGCCGCACCCGAGGTGTCGCCGGTTGCCGCGAGCACGCCGGTGGCTTTGGCCTTCGTGGTTGCAACCGCAACGGTCTTGGTCGTCTTTGCGCCCTCGGGCTTGGGGTCCTGCTTGGACTCCGCGGGCTTGGTCTCGTCGGGCTTGGGGTCTTCCGGCTTGGCTACCTCGGGAGGTGCGATGACCATGCTCTTGGCGACAGCTTCGTTATAGGGGGAGTCGATCACAGCGTCGCCCGTGCCGATGGCTTGGCCTGCCTCGTAGATGCCGTTACGGAGCTTGCGATAGTCAATGACCTTGCCGCCTTCGGGCGTCTGGATGGCGGCGTTCTCAATCTTGATGGTGCCGATTGTCTTGCCGTCAGCGCTCATGGCACGGGCAAAGATTGCCGCTGTATCTCCTTCGGCCGTTACCTTGCTGCGGATGATCGAGATGACTGCGGGTGTGACGCCCTCGCTGGTCTGGGCGATGATGCCGATGTTCTCGCCTTGGGGCTCGGGGCTCGTCTCGCCATCTTGGTTTTCGCTGTAGGGGGTGGGGCCGTCGCCGTTCTCGACATAGCGGGCTATGGCCTTGACAACGGAGTCGCTGATGTAGATGTGGCCACCCTTCTCGTTGGGTCGATTGTTTCTGGTGGAGAATGCAGCCGAAACCTCACCTTCCGCAAACGCGTCCACGGTGGAGCCGTTCTTGACGACGATGTCGTCCTGGTAGGTGAAGAGGGCGATGGCGCCACCGTATCTGCCTTTACCTGCACGGACCGTCACGTTTGCATGATCGAGGGTGATGCCCTTGTGGGCATAGACGCCATATTCAACACCGTTTACGTTGAGGGAGGCGTTTGTGGCTGCGAGGCTGCCCTTGGCCTCGACGGCAGCGTCTTTCTCGGAGCTCGCCTTGACCTGGCTGCCGTCCGAGATATTGATGTTGCCGTCGCTCCAAATGGCCTCACCATCGGCTGAGCTTGCCTCGACTGTGCCGCCACCCTTGATGGTGAGGTTCTTGTCGGTTCCGATACCCTTGTCCTTGGTAGCCCTGGCGGTGACGGCCCCGCTGTCGTCAATCGTGATATTGCCGTTTGCCCTGATGCCATCCGAATCGCCCGTGGCGTTAACGTTTCCCGAGCCCTTGATGGTGACATCGCCCCCGGCATCGATGGCATCGTGCTCGGTGCTCGTGGCGTTGATAGTGCCAGCGCCGTCGATGTTGATGTTGCCGACGGAAGTGATGGCGTCACGAGAAGATGTCACGTTGAGCGTGCTGGACGCGTCGCCCTGAATATTAAGCTCGGCGTTCTCGTTCGCGCCATCCTTAACCTTGATGCCGCGGCCGTCGTCGTTAGTGACGGTGTTGTTGCCCTCGTAGCTCACGTTGAGCTTGCCCGCTGCCTCGATCGCGCCGCCGTTATAGCCGTTGAGCTTCATGTCATCGGCGCCATCCCATGACCAGGTACCGGCGGCGTCTCCCGTGGGGCCCGCGGCCGCTTCGTGGCGGACGCCGCCAACGTCCACCCACTCGGCTGCGAGCGAGATGCTCGGCATGAGCAGCGAGCTTACCGTAAGCGCGCATACGGCGCCTACAACGATGCGGCGCGTCACGCGGCGCCAGCTGCCGTGTGCGAGCAGCGTGCGACGGCGCAGGTCGGGCTCGACAAAATGGGCTCCAGAGGTTTTGTCATTGCGCTTGGGGGTCGTGAACAAGGCGGCCATGGTTACTCCCATCCTCATAGGGCCTATGCGGTTATATCCAGCATATCTGCAGGATGTAGCCGTCGGTAGTGCCGTTTGGAGAGCAAAACGTCCAAAACTTGCGAAGCAATACATCGCGTGTCCGTGTGGTGCCTGGCTTTAAAAGCAAAGCGCGGAGCCGCTCGATGCGACTCCGCGCTTTGCTGTTTGGTATTGCGAATCTTGCGCCTACGCTACAAAGAAGTAGACGAGGAAGGCGAAGGCTGCGATCCACATGAGCGGCTTGATCTTGGAGGCCTCGCCCTTAAAGAGCGCGACGATCACGTAGGCGATAAAGCCCAGGCCAATGCCGGCAGAGATGGAGTAGGTGAAGGGCACGCCGGCGACAATCATGAACGCCGGGAAACCCTGCGACACGTCGGACCAGTCGATCTCGGAGGCCTCGCTCATCATGAGGTAACCGACGTAGACCAGAGCACCGCAGGTGGCGGCGCTGGAAACGATGGTGACGATGGGGGAGAAGAACGCGGCGAGAATGAACAGCACGCCGGTGGTGACGGAGGTGAGGCCCGTGCGGCCACCGTCGGCAGCGCCAGAGGTGGACTCGACGAAGGTGGTGATGGAGGAGACGCCCATAAAGCCACCGGCAGCAGCGGCCACGGAGTCGACGACCAGGATGGGACGGATGTCCTCGACATTGCCGTCCTCGGTCAAGAACTCGCCCTGCTTGGCGACGGCCATCGCGGTGCCCATGGTGTCGAAGAAGTCGCTCATGAGCAGCGAGAAGGCAACGACGAGCAGCATCGGGTCGGTCAGGACCTTCACGATGGCAAGGTTGCCGTCGGCAGTGCTGGCAAACGGGGCGCCGAAGGTCGAGAAGTCGAGCGGTGCGATGAGGCCCTCGGGCGCATGGGTGACGCCCAGCGGGATTCCGGCGATAACGGCGACGATGATGCCGATGAGCAGCGAGCCCGGCACGTTGCGGGAAGCCAGGGCAACCGTCACGACGATGGAGATGATGCCGACGATAAAGGTGGGGGAGGCGATGTCGCCCAGGCCGACGAGCGTACCGGCGCCAGCGGTGATGATGCCGGCGTCGCACAGGCCGATCATGGCGATAAACAGGCCCAGACCCACCGAGATGGCGTGGCGCAGGACCACGGGGATGGCGTCCATGATGGCCTCGCGCAGGCCGCACAGGACGAGCAGCAAGATGACGATACCCTCGAGGAAGATAACGCTCATGGCCACGTGCCAGTCGCCGCCGCACATGGTGGTGGCGATGCCCGCGATCATGGCGTTGATGCCCAGACCCGACGCGCAGGCGAGCGGGCGGTTGGCGAAGATGCCCATGCAGATGGTCATGATGCCGGCGCCCAGGCAGGTGGCGCAGGCGAGCGCTCCCGCATCAATGCCAGCGCCCGAGAGCACTGCGGGGTTGACGGCGATGATGTAGGCCATCGCCAGGAATGTTGTCAGTCCAGCGCGAAGTTCGGTCCCGATTGTGGACTTGCGCTCACTGACGTGAAAAAGTTCGTCCATGCATACCCTTTCCTTGTTCGGCCCCGAGTTTAGGCCGATTGACACGAACTCATTTACTATATCGCCTTTACAACCTTGCTGTTCCTCGCATGTTGATGTTCGGCGCTTTGTAACAGACGGACGGTATTTATCGCATGAAAATGTGTGGGTACCGTATACTTAAGCGGTTACAACGACCCCTATGGAGGAACGTATGATTAAAGAGCTTTGCCACGACGAGGCTATCCTGTCCCAGCGTTGCGAGGTTGCGACCGTCGAGGACGAGTCGGTTGCTCAGGACCTGATCGATACCATCAAGTCGCTCGATGATGCCGGCTGCTTGGCCGCCAACCAGATCGGCGTTACCAAGAAGGTCTGCGTCTACCTGGACGACGCCGGCGAGCCTCACGTGCTCTACAACCCCCGTCTGGTGTTTGGCCTGGGCGCCAGCAAGATGGAGGAGAGCTGCCTGACGCACGAGGAGGTCACCAAGTCCACGCGCTATATCAAGTGCAAGGTTGCCTTTGACCAGATCGTCGATGGCAAGATGCGCGAGCGCAAGCAGGACTTTGTGGGCTTCGAGGCGCAGATGGTCCAGCATATGATCGACCACTGTCTTGGAAAGTTGGTCTAAGGGGACCAAAGCGCCGCACTTCGTCGTTTTTGTCCCGGGCGTGACATTGTTGTCATGTCCGGGCTTTTGTGTTTAGCGCCTTTTTGTTTGGTGACAATAACCTTAGCAAGAACGTAAAGCTAGGAGGCGCTATGTGTACGAGCATTCGATTTACCGATAATTCTGGCCACATGTATCTGGGCCGCAACCTCGACTGGAGCTTTGACTACGGCCAACAGGTTCGCGTGATGCCGCGCGGGTTTCACATTCCGTATTCGTTTATCGACGATGCGTCGGCGGCACACGCGGTAATCGGCATGTGCATCGATTACAAGAACTATCCCATGTTTTTCGACTGTGGTAACGATGCGGGTCTGGCTGTGGCGGGGCTCAACTTTCCCGGCTATGCCGAGTATGCCGAGGGCCCTGTCGACGGCAAGAACAATATCGCGGCCTATGAGTTTCCCCTGTGGGTGGCAGCGACGTTCTCGACGGTCGATGAGGTCGAGGCCGCGCTGCGCGACACGGTGATTGTCGCCAAATCTGCCGGAGAGGGGCTGGGCGTGTCGCTGCTCCATTGGATTATCGGCGACAGCCAGCGCAGCATCGTGGTCGAGATGATGGCTGACGGCCTGCATGTATACGACAATCCGGTCGACACCCTTGCCAACCAGCCGACCTTCCCGTGGCACATGGAAAACCTGCGCACCTATATCACCGCCACAAGCGATTTTCCGCAGACGGCGACATGGCGTGGCGCCGAGCTTAAGCCCTATGGAGCCGGTGCCGGCATGCGCGGCATTCCGGGCGATTGCTATTCGCCGAGCCGTTTTGTAAAGGCGGCGTACCTCAATGCCAATTACCCGCAAAAGGAGAGCGAGACCGAAAACGTCGTTCGCATGTTCCGCTCGCTCGAGGGCGTGGTGATGATTGAGGGGGCGTCCAGGATGGGCGATGGCAAGTTCGAGAAGACTATCTATACCGGATGCTTTAGCGCGCGCACGGGCAATTATTACTACGCGATGTATGGGGATCCGTCGATTCGTTACGTGAGCCTGATGGATGCCGAGGGCGCGAGCCCCGATAGGCTCGTGGTTCCCGAGCCGCGTCGTTCGTAGCTCACTGGTCCGTTGCGACATAAAACGGCCTCGCACCTCTTATGAGATGCGAGGCCGTTGTCGTCAATGGCTGGTGGCGTGTTAGAAGTTGGCGTCGTTGAACTGGGTGCTCTCGAGTCCGTCGAGTTGCTGTTCGGGCGTATCGGCGACGCTCTCGAGCAGCTCGGTGGGATCGACGTTCATGTCCCTACCGGCTTCGTTGCCGTTGACCAGGTCGTCCGAGAAGATATCGACATCCATTTCCTCGGCTTCCTCGATCTGAACTTCGAGTGGCACCTGGGTGCGTACGAGTTTGACTGCCGGACGCATACGGGCAAAGAGGGGCACGTACTCGATGATGATGGCCGAGTTCTCGAGACCATACCAACGTGCCGGGCTTCCGCAGGCGCGGCGGACGGCGTACTTGATGGCCATGACGCGATGGTCGTTGCGGTTGATGTCCGTCTCGGGGGCAAGCATCTTGCGCAGCATGCAAAAACGGAAGTCGCCCACGTTGCCGCGCGTCTCGTAGATGGAGTAGGTGTGATGTTGCGGCGGCAACTCACCCGATGCCATCAGGTCCCCAACGATCTGGCGCAGATAGGCGTTGACGCGCTGATTGACCTTAAAGCCCAGGTTCAGGCGCACGCGGAACAGGAAGTCCGTGCCAAAGGTCTCAACGGAGTATTCGTGCGTATAGGGCTCGTCGGTAACGTGCACGTTGATGAACCAGTATGCCTTGGCGCGCTTGGGATGCTTGTCCAAGATGGAGTAGAGCACGTCGCGGTCGAGCGTGAGCGGGTCGGGGCTGTTGGTGAGAAATACCAGATTGTCGGCGAGCACGGGATAGGTCTCGTCATTGCGCAGGCGATTGAGCTGGTCGATGTACTTGGAGACGGGCAGCAGAATCGTCTGCGTGCGCTCGATGGCGGTGCCGCGGCGCCACACATACATAAGGCCAAACAGCAGCGAGGCCAAGAAGATCATGACGTAGCCGCCGTCAAAGAACATGGTGAGGCACGAAGCGAAGAAGCACAGCTCAATGGCACCAAAGAGCAGGGCGAAGACGCAGGCACCCAGCTTGTGCTTGAGGATGCCGGCGATATAGCTCGTCAAAAGCGTCGTAGTCATGAGCATGGTCACGGTAATGGCGAGGCCGTAGGCGCTCTCCATGCGCTCGGAGTTCTGGAACAGCAGCACAATGAAGATGCAGCCGACCCACATGATGTTGTTGACGAGTGGAATATAGAGCTGACCCTTGGTGTCGCTGGGGTAGTGGATGCGTAGGTGCGGCATGAGATTGAGACGGGTTGCCTCGGATACCAGCGAGAACGAGCCGGTGATGAGCGCCTGTGAGGCGATGATGGCCGCCACGGCCGAAAGCACGATGGCAAAGGGGCGCAGGGGCTCGGGGAGCATCATATAGAACGGGTTGACGATATCCATCGCAAGCATCTGGGGGTTGGAGTTATTGGCGAGCAGCCAAGCGCCCTGACCCAGATAGTTGAGGATAAGGGCAGCCTTAACAAACGGCCAGGATGCATAGATGTTCGCCTTGCCCACGTGGCCCATGTCCGAGTAGAGCGCCTCGGCACCGGTTGTCGACAGAAAAACGAAGCCGAGCACCATGATGCCCGAGTGGTTGATGGGCGAGAACAGGAACATGATGCCGCGAATGGGGTTGAGCGCGCGCAAGATGGACAGGTTGCCGAGCATGTTGAACAGACCGGCGCCAGCCAAGAACAGGAACCACAGCGTCATGAGTGGGCCGAACAGCCTGCCGATTGACGAGGTACCGGCACGCTGCATGGCAAATAGGCCGCAGATAATGATGATGGTAATAATGATGACGTTGGTTTGCCCGTCACCCAAAAGCGCGTGGCCCCACTCGATGGTACGCAGGCCCTCAATGGCCGTGGTGACCGTGACCGCGGGGGTGAGGATGCCGTCGGCGAGCAGCGCCGCGCCGCCGATCATGGCGGGGAGAATCAGCCACGGCGCCACCTTGCGCACGAGACTGAACAGAGCGAAGATGCCGCCTTCGTTGTGGTTATCGGCTTTCATGGCGATTACCACGTACTTGACCGTGGTCACGAGCGTCATGGTCCAGATGACGAGCGAAAGCGCGCCCAGAATCATATCCTCGCTGACGGTGCCGATGCCGCCGTTGTTGGCGACGATCGATTTCATGGTGTACATAGGGCTCGTGCCGATGTCGCCATAGACGACGCCGAGCGTTACGAGCAGCATGCCAGCGGAGAGGGGAATGGCTCCGTGCCCGCCCTGCCCATGCCGGCCTTGGAGGTTTGCCTCCAGTTTGGTGTGTGCCACGTGGACTCCCTTAGACATCCGGTTATCTGTCCAAGACAGATAACTTTTATGCCGCCTTTATACATACAAGAGCAGTTTGGCACATCAGGTTGTTTTAGACAATAATTCCCCATCTGGGGATTATTCATGTACGCAGGCAGCATTTCAAAGCAGGGGCGCATCCGCTGAATGGTGTGCTGCAATGTGATAACTGCGGACACGCCCCGGCTTTGAAACTGAATGAAGAGGGGGCTTTTAGGCGCGTGCTGCCTGGGCGATGCCGGCCTTGGCGCCTGCGCGTCTGCCGGCGAGTTCGCAAAAGAGCGCGCCGCCGATGATAAGCGCGGCGCCCATCAGGCGGACCGGTGTTATGGCTTCACCCAAAAGGGCGGCCGAGAACACGACCGCCGAAAGCGGCTCGAGGTAGCCGACGACGGCGACGGTCTGGACGGGCAGCTTGGCGACGGCGCTAAAGTAGAGCAGGCAACCGATGCCGGTATTGACGACACCGAGCATGACGACGGCGCGCCAATCAATGCTGGCGGCGACACCGGCGGACAGGAATGAGGGGACGCCCTGCGTGATGAATGTGAGGACCAGCGCGGTCACAAAGGCGGCGCTCACCTGGAGCGCGGAGTTTTCGAGGCCTTCGATGTGTGGCGCACCCTTGCTGGCGATGACCATCAGCGCGTAGCAAAATGCCGAGGCGATGCCGCAAGCGATACCTGCAATGGGCATATTGCCGCCTAGACCTTGCGCTGCAATGAGAAAAGCACCGCAAGCAACGGCGATAAAGCCGGCGATTTTGCCGCCGGTCAGCTTTTCGCCAAAGATGAGCGGGGAGAGCGCCATGACAATGATGGGGCCGCAGTAGTACAGCAGCGAGGATACGCCGACGCCGATCGTCTGGTAGGCGCGGAACAGAAAAATCCAGCTGGCGCCCAGCGCGGCTCCCGAGAGGAGGAGGGCTGCGGCTTCGCGGGGGCGAGATGGCGCCTGCAACGTATGGCGTTGGGTGATGGTGAGGATGGCGACAAGCGAGAGTGCGCCCAAAAACGTGCGGAGCAGCACGATATCGGAGCTCGGCAGCGCGATGGCAGCGGCGATGACGCCGTTGGAGCCAAACAATAGCAATGCTGCTAAGTACGTAAACAGTCCGTTGTTCATGCGCTGACATCCCTTCTATATCCGAGCATGTTCACTATGGGTGAGGTGGCTTTAGAATAAAAGCGAATATAATGCATGGATAACATGACAAAAACTCATGTAAAGGTGGAGGCGTGTCGTGGAAACGAATATTCAAAAGATGCAGGTGCTGCTGGAGACCGTGCGCGCCGGAAGCTTTACGCGTGCTGCCGAGCGCCTGAGCTATTCGCAATCGGGCGTGAGCCGTATGGTGGCCGATCTTGAGGCCGACTGGGGCTTTAAAGTGCTCGATAGAAGCCGCGAGGGCGTAGTGCTTTCTGCCGATGGGCGGCAAGTTATGCCAGCGGTCGAGGCGTTATGCGAGGAATTTGTTCGTTTGCAGCGACGGGTGGATGAGATGCGTGGGCTCATGCGCGGCAAAATCTACATCGGTACGTTTTCGAGCGTGGCGACCCACGTGCTGCCGCCGGTGATCGCGCGCTTTCGCGCCGATCACCCGGACGTCGATTATGAGTTGCTGATGGGCGATTACTCAGAGATCGAACAATGGGTGGCAGAGGGTCGCTGCGATCTGGGCTTTATCCCGCGTGAGCCACGCGGCGCCGGCATGGCATCGCGGCCGTTGGTGCAAGACGAGCTGATGGCCGTGGTGCCAGCGGACTCCTCGCTTGCCACCGCGGAGGTCGTTTCCCTTGCCGATTTGGCCAACGAGCAGTTTATTCTGCTGGAACGCGGCACCGATGACGAGATTACGCCGCTGTTTCGTCGGGCGGGACTGACAGTGCGATCAAAACTGTCGACCTGGGATGACTATGCGATTATGGCCATGGTCGAGGACGGCCTGGGCGTGAGCATTCTTCCCGCGCTCATCTTGCGCCGCTGTCAGTTCGATGTTGCCGTGCGTTCGCTCGAGGGACATCCCCATCGGCAAATCAATGCGATATATCGCACGACTGATGTTTCGCTTGCCGCTGCCCGATTCCTTGAATACCTCTAAACGTGTATACGTCATTGTCCGCCTTGGGCAAATCTTGGGGTTCGGTACATTTTCTTATGAAATTGAACTTTCGAATGAGGTGCCGCGCTATACTGCTGCCTAAATTGAACCTTAGTTCAATTCGTGTTCTATAAATTGAACTTTGCCAGCAAGGAGGTTCCTGTGGCCCAAGAGACGTTTAGCGATCGCCTGCGACAGGCTATGTCCGATCGCGATGTTCGACAGTCGGACGTGATTCGTGCATCGGAGATGTTCGGCAAAAAACTCGGTAAGAGTCAGATGAGCCAATATGTGAGCGGCAAGACGATCCCGCGGCGCGATGTGGCAGAGCTGCTCGCCCGCATTTTGGAGGTCGATGTTACCTGGCTGCTCGCCGGTGACGCCGATCAAAGCGAGGCATCATCGCCCCGCAACGTTTCCAGGCCCGAACCCCATCCCTCAGCTCAAATTCCAAGGAGCGCCACCATGCGTACTTTTTCTAAATCCACCAAGCTCGATAACGTCCTGTATGACGTGCGCGGTCCTGTCGTCGACGAGGCCGCCCGTATGGAGGACGAGGGCGAGCGCATCCTCAAGCTCAACATCGGCAATCCGGCACCCTTTGGTTTCCGCACGCCCGATGAGGTCATTAAGGACATGCGCCAGCAGCTGCCCGACTGCGAAGGCTATTCCAACTCGCGCGGCCTGTTCTCCGCGCGCAAGGCGATTATGCAGTACTCGCAGATCAAGGGCCTGCCCAATGTTCAGATGGAGCACATCTACACGGGCAACGGCGTGTCCGAACTCATTCAGCTTTCGATGAACGCGCTGCTCGACAACGGCGACGAGATTCTGATCCCCAGCCCTGACTATCCGCTCTGGACGGCGTGCGCAACCCTTGCCGGTGGTCATCCCGTGCACTATCTGTGCGATGAACAGGCGGATTGGTATCCCGACCTGGAGGATATGGAGTCCAAGATCACGAGCGCGACCAAGGCCCTCGTCATCATCAACCCCAACAACCCCACGGGCTCTGTCTATCCGCGCGAGGTGCTCGAGGGCATTGTTGAGATCGCGCGCAGGCACCAGCTCATGATTTTTGCCGACGAGATCTACGACCGCCTGTGCATGGACGGCTACGAGCACGTCTCCATTGCCTCGCTCGCCCCCGACCTGCCCTGCATTACGTTTAGCGGCCTGTCCAAGTCGCATATGATCGCGGGTTATCGCATTGGCTGGATGGTGCTTTCGGGCAACCAACGCTGCATGAGCGACTTCATCATGGGCATCAACATGCTCTCTAACATGCGCCTGTGCTCTAACGTACCGGCTCAGTCGATCGTCCAGACGGCACTCGGCGGCCATCAGTCGGTCAACGACTACATCCGCCCCGGCGGTCGTGTCTACGAGCAGCGCAACTTTGTGTACGAGGCGCTCAGCAAGATCGACGGCATCTCGGTGGTCAAGCCGCGTGCGGCGTTCTATATCTTCCCCAAGATGGATGTTAAAAAGTTCAACATCACCGACGACGAGCAGTTTGCCCTCGACCTGCTGCACGAGAAGAAGATCCTCATCACGCGTGGCGGCGGCTTTAACTGGGGCGAGCCCGACCACTTCCGCATCGTGTACCTGCCGCGCATGGAAGTGCTCAAAGAGTCGCTCGAAGACCTCGCCGACTTCTTTGACCATTACCGTCAATCGTAGGGGATTAGGTGTCTGCCGCCACAAGAATCGAGGCGTAGCAGGATAGACATACGACAGCGAGCGAGCCGCATTTGCGCCAAGGTGACGTGAAATGAGAGGGCGCTGACCTTTTGGTCGCGCCCTCGAAATTGAACGTCAGATTGGCGTGAATGCGGCTCCCGCAGCGTCAAGTGGTCCGCCGTTCGGTAGAACGGCGGAACTAGATCACAATTCCGTTGCAGTGGTCGATTTCGTGTTGGATGATCTCGGCGGTGTAACCCGAGAAGTTTTTGATGCGGTGGACGAAGTTCTCGTCCAAATACTCCACCTTAATGCGACGATAGCGGGTACAGGGACGCTCTCCAGCCAGCGAAAGGCATCCTTCGCTCGTCTGATAGGCATTGACCTGCTCAAGAATTTGAGGGTTGTACATCAACAGCGCCCTGTTGCCATCCTTTACGCAGATGATGCGTTTGCGCACGCCGATCATGTTGGCGGCGAGACCCACGCACTCGTGCTCATGCTCATGGAGCGTATCCAGGAGGTCCTGCCCGGTCACGGCGTCATCGGGACCCGCGTCTTCGGAAGGCGGGCGTAAAAAGAACTCGGATTTCATGATGGGCTTAATCATGGCGGGCTCCTTAAGGTGGACACGTTTGGTTCAGGTCATGATACCGCGACATGTCGCATTAATGTGTGCACATAGATTCTGCAGCTAGATTGGCGGGCGACACCATAAACTAATGGACGTTTTGCCGAGAGGCATGAATGTTTAAAGCGCAAAGAGTGCGCGACGGGCCCCGCGAATGGGGCGATGATGCCCGAGAGGGCCAAGAAGGAGTCTCATGTCCGAGAACGAAGAGATCATGAACGAGACCGAGAACGAGACCATGGCTGCCGAGGTTGAGGCAGTCGAGACCGTGGAGACCGAAGCTGCCGAGGTTGAGGCTGCTGACGAGGTTTCCGCCGAGGAGGAGGCCGAGGTTGTCGAGGCCGCCGTTGATTACGATGACGAAGAGCTGATGGACAAGATGCAGAAGGCCGCCCGCCTGCTGCGTAGCCGTCGCTTTGCTATTTCCAAGGAGGAGGAGGCCAAGGCCGAGCGCATGGCAAACATCGAGCGCGCCATCAAGCTCCTTGACCTCAAGCCCAAGATGGAGCAGAAGGAGATGTCCGACCTGCTGGGCATGCGCCTCCGTGAGCTCGATGGCCTGATGGCCGAGGCCGAGGCTGCCGATCTGGTCGGCCGCATCGACGACGCCGAGGGCGATATGCGCAAGATCGTCGTCTTCGCTGCCGAGGATGCTGCCGAGGGCCTGGTCGAGCTTGCCAACAAGAAGGAGAAGCTCCTGCCCGAGCTTTCTTATGAGGAGGCCACCGAGCTGATGGCCGCCCTCGATAAGGTTATCGCTCCGCTTGTCGCCATGGGCTTGGACGAGGACCGCGGTCCTCGTGGCGGCCGTGACGAGCGCGGTGGCCGTGGCGGTGACCGTGGCGGTCGCGGCGGCTTTGGCGATCGCGGTGGCCGTGGCGGTGACCGCGGCGGTCGCGGCGGCGATCGCGGCGGCCGTGGCGGCTTTGGCGACCGTGGCGGCGACCGCGGCGGTCGCGGCGGCTTTGGCGGCAACCGTGGTGGCTTTGGCGACCGTGGCGGCAACCGTGGCGGCTTCGGCGGCAACCGTGGCGGCGACCGCGGCGGGCGCGGTGGTGATCGCGGCGGCCGCAACGGGGGCGGCTTCC
>CAJJZP010000008.1 GCA_905197665.1 uncultured Collinsella sp.
CCGGAGAGCACTTAATGTGCTCTCCGTGCGAGCAGGACTGTCCGAGCAGGCGACCAAACCCCGCGCCCCGTCCCGGCGAGCGCTCGGGGACCGGTAGCTTACAGGTGGCTGATGATCAGTTCCATCTTGCCTTCGAGGTCAATGGAGCTGACGGTGCTCGGAGCCAGGAGGTGGTTTCCCTTGTGGACGGGGTCGCCGCAGACGGTACCTTCGCCGTCGATGACCGACAGGCACATGAAGGGCCAGCGCTGGTCGAGAGTCTTGCTGCCGTCAACACGCACGCGATCGACGGTGTAGCAGGGGTTGGACTCGAGCTCGGTCACGCCGTCGACCTCGGGCGCGGTCACGGTGCCGTCGGTCGGGGCCTGAACATCAAAATCGATGCAGTCGAGGCTCTGCTCAATGTGCAGCGGGCGCAGCTTGCCGTCGGTGCCGGGGCGGTCGTAATCGTACAGGCGATAGGTCACGTCGCTCGACTGCTGCGTCTCCAAAATGAGCGTGCCGGTCTTGATGGCGTGCACGGTACCGGAGTCAATCTGGAAAAAGTCGCCCTTGTGGATCGGCAGCACGTTGAGCATGTCGTCCCAGCGGCCGTCCTCGATCATCTGCGCGGCCTCGGCGCGGTCCTTGGCGCGCTGGCCGACGATGATCGTGGCGCCGGGCTCGCAGTCCAGTACATACCAGCACTCGGTCTTGCCCAGGCTGCCGTTCTCGTGCTCGGCGGCGTACTCGTCGTTGGGATGAATCTGGATCGAAAGATCGTCCTTGGCGTCCAAAATCTTGATGAGCAGCGGGAACTCCTTGCCCTCACAGTTGCCAAAGAGCTCGCGGTGCTCGGCCCACAGCCACGACAGCGTGTGGCCAGCATACGGGCCCTCCGCAATCTGGCAGTCGCCGTTGGGATGGGCCGAGATGGCCCAGCACTCACCGATGGGACCCTCGGGAATGTCGTAACCAAATACGGTTTCGAGCTGGCGGCCGCCCCAGATCTTCTCGTGGAAGATCGGCGTCAGTTTAATCAAATCGGACATGTGCATACTCCCATAAGGTTGTGCGGGTGCCGCGTAAGACAGCTCAAAACGAGCACCCACCGGATTACAAAACTAGGCCAACGTTACGTTGTGCAGCTCAAAGCGGTCGCCAACGTTGCGTGAGATCGAATGCTCAAAGGCGGTGCCACTATCCAAAAAGCCAATCTGGTTGAGCTCGAGCAGGGGAGAGCCGGGTTTGGTGTCCAGACGCTCAGCCTCTTCTTCGGTTGCCGCAACGGCACGGATGGTGCGATGGAAGCTCGAAATCTTAAGCCCGCACTGCTCGCGGATAAAGCCGTAGACCGATCCGTACAGGTCTTTTTTCTTAAGACCCGGAATCAGCTCGAGTGGCATATAGGTGTACTCGATAACGATGGGCTGACCATCGACCTGGCGCACTCGCACGATGTGATAGGCAAAGTCATCTTCGGCAATTCCCAGCTGAGCAGCGACGTCCGCCGGCGGATTAACAATCGAGAAATCGTAGACCACCGAGGTCACTTTCTCCCCGCGGTGCTCATACGAAAAACCCTGGGCACGGTCGTTTTTGCCCTGGAAAAACGCCTGGCCGGGAAGCCCCGCCGTGTCCTTAACGTAGGTACCCGATCCACGCCGGCTGGTGATCAAGCCCTCCTCGGTAATCTGCTCAATCGCACGTTTGACGGTGATCTTCGAAACGTTATACAGCTCGCAAAACTCTACGACGGTGGGAAGCTTGTCGCCCGGTTTAAGTGCGCCGCCCTCGATGCTTCGACGAATGTCTGCAGCTATCGCCTCGTATTTGGGAATCATGGAACCTCCTTTCCAGTTTGATTGAGTATAAAAGAAAGTATAGTCAACACCTAAGTATCCCTATTGCATTTAAAAAAAGTTCGAGAAAGACATAATTCAAAGTCGCTTTGCATATATGACTAGAGCGCTCTAAATGAATAAACATCTGAGTAATGTCGTGTTGAGAAGTCTGATTGGTCCGAGGATGGGGCCAAACCGATTTGGCGCCCAGTGAACCGAATCCCATACTCTGCGTTTCCCAGATAAAACCCGCCAAAACAAACCTGTCCCTTTTTGGCAGGTTTTTGCCTGGGGAGCGGTACCATACAAGCAATGTTTAAACGAGAAAGGCGGGCTCCCATGGAACCTAAGCAGTACTACATCGGCATTGACGTCGGCGGCACTTCGGTTAAGGAGGGCCTGTTCGACGAGGACGGCAACCTGCTGGCCAAGGCCAGCGTGCCCACGCCTCCCATCGTTGACGCTGCGGGCTTTGCCGCGGTGACCGAAGCTATCGACCAGGTGGTCGCCAAGGCCCAGATTCCGCGTGCCTTTGTGGCGGGCATTGGTCTGGCCGTTCCGTGCCCCATCCCGGCATCGGGCGATGCCAAGGTCAAGGCCAACATTGCCATTAACCTGCCCGAGCTGAGAGTCGCCATTCAGGAGCACTGCCCCGACGCGGTCGTTAAGTACGAGAACGATGCCAACGCCGCTGCCATGGGCGAGGCCTGGCTCGGCTCTGCCAAGGGCGTACAGAACGTGGTGATGGTCACCATTGGTACCGGCGTGGGCGGCGGCGTTATCGTTAACGGCGACGTGGTATCAGGCGTTGTGGGCGCCGGCGGCGAGATTGGCCACATGTGCCTGAACCCCGACGAGGAGCGCACCTGCGGCTGCGGCGGCCATGGCCATCTGGAGCAGTATTCCAGCGCCACCGGCGTGGTGAGCAACTACCTTGCCGAGTGCGAAAAGGCGGGCGTCGAGCCCATCGAGCTGACCGGCCCCTCCGATTCCAAGGACGTGTTCCAGGCCTGCCGCGAGGGCGACAAGCTCGCGCTGGCCGCGGCCGATACCATGGCCGACTATCTCGGCCGCGCCCTGGCGCTTATTGCCAACGTGGTCGATCCCGAGATGTTCCTCATCGGCGGCGGTGCTTCCGCTTCGGCCGATGTCTACCTCGACAAGGTCCGCGAGCACTTTAAGCAGTACGCGCTCTCCGCCTCGCGCGAGACGCCCATTAAGGTCGCTTCGCTCGGCAACGACGCCGGCATCATCGGTGCCGCCTACGTAGCCCTGCGCGCCGCCGGCAAATAGCTGGTGCAAGGGGGGCCAGGTTACTTTGCACCAACATGGCGCAAAAGGGACAGCCTTGGCCTCCATGCCTGCCCCAAAATATGCCGTGCCCCTTCCGTCTGCGAAGGCTCGGCATCGGCGTGCTACCATAGCTACGTCCAAGTACACATATCAAGTGGAGGATATCCATGGCAAACGTTCTTGTCTTTGGTCACCAGAATCCCGATAACGACGCCATCATGAGCGCCGTCGTCCTGTCCCAGCTGCTCAACCAGGTTGAGTATGCCGGCAACACCTACGAGGCCTGCGCCCTTGGTCAGCTTCCGGCCGAGTCCGCCAAGCTGCTCGCCGACGCCGGCATCGCCGAGCCCCGCGTGATCGAGTCCGTCGAGGCCGGTCAGCTCGTCGTCCTCACCGACCACAACGAGTCCGCCCAGTCCGTCGCCGGCCTTAAGGACGCCACGGTCTTTGGCGTCGTCGACCATCACCGCATCGGCGACTTCGAGACCGCCGGCCCGCTGCACTACATCTGCCTGCCTTGGGGCTCCAGCTGCACCATCGTCACCAAGCTCGCCGACGTGCTCGGCGTTGAGCTTTCCGACGTCCAGGCCAAGCTGCTGCTCTCGGCCATGATGACCGACACGCTCATGCTCAAGAGCCCCACCACCACCGATGTCGACCGCGCCGTCGCCGCCAAGCTCGGCGAGCAGGTGGGCGTCGACCCGGTCAAGTTTGGCATGGAGGTCTTCCTCACCCGTCCGTCCGGCTCCTTCACCGCAGCCGAGATGGTCGGCAACGACATCAAGATGTTCGAGCCCGCCGGCAAGAAGCTGCTCATCGGCCAGTACGAGACCGTCGACAAGAGTCGTGCGCTCGGCATGATCGACGAGATTCGCGAGGCCATGCGTGCCTACGCCGCCGAGAAGGGTGCCGATGGCATTGTCCTGTGCATCACCGACATCATGGAGGAGGGCTCGCAGGTCCTGCTCGAGGGCGAGACCGAGGCCGCTCAGAAGGGCCTGGGCATTGCCGACGAGCACGACGGCGTCTGGATGCCGGGTGTCCTCTCCCGTAAGAAGCAGGTCGCTGCCCCCATCATGGCCGCCTGCTAGGTTTAGTTGACCAAACGCCACGACCGGATCGCGGACGTCCCGCGCTCCGGTCGTTTTTTGTGCACGGCGCCGCGTCGTCTCTTGGACAGGCGTGCCCGTGCCGTTGAGCAAATAATGTTCAACCTGTGGTTCCGCTTTTCGGCCACGCCTGCGTGCTTGTCGTGCAGGGTAGGCTAGATGCAAGCGTAATACGTTAGAGCGCGGCGCCGCCACTTGGGCGGGCCGTGCTTTTTTAAGACGGGAGCTTTCCCGTGAAAGGAGCCGCCCATGGCAGCAACTGAGCAGCTGTTCAATGTTCGTGAGCGCAAGCGCTTTGAACGTCACGACATCTGGGAGCGCATTGCCGAGAACGGCACCATTTCTGCCGCCGTCATGGTGATCGCCGCCATCGCCGCCGTCATCTGCGCCAATACCGATGCCTACGAGGCCATCCATCACTTTTTGGAGACCCCGCTGTATGTGGGTCTGGGCAACCTTACGGCTGGTCTCACCGTTGAGCTTTTCGTCAACGACTTCCTCATGGCGATTTTCTTTTTGTTGGTGGGCATTGAGCTTAAGTACGAGATGACGGTCGGCGAGCTCAAGAATCCGCGTCAGGCCATGCTTCCCATGTTGGCGGCGGTGGGCGGCGTCGTCGTTCCCGCCTGCATCTACCTGATCTTTAACCATGCCGGCGCCCGCAACGGTTGGGCCATCCCCATGGCAACCGATATTGCCTTTGCGCTGGGCGTGCTGTCGCTTTTGGGCAACCGCGTTCCCAACGGCGTGCGCGTGTTCTTCTCGACGCTCGCTATCGCCGACGACCTGATCTCCATCGCCGCCATCGCCATCTTCTACGGTCAGAGCCCCAATCCGTTTTGGTTGGGCGCCGCCGCGCTTGTGACCTGCGCGCTCGTGTGGCTCAACAAGACGCAGCATTACCGCCTTGCCCCGTATTCGGTACTGGGGCTGCTGCTGTGGTTCTGCATGTTCAAGAGCGGCGTACATGCCACGCTTGCTGGCGTCATCTTGGCCTTTACCATCCCGGCCAAGTGTGGCGTCAAGCTCGATAGCCTCACCGATTGGCTGGGCGAGTGCCTGCCGCTGCTCGATGACCGCTACGATGATGAGGCACACATCCTGGGCCAGCATGACTTTGCCGTCTCGACAACCAAGGTCGAGCGCGTCATGCACCGCGTGACCCCGCCGCTTATCCGCATGGAGCGTCTGATCTCCACGCCGGTCAACTTTGTGATCCTGCCGATCTTTGCGTTCGTAAACGCGCAGGTTCGCCTAGTGGGCGTGGACATGAGCACACTGCTCACCGACCCGGTGACGCTCGGCGTGTACTTTGGCATGCTGCTGGGCAAGCCGATCGGCATCTTTGGTATGACGTTTGCCCTGGTTAAGCTTAAGGCCTGCGAGCTGCCGCACAATGTCAACTGGCACATGATTGCCGGCGTGGGCATTCTGGGCGGTATCGGCTTTACCATGTCGATTCTCATCAGCGGCCTTGCTTTCCCGACGGCCCAGTTTGAGGTGCTTGCAGCCAAGGCCGCTATTCTCGCCGGTTCGGTCACCGCAGCCGTGCTCGGCATGATCTACATGAGCGTGGTCTGCAAGCATCCCTCGCCCAAAGACGAGTAAGAGCGCGAAAACCGGCTCCAGAACCGATTCGGGCGCGTTCAAAATGCGGATTCGGGCGGTGCTTGCCGCCTGCCAGACACGCCAGTGGTCAAAAAACGCCGTTTGTGAGTACTGTCACAAACGGCGTATCATTTTAGGTGCGGAAAATAATGAACAAAGTTATAAGAACTGTACGTTAATGAGTGACCATCGACTTCCAATTTGGCGCTAGCTGACGGTGATTAGGAAGTTTCAAGTCGAGTTTTGCCGATTTCGACCAAGAATCGCTGCTACTAAAAAGGTAACAGTACTCATATTTGCCCTTTTTTGGCCACAAGCTCTAAAACAAGCCTCGCCAAGGTCGGGAAGCGGGCCAAATCGCCGGCCTCGAGGCTTATTCCACCGTTCCGTAGACGGCGCCCCAGCCGTGGGCGGCCAAGGCGGAGTTGAGCTGGTCGCAAAGTGACTGGCGGTCGTAGTAGCCGGGCGGCAAAAGATTCACGATCTCCATGAGGTCGGGCGCCAGGTCCAAGATTTCGGCCTGTACGATCAGATCCAGGCGGTCGATGGCGTGGCGGTCGTAAAACAGTCCGTCGACCAGGCGCTGCAAGTCGCCGAATTCCTCGGCCTGAAACGATCCGTACTCCATAGTGCCTCCTCGGGCGCCCCACGCCGGCATGCGCGGCGATTCGTAATTGATTGCGATGAACTTAATCTATCACGGCTTCATAACGTTGCGACGATGGCGGTCTATACTTAGACGAACTGCAACGCCGCTTCGCGAAAGGTCGCACCCCATGCAGACGATCTACCAGAAGATGGAAACCACCGAACTCGATGCCGCCATCGAGGCGCTCAAAGCCGAGGTCGCCGAGGTCAAGGCCAAGGGCCTGGCGCTCGACATGGCCCGCGGCAAGCCGTCGCCCTCCCAGGTGGACATCTCTCGACCCATGCTCGATATCCTCAATGCCGATGCCGATCTGCACGACGGCAATGTCGACTGCTCCAACTACGGCTGCTTCGAGGGCATTCCCTCGGCTCGCAAGCTGGCAGGGGAGTTCCTGGGCTGCCCCGCCGAGCAGACGCTCGTGCTGGGCTCATCGAGCCTCCTGATCGAGCATGACATCGCCGGCATGTTCTGGCGCTGCGGCTCGTGCGGCAGCGAGCCCTGGGATGCCTACGAGGCCGCGCACGACGGCAAGAAGGTCAAGTTCCTGTGCCCCGTCCCCGGCTACGACCGTCATTTTGGCATCACCGCCGACCTGGGCATCGAGAACGTTCCCGTCGCGATGACCGACAACGGCCCCGATATGGACGAGATTGAGCGCCTCGTTGCCGCCGATGATTCCATCAAGGGTATCTGGTGCGTGCCCAAGTATTCCAACCCCACGGGCATCACCTTTAGCGAGGACACCGTGCGTCGCCTGGTCGAGATGCCCACGGCCGCGCCCGATTTTCGCATCTTCTGGGACAACGCCTACTGCGTGCACGACCTGTACGACGAGACCGACGAGCTCGCAAACATCTTTGACCTCGCTCGCGCGGCGGGCACCGAGGACCGTGTGGTGGCCTTTGCCTCGACGTCCAAGATCACCTTCCCGGGCGCCGGCATCGGCTTTATCGGTGCGAGCCCCGCGGTTATCGCGGAGTTCTCCAAGCGCCTGAAGGCTGGCCTCATCAGCGCCGACAAGCTCAACCAGCTGCGTCACGTGCGCTTCCTTCCCACCATCGAGGCGGTTAAGGAGCACATGAAAAAGCATGCCGAGTTCCTGCGCCCGCGCTTTGAGGCCGTCGAGCGCAAGCTCACCGAGGGCCTGGGCGACACGGGCTGCGCCACCTGGACGCACCCCCGCGGCGGCTACTTTGTAAGCTTCGATGGTCCCGAGGGCTCGGCCCAAAAGGTCGCCGCGCTTTGCGCCGACCTGGGCGTCAAGCTCACGCCGGCCGGTGCCACTTGGCCCTATGGCAAGGACCCGCGCGACACCAACATCCGCATCGCGCCGAGCTATCCCACGGTCGAGGACCTGGAGGCCGCGCTCGATGTGCTGGTGCTGGCCGTTAAGCTTGTCGCTGCCGAGCTTGCGCGTGCCGAGCGCGCCTAACGCGTAGGGCCCCGCAAGTCCGCGCCTAGTACTATCCGCACTTTCGATACGTAAAGGAGCGTATACATGGATTTGGGTATTTCCACCAACCCCACGCCAGAGCTCTACACCATTAAGGTGACCGGCGAGATCGATATCTCTAACGCCGATAGCCTGCGCAATGCCATCGACCTGGCGCTCGAGCAGCCCACTGAGGCCGTTGAGCTCGATTTTGCCCAGGTGAGCTACATCGATTCGACGGGCATTGGCGTGCTTGTGGGCGCCGCACACCACGCAGCCGATCACGGCAAGCGTTTTAGCTGCGTCAACGTGCAGCCCCCGGTGATGCGCGTGGTTCAGCTGTTGGGCGTCGACCAGGAGATTTCGATCACCGCTGCATAATCTTTGCCCCCAAAAGGGCGTGCCGTTTGGCATATGTTTGTGATGCGCTCGGACGTTTTGGCGTTCGGGCGCTATACTTGACCGAATGAATAGACGAGTTCCGGCCGAATGGCGCGGTGCGGGCTCGACTCACATCGAGCCTTGGAGGTATGTGTGTTTGGTATTGGAGAGGGTGAGCTGGCAATCATCGTGGTCTTCGGCTTTTTGCTGTTTGGCCCGGATAAGCTCCCGCAGATGGGCCGCACGATCGGCCGTGCCATCCGTCAGTTCCGCGAGACGCAGGAAAAGATGACGGCTGTTGTTCAGTCCGAGATCATCGATCCGGTGAGCGAGGCTGCTTCGGCGCCGGCCAAGCCCAAGAAGACGGCTGTCGATGACGATTCCGATGCGGACGAGGATGCCACCGAGACGGCAGCGCCCGCCAAGAAGGAGACCTTTGCCGAGCGTCGCGCCCGTCTTGCTGCCGAGAAGGCCGCAAGCGAGGGTGCTGCTGAGGGCGAGGTCGCTGCCGAGGATCCTGCGACCGATGCCGCCGCCGAGTCCGCTTCCGCTGTAGAGCCGGAGCCCGAGCCCGAGCCCGAGCCGGCAGAGCCCACGACGGCTGACCTCTACGCCCGTCGTCCCCGCAAGCGCAAAGCCGTCGTCGACCAGCTCGCTCGCGAGCTCGAGGCCGAGGACGACGCCGCTGCCGCCGACGCCCCGAAGGGAGGCGATGAGTAATGCCTATCGGACCTGCGCGCATGCCGCTCTTCGATCACCTGGGAGAACTCCGTCGCCGTCTGACCATCGTGGTCGTGTCGGTGTTTGCCGCCGCTATCGTGCTGTACTTCGCCACGCCCGTGGTGCTCGATATCCTGGAAGACCCCATCCGCTCCTTTGTGCCGGACGGTAAGTTCTACATCACCACCACGCTCGGCGGCTTTGGCCTGCGCTTTTCGCTGGCCCTCAAGATGGCCGTGGTCATGTGCACGCCGATGATCGTCTGGCAGATTCTGGCATTTTTCCTGCCGGCGCTTCGCCCCAACGAGCGCAAGTGGGTCGTGCCTACGGTGCTCGCCTCGACGGTGCTGTTCTTCTTGGGCGCCATCTTCTGCTACTTCATCATCATTCCTGCGGGCTTTGAGTGGCTCATCGGCGAGACTTCGGCCGTCGCCACGGCGCTGCCCGACTTGGAGAACTACGTCAACATGGAGCTGCTCTTTATGATCGGCTTTGGTGTGGCGTTTGAGCTGCCGCTCATCATCTTCTACCTGTCTGTTTTCCACATCGTGTCCTACGCGGCCTTCCGCAGCGCCTGGCGCTACGTGTACGTAGGCCTGCTCGTGGGTTCGGCTGTGATCACGCCCGACGGCTCGCCCGTTACGCTGGGCCTCATGTATGGCGCCCTGCTCTCGCTCTACGAGATCTCGCTTGCCATCGCCCGCGTGGTCATTACCGCGCGCGAGGGCAAGGAGGGCCTGTTCGTGAGCCGTCTGGACCTGTTCTCGGACGATGAGGACGACGAGGAGTAAATCGGTATGCACGAGGTTGGCATTGTCAACGGCATACTCGATACAGTGATTCGCGCGGCGCGTGGGGCGGGGGCCTCGCGCGCCGTTTTGGTAACGCTGCGTATCGGGGACATGACCGAGGTGGTGCGCGAGGCGCTCGACTTTGCGTGGGAGACGTTTCGCGACGAGGACCCGCTCACGCGCGGCTGCGAGCTTGTTGTGGAGGAGGTCCATCCACAAAGCGAGTGCCTGGACTGCGGCGAGGTCTTCGACCACGATCGCTTCCATTGCCGTTGCCCCCAGTGCGGTGGCGCCAACGTACGCCTACTGCACGGCCGCGAACTCGACATCGCCAGCATCGAAATCGAAACCCCCGACGATTAGCCCACTAGCCATCTGGTGATGGGGTATAAAGGGGCCAAATTAAGGAGCGCTAAGTATGGCCGAGAAAACGATTGATATCGCATCGCCGATTCTGTCGCGCAACGAGCGCCTGGCAGATCAGCTGCGTCAGCGATTTAAAGGGACAAACACCTATGTAATCAATGTGCTGTCGAGCCCCGGCTCGGGCAAGACCACCACGATTCTGGGTACCAACGAGCGCCTGCGCGACAAAGCCGGCCTGCGCTGTGCCGTCATCGAGGGCGATATCGCCTCAGACGTCGATGCCATCACTATGAAGGAAGCTGGCATGCCCGCCATCCAGATCAACACCGGTGGCCTGTGCCATCTTGAGGGCAACATGATCATGGAGGCCGTTGACGCGTTCGACCAGGCGGTTGGCCTTCAAAACATCGACGTCATCTTTATCGAAAACGTGGGCAACTTGGTCTGTCCGGTCGACTTTGACCTGGGCGAGAACCTGTCCATCATGATCCTTTCGGTGCCTGAGGGCGACGATAAGCCCATCAAGTATCCGGGCATCTTCCAGCACGCCGGAGCGCAGTTACTCAACAAGGTCGACGTGGCCCCGGCTTTCGATTTTGACATGGATAGGTATACTAAGACACTCGATGACCTCAATCCGCAGGCGCCGCGGTTTGCCGTGAGCGCGCGCAAGGGCGAGGGCATGGATGCCTGGTGCGATTGGCTCATCGGGCAGATTGAGCAAGCAAGGGCGTAAGTCGGCCGCCATAAGCGCGGGCGCAGCCGCAGAGACATGAGATAGGAGCCTCTTTTGAAGCTCATCATCGCCGAGAAAAACGACGCCGCGCGCCAGATCGCCGAGCGTCTGTCCACGGGCAAGCCCAAAAAGGACAAGGTGTACAACACCGCCATCTACCGTTTTGAGTGGAAGGGCGAGGAGTGCGTGACGATCGGCCTTGCCGGTCACATCCTCGCGCCCGATTTTTGCGACAGCGTGCTGTTCGATAAAAAGCTGGGCTGGTATTCGGTCACTGAGGACGGCGAGATGCTGCCGGCCGATATGCCCGATGGCCTGGCGCGTCCGCCCTACGACACCAAGCGCAAGCCGTTCCTTGCCGACGGTATCTCCATCAAGGGCTGGAAGCTCGAGAGTCTGCCCTATCTCACCTGGGCGCCCGTTATTAAGCTGCCGGCCGAGAAGGAACTCATTCGCTCGCTCAAGAACCTGGCCAAGAAGTCCGACAGCGTCATCATCGCTACGGACTTCGATCGCGAGGGCGAACTGATCGGTTCGGACGCCCTCAACAAGGTGCGCGAGGTTGCGCCCGACTTGCCGGTCGCCCGCGCCCAGTATTCTTCGTTTACCAAGGCCGAGATTACGCAGGCCTTCGATAACCTTGTCTCGCTCGACCAGAACCTGGCCGACGCCGGCGAGAGCCGTCAGCATATCGACCTCATTTGGGGTGCGGTGCTCACGCGCTACCTGACGCTCGCCAAGTTTGGCGGCTTTGGCAACGTGCGCTCCGCCGGCCGCGTACAGACGCCGACGCTTGCGCTGGTGGTCGAGCGCGAGCGCGAGCGTATGGCGTTTGTGCCCGAGGACTATTGGCAGATTCGCGGTATGGGTGCCGCGCTGGGTGCCGCCGAGGACGACCGCTTTAAGATCGCGCACAAGACGGCGCGCTTTACCGACAAAGATGCCGCCGAGACGGCGTACGGTCACATTGACGGTGCCAAGACGGCAACCGTTGCCGCGGTGACCAAGCGCTCGCGCAAGCAGCAGCCGCCCACGCCGTTTGCGACGACCTCGCTGCAGGCTGCCGCCGCGGCCGAGGGCATCTCACCTGCACGTACCATGCGCATCGCCGAGTCCCTCTACATGGCGGGCCTCATCAGCTACCCGCGTGTCGACAATACCGTGTACCCTGCGACGCTCGATCTGGGCGCCGTGGTGAGCGACCTGGCAAAGATTAACCCGGCGCTGGCGCCCGTGTGTAAAAAGGTGCTCGCCGGTCCCATGAAGCCCACGCGCGGCAAGGTCGAGACCACCGACCACCCGCCTATCTATCCCACGGGCGAGGGCGATCCGTCCACGCTCGATGGCGGCCGGCGCAAGCTCTACGATCTCATCGCCCGCCGCTTCCTGGCGACGCTTATGGGTCCTGCGACCATCGAGAACACCAAGCTCGAGCTCGACGTCAACGGCGAGCCGTTCGTGGCCTCGGGCGACGTGCTCGTGACCCCGGGCTTCCGCGAGGCGTACCCGTACGGCCTTAAGCGCGACGAGCAGATGCCGCCGCTGGAACAGGGTGATACGGTCGACGTGTTCGACATTAAGCTCGAGGCCAAGCAGACCGAGCCGCCCGCGCGCTACAGCCAGGGCAAGCTCGTGCAGGAGATGGAGAAGCGCGGCCTGGGTACCAAGTCCACGCGCGCGAGCATCATCGAGCGCCTGTATGCCGTGCGCTATCTCAAAAATGATCCCGTGGAGCCGAGTCAGCTGGGTATTGCCATTATCGATGCGCTGACGCAGTTTGCCCCGCGCATCACGAGCCCCGATATGACCAGCGAGCTCGACGGCGACATGACTCGCGTGGAGCGCGGCGAGGACACCGAAGAGCATGTCGTGACGCACTCGCGTGCGCTGCTGGCCGGCGTGCTCGACGAGCTGCTCAAGCATACGCAGGAGCTCGGCGACGCCATCAGCGACGCCGTTACGGCCGATGCGCGCGTGGGCGCCTGCCCCAAGTGCGGCAAGGACCTGGTTATGAAGACGAGCGCCAAGACCCGCGGCAGCTTTATCGGTTGCATGGGCTGGCCCGACTGCGACGTGACCTATCCGGTGCCGAGCGGCGTCAAGGTGAGCCCGCTCGAGGGCGAGGCGGCCGTGTGCCCCGAGTGCGGCGCGCCGCGCATTAAGTGCCAGCCGTTCCGCCAGAAGGCCTTCGAGATTTGCGTGAACCCCACGTGCCCCACCAACTACGAGCCTGACCTTAAGGTGGGCGAGTGCAAGGTGTGCGCCGAGGCCGGACGCCATGGCGACCTGATCGCGCACAAGAGCGAGAAGAGCGGCAAGCGCTTTATCCGCTGCACCAACTACGATGACTGCGGCGTGAGCTATCCTCTGCCGGCGCGCGGTAAGCTCGAGGCGACGGGTGAGACCTGCCCCGAGTGCGGCGCTCCCATCGTGGTGGTCAACACGGCCCGCGGCCCGTGGCGTATCTGCGTCAACATGGACTGCCCGACCAAGGAGAAGAAGCCCGCCCGCGGCCGCAAGACTGCGACCAAGGCGAGCACGGCGAAGAAGACGACGGCGGCCAAGAAGACGACGGCTAAGAAAGCCACTGCCGCCAAGAAGACGACCGCGAAGAAGTCGACTGCCAAGAAAGCAGCCGCCGACAAGTAACAGCGCAGCCGAAACATTGACCAAAACAAAAATGAGCGAGGATCCCGCGATCCTCGCTCATTTTCTAGGCAGTCATTGGGGACGTTCTTTAATGACTAGTCGTTTGAGAACGTCGCATGCGACTAGTTCACTTCGACGGGTTTGGCGCCGGGATAGCGCTCCTCAAAGTCTAGGCGGTACTTATTGTCATTGGTGCCCGCCACGTTGTCGCGTGATAGCGGTGCCACGATCTCATTCTTGTGGTCCGCAGGCTTGGCGTATTTCAGGCTGATCTCCCAGGCATCGCAGATCGCGTCAATGCGGTGGTCCAGGTCGTCGTACAGCGCCACGATGTCCTTCCAGGAGCTGTAGTTCTTGGAGCTCGTCGGGACGTCCAGGTCCTCGACGATATCGTAGTACTGCTCGATGGTGTCTTCCGTGCGCTCGGCGACGTCGGCGAGATTTTGACGGGTGGTGCGATCTTCTTCCAGATAGCTGCCGTTGAAGTTCTGCGCGTCGCCACGGACGTAGTTGTCGAGGTCTTCGAGCAAGTCGTAGTATTCGCTCAGTCGGCGGTAGAGGTTCTGTTCGGAGAGCGTTGCTTCGCCGCCATCCTCGTCGTCATCGTCATCATCGTCATCATCGTCGTACAGGCTGTTGGGATCGCCGAGAGGCTTTAGGTCATCGTCGTCGACGTCATGGTGCAGCTTAGCTACCTCGGTAGTCGTCTGCGTGGCGGCGTTGTCGAAAGGCTTGATCACAAAGAAAACGACCAGGGCGATGATGATCGCCACCAGCACAACGATAACGGCGATAAGCGGCCCGGTGCCGCTCTTTTTGGGAGCGGGGGTCTGTGGCGAAGCGGGCGCGTATGCGGGAGCCGGCTGCTGTTGGGGCGAGCCGCTCGCGACGGGTATGCGCTGCGTGGTCTCGACGGCCTCGGTCCTTGCGGCGGGGTCGGGGCGATAGGCGAGGGGGTCGTCCGCCTTGGCTTGCGGCGTATCGAGGGAACCGGTCTGCTCAAAAGCGGGCTGGCTATCGCTCGCGGTTGTTTGCTCAACGGGTGCACCGCACGAGGTGCAGAACTTGGCATCATCTGCAAGAAGCTTGCCACACGAGGCACAATACCGAGTCATTGCCACTCCTTTCGCCACATTTCAATGCAATACGACGATTATACCCAGCACCCCAAAAAGCCGGCAGTTGGGTGTTCCTTTTCGGTCGGCAGTTTAGGAACGTCCCTAACTGCCGTCTGAGTAGCCATTGACTAGGTGGGATTTGGGACGCGCCGAGCACTGGGGTATCATGGCTTGGTTGCTATAACTTGCATTTTCGCGCCTTGTAGGAAGGGGCTGCGCCCATGGCTTTTGAGCCCGCTCAACATAGCTTCATTACGCTCGAGGGCGTCGACGGCGCCGGCAAGTCCACGCAGGCGCGCCTGCTGGCCCGCGCGCTCGACCTCGCTGGCTATCAGGTCGTAACTCTGCGCGAGCCGGGCGGCACCGCCATCAGCGAAAAGATTCGCGCCCTGCTGCTCGACCCCGCCAACACGGCAATGGGCGATACCTGCGAGCTGCTGCTCTACGAGGCTGCGCGTGCCCAGCTGGTGCACGAGGTCATCGCTCCCGCGCTCGCTGTCGGCAAGGTGGTCCTGTGCGACCGCTTCTACGATTCCACAACCTGCTATCAGGCATTTGCCGACGGCCTTGATCGCCAGATGGTGCGAGATGCCAACAACCTGGCCGTCGCGGGTACGCACCCGGCGCTCACACTCGTCTACCACATCACGCCCGAGCAGGCGGCGCTGCGCATGGCAGCCCGTGGTGCGGCAGATCGCATGGAGGCAAAGGGCATGGCATTCCAAGAGCGTGTCTACCAGGGATTTTGTGCCATTGCTGCCGAGGAGCCCGCCCGCGTAAAGCTCATCGACGCCACCGCGTCGATTGCAGACGTCTTCGCGCAGACGGTCGAGCTGGTTCGTGCCTACGGCCTCGATATTTCCCAGAACGCCGTCGCCGCCGCGCTTGCCCAGGAGGCCGAGTAGCATGGCCCCCGCGCAGACAAGCTTGCTCGCCAAGCTCGATACCCAAGAGCGCGTGCGCGACTTTTTGACCAACGCCGTCGCCAGCGGTCGCGCATCGCACGCCTATCTGTTCTTGGGAGCGCCCGGCGCGGGCAAGCTCGACGCCGCGTGGGCGCTCGCCCAAGCCTTCCTGTGCGAGCAGGATGGCTGCGGCGCATGCGACAGCTGCGTGCGCGTCGCGCGCCATACGCATCCCGACGTGCACTATTACACGCCCGAGAGCGCCACGGGCTACCTCATCGCCCAGACCCGCGAACTACTCGACGACGTGCCCCTGGCGCCCATCCGTGCCAAGGCCAAGGTCTACATCATCGACCGTGCCGAGCAGCTGCGCGCCAACACCGCTAACGCGCTGCTCAAAACACTCGAGGAGCCGCCCGAGGGCGTCATGTTCATCTTGCTGGGCACCTCGGCAGACGTGATGTTGCCCACCATCGTGAGCCGCTGCCAGTGCGTGCCGTTTCGGCTGGTGTCGCCCGCCGTGGCCGCGCGTGCCGTGAGTCGCGCCACCGGTCAGGACCCTGCGCGTTGCCGCATAGCCGTCGCCGTAGCGGGAAGCCCCACGCGTGGCATCGAGTTCCTCAAGAGCGCCGAGCGCCAGGATGCTCGCCGCCAGATGGTCCGTGCCATCGATTCGCTCATCGCCGCCGACGAGGCCGATGTGCTCAGCCGCGCCAAGTCGCTCATCGTCGCCGTTAAGGCGCCGCTCGCCGAGGTCAAGTCCACGCAGGAAAAGGTGCTCGAGCAAAACGCCGATTACCTGTCGCGTGGAGCATTGAAGCAGCTTGAGGACCGCAACAAGCGCGAACTCAACGCGCGCGAGCGTTCGGGTATCATGGAAGCGCTGGCGAGCGCGCGGACGCTCATGCGCGACGTGCTGCTGACGCTTCAGGACGAGGCGGCCGACGTGGTGAACGAAGACGTGCGCGACACGATCGGGCGGCTTGCCGCCGCGACCAATGTTGCGGGTGCCACGCGGGCGCTCGAGGCAGTCGCGACCGCCGAGCGCAACATTGCCAGAAACGTTACTCCCCAGCTGGCCATCGAGGTCATGCTGTTCGATATCAGGAAGGCACTGAAATGCCGTTAGTCGTACCCGTTAAGTTTACCTACGCCTCGCGCGACCTGTGGTTCGACCCGCAGGATCTGGATATCCTCGAGGCCGATTATGCCATTTGCTCCACCGAGCGCGGAACCGAGATCGGCCTGGTCACGGCCGATCCCTTCGAGGTGCCGCAAGACGAGATCGGTCAGCCGCTCAAGCCCGTGCTGCGCGTGGCGAGCGACATCGACCTGCAGCTTGCCGACGACCTGGCCATTCAGGGCGACGAGGCCATGGTCGACTTCCGCCGCCTGGTCAAGGAGCTCGACCTCGAGATGAAGCCGGTCGGCGTCGAGTACCTGTTTGGCGGCGAGAAGGCCGTGTTCTACTTTGCGGCCGAGGAGCGCGTCGATTTTCGCCAGCTCGTCAAGGACCTGTCCTCGACGCTGCACATTCGCGTCGACATGCGCCAGATCGGCGTGCGCGACGAGACCCGCCTGGTGGGCGGCTATGCCCAGTGCGGCCAGGAGCTCTGCTGCACGCGCTTCGGCGGACAATTTGAGCCCGTCTCGATCCGCATGGCAAAAGAGCAGGACCTGCCGCTCAATTCCTCCAAGATCAGCGGCGTGTGTGGCCGCCTAATGTGCTGCCTGCGCTATGAGTTCGAGGCGTACAAGGACTTTAAGAGCCGTGCGCCCAAAAAGAAGACGCTCATCGATACGCCGCTTGGCAAGGCGCGTATTCAGGAATATGACACGCCGCGCGAGCAGTTGGTGCTGCGCCTGGAGAATGGCAAGGTCTTTAAGGTCAACCTGGCCGATATGACCTGCTCGGAGGGCTGCAAAAAGAAGGCTGCCGAGCAGGGCTGCAATTGCCGCCCCGACTGCGTGACGCGCGATGTGCTCGAGCGCATCGAGTCGCCCGAGATGCGTCTGGCGCTCATGGAGCTCGACCGTGAGAACGGCGTCGACGTGGGTGATGGCCTGTCGAGTGCCGACCGTCTGGCCGGTACGTCGATGCCCAAGCGCCGTCGTCGCGATGCTGAATCCGATGCCCGCGCTGCTCAGGGCCAGGGCGAGGGCCGTGGCCGCGGAAAGGGCCGCGGTAAGGCCGAGGCACCCGAGGCCGAGGAGGCCGCCGGTGCCCGTCGTCGTCGCAAGCGCGCGGGCTCGGGCGATGCTACCGAGGCTGCAGCCGCGGGCAAGAACGCCTCTCGCGAGCGCGAGGCTCAGCAGCCCCAGCAGCAGAATCGCGGCGGTGGCATGAACCCCACACGTCGCCGCCGCCGTCATCTGTCGAGCGAGGAGCGCGAGGACGCCTTCCGCGCCGCCGCCGCTCGCGAGGCCGGTGCCGCTTCCAAGGGTCCCTCGGCCTCCGATACGTCTGCCGACAAGGGTGGCAAGCAACGCAACGATGACGAGCGCGCGTCGCGTCCGCGCCGTCGCCATTCCTCGGGCGCGCAGCAGAAGCCTTCGGTGCCCTCCGTGGCCGATCAGGTCTCGGATGGCGAGGTCAAGGTCACGCGCCGTCGTCCCGGAGATGGCGGGGGAGCGGCTGCTAAGGCTTCGCGTGGCGCCGCTCGCGACGAGCGCGAGCCGCGCGAGGATCGCGGTGGCGAGGGCTCGGCCGACCAGGGTCAAAAGCGCCGTCGCCGTCGCCGTTCCCGCAAGCCGCGCCAGGATGGTGGCGAGGGCTCGACCCCGTCTTCGTCCGCACCACAACCGCCCGCCGGCGAATAACGCCCGCGAGCGGATTTAGCCCGCCTTACCCCGAGCGCATCGGGGTATCATAGCGCTGAATCAACAACCCTCCCTGCGACCGAGCGTAGGGAGGGTTGTGTCGTGAAGAGACATTTGAATGTGTTGGGATGCCTGCAAGGTGCCGGCATCCTACCGTTTGCGGACGAATTGCTACCGTTTGCCGAGCGGGCGGCACGCGAGGCGCTTGAGGCATTGTCGCCAACACGATGTGCCGGCTGCGAGCGCGCCGGTGCGCTTATTTGCCAAGACTGCCTGGCCGCGCTCACGCTCATCGACCCATGTCATAGCTGCACCCGATGCGGCGCCCCGTTTGGGGATTTGCTGTGCACTGAGTGTTCGGTCGAGGGCACGTCCTCGGCAATGTCGGAGGCGCTCGACCGCTGCCTGGCGTGCGCCGTCTATGCGCATCCGCTGCCGCGCATCATTAAAGCGTACAAGGACGCGGGCGAGCGACGTCTGGCTCCGTATCTGGCGGAGTTGCTCTACGACACCGCCTTGCATGCCCAGGTTGCAGCCCCCAATCGCTATGGCGGCGTGCTGTCCGGTGCGGATGCGGTGGTGTTTGTGCCTGCGACGGCGGCAGCGTTTCGGCGGCGTGGTTTTGATCATATGGAGGCTATTGCGCGCCCATTTTGCGAGCTGTCGGGTGTTCCCCTGCTCGATGCTCTCGTCAAGTACGGGCATGGCGACCAGCGCGAACTCGGTCGTGAGGAGCGCCGCGAGCGTGCCCAAGGCATGTACGAGACGGTTGAGGACGTGCGCGGCCGCCGTCTACTGCTTATCGATGACGTTATCACCACGGGCGCGACCATGGCAGCGGCCTCGGCGGAGCTCAAGCGTGCCGGCGCTGCGGCAGTCGATGGCCTTGCTATCGCACGTGTTTGGTAGGGGTGGTTTTGTGGCAGTGAAGATTGAGCGGCGCAACGAGCCGACAGGCGAACAGCTAGCGGCTTCCGTAATCCTAACAGGCGCTTCAGCGCTGCGCATGATGCGCGCCGAGCGCCGGCAGATGGGCTATATCAGCTGGAAGGACCTTAATCCCGATGAAGAGCGCCGTGTGCTGCGCACGTCGTCGCCCTCGACCGAGGATATCTATCTTCCTGACTTGGTGCGAATTGGAGCCAAAAGTGGCGAGGTGCAAGAAGATCTGTGCTTGCTGGTGGGATCTGCGGCGCAGCGCCGCCGCATGCCTGGCGTAGGCTGGTCCGTGTGTTCCGGGTTGCCCGCCGGCTCGATTCTAGAGGTGGAACCGGGGGTGTACAGCCTATCTCCCGAGGCCCTTTGTGTTGCCGTTGCGCGCGAGGTCGGCTGCATCCAGGCGTTTGCCCTGGCCCAGGAGCTGTGCTCTAAGATTTCACTGAGCGACCGCGGGAAGTATCTGCCTCCCTACACCTCGCCTCTTACGAATAAACTTGCAAAGGACAAGGACCAGCCAGCAGATGTGGGCTACTTTGAGGTTGAGCCGGTGCTGATGCCCGATCGCTTGGCAGATTACCTCGCGGCATGCAAGGGGAACGCGGCCAAACAATTGCAGCGTCTGTGTCCCTACTTGTCAGAAAACCTGCGCTCGCCCATGGAGTGCATCATGCTCGCCCTGTTTTCGCTTCCGTTTCCCTATGGCGGATTTGCCTGCGGTCCCTTTAAGACCGACTACAAGATCGAGTTCGATGACCGCGCGCAGGCAATCTCGGGGATGCCCCATGCAGTTTGCGATGCATATCAGGAGGCAGCCCGGTTTGACCTGGAATACAACGGTGAGCTGGGCCATTCCTCTCGGAGGGGACGTATCCATGATGAAAAGCGCAATACGGGCTTGATTACTATGGGAATCGAGGTCGCGACGGTCAATAGCGAAATGCTCTGTGACATGGAAGCGATGGAAGCGCTCGCATGGCGCATGCACCAGCGTATGCGAAAGCGGTACCGGAATCGTGTCGATGCCCGCAGGAAGAAGCAAGAGGCGTTGCTTAACACGCTGCGGGCGTGTTTTGGGCTTAAGCCGGTCTAATTCACGTCGAAAATAGGGGGTTAATCATATGCCCTGGCCAAAATATGGCAAATATGAGTACTGTCACTAAATCAGTAACAGCAAAATCAAGGAATTTAGGACTCGGAGGCGGCGTAAAGTAAGAAGATAATAAACAAATGTTGAATAACTAAGCATCAGGTTGGCGACACTGAGCGCAAAATCTGTCCGAGAGGCCAAAATTGCCTGTTACTTAATTGGTGGCAGTACTCATATTTGCCATATTTTGACCAGGGCACCCTAAGAAGGGCGCCTCGGAGCTCCCCGTAGGGGAGCTCCGGGCTTCATAGGGGCACGAATAGCCCACTCCGACCCGCAAAATCTGTGCGCACGATGCGAATGACGCCCTTAACCTTAAACTTTAGCTTGAACTTAGCTATAATGCGCTACGTTCCTGCCAGGCTGTGGTTGCGGACGGACGAAATGCCCGTCCTAGTCCAAGACAGACGCGGTCAAAGGGATCCACGTAAGCGACCGCGTGCGCGCGGCGCGATCATGGCGCGTCCTAGATGTAAGCCGCACCGTCCGTTCTACTTTCTTTGGGGCAATACCGCCTCGCGGGCGAGCGGGTCAGTCGTGAAGGTGGCTGCGGCCTCCCGAGCAAACACCCCGGTGCGCAAGTGTGGGGTCAAATACCAGGTCAGCTGGTGGGAACAACCCGATATTCCGCGCAACGCACGGATCGTATACGACACAGAAGGCAGGGTAGTGGACATGGTGAGGGGCAGCTTGATGCACGCGGCTCGGTTAGGTGCTGGGACCGCAGCGGTCATCGCCGTTTTGGGCCTGAGCGGATGCGCGTTCAACCCGCTGTCTACGTTCACGACTCCCACGATCGACCAGATCGAGTACGAGACGGTCACGCCGGCGGTGTCGGACGATGCTCTGGTCACTCCCGGAACCCTGACGGTTGCCCTCGATACCTCCGATGCGCCGCAGGCCATGCAGGACGCCGACGGCGAGCTCACGGGGTATGCGGTTGACGCCGCCCGCGCCCTTGCAAGCCGCATGGGCCTTAAGGTCGCCTTTGTCGATGCGTCCTCGGCAGGTTCCGCGCTCGGCGACAAAAAGGCTGATATCTTTATCGGCGAGATCAACTCCACGGACGGGGACGTTAGCTCGCTCGGCACCTGCCTGTACGATGCCGCTTCCGTGTTCGGTAAAACCAGCGATGGTGGGTCGCTGAGCGTTTCCACCGATACCCTTAACACGTCTACTCTGGGTATCCAGATGTCCTCGGCCTCGCAGGAGGCGCTTGCTAAGCAGAGCATCACCGCCAACCAAAAGACTTACTCCAACATCAACGAGTGCTTTGAGGCGCTCGAGTCCGGCGAGGTCGACTATGTGATCTGCGACTCCACGGCTGGCGGTTACCTTGCGCGCCTGATGAGCGAGATCTCCTATGTCGGTGCGCTCGAGGCGCCCTCGACGCTTGGTGTTGCAGGCCTT
Organism: uncultured Collinsella sp.; assembly: GCA_905197665.1. Lineage (GTDB taxonomy): Bacteria > Actinomycetota > Coriobacteriia > Coriobacteriales > Coriobacteriaceae > Collinsella. The sequence goes on from CAJJZP010000008.1 coordinate 21,897, forward strand.
TCGTCCAATGACGAACTGTGTCGTGCCGTGAGCGATGCCCTCGACGGTATTACGGCCGACGGCACGCTCGAGGCGGTCCACTGCGTCTGGTACGGCACGATGCCCTACGACCTCACCACTAAGACGGTTTCGGGCGCTAACGTGCAGCCGGGCGACTCTGAGTCCAGCGAGACCACATCCTCCGGCAGCGAATCCTCCGATTCCAACAATGAGACCGCACCCTCCGAAGACAAATCGTCCAGCCAGGAAGACACCATCACCGACGACGACATTAACAAGCTTAATAGCTAGTTATTGCTAGGGGTGGCGTCTCCTATGCGCTAAGAGAGATGCCTCTTCACGGTTTCAACACGCACTGCCGGGTTTCCCCAATAGGGGAGCCCGGCTTTTTTATCCCTATAAAACCAGCAGGTCAAAGCCAATTTTCGGGACCAAATACAAAGTCGCCGACGCCCTCCCATAGCGCACTTTGCCACAGAAAAGTGCGAGACTTCGGTATGCGGTATCAAGCAATCGTTATTCGGGTCTTTAGGAATCCGCGTGATTAAATGCACGGCAATGGGTACATAGCCAGTACAGTAAGTCCCCGAGGCAGATTGGAGCCACGTATGGATATCAAGGTTTCTGGACGCAAGACGACGGTAACCGATGCTCTGCGTGCGCATGTGGATGAGAAGATCGGCGAGGCGCTCAAGGTTTTCGATATCGAGCCCATGACGGTCGACGTTGTACTTCGCTATGAGAAGAACCCCTCGAACCCCAACCCGGCAATCGTCGAGGTTACGGTTCGCGCCCGCGGTTCGGTGATTCGCGTTGCCGAGCACGGTGCAGATATGTACGCCGCCATCGACCTCTCCGCCGATAAGGTCACCCGCCAGCTGCGTAAGTTCAAGACCAAGGTCGTGGACAACCGCCAGGGCGGTGCCAGCGCCGCGGATGTTGCGCCGGTCGAGCGCGTTGACGATCTGGCCGACCTGCTGCTGCCCGAGGAGGAGGACGACCTGCTCGTCCGCGAGAAGGTCATCGATGTCACCCCGATGACTGAGGAGCAGGCGCTGGTGCAGACCGATCTGCTCGGCCATGACTTCTACGTGTTCGAGAACGCGACGACTGGCCTCATCAATGTGGTGTATCACCGTAAGAATGGTGGATATGGCATCATCAAGCCCCGCATCGAAACACTTGACGAGTAAAATACGTTAACTTGCATGAGTTAACGGCCGGCGGTCATCCCATGCGGATGGCCGCCTTTTTTACGTAAGGAGTCGCTTTGATGGACAAGGCTGCATCTACCGGCCATTCAGACCGCTGCCGCATCGTCGTCGATACCTGCTGCGACTTTAGCCCCGAGGTCGCCGCGAACCTCGATGTCGATATCTTGGGCTTCCCCTTTATCATCGATGGCGAGGAGCGCACGGACGATATCTGGTCGAGCATCAGCCCTAAGGAGTTCTACGACCGCATGCGTGCCGGCGCTCGCGTGTCTACCTCGGCTGTGTCGCTCGGTCGCTATATCGAGTTCTTTACCGAGTGCGCCAAAGAGGGCACGCCTACGGTCTACCTGTGCTTTACCTCGGCGCTGTCGTCGAGCTACAACTCCGCGTGCCAGGCGGCGGACGCCGTGCGCGCCGAGTATCCCGATTTTGAGCTGTACGTGGTCGACAACGCTCTGCCCTGTGCGACCGGCGAGCTCTTGGCGCTCGAGGCCGTCCGTCAACGCTCGGCGGGACTCACCGCCAAGCAGCTGGTCGACTGGGCAAACGAGGCCAAGACCTATGTCCACGGCTACTTTACGCTCGAGAGCTTTGACGCGCTGGCTGCCGGCGGTCGCATTCCGCCCGCGGCGGCGCAACTCACGGCTAAGCTCGATGTCAAGCCCGAGCTCTCCTACGACCTGGCCGGCTCGCTGTCGCTGATCGGCGTCAACCGCGGCCGCAAGAAGGCGCTCAAGTCCATCCTCAAGTCGTTCCGTGAGAACTACGTGCCCGATCGCACTATGCCCATCGCCATTATGACTGCCGATGCCGAGAAGGACGGCGACTGGCTCGAGGCCGCCGTTCGCAAGGAGGAGGGCTGCGCCGACGTCACGATTATCCGTAGTTCCGTCGGTCCTACCATCGGCTCGCACGTGGGGCCCGGCATGGTGGCACTTGCGTTTTGGGGCAAGAACCGCGCCGAGAAAGCCTCGCTTTCCGACCGCATCGCGCGCCGTGTGCGCGGTGAGTAGACAGGCGCTACGACCACAGGCGCCCCGCAGCTCAAGCTCCGGCGCTGAGTATTCAACCTGGTAACAACACCCAACCCAAAAGGAAAGGTTTCATGGCAAACAAGCTCTCTGTCGCATTTATCGGCACCGGAATCATGGGTGCCCCCATCGCCGGCCACATCCTGGATGCTGGCTATCCTGTCACGGTCAACAACCGCACCAAGTCCAAGGCCGCCGCGCTTATCGAGCGCGGTGCCGCCTGGGCCGATACGCCGGCAGATGCCGTGGCTAACGCCGATGTCGTCTTTACCATGGTGGGCTATCCCTCCGAGGTTGAGGAGCTCTACCTGGCGGGCGACGGCCTGCTCGCGTGCACCAAGCCGGGCGCGGTCTTGATCGACCTCACCACGAGCTCGCCCGAGCTCGCCCGTGACATTGCCGAGGCCGCCCAGGTTTCTGGTCGCATGGCGTTTGACTGCCCCGTCACCGGCGGCGAGTCTGGTGCTATCGCCGGCACGCTTACGGCTATCGTGGGCGCCACCGAGAACGACATCGCGCCGGTCCGCGACATCCTTGCCACCTTCGCGGCCAACATCTGCTGCTTCGACGGCGCCGGCAAGGGCCAGGCTGCCAAGCTCGCCAACCAGGTGTCGCTGGGCGCCTGCATGGTCGGCATGGCAGACGCCATGGCATTTGCCGAGCTGAGCGGCCTTGACCTGGAGAAGACCCGCCAGATGATCCTGGGCGGTACCGGCAAGTCCGGCGCCATGGAGAGCCTGGCGCCCAAGGCACTCGACGGCGACTACAAGCCCGGCTTTATGGTCGAGCACTTCATTAAGGACCTGCGCTTGGCGCTCGCCTATGCCGACGATCGCGAGCTTGCGCTGCCCGGCGCCGACGTGGCCTTTACGCTCTACGACATGCTCGACGCCATCGGTGGCGCCAAGCTGGGCACCCAGGCCATCACGGTCCTCTACAAGGAGGAGGCCGACGCCATCGCCGCCGGTCTGGACTGGTCGCAGTATCGCCCCGAGGAGCACGGTGCTCACGAGGAAGGCTGCGGTTGCGGCGAGCATGGTGACGACCACGAGTGCGGTTGCGGACACCACCACGGCGAGGACCACGAGTGCTGCGGCGGCCATGCCCATGACGACGGTCACGAGTGCTGCTGCGGCCACCATCACGGGGAGTAGCGCCCATGAGCTGGACGTTCGTGGTGCTTGCGCTGGTGCTCTTTCTCTTTGCGATATACATTGGCTTTCTGTGCGGCCAGTGGGCGTGCGAAAAGCGCGTCATCACCAAGCGCGACTACTGGATCGCCAACTTTGCGGGAGCGGCGGCAGTCGTCCTGCTGACCTGGGTGTTCTCGCTGTTCCCGCTGGTGCAGTTTGCGCCGATCGGCTGGCTCGGCGGCTTTATCGCCGGCCTTAAGATGAGCTTTGGCGAGTCCGTCGGCCCGTGGCGCAAGCACGACGAGGTCTTTAACGTCAACAAGGCTCACCGCGCCGCCGCCGACGCGGGCGATGCCGAGGAACGCCGCCGTGCACGTCGCAATGGCGCGGCCGACCGACAGCTCATCTCGGTCACCGATGACAGCAAGGGTGCTGGCAAGCATGCTAAGAAATAGTAAGAAGAGGTAACTATGGCAGAAAATAAAGACGAACAGCTCACCGACGAGGAGCTGGCACAGCTCCAGCTGGCAGAGGAGAACGAGAACGCCGTCGACCGCCTGGTCCAGGAGCTCGGCTGCCCCACGCGCCGCATCCGCCAGTTTGCCGCCCGCGTGCTGCACCTGCTTGCCGAGCGCGATCCGCAGCGCGTCGTGCCCTGCGTGCCCGCGCTGATCGAGGCGCTCGACCGCCCCGAGGCGCAGACCCGCTGGGAGGCCCTCGATGCCCTGACGGCGCTCGCCACCACCTGCCCCGAGCAGCTGGGCGATGCCTTTGAGGGCGCCGAGACTGCACTGTTCGACGAGATCTCCTCCACGCTGCGCTATGCCGCCTTCCGCCTGCTGTGCGTGTGGGGTGCCACGAGCGTCGAGCGTTCGCGCGAGGCTTGGCCCATCCTGGACGAGGCCATCCAGTGCTACCACGGCGACCTTGAGTATCGCGACATGCTCGGTTGCCTGTACGAGTTTTGCCAGGGCGAGATCGACGCCGAGGTTGCCGAGAAGCTTGCGCTGCGCCTTAAGTTCGATGCCGAGAACGGTAAGGGCAGCTATCTCAAGGCCCGTTCGAGCGAGATTTGCGAAATGCTTGTTAAACGTTTTGGCCTGGATCTCTCCAAAAAGAAGAAGCGTGCTAGCGTTAAAAAATCTGAGGCCGCCGAAGACGAGGAGTAACAGATTATGGCGCACGATGTAGTCCTGATTCCCGGTGACGGTATCGGTCCCGAGATTACGCAGGCCATGCGCCGCGTGGTCGAGGCTGCCGGTGTCCAGATTAATTGGAACGTCCAGGAGGCCGGTGCCGGCGTCATGGACGAGTTTGGTACGCCGCTGCCCCAGCACGTGCTCGATGCGGTCGCCGAGACCAAGGTTGCCATCAAGGGCCCCATCACCACGCCGGTCGGCACGGGTTTCCGCAGCGTCAACGTGGCCCTGCGCAAGCACTTTGACCTGTACGCCTGCGTGCGCCCCTGCCTGTCGCAGCCGGGCGACGGCTCGCGTTTCCGCGACGTCGACCTGGTTATCGTGCGCGAGAACACCGAGGACCTCTACGCCGGTATCGAGTTCGATGAGGGCGCTGCCGAGGTCGAGGAGCTCTCGCAGCTCGTCGAGCGTTCGGGCCAAAAGACCTTCGCCGCCGATTCCGCGATCTCGATCAAGCCGATCTCTATCGCCAAGAGCCGCCGCATTGTGGAGTATGCCTTTGAGTATGCCCGCCGCTGCGGCCGCAAAAAGGTGACGGCCGTGCACAAGGCCAACATTATGAAGGCGACCGATGGCCTGTTCCTGCGCGTTGCGCGCGAGGTGGCCGCCAACTATCCCGATATCGAGTTCAACGACAAGATCGTCGACGCCACCTGCATGGGCCTGGTCCAAAACCCCAACGACTTCGATGTCTTGGTGCTGCCCAACCTGTACGGTGACATCGTGAGCGACCTGTGCGCCGGCCTGGTAGGTGGCCTGGGTATGGCCCCCGGCTCCAACATCGGTGCCGACTGCGCCATCTTCGAGGCAACGCATGGCTCCGCGCCCGATATCGCTGGCCAGGATATCGCCAACCCCACGGCCGAGATCCTCTCTGCTGCGATGATGCTCGATCACCTGGGCGAGAACGATGCTGCCAATCGCATTCGTGCCGCCGTATCTGCCACGCTCAACGAGGGCGAGCAGGTTACCGGTGACGTGCGTCGTGCCCAGACCGGCTCCGTTGAGGGCGCTGTGGGCACGCAGGCCTTTGCCGATGCCGTTATCGCGCACCTGGTCTGAGGTATGCACGCTGCAAACGCCTAAATAGTACTTAAGTGTTTGCGTATAACCTAAGAATCAATACGCCCGGCGCTCCGTCGGGCGTATTCTATTGAGGACTATGTTTCCTAACAAGGAGTAACTGATATGGGTCTGATTCAAAAGAAGGACGAGAAGGACGAGATCGACGGCATCCAGATCATCGAGCGCGGCGAAGGCCCCAATGGTGATGAGGACGAGAAGATCGACCTGGTCGCCGGTACGTCTGCCGAGCATATTGCAGCTGGCATGACGGCCGAGGAAGAGGACGCCCGTCTGGAGGCTCAGATCGCCGCAGAAGCCGCTGACGAGAATCTGATGCCCGAGGAGCAGGACGAGGACGACTCCGATACGGACGACCATGCATTCAAGCATAAGAAGACGATGATTGCCGCCTTTGTGGTCGCCATCGTGATTGCTGCGGTGGTCGGCTTCTTTATTGGCAATGGCGGCTTTGGCGGTAAGGGTGTCGGCTCGGCGACCCTCACCGAGGACCAGCTCGATTCGACCGTGGCAAGCTATAGCTACAACGGCAAGAAGAGCGACATCACTGCGCGCGAGGCCATCGAGAGCCAGTACAGCCTTGACACCGTCAAGGATAGCGATGGCAACTACACCGCTCCTTCTGCCGACGTCATCCTGTCCTACGTGCGCAACAAGATTCTGCTCGATGCTGCCGAGGACGAGGGCATTACCGTCTCTTCTAAGGAGATGAAGAAGTACGCCGAGGATTCTATCGGCACTTCTGACTACGACACCATGGCCAAGCAGTACGGCGTGTCCAAGGACCAGGCCAAGCAGATCGTCCGCCAGTCCGCGACGCTGCAGAAACTCTACAAGAAGAAGGTCGGCGACAGCTCCGCAAACATGCCGACCGCCCCGACCGAGCCTGCTGACGGCAACGAGGAGACCGCGAGCAAGGACTACGCCGATTACATCATCAACCTTGCCGGTGACGAGTGGGATAGCTCTAAGGGCACCTGGAAGGACGAGAACGGCACCTATGCTAAGGCCTTCGCCGACGATGCCTTTACCGCCGATAGCGCCACCTATAAGCAGGCCATGACCGCCTATTACACTGCTTACCAGCAGTATTCTTCGCAGGCTTCGAGCGCCAGCTCCAAGTGGACCGAGTATGCCAATGGCCTGTACGCCAAGGCCAACATCAGCATCTACGGCCTGTTTGCGTAAGATCTGTCTGCACTACTGCGCGCTAACCGATCTACCTGATTAAGCCCGCTAGAACGACAACGTTCTAGCGGGCATTTTGTTACCGAAACCACTAGGATAGGACTTGCGCCCGTGCAAGTGCTTCATCGGGTATCCTCAATTCATCCTGGAAAACGGCCGTAAACGATTGCAAATAACCGGTGAACGGTCGAAAACTACCGTTCACCGATAATATCGAAACTGGTTCTTACTGGTATTAAGTCAAAAAGACCAATTCACAAATCTTCACAATGACCTGCATTTTTTCTACACGCCATTTTTAGCCACCCTGCGTTGTTTAGACACGAAAAAAGTTCCGATCTTTCGTCAAATCATTTCGAAACGGTTTCAAAACCGCAGGTAGAAGTGTTAAAGAGCGGTAAACGGTCGATTTTTCGCCGTGAACGGTGCAAAAACGTTTTACTGTATGAATCAACGAAAGCAACCTCTTCTGTGGTGATATAGTGACAACAACACGTCACGTGGTTACTACCAGTTGAGAGACCACTGGTTCTCAAAGAACGCTTTCCAAGAAGCTTTAAGGGCGATTGCCCGTTGGCTTCCGAACATTATCGGACTCAGATCGTACACACCTTCGGAAGGGAAATTTGAATGGTTGGCTTTATTCTTACCGGTCATGGACAGTTCGCACCCGGCCTCGCAAGCGCTATCGCTATGGTCGCTGGCGACCAGCCCGCTTTTACCGTCGTTCCTTTTGAGGGCGACCAGGCTGCTTCCTACGGTGAGGATCTCCGCGCCGCTATTACCGCCATGCGCGAGGAGTGCGATGGCGTGCTCGTCTTTACCGACCTGCTTGGTGGTACCCCGTTCAACCAGGCAATGATGATTGCCCAGGATGTCGACAACGTCGAGATTCTGACTGGAACTAACCTTCCCATGGTTATTGAGCTTCTGTTCCTCCGCGGCAACGCCACGCTCGCCGAGCTTGGCGAGCAGGCCGTGACCGTTGGCCAGACGGGCATCACCGCCCAGACGGTCGCTTCCGTCGCTGGTGCCGAGGAAGAGGATATCTTCGGCGACGAGGACGGCATCTAATGGCCGATTTCGGAGCCAGTGTTCTGAGTTCCTCGGTCGCTCTTTTGGGCCTGCTTGTCATCATGGGCTTGATTTACACCATCTGGTCGCAAATCAACATGAAGAAGAAGCAGAAGTACTTCAAGGAGCTGCACACGGAGCTCAAGCCGGGTCAGGAGGTTCTTTTCGCCGGCGGTATCTACGGAACCGTCAAAGGCATCGAAGGCGAAAAGGTCCAGATTAAAGTTCGATCCGGTGCCGTCGTAGATGTTTCGCGTTACGCGATTCAGGAGATCAAGTAACTGTCGTCAGCAAATAACGAAAGGAAGCTGATCAACATGGCAGAACCCAACATTCTTCTTACCCGCATCGATAACCGACTGGTTCATGGTCAGGTTGCCACCCAGTGGAACTCCACCCTGGGCTCCAACCTCATCCTCGTCGCCAACGACGACGTGTCGAACAACACCATGCGTCAGAACCTCATGAAGATGGCCGCTCCCACCGGCGTTGCTACGCGTTTCTTCTCCCTGCAGAAGACCATCGACGTCATTGGTAAGGCGAGCCCGCGCCAGAAGATCTTCATCGTGGCCGAAACACCGGAAGACGTGCTTACGCTCGTCAAGGGCGGTGTGCCTATAAAGAAGGTAAACATCGGCAACATGCACATGTCGGAAGGAAAGCGCCAAGTCGCCACCTCCGTCGCAGTTAACGACGAGGATGTCGCTGCGTTTAAAGAGCTGCAGGAATTGGGGGTGGAGTTGGAGATCAGGCGCGTTCCGAGCACGCCTGTTGAGGATACGAGCAAGCTCTTCTCGTAATCCTCGTGATCCACGTTGTCAGGAGTGAAACCCTGACATTCTGTACGTGAACCAAAAGTGCGTACATACATTTTGAAAGGAGGAGCAAGATGGAATTCTCGATCATTCAGGTCGCACTGGTCTTCGTTGTTACGTTCATCGCGGCAATCGACCAGTTCAACTTCCTCGAGTCTCTCTATCAGCCCATCGTCACCGGCGCCGTCATCGGTCTTATCCTTGGCGACCTCAACACCGGTCTTCTCGTGGGTGGTACTTATCAGCTCATGACGATCGGCAACATGCCGATCGGAGGCGCTCAGCCGCCTAACGCCGTCATCGGCGGCATCATGGCAGCCATTCTCGCTATCGCTACGAAGCTCGAGCCCAATGCGGCAGTCGGCCTCGCCATTCCGTTCGCTCTGCTTGGCCAGCTTGGTGTTACCCTGGTCTTCACGCTTATGTCCCCGCTTATGTCCTCGGCCGATAACATGGCTCACAACGCGGACACCAAGGGCATCGAGCGCCTGAACTACTTCGCCATGACCCTGCTCGGCCTGATCTTCGCTATCGTAGTCACGCTGTTCTTCATCGCTGGCGCCACCATCGGTGCGACCATCGCCGCCGCCATTCCGGATTGGCTGCAGACCGGTCTTTCCGCTGCAGGCGGCATGATGCGCTTCGTCGGCTTCGCCGTCCTGCTCAAGGTTATGATGAACCGCGATATGTGGGGCTTCTTCCTCATGGGCTTTGGCCTCGCGCTCATCACCGTTGCCAACGATTCTCTGGCAACCCCTGCTCTGCTCATCCTCGCTCTCATCGGCTTCGGCATCGCCTTCTGGGACTTCCAGCAGCAGACCGAGCTGAAGGGTGCAGCTGTTTCTGACGGAGGTGACTTCGAAGATGGCATCTAATGAGTATGTGATCCCGGAGCACTACGAGGATCTCACTCCTGCTCCGCAGCTCGACCAGAAGACCCTCAACAAGATGGCTTGGCGCTCCTGCTTCCTGCAGGCCTCGTTCAACTACGAGCGTATGCAGGCCGCTGGCTGGCTCTACTCCATCATCCCCGGTCTGGAGAAGATCCACACCAACAAGAACGACCTAGCGGCTTCCATGAGCCACAACCTGGAGTTCTTCAACACTCACCCGTTCCTCGTCACCTTTGTTATGGGTATCGTGCTTTCGCTCGAGCAGAACAAGGTTGACATCCCCACGATCCGCGCCGTCCGCGTCGCCGCAATGGGCCCGCTCGGTGGTATCGGTGACGCCCTGTTCTGGCTGACGCTCGTGCCTATCACGGCCGGCATCACCTCCAACATGGCTATCAACGGTAACGCCGCTGCGCCGCTGATCTTCCTGGTGATCTTCAACGTCGTCCAGTTCGCTCTGCGCTTCTGGCTCATGAACTGGTCCTACAAGCTTGGCACCAGCGCTATTGACGCTCTGACCGCCAACATGCAGGCCTTTACGCGTGCCGCTTCCATCATGGGCGTCTTCGTCGTCGGTTGCCTGGTCGTCACCATGGGTGGCACCCAGATCAACCTCCAGATCCCCAACGGCACCACCCGCGGCATTGCTGCCCACACGGTTGTCGTCTCCGAGGAGGAGGCCGAGAACTTCACCGGCCTGGAGGGTATTGATACCGAGACCGCTGAGGCTGGCACCATGGCCATGACCGATGCCGACGGTAACGCTCTTACCGCTTCCGATGCCGACGGCAACGCTGTCGAGTGCGGCGTCACCGATCTGGGCAACGGTATGGCGTCCGTTACCTACGGTACCGTCACCGAGGATCCGGTCAACTTCTCCGTTGCCGACACCCTCAACACCATCGTCCCGAAGCTCGTCCCGCTTATGCTTACGCTGCTGCTTTACTACATGTTCGCTAAGCACAGCTGGACCCCGACCAAGGGCATTCTGCTGCTCTTCGTCCTGGGCATCCTGGGCGCTGGCCCGCTTGGTCTCTGGCCGAGCATCTGGTAAGGCTCTAGCTTGAGGGGTGTGTCCCTACGCGGCTCACACCCCGACCCCTTAAGCCATGTGTATGTTAAAAGCCGCGTGCTCGAAAGAGCGCGCGGCTTTTGTTTTCTTGATGATTCGGGTGTTGCAAGCCGATAATGCTTAACACCCTAGGTAGTAGCCGAGTTTGAGAAAATGGGAGGATAGGATGGCGATCGGAGCGCGTAAGCAACCGCTGTACGATCAGCTGGTCGATATTCTGACCGAAAAGATCGACCATGAATATCGCGCCGGTGACATGATTCCTTCCGAGCGCGAACTTTCGGAGCGCTATGGTCTCTCGCGCACTACGGTACGCCTGGCTCTGCAGGAACTGGAGCGTTTAGGACTGGTGGTTCGGCAGCACGGTCGCGGTACCTTTGTGACCGACCGTTCGGCAAAGGCAACCAATCTTATGCAGTCCTACAGCTTTACCGAGCAGATGCGCGCGATGGGTCGCGACCCCGCGACCACGATTCTCGAGTTTTGTGAGATGGAGGCCAATAAGAATCTGGCCGAGCATATGGGATTGCGTATCGGTGATCGCATTTTTAAGCTCAAACGCCTTCGTTCTGCCGACAACATGCCCATGATGGTCGAACGCAGCTATCTACCGGTTCGTCAATTTCTGTCCCTAAAGCGACCGCTGCTGGAGCGTAAGCCGCTTTACGATGTGATTGAGCAAGACTTTCAGCAAAAGATACGCGTGGCCGAAGAGGAGTTCTATGCGAGCATAGCCCGTCCCACCGATGCCCATCTTTTGGGAATTGTCGAGGGCTCGCCTGTGCTCGATTTGGTCAGGACTACGTATAACGAGTCAAACGAGGTTGTGGAGTATACGCTCTCGGTTGCTCGTGCCGATCAGTTTAAATACAAGGTTTATCACCAGCGTAGTAACTAGTGTTCGCATCGTATCCATATGGTGATTCTTTGCATTTAACTGGTTACTACCAGATAACCAACCGAAGTGTATAATTGCACGTCAGAGGATTACTTCTAGAGAGAGGTATTAGAAATGTTCGAGAAGAGTGTCGAGGAGCTCACCGAGCTCGGCGCCCAGATCACCACGGCCGAGATTGCTCAGCAGCCCGAGCTTTGGCGTGATACGCTCAACATCTATCGCGAGAACAAGGAGGCCATCGAGGCCTTTCTGGCCGAGGCTCGCGCTATGGGCGAGGGCCGTCTGTCCGTTGTCTTCACCGGTGCCGGTACGTCCGACTATGTTGGTGATACCTGCGCCCCGTACCTGCGTCACGCTGGCAACACTGATCTCTACGACTTTAAGCCCATCGCCACGACCGACATCGTGAGCGCTCCGCGCGACTTCCTGCGCGCCGAGGATCCCACGCTCGTGGTTTCCTTTGCCCGCTCTGGCAACAGCCCCGAGAGCCTTGCCGCCGTTGCCGTCGCCAAGGAGCTCGTCCACAACGTCAAGTTCCTCAACATCACCTGCGCTCCCGAGGGCAAGCTTGCCGTCGAGTCCGCCGATGATCCCAATGCGCTGACGCTGCTCATCCCGCGCGCCAACGACAAGGGTTTCGCCATGACCGGTTCCTACACCTGCATGACCCTGCTCTCCACCCTTATTTTCGACACTGCCTCTGACGAGCAGAAGGCCGAGTGGGTCGAGACCATCGCCAAGATGGGCGAGGAGGTTATCGCTCGCGAGTCCGAGGTTGCCGATTACCTCGCTGGCGATTTCAATCGCGTGACCTACTTGGGTTCTGGCTCCTTCGGTGGCCTTGCCCAGGAGAGCCAGCTCAAGATCCTCGAGCTCGCTCACGGTCTGGTCGCTACTTCCTACGACACCTCCATGGGCTATCGTCACGGACCTAAGTCCTTCGTCGACGATAAGACGCTCGTCTTCGTGTTCGTCAACAACGACGCCTACACCCGTCAGTACGACATCGACATCCTCAACGAGATCGGTGGCGACAAGATCGCTCAGCACACCGTTGCCGTTCAGCAGGATGGCGCTACCGTCTACGAGGGCGAGTCCTTTACCTTTAAGGGCTACGAGGCGCTTCCCGAGGGCTACCTTGCCCTGCCGTTCGTGATGTTTGCCCAGGCTATCAGCCTGCTCAACTCCGTGCGCGTGGGCAACACGCCCGATACGCCGAGCCCCACCGGCACGGTCAACCGCGTGGTCAAGGGCGTGACGATTCACCCCTTCACCGCTTAATCGCGTCCCCCTGTAAGGGCGCCCGTCCGCTCATAACGGCGGGCGGGCGCTTTTTGTTTTTACATGGACTGGGTATAAGCATCACCACAGTCAACTGCTTTAGAAGCAAGGAGTGCATATGAGCACGTACGCAATTAAGGCTGACAAGTTCTTCTTGCCGGCAGGCCCGCAACTGGGCGGCTATCTTATGGTCGAGGATGGCGTCTTTGGCGCCTGGCAGGCCGACGAGCCCTCTTGCGAGATTAAGGACTACACGGGATCGTGGATCGCACCGGGTATGGTCGATACTCACATCCATGGCTTCTACAACCACTCAACTACCGATAACGATCCCGAAGGCATCGATATCAGCTCGACCGAGCTTGCCCGTCGCGGTACCACCAGCTGGCTGCCCACGACGTTCACCGATGGTGTCGAGCAGATCAAGGACGCCTGCGCCGCCATCGCTCAGGCGGACGAGGGTCGCGGCCCCGACTTCTGCGGTGCTCGCATTCAGGGCATCTACCTGGAGGGCCCCTTCTTTACCATGAAGCACGTGGGCGCGCAGAACCCCGCTTATCTGATCGATCCCTCCGAGAAGGTCTTCGATCAGTGGCAGGAGGCTGCGGGCGGTCGCATCGTTAAGAGCGCCATGGCGGCCGAGCGCGACGGTGCCGCTGCTTATGCGGCTGCTCTGAACGCCAAGGGTGTGGTGACCAGCATCGGTCACTCCGACGCCACCTACGATGAGTGCATCGCCGCCATCAATGCCGGTGCCAGCTGCTTTACGCATACCTATAACGGCCAGCGCGGGCTGCATCACCGTGAGCCCGGTGTCGTGGGCGCTGCCATGTCCACGCCCGAGACCTACGCCGAGATCATCTGTGACGGCAAGCACGTAAACCCTGCCGCCATCAAGGCGCTGCTGCAGGCAAAGGGCTGGCAGCACACGGTGCTCATCACCGACTGCCTGGGCTGCGGCGGCATGCCCGAGGGCAGCTACACCAGCGGCGGCATGGACGTCATCATGAAGGACAACCTGTGCTGGCTCGCCGATGGCAAGAGCATTGCCGGTTCGGTGCTCACGCTTGCCCAGGGCGTCAAGAACATCGTCGACTGGGGCATCGCCAGCGCCGATATCGCCATTCGCATGGCAACCGAGGTGCCGGCACGCTCCGCGCACATCGAGGATAAGTGCGGCAGCATCATGCCGGGTCGCGACGCCGACTTTGTCGTGTTCGATCACGAGCTCACCCTCGTCGAGACCTATGTTGGCGGCCAGAGCGTCGGCAACGCCTTTACCGAGTAACGATAGAAAAAGACGGCGGGCCCGAATCTGCTCGGACCCGCCGTATGGGTTAAACGCTCAAAAGCACCTTTACAGTTACAGCTTGTTAGCGATCTTCTTTGCCGTGCGCTTAACGCCGGCCACCAGGCCTCCTGCAGGATGCTCCTTTTCGTAGGCTAGACGCTTCTCGCGCTTGGCATACTCTTCGACGATGATGTCGCCATACTCGTCTTCGATCTTGTCGAAGAAGTCGACGGCGCCCTTAATTTCCTCAGCGTTCGGGTGCCCCTTTTGGACACCGCCGGTGAGTTTGAACGGCCCCCACGTATCAAAGCCGGGGCAGCCGTAGACGCCCATAAAGATGGCCTGCCTCATGCGGCAGATGCCATCGATATCCTTGCCGTACCACTTGTTTTTGCCACCGTAGGTCATAAGGCCAAACACCTTGTCCTGCGGCTGCAGCACGTTCGTGAGCACGCGTGCCATGTCCTTGTCGATCTCGGAGTAATAGATGCCCGTGGCGACACCGATCAGATGATATTCGTGCAGGTTGGGATACTCGTTTTTGCCGAGCGCCTTGACGTCGAGGGTATCGATTTCGGGGTGCGCCTCGACGATGGCGTCCACGAGCTTTTTCGTATTGCCGTGGTGGCGTGAGGCATAAAGGATGATGGTTCGCATAAGAAGGCCTTTCAGCTGTAATTGCATCAATGTCTGTATGGTACCCCGTTGCATGGCTGGGATACCGGACGCATCGATGAACGTGCGGGTTTGTCCTTTGGTCAGGGCCGAGACGGGTTCTTGCGAGCAAAAAGCAGTTGTTCGAAAGGATGGACAATGGAATACGCTCTCTCCAACGATTCGATTTCTATCAAGGTCTCCACGGCCGGCGGCTCGTTTACCTCGATTGAGGCTGGAGGTCGCGAGTACCTGTGGCAGGGTGATCCCGCCGTGTGGTCCGGCCAGGCACCGATTTGCTTCCCGATTTGCGGAGGCCTGCGTGATGGTAGCGCCATGACGTTTGCCGGGCATCATGTGAAGCTCGCTCGCCACGGGTTTGCGCGCAAACAGGAGTGGAAGCTGCTGAGCCAGAGCGAGAACGAGCTGGCGATGTGCCTGGCTTCGGAGGATAACGCCGCGCTGCTGAGCGATTATCCGTACCCGTTTAAGCTTGTCGCTCGTTATGCGCTTGAGAGGGATAGCGTGCGCGTCTCCTATGAGGTGACCAACGAGGGCACCGAGGACATGCCGTTCTTTATCGGTGGACACCCCGGCTTTAGGTGCCCGCTCGATGAGGGCGAGGTCTATACGGACTACGAGCTGCGCTTTGAGAAGGACGAGGCTGCGGAGCTCTGCACCGCCGTTCCTTCGACTGGCTTGATTGATGTGGCAAACCGCTCCAAGAACCCCATGGTGGGGAAGACGTTGCCCCTGTCGCACGAGCTCTTCGATTTTGCGGAGACCATCTTTGACGTACTCGAGAGTCGTCAGGTCACGCTTTCCAAAAAGGGCGAGGACAAGGGCGTTCGCCTGAGCTTCGAGGGCTTTCCGTACCTCATCGTGTGGAGTAAGCCCGAGGGCGATTTTGTGGCAGTTGAGCCCTGGGGCGGCCTTTCGACCTGCTCCGATGAGGATGACGTGCTTGAGCATAAGCGCGGCTGCCTTGTCGCCAAGCCCAAGGAGACCGTCGTTCGCTCGTTCACGATTGAAATTCTGTAATTCCGTTTTGTCGACTCGTATCGCGAGGCACTAGGAGCCTGCGAGATAAGGAGCTAAAAATGATCCTCACCGTTACGATGAACCCGTCTGTCGATACGCGCTATCAGCTCGATGAGCTCGTTATCGACGACGTCAACCGTGTGACGCCCGAAAAGACCGCCGGCGGCAAGGGTCTCAACGTGGCCCGTGTACTGGGTCAGCTGGGCGACGACGTTGTGGCAACCGGTCTACTCGGCGGTCACATGGGCGCCTACATGGCCGAGCTCATGGATGCCAACGGCATTAAGAATGATTTTGTACCCATCAAGGGCGAGACTCGTATTTGCCTTAACATCCTCCACGCCGGCAACCAGACCGAGCTACTCGAGAGCGGCCCGACGATTGCCCCCGAGGAGCTCGATGCCTTTACCGCCAAGTTCGCCGAGCTTGCGAGCAAGGCCGCTGTCGTTACCATCTCGGGTTCGCTGCCCCGTGGTGTCGAGGCGGGCTACTACGCCAAGATCACGGGTATTGCCGAGAACGCCGGCGCCAAGGTGCTGCTCGATACCTCGGGTGCTTCGCTCGAGGCCGCCCTTAAGTCCGAAATTAAGCCCGAGCTGGTCAAGCCTAACCTGACCGAGATTAACGGCCTTCTGGGCACGAGCTTTACCACCGACGATGTGGACGAGCTCCGCGCCGCGCTCGCCTCTGATGCCCGCTTCTCCGATATCCCCTGGGTCGTCGTGTCCATGGGCGCTGCCGGCTCCGTGGGCTTCCATAATGGCCGTGCATTCCGCGCCAAGACCCCCGATATCCCCGCCGTTAACGCTACGGGCTCTGGCGATTCGACCATTGCCGGCTTCGCACATGCGATTGCTGCTGGCGCGGACGACGAGACGGTGCTGCGTACCGCCAACACCTGCGGCAAGCTCAATGCCATGGATCCCATGACCGGCCATCTGGTCATGGACCGTTGGGACGAGGTCTACAACGGCGTTGTCGTGACCGAGCTGTAAAAGCCTGGGCGTCGGCCCCGGCATTGCTTGCTAGCTCATGTCGACGACAAGTGCGGTAGCATTATGCTGGGGCGCGACGCCGAGTTTGTCGTGTTCAATCCCGACCTTACCCTGGTCGAGGCGTATGTGGGTGGCAACAGCATCGGTAACGCGTTTGCCGAGTAGCCGCCAAAGAAGCGATCCGAGAGGGGATTTAGATGATTTACGGTGCATTGGGCGATATCGAGGAGTACCGCGGAATGCTCAAGGGCCTCGACGTGCTGATCGACTGGCTCGAGGAGAACGACCCGGCACAGCTCGAGGTCGGCAGCCATCCGATTTTGGGTGAGAAGGTCTTTGCGAACGTCATGTCTCCCACGACGCGTCCCGAGGCCGAGGCTCACTATGAGACGCATCAGCGCTATCACGACCTGCAGATCGACGTCGAGGGTCGCGAGGCCTTTAAGGTCGCCACGGGCAGCCTGACGCTGGTTCAGGAGTTTGACGAGAAGGACGACTACGATCTGGTCGATTCCGACGCTTCGATCGCCGGCGATCTTGCCGACGATAAGTTTGCACTGTTCGTTGCCGGCGAGCCTCACATGCCCACGCTCGAGTTCCCGGGCGATGGCGCACAGCCGGTCAAGAAGATTTGCTTTAAGCTGCTTGCAGATGCTTACTGGGAGGAGTAGCGAACTGCTCGGCTGAGCTGCTCGTCTGATGGCGTGATCCCCTTAGGGAAAACACGCCAGGACCCCGCCAAGCGTGTTTTCCCTAGGGGAATCACGTTTGGCGGGGTTTCTGTTTTTGAGTAGGGGAAGCTGTCGACGTGGCGATGCTTGGATTGGCACACACGCACTCAAAATCGAAAACAAAAAAGCCGCCCGAAGGCGGCTATCTTGTGCAATGGAGCCAGCGACCGGGCTCGAACCGGTGACCCCCGCTTTACGAGAGCGGTGCTCTACCAACTGAGCTACGCTGGCGGCCATGTGGTGACGCAACTGAGGCGTCAACGGCTGTTTATGATACGGGACATCGCAAATCCGCGCAAGTGTTCTGACGGCTTTTCTCACTTTAAATGCACTAATATTGGAGACGCGATGTCTTGCTCTTACGGGTCTCAAACAGAATGGGGCAGCGATGGCTCAACCCAAGATTCTACTCACACGCATCGATGATCGGTTTATTTACGGGCAAGACGTTGAGCTGTGGAACGAAGCCGTGGGTTCCAATCTTGTCTTAATCGTCAACGATGAGATCGCGGCGGATTCGCGCCAATGGGCACCCATGAGGGTGGCGGCGCCAGAAGGCGTTTGGACGCGGTTTTTCTCGGTGCAAAGGACCATCGACATCATTTATACCGCAACGCCGCGCCAATGGATTCTCATCATGGTGGCGTCGCCCACGGATGCACTCGCGCTGGTTAAGGGCGGTGTGCCAATAACCAAGATCAGCATCGGCCATATGCAGGCAGGGGAGGGCAAGCGTCCTGTGACGCCCGCGGTTGCCATTGACGATGCAGACGTCGCCGCCCTCAAAGAACTCCAAGCGCTCGGCATAGAGCTGGAAATCCGTTATCTCCCCAGCTCCGACCCAGATCCTATCGACAACCTGCTCGCGTGATTCCCTGGGGACGGAGGAAAACGGATCGTATTTTCCCGTGGAGGAGCGGCGAGATGCCCTCGGCCAGGAATTGGGGCCATCTACTACTTTTGGTCGCTTACCTCGAACAACGAAGAAAATCTCAATATTAAAACCGCAGGTAGCGAACGTGCGATTTTTGAAAATAGGGGCGTATGGTCAGGGGTGCGGGAGTAAAAGTAGTAGATGGGCGCAATCTGTAGCGCGCCGATTTCAGGCATGTTGGCGCATGTGTCGGAGCTATGAAAAGAGTGTCCCTTTCGACTAGTCTTTTAGAACGTCAATGACTGCACCACAGCTTAAGCCGTTCGCAAAAACGGCTCCTAAATCTGTTTCGTTAATTGAATTGCGTAAATATGGTTAATCAGATAACCGAAATTTGGTTAAATATAAACTGTAAATTTGGTTAAACGCGTTGGTAGCATGGTGATAAATATGCCAAAAAAGTACTACACCAGAATTGTCGAAAATGAGCTCGACCAGCTGCTGGGTATATTCGGTGCCGTTCTTATCGAAGGACCGAAATGGTGTGGAAAGACGACCACGGCCGAGACCCGTGCGGCGTCTAGGCTCCTTCTCATGGACCCGTCCCGCAACTTCGAGAATCGCTTACGCGCCGAGACGGATCCGGCTCTTGCCGTTTCCGGCGAGGTGCCGCGGCTGATTGACGAGTGGCAGGAGGTTCCGAAACTTTGGGACGCGGCACGGTTTGAGTGCGACAACCGCGGCGGCGAGCCTGGTCAGTTCATATTTACGGGATCGGCAACACCGCGAGACGACGAACGTCCGATGCACAGTGGCGCTGGAAGATTCGCCAAACTGCGCATGGACACCATGACGCTTTTCGAACTCGGGAAATCCAGCGGTGCGGTTAAGCTATCGGGCATTATTTCTGGCGAAAAGTTCAATGGAGCTTTCGGGTCGTTGGACTCTGCCTCGATTGCCGAGTGCGTTGTTCGTGGCGGATGGCCTGCAGCGGCTGGACGCGATACGCGGGCTGCGTCCGCGATGGCAAAACGCTACATCGGCATAGTCGCCGAAGAAGATTTATCTCGTGTTGATGGCTCTCGCCGCGACCCTGAGAAGGTCAAAGCCGTCATCGAATCGCTTGCGCGAAATGAATCCACTTTGGCGACACTCAAGACGCTCGTAGCCGATCTTGGCGGAGAGGTGTCGAGACAGACGGCGGCATCATATATATCTCTTCTTGCTCGGGTTAGTTTCGTTCGCGATATTCCCGCGTGGAACCCTGCAATGAGATCTCCGGTGCATTTAAGAGACTCAAAGAAGCATCACCTCGCCGACCCGTCGCTGGCGGCCGCCGCACTCGGGGCGACCCCGGAGACACTACTGCTAGATTTCAAGACGCTCGGACTGCTTTTTGAATCGCTGGCGCTTCATGATTTGTGGGTTTATGCGCGAGCAAACGGAATGGGCCTCTATCACTATCATGATTCTCGCGATCTAGAAGTCGATGCGGTCATTGCGGCTCCCGGCGGAACGTGGATTCCGGTCGAAGTTAAACTCAGCTCTGCTCAAATCGAAGAGGCGTCTGACAGCCTTGTTGCTGTCGAGAAGCGCATGGTTGCCGCCGGAAACAACCCGCCGGTTTCGAAAGTCGTGATCATCGGGTTTGGTTCGCAAGCCTATGTTACCGAGCGTGGCGTCCAAGTTGTTCCGCTGGATGTTCTCGCGCCGTAACGCGACGGTCGAAGCGGGACGGACGCCACCATTGCGCGCGAGGACACGGCATCATCGATGATGCGGCGGCCACATTCGGCAAAGAGTGTCCCCAACGACTAGTCGTTTAGGACCGTCCCCAATGAATAGGTAGAAAAACGCCCGCTGGCGGTGGTGCCGGCGGGCGCTGCTGTGCGATATGTCGCGTTGCGGGCTTAGTGCCTCATAAAGTGGTATTCGATCACATTGCTGTAGGGATGGCCCGGGCCCACAATGCCCTGCGGGAACAGAGGCTGGTGCGGCGTGTCGGGGTACATCTCGGCCTCGAGGGCAAAGCCGGCGCCCCAGCCATAGTTGGCATCGTCCTTGGCGTGCTCGTTGCCCAGCCAGTTGCCGGTGTAGAGCTGCACGCCCGGGGCAGTGGTGTAGTAGTCCATCTCACGACCGGTCCACATCTCCTCGACGTGCATCGCGCGGCGCAGGTTGCGGCCGTACTGATAGCCATCGATGCACAGGCAGTGATCGTAGCCACGGGCCTGCTTGATCTGCGGGTCGTCGGCCTCCATGCCGGGTGCGACGGGGCGAAGCTCGCGAAAGTCAAACGGTGTTCCCTCGACCGGAGCAATCTCGCCGGTGGGGATGTTCTGCTCGTTAATGGGCAGGTAGTGGGCGGCGTTGGCGACAAAGAAATGTTCGCAGTCCATGCCGGCGTTATGGCCTGCAAGGTTAAAGTACGTGTGGTTGGTCATGGACACGTAGGTGGCGCGGTCGCTCTCGCAGCCATAATCGATGCGGAAGACGCCGGTGCGCGTAACGGTAAACACGGCCGTAAAGGTTCGGTTGCCGGGCAGGCCCAGCTCGCCATCCTTAAGCGAGGTGGTCATGCGCACGGCGTTATGGACCTCGTCGAGCTCAACATCCCACACACGTTTGTGCAGGCCGTGCTTAAGGTCGCTGTGCAGGTTGTTGGCGCCCTCGTTGGCGGGCATATGCCAGTCCGTGCCGTCGATGGCGATCGTGGCGCCAGCGGTGCGGTTTGCCACAGGGCCGATGGTCGCGCCAAAGCAGGCGGGGTTGTCAAAGTAATCCTCGAGCTTATCGAAGCCCAGCACCACATCGCGCACGTTGCCGGGAATGTCGGGCACATCGATACCAAGCACCGTGGCGCCATAGTCCATAATGCGAACGCAGATCTCGGGCCCGTCGAGGGTGTAACGATGAACGGGGGTACCGCACGGCGCGGTGCCGAAAAGCTCGGAAGTGATCATTTGGTTCCTAACATCGAGGTATTTCCGACAAACTGTAGCGCGAACAGGCGAGATTATCACTACACCCCACTAAAGCTGGGGGTATTTTTCTCAAAAAAGTGATGATTGGAGCTGTGCGGGCGTTCATTTTTGACGCGTACGAGTCTGATACAATTTGTTCGTTACTGTTTGAATGATATGCGCGCAAAGAACGGCGAGGATTCATCGTGATTAAGGCAGAGCGACAGGATAAGGTTCGTCAGCTGCTCGAGGAGCAGGGCACGGTCTCGGTCAAAGAGATTTCGGATGCGTTGGGCGTTTCGGACATGACGATTCGCCGCGACCTCGAAGAACTTGCGAGCCTAGGCGAGATCGAGCGCGTGCACGGCGGAGCCCGCAGTGCACAGGGCCGTCCGCACGCTATGTTGCGCCATGAGTATTCGCACAGCGAAAAGCGCACTAAGCATGCCGAGGAAAAGCTGCAGATTGCGCGCCGTGCTGTGGAGCTTATCGAGGAGGGCTCGACCATCTTTTTGGGCACGGGCACCACGGTTGAGCAGATGGCCTCGATGCTGCCGACGTTTCGCCTGCGCATTGTGACCAATTCGCTTTCGGTGTTTAACCTGCTCGAGGCGCGCGAAGACTGCGAGCTGTGCCTCGTGGGCGGTATGTACCGTCGCCGCACCGCCGCTTTTGTGGGACCAACGGCCGAGGATACCCTGCGCGCGCTGGGCATCGATGCGGCGTTTATCGGCGCCAACGGCATCTTGGACGGTGACGTGTCTACGTCCAACATGGACGAGGGCCGTATCCAGCAGCTCGCTTTTAGCAAGGCAGACTCGCGCTATCTGATCGCCGACTCCAGCAAGATCGGCAAACGCGACTTCTACACCTTCTGCCGCCTGGACAATTTGGACGCTGTGGTGTGTGAGCCGGGTATCGCCGCCGAGGACCGCGCCGCCATCGAGGAGCACACGCAGGTCATTTGCTAGCGAGTGCCGCCGTGCTAGATCAGGCGGGCGTAGTCCTGTGACTGGTGAAAGACGTGGGCGATATAGATCGCATCGTGCTCAAACTTGTAAAGGCACGCGTAGTTGTCGACGGGAAACGATCGATAATTGCGTGTCGCCAGTTCCCGTATGTGGGAGAGGGGCCGTAGGAGCGACTGCTCGCGAAGCAGGTCAAGCTGATATTCAAACTCGGCAACAAAATTGCCCGCTGCACGTGGATTCATGAGGATTTGAGCAAGGTATCCGACAATACTCTCGTACTCATATCGTGCGCTTTTGAGTATTACGACGTTATAGGTCATATTTGTCTCGCATCGCGGTCGCGAAGGAGTCGTAGTCGCTGTAGTCGCCTTGCGATATCTCGTCTTCTGCCAGCATCATACGAGACAGCAGCTTGGCTTTGGCGATTTCTTCTTGCATGAGGCGATACTGGTCGCTGCTGATGCAGTGCATGGCCTCGTAGCCGTTCTTAGTTACGGTGACGTCGCGCTCAGACTCAACAAGTGCGGTGAATGTGGCAGTGTCCTTCATGTCTCGGACGGGCACACAGATGGGCATAGGTATCTCCTTCGCATTGGGACATAATTGTGCCACGTCATAAAAAATTGTCGGCGCCGCTGAATTGTCTCAATCTGTAACAGGTAGGACCGAAAAGTTCGGTTAGATGTTACGGATTGAGACAAACGTGCGGCGCGGGCCGCTCAAAAGCAAAAAAGGCAGATACGACCAAGGATGCGGGGCATCTACCGGGAAGGTCGTATCCGCCACACGGAAAGAGGCGCATGGACGCAGCGCCCATGCAATCGGGATTGGTAAGGTGCTCAATCGCGCGCGATAGTCGCGGCGGCCGGTGGAGCAGGCTTGCAAGCAGGGGCAAGTGACACGCTCAACACGATTCTAAAAACAAAAAGGCCAGGATGCAGTTCATCCGGTGGTGTGTTCATCGCCTTCGTTGCCAGATTGCTCTGCACGCTGGCGCGTTGCGACGAGTTATGAGCCCATATCATGCTGAGAAGGCAAAGCCCAAGAACAAAAGTATCCCCGTCGGACCTAAGTTCCGACGGGGGCTACGGTGCGCTATCGCGCTGAATGGGTGTGATTACAATTGAGTGGCACAGGTACCCTCAACCATAGCGGGAACAGCGGCAACGCCCTGCTCGACCATGCAGTTTACATCGATATCGGTGTAGAGCGCGATGTGGTTGGTGAGCAGCACGTTGGGGAACTGGCGTAGGTAAGCCATCTTGCGGTTGGCAAGAATGTCGTGCATACGGTTCTCATGGTAGATGCCCACTTCGTCCTCGAAGACGTCCATAGCAAGCGCACCGATCTTTTCGGACTCAATCGCCTCGATGACGGCATCGGTGTCGATGAGCTCACCGCGCGAGACGTTGACGATGGTCACATCTTCGCGCATCTTGGCGATGGCATCGGCATTGATGATGCCGCGGGTGGAGTCCATGAGGGGCACGTGCAGGGTGATGACGTCGGAGTTGGCAACGAGCGTATCCATGTCAACGTACTCGAGGCTGTCGCGGTTTGCCAGCTCGGCATTGGGGTAGGGATCGTAGGCCAAGATCTTGCAGCCAAAGCCGGAGAGGTTGTCGATGACGGTGCGACCAATGCGGCCGGTGCCAACCACGCCCACGGTCAGCGTGCGCAGTTCGCGGCCCAGCAGCCCGTCCAGGGAGTAGTCATTCACCTGCTGGCGCCAAATGGCGGCCTTGCAGCGGCGCAAGGCCATCAGGATGAGCATAACGGTGAACTCGGCAACGCCGTAGGGCGGATAGGCGGTGTTGCACACCTTGATGCCCAGCTCCTGGGCGCGCTTGACGTCCACGTGGTTGAAGCCGACGCAGCGGATAGCGATGTAACGAACGCCCAGCTCGTGCGCGCGCTCCACCAAAGCGGCGGACATCACGGATTTGTTGTTGATGATGATTCCCTCGCAGCCTGTAACGGAGTCAATGTTAGCTTCGGAGAGGATTTGAGTGTCAAAGGAGATGGAGTAGCCTGCTGGAAGATTGGCGGCAGCGCGCATGTAGGCGGCGACCTCGTCGTCGCGCAATTC
This sequence comes from uncultured Collinsella sp., assembly GCA_905197665.1. GTDB lineage: Bacteria > Actinomycetota > Coriobacteriia > Coriobacteriales > Coriobacteriaceae > Collinsella. The sequence continues at coordinate 46,387 of CAJJZP010000008.1, forward strand.
GAACAGTCTGATGTTCATAGCGTTCCTTTTCTATGTCGGCGTATGATACGTCGCGGCCGGTGCCCGTGTGGCCCGTCCGCCGCGCTCGGGGATACCGTTCCCGTGGCGCGTTCATCGTCGTTACGATAATAGGCGGGTTTTTCGTGCTGCAACATCGCATAACCAGCACTTCCACGATTGCTATTTCACCTACGCGGTGAAAGATTTGAATGCGCGTGAAATTGGCAGGTCCTATGACGGAAGGTATAGTTATCTGAGACGATGATAGGAGGGTGCCGTGAGTTCCGATCGAAGCAGGGAAATTGTTCGTATTCTCGAAAGCGGGGCGTCCTGGACCACGGCGTCTCAGATCGCTTCGCAGGTTGGATGCTCTTCCCGTACTGTCAAAAGCGACATCACCGCGCTGAATCGCACCCATGAGGGCATGATTGTTGCCAGCTCGAAGGGCTATCGTATCGAGGATGCCACAGCAGCGGCGCAGCTGCTGTCGCAGCAGGCGAACGAGGTGCCGCAGACGGCCGAGGCGCGCAAGCGTTATATTCTGTTTGAACTGCTGATGCGCCACCGCAAGGTGCGCGCGGCTGATTTGGCGGAAAGCCTCTATATCTCGCTTGCGACGCTCGATAATGAGCTGGTTGCCATCAAACGAGAGTTGTCCGGGTACGGCCTGGTGCTGCGTTCGCGCGCGGGCTCGCTGTATATCGAGGGCAGTGCATCGGGTGAGAAGAAGATGGTCAACCAGCTGATCTTTGACGAGACGAAGGACTATTTCAGCCAAATCGACCTTATCAATCGCTATTTCCCCAAGCTCGACCTCGCGCAGTTGCAGGAGCGCATCGACGCATGCCTGAAGCGCCGCGGGTTCTACATCAACGGCTATGCGCTCTCGAGCCTCATCATACATATTGCCATCTTCGTGGAGCGCACAAGCAATGGGTTCGAGTCGGTACCGACGACGGTCAAGGCGGCTCAGCCCGCCGGTAACGAGGCGCGCGAGGGTCTTGACGAGGTGGCGGGTGAGGTTTGCGCGGCTATCGAGGACCTTTTCTCTATGCTCGTGTCCGATGCCGATCGCGATGCCGTCCGCTTGATGCTGGGTGCAAACTTGATTCATGCGAATCGTTTTGAACCAAGTGACCCGGAGCACCGGCATGCGCGCGAGCTGTTGGGTGCGATTGTGGAGCGCGTGCACGATCAATTCGGGCTTAATTTGAGCGATGGCGAGTTTGAGCTTCGTTTCTCTCTGCATCTGGCCAATATGCTATCCCGCGTGCGCTGCGGGATGCTGTTGCGTAACCCGCAGCTCGAGGCCATCAAGAGCAGTCAACCGTTTATTTACGATGTTGCGGTGTTTGTCGCCGATGTCATCGCTGCGGAGACCGGCGTTTCTGTCAACGAAGACGAAATCGCCTACATCGCGCTCCACGTGGGGTGCTTGGTGGAGGGGCAGCGCGCCAATGCCGATAAACTGCATGCGCTGGTGGTGTGCACACGTCACAACGCCTACGAGACTCATATCGACAGTTTCCTCGATGCCCTTGATGCTTGTGTGGTGGTTGAGGGTATCGTGCCTGCCATCGACGCGGCGGGTGACATCTCGCGCGTTGACCTCGTGATTTCAACCGTGCCGCTGTCGGGGTATTGCCCGGTACCGGTGGTTAATGTCTCTCCGTTCTTTAGCAAGCAAGATATTTCGCTGATGCGTGAGCGTGTCGAAGCGCTGCTTAAGGCGCGCCTGCGGACAAACCTTGAGTGCAGCATGCGCACCTTCTTCACCGAGGATTTCTTTGCGATCGAGCCCGAGGTTGACGATTGGCGCGATGCGATTTGCAAGATGAGTGCGCCGCTGATCGAGGGTGGCTACGCGTTTGAGAATTTTACTGAGCGCCTACTGGAGCGTGAGGACATCAGCTCCAGTGCATACTGTGACATCGCGATGCCACACCCGCTCGATATGGACGCCAAGCGCACTGCCGTCTCGGTCGCTCTGTTCCCGCGCGGCCTTGCGTGGAACAACGCGACGGTGCATGCGGTGATCATGCTGTCGATTACCCGTGATGACCGGGCGTTTTTTGGCGAGCTGTTCAATTACATCTCGGGCGTGCTACTCAAGCCCGGTGCTGTGCGCGCCATCTCCCATGCAAAAAGCTACCAGGAGTTCTTGGACGCCCTGTTGCGTTGTGCGTAGGGTTTGCGTACAAGCGGGGGTGGCTACGTCAAAAAGGCCCTCCGTCGGGTGGTCGCCTTCTCGCTTGTCGCTTCGCGACATTTCAACTCATAAATAACAACGCCCGCTCGAGCACATACTCGGGCGGGCGTTGCATGAAAGGAGGGCCTTTGATACGCGGGCGAGGTCTACTTGATGAGCTGGTGGGTAGCCATGCGATCCATGGCCTCGATGACCAGCTTGCGAGGCATGCCCAGGTTCAAGCGCACGAAGTCGGCGCCGTTCGCGACATAGAAGGTGCCATCGCCCACGATGACGCCCGCCTTCGCTGCCATGTGGTTGCAGATTTCGGTTGCCGTGGCGCCCGTGCCAGCGATGTTCACCCACGGTAGGTAGGATGCATCCATACGCATGAGCTCCCAACCCTTCATCTTCTCCTCGATGAAGGCGGCGGTCTGTGCATAAGACTCGCGCAGATAGTCGGTGATCTGGTCCAGCCACTCCTCGGACTCATCGTAAGCGGCGATGATGGCGGCGCAGCCAAACGTGTTGGGAGAGGTAATAGAGTTCATCTCCAGGCGATGGCGGAAGATAGTGCGGATGCGCTCGCTGGGGATCATAGAGTAGGAAGTCTTGAGGCCGCCCAGATTAAAGCCCTTGTTGGGCGAGGTGAGTACGATAAGGTTGTCCAGATAACGCTCGGGCAGCTGCAGGGCCGAGATGAACGAGCCGGCCATGATGTGCTCGCAGTGAACCTCATCGACCACCAGTAAGCAGTTGTACTTGTGGCAGATCTCGGCGACGCGGGTGATTTCATCGAGCGTCCAGATGCGACCACCGGGGTTGTGCGGCGAGCAGAACAGGTGCACGCGTGGACGGAAACGATCCATCTGTTCCTCGAGCAGGTCGAAGTCGATGCGATAGGTGCGATCGCGATAGATGAGCGGGTTTTCGATTACGCGGAACCCGTTGTTGTGCGCCGCGTAGCCAAAGGGGTCGTAGACCGGCGTGTTGAGGATGACGCAGTCGTTGGGCTGGCAGAATGCCTGATACAGGTAGTGGATGGTCGGGACGGTTCCATAGGCGAGTGTGATCCACTCGCGCTTGACCTCGTTGTTATGGCGGCGGCGCTGCCAGTTGATGACGGCGTTGTAAAAGCCGTCGTGCGCATAGCCATAGCCGTATGCTCCGTTTTGGGCTACCTCGGCCAGACGCGTGCAGATTGCGGGGGCGGCGGCAAAGTCCATGTCGGCGATCCACATGGGAATGTAGTCATCCCCAGCCTTAGGGAATTTCTGCTTGATGATGGCGGGGTCCCACTTGCGAGCGTGATCGAGCGAGCGGTCAGCCATGGAATCGAAGTCGTAAACCGGCATAAGGTATCCTCCTCGGCGATATAGGCGCGACCCGCGGATGTGGGTCGCACACCGCCGGCGTGGTTCGCATCAGCGGCGTATGTTGCAGATAAGTATGACAAAGATGCATATGGAGCCCCATCCCCAGTAATTGCACGGCCGTGGTGAAAGGGGAGGGGCTTTCACCGTTTCACCGCTACGGTGAAAGCCCGGATACATCATTTGCGGCGCGCTGTCGATACACTCGCATACAGACGCCGCCACTACGGGCGCCGCCATACGACCACAAGGGGGGTTACCTATGAACAAGGAGCTTATGTTCGCCTTGAGCAACGCCGACGCTGTCGCTTGCCGCGAGGGCGAGGTCCGCTCCATCATGCATGCCGAGCTTGACGATATCGCCGACGCCGTCGAGTACGACAAACTCGGTTCGATCATGTTTAAGAGCGCGGGTACCGAGGAGAATCCGGTCCGCATTCTGTTCACCGGCCACATGGACGAGGCCGGCTTTATGGTTCGCTATATTTCCGATATCGGCATGGTTCATGTGATCGGCGTGGGCGGCCCGCGTAAGAACAGCGTCGAGAGCCAGATTGTGCGCATCAAGACGCGTAGCGGCGAGAAAGTTCGCGGCGTGTTGTTTGCCAAGCGCGATACCGACGGCACTCCGACCGATATGTACATCGACTTTGGCTGCGAGACGGCTGAAGAAGTCCGTGAGCTGGGCATTGAGATTGGCGACTGGGGAACCTTTGCGGCCGAGTGCGAGCTCAAGCCCGTGAGTGACATTCTGCTGGGCAAGGCGTTCGACGACCGCGCCGGTGTGTATGTGGTGACCGAGGCCATGAAGCGCCTGGCCAACACCCCGCACGCAGCCGAGCTGTGGTTCGCCGGTTCCTCTTCCGAGGAGGTTGGCTGCCGTGGTGCTCAGACGGCTGCGGCGCACCTGGATGCCGATATCGTCATCCCAGTGGACATCGCTAATCCGCCCGAGTTCGATCGCGGTTGGAATAACAGCCGCAAGAACGGCCACGGTCCCATGATCGTGCACTACGACCGCATGCATGTCCCCAACGAGAAGCTGCTGCACTTCATCGTGGACACCGCCGAGAAGAACAACATCCCCTTCCAGCGTGACCTGTTCAAGGGCGGCGGCACCGATGCCGGCACCGCTCATCTAGTGGGAGACGGCAAGCTGGCAACGGTGATCGGCGTGCCGTTGCGCTACTGCCACGGTTCGTGGTCTGTCATGCGTGGTGCCGATTTGGACGCGGCAGTCGATCTGGTATGCGCGCTGGCAACCTCGATCGATCGCGTCACCTATGAGGAGCTTAAGAGCTTCGAGTAGCGCTTCGGCAGTCAACGGTTTCAATCGGGCGCGCCGTCAAAGCGGTGACGTGCCCGCCGAGCAGAAAGGGATTATCCCGGTGGAAAACAACGAACAGCAAATCATGACCATCATCGGCTCTGCTGGCGCCAGCAAGGGCAAGGCGTTCGCCGCGCTCGCTTGCGTGCGTGAGCGCGACTACGAGGGCGCCCGTGCGCTGCTTGCCGAAGCCAAGGAGGCCGATCTGGCCGCCCATGCCGCCCAGACCGAGGTGATTACCCAGGCCCTGTCCGGCGCGGAGAACGCCGCCGCTGCGAGCCTGCTTATGGTCCATGCCCAGGATCACTACATGACCTCTCAGCTCGCCCGTGACCTCATCGAGGAGATCGTCAAGATCTTCGAGGAGCGCGACGCCGAGGCCAAGCAGGCGTAAGAAACACGTCTGCGAAGGAGCGATGCGCGCTACGAGCGCTGCGGTCCGTTCCTTCTCCAACAGTATTCAATTGCCGTTAGAAAGGGATAAACAATGGCAAAGATGAACATCGTTTTGTGCTGTGCCGGTGGTTTCTCCACCACCATGCTGATGGATCGCATCAAGCAGACGATCCACAACAGCCAGAAGCTCAACGACGATGACTTTGAGCTCAAGGCCATCGCTGCCGACCTGCTGGACCAGGAGGTCGACCACATGGACGCGTTGATTATGGGTCCTCAGATCGCCCATAAGCTCGAGTCCATCAAGCCCCTGATTGAGCCTCGTCACATCCCATACGTGATCGTCGATCAGGAGACCTACGGCAAGATGGACGGTGCTACCGTGTTTAAGCAGCTGCTCATCGCCAAGAAGAAGGCTGACATGGCCCGCGAGGCCGCCGAGGCAAACCAGTAAGCCCCTGTTTGATATATCCTGAAGTGGAGGATGCGACGTATGTCGGAAGCTGTAGAGAAAAAGCAGAGTGCCTTTGATAAATTCGAAAACCTGCTGAACACCTATCTTGGCCCTGTTGCCGAGAAGATGGACAAGCAACGTCACCTGTCCGCAGTTAAGAAGGCCATGATCGCCATGACCCCGCTGCTACTGATTGGTTCGTTCTGCCTGATCCCGGCCGCCATTCCCAACATGATTGGCGAGACCAACCCCATCTCCGTTTGGATTCTGAACAACACCCAGTACTTCGATTTGGCCTATAACGTTTCCATGGGCCTGATGTCGGTCTTCGTTTCCGTCGTTACCGCCTACCACCTGGCCAAGTCCTATGAGCTGGACGCTCCCGGCTCCATGTCCATGGCCCTCGTTGCCTTCCTGTTGCTCGGCATGGAAATGGACGAGGCCGGCGGCATCGCGCTGCGTGGCATGGGTTCCAAGGGTCTGTTTGTTGCCATGGTCGCTTCGCTACTCGCGGTCGAGGTGTACCGTTGGTGCAAGAAGCGTCACTTCACCATCAAGATGCCTGATACCGTGCCCGACTTCATCTCGAGCTCCTTCGAGATCATCCCGGTCACCGCTATCGTCATCGGCCTGTTCTTGGGTATCCGTGTTCTGTGTCAGGGCGTTTTCGGCATCATGCCCAACGAGATCTTCTCGATCATCCTGGCCCCGCTCGTCGGTTCGATGGACAGCCCGCTCGCGGTTACCTTCTACCACATCCTGCGCTGCTTCATCTTCTTCTTCGGCATTCACCCCTCCGTTCTGTCGCCGATTGTTCAGCCGATTTCCACGCAGTTCCTGGCTGAGAACATCGCTGCGGTTCAGGCCGGTGGTGTCGCTACCCACATCTTCACCCCTGGCCCCATGTCCGCATTTGGCGGTTTCACCGGCCTGGGTGTGACCATGGGCGTTGTTATCTGGTTCATGTTCTCCAAGTCCAAGGTCCAGCGCGAGATCGGCCGCATCGCTTTCATCCCGTCGCTGTTCGGCGTAAACGAGCCGATTCTGTTCGGTGCTCCGATTGTTCTGAATCCGATTTTCTTTATCCCGTTCGTTATCTTCGGCGGCATCCTGTCCTCCATCCCGTTCTGGTTCATGAGCTGGGGCTGGGTACCCTGCTCTACCTTCACGCCTCCTTACGTCGGTGTGTTCCTGGAAGGCTTCCTGACCAACATGTCTTGGACCTCGATTGCGGCCAACGTGGTTCAGCTGGTCCTCGCACTGATCGTGTACTACCCCTTCTGCAAGGTTGCCGAGAAGCGTGCATTGGCTGAAGAGGCTCGTATGGCTGCCGAGAAACATTCCGAGATCTCTGCTGAGGACGAGGCTCTGCTCGAGGATCTTGACCTCGACTTCTAATCAAGTGGAATAGCAGGCGCCTGCGCCTGCTAATTTTGAAAGTATGAAAGCCCGGCGATGGGGGAGACTTCGTTGTCGGGCTCCTTTGAAAGGCGCTACGTTCGATGAATGCACATGTGGATAATATCCGTACCTTCTTGGACGAGCACGAGCTCGACGCATTGCTGATCAAGAGTAAAACCATGAAGCGCTACCTGGGCACGTTGACCGGTAGCGGTTGCAAGGTGCTCATCACGCGTGACCGCGGTTTTCTCATCATGGACGGCCGCTATGTGAACGAGGCCCAGGGTCGCGAGTTCGATCTGGAGTTCCGTGTTCACGAGCAGGGGAAGAGCTATTTGGTCGAGCTCGAGCGTGCGCTCAAGGAGTGCGGCTGTGCCACGGTGGGCATCGAGGAGTCCGAAATCTCAATCTCGGAGTATCGCAACTTGGAGGGCTTGGGCTTTGGCACTACGCTGCTGGGCAGCGAGATGGCGCTGATGCGCCTGCGCAAGGACGAGGCTGAGATTGCTGCGGTCCAGCATGCGGTCGATGTTGCCGATGACGTGTACGCCAAGGTGATCGAGCAGTTGCACGTGGATATGACTGAATTTGAAATCTCCGCACTCGTGCACTATTACTCGATTGCCGCCGGTGCCGAGGCAATGTCGTTCGATACCATCGTTGCCACCGGCGAGCGCAGCGCCATGCCTCATGGCCGTCCTACCGACCGTCGGGTCCAAGCACATGAGCCGATCCTGATTGACTTCGGTGTGCAGATCAACGGTTATCAGTCAGATATGACGCGCGTGTGCTTCCTGGGCGCCCCGACCGACCGGATGGCTCATGTGTACGAGACCGTTTTGAATGCTCATCTTGCAGGCATCGATACCATTCGTTGCGGTGTGGTGGCGCGCGATGTGGATGCGGCCGCACGTCGTGTAATCAACGAAGCGGGTTACGGTGAGTATTTCACCCATGGTCTTGGTCATGGTATCGGCATGGGTGGCGACTTGCCGCTGCTAAACCCCTCTGGTGAGATTGTGCTCGACAACGGAATGATCATGTCCTGCGAGCCGGGCGTATATATTCCTGGAGTCGGAGGCGTGCGCATTGAAGACGACGTCTTGTTGAAAGACGGCGTTGCATGCCCGCTTAACCATACTGATAAGCAGCTGCGCATTCTGAATGTGAGGTAGCGCATGGCTAAAAAGCGCAAGGAACGGCCGCGTGCGGCGACCGCGGAGCAGATGCCTTCTCCTGCGGCGAGCACTGTGAGCAAGATTCACAAGGAATCGAAGGCTAATGCATCCTCGATTCTGCCGGCGCCCCCGCTGTCGCGTTTGTACGCGTACGTTATCGACTGGATTTTGGGTGGTATTGTCTCTGGCTTGCCAGCCGTGTTGGTTTATCTTGCGCTGACCCACAAGAACGCGATGCTCCCCGACTTGTACGTGTTTGAGGCAATGGGGTATCCCTGGAGCGTCGGTATCGTGGTCGGACTATCGTGCGTGCTCGCCGCTATCGCATACTTTGTGCTGATTCCGTTGCTGGCGTGGCCGGGGCAAACGCCGGGCAAGCGCATCGCGCATGTTCGTGTCGCAACGCTTGATGGCGGCTTGCCTTCCGTCGGACGCTTGATTTGGCGTCAGGTTATCGTTGGCTTTTTGCTCGAAGGCAGCGGGTATGTGGTGTCCCGATATATTCGCGAGACAATGGTGCTTGTCACCCGCGTTGACGTGAATTATTACTGGGAAATCGCGGGCATGATTATTACAGCGGTGTCTCTGCTCATGTTCCTGATCGTCCCCGCGCGCCGGTGCGTTCACGATTGCCTGGCTGGCACGCGCGTGGTTCCCACTGAGGGGCATCCGCTGTATCAGGACTAGTCACCTGTGAATTTGCCGCGGCGACGTTGTCCGCGGCCTACTTGTTGTATGCATGCGTAATGTCCGGCATGCTTCTACCTTGCCTAACGCGCGCGTTGGGCTAAATGAATTGGTCGGTCTACGACGAAGGAGTTAGAAATGTATAGCAAGAACGTTATGGTCGTTAACCCCACTGGCCTGCACGCTCGCCCTGCAGCGACGCTGGCGACCGAGGCTGCTAAGTTTGCCTCGAAGATTGAGGTCCGCAACGCCTCCAAGGATGGTGACTTCAAGGACGCTAAGTCCATGATTGCCATCATGACCTCGGGTATTACCCATAACGATGAGGTCGAGTTGCGTGCCGAGGGCGACGACGAGGTTGCCGCCGTTGACGCGTTGGTCGCTCTTATTGAGGGCGGTTTCGGCGAGTAGCGCACTCTTGATGCGGACGGGTGCGCGTTCTTGCGCGCCGTCGATTTTGGCAAGAACGCCAATGCAGATGCCCTTCTCCGAGCGATCGGGGAGGGGCATTTTATTGTGAGTTTGAGTGGCACGTCCGCCGAGGTTCCTGATAGTTCGCGCTATCTTATCGCCGACTCCAGCAAAATCGGCAAGCGTGACTTCTGCACGTTCTGCCGCCTGGACAATTTGGACGTCGTGGTGTGCGAGCCGGATATTGACGATGAGGATCGCGCCGCCATCGAGGAGCATACGCAGGTTATCTGCTAGCGAGTGCTGCGGGAGATACTTTTGCCCCTGCCATTGCGGAGTATTTACATCATCACGACGCATAATAGGTGCGCGTGCAGATTGCAGGTTCCCCTGTGCGATGAGTTGCAGCTGTTTTACGGTGAGGCATAGCATCCGTTATGCGTAAAGCTCGGTATTACTGTATGTCTCAACCATTGCAATGGTCGGTATTTTTGTAGATATAAGCTCATTTAAAGGTCGGTATTTTTGTATTATTAGATATATCTGAAGGTCGGTATTTTTGTAAACTAGCACGTAAATTATGCTGAGGTGAGATTATGTTTAAACGGAAGGCATATGATCGTCTGCAGGAGTGGAAAGAACGCTCGCAAGGGCGCACTGCGGTGCTTATTGAGGGTGCAAGACGCGTTGGCAAAACGACGCTCGTCAAATGCTTCGCGCAAAATGAATACAAGGATTATCTGTACATTGACTTTTCGGCTGCTAGCAAAGCCACGCTCGATATATTTCTGAACCATCGTGAAGATGTCGATCTTTTTTTACGCATGCTTCAGCTGCAGTATGGTAAGGCCCTCGAACCGAGAGAGTCGCTGGTCATTTTTGATGAAGTGCAGCGGTTTCCCATCGCGCGCGAATACATAAAGCATCTTGTAGAAGACGGCAGATTTGATTACATCGAGACAGGCTCTCTTGTCTCCATCAAAAAGAATGTCGATAGCATTGTCATACCGTCAGAGGAAGAAAGAATCCCTCTCGAGCCCCTCGATTTTGAGGAGTATCTTTGGTCGACCGGAAAAGATCTTTATGCAGAAGAGATCCGTAAAGCGCGCGAATCTCGGACCGCGCTTCCGGACGGCGTTCATGCGACGTGCATGAGATTATTTGATGAGTATATGCTTGTCGGTGGTATGCCTCAGTCGGTCGACTCCTTTGTGGCAGAGAATGATTTTAGAGGATGCGACAGGGTTAAACGGCAGATTATCGCACTGTACAGGGAGGACATTGCCAAGTTTGGAGGTTCGGACGCTAGACGTGCGCGGGCGGTTTATGACGATATTCCGGGTCAATTATCTGCGGCAAATAAACGGTTCAAATTTGACAGCGTGGAGAAGGGGTCCCGTTTTGAGACATATGAGTCGGCGTTAATCTGGCTTGAGGATGCGCGACTGATTAACCGTTGCTATTTATGCAGTGATCCGAGCGTGGGTTACCGCCTGCACGAGGACGCGTCTTCGCTTAAATGCTATATGGCGGACACGGGATTGCTCGTGAGCTTGGCGTTTGATGATGGTCCGGACCTTATGGATGTTCATAGAGACATTCAATTTGGAAGAATTTCAATTAATAAAGGAATGCTAATCGAGAACATCGTGGCGCAGCAGCTTAAGAGTCTGGGGCATTCGCTTTTTTATTACAGCTGGCAGGAGCCTTCCAAAACAGAGGGGAGTCGGCCCAGAACGCGTGAAATTGATTTTCTTGTTTCGCGCGGCTTTGAAGACGCGGCTGGAAAACCGCGGGTCACTCCTGTTGAAGTTAAATCTTCCAAATCGTATTCAACAATCTCGCTTGACGATTTCGGCAGACGATTCGAACGACGAGTCGGAGAAGAGATAGTTCTTCACCCAAAACAGCTCAGGGCTGAAGGGCATAGGATATATCTACCTCTGTATATGACGATCTTTATCTGATCGACGGCATGCGGCCAAAAAGGGGGCATGCGGCTGAGATTGTCAGCCCGGTCTATTATATTTGCCTCGATCTGTAACAGCTAGGGGCGAAAACACAAGCTAGTTGTTACAGATTTAGATTGAAGGGATTGGCTCGCACGTTTATCTAAATCTGTAACAACTAGACGTCCAAAACCGGGTTAAGTGTTACAGATTTAGATATTTCGGCCCGGCCTCCACGTTTGTCTCAATCTGTAACAGGTGGGACCGAAAAACTCGGCTAGATGTTACAGATCGAGACGAACGGCTCCCGACTCGCCCAAAAAACAAAAAGGCCGGGGGCGGCGCGCCGTGTGACGTGCCGCCCCCGGCTGAGAAATGGGGGCAGGTTGTGTGAGCGGGGCATCTCGCTAGTCGCAAGTCGCTAGTCCAGACGACGGGTCTGCGCCACGTGCTTGTACCAGTAGGCGCTTGCCTTGGGCGTGCGCTTCTGGGTTTCAAAGTCTACGTAGAAGAAGCCATAGCGCTTGTTGTAGCCGTTGGTCCAGGAGAACTGATCCTGCAGGCTCCACAGGAAGTAGCCGCCCACGTTGACGCCCACCTCCATGGCCTTGAGCAGCCAACGCAAGTGCTGCTCGATGTAGTCGATGCGCGGCTGGTCGTCCACAAAACCGTCCTTGTAGGGGTCCTTGTAGCCCATGCCGTTCTCGGTGATGAAGATCTGCTTGTAGTTGGGGTAGCGCTGCTTAATGTAGACGAGCAGATCGAACAGACCCTCGGGATAGATGATCCAGTCCCAGTCGGTGGTGGGGATGCCGGGCTTGTTCACATGCTCGCCAATGCCCTTGACGCGCCAGCGGCCGGTGCCCTTCTCGCCCGTACCGTTGTGGTGCAGGTCGTTCTCGCCGTCGTAGGACTTGAGGAAACGGCACTGGTAGTTGTTGACGCCCAGGTAGTCGTTGTAGAGCGCTGCCTCGCGCATGACCTCGAGATCTTCCTCGCGGATCTCGATGGTGCCGCCGGAGACTGCAGCCAGGCGGTTGGCGCACTCGAGGGTGTCGGGAGCATAGTCCCCGCGGAAGGTGGCGTCGAGCAAGAACTGGTTCTGCAGCACGTGCTCGTTATTGGCGGCCTTGATGTCGGCGGGGTCGTTCTCGTTGAGCGGATACTTAAACTCCAGCGATTGAATGACGCCGATCTTGCCCTTAAAACCGCCGTTGTGGAAGGCCAGCACGGCCTTGGCGTGGGCGAGCATCATGTTGTGCTCGCACTGGAAGGCCTCGGCCAGATGAGCTTTGACGCCGCCGGGGAAGGTGCCCTCGATGTAGGTGTTGGAGGCGTCGGCCCAGATCTCGTTAAAAGTGAACCAGTAGGTCACCTGGTTGGCGTACTCCTTAAAGCAGAAGGTGGCAAAGTCCACAAAGGCATCGATGGTCTCGCGGTTGAGGAAGTCGCCCTTCTCAAAGAGGGGAAGCGGCGTGTCAAAGTGATGCAGCGTGACGAACGGCTCAACATGGTGCTTATGGCACTCGGCGAAGAGATCGTGGTAGAACTGGACGCCCTCGGGGTTGATTTCGCCGGTGCCGTTGGGGAAGATGCGGCTCCAGGCAATGGAGAGGCGAATGCCGTTGATACCGAACTCCTCGCACAGCTCCAAGTCGACAGGGTACTGGTTGTAGAAGTCCGAAGCGGGATCGGGGGAGAAACGGCCTTGGGCTTCCAGAAAGTCGTCCCAGGCAACCTTGCCCTTACCGTGAGTGCGGGTCTCGCCCTCTACCTGGTAGGCAGCAGTGGCGCCGCCAAAGACAAAGTCCTCGGGAAACTGCGCAGGCGGGTTGGTGACGCTAGCAGGGTTAACGGACATGATGATCCAATCGTCTAAATCGAAGGGCCAGCCGGTCTTGGATGGTCGGCTGGCCCTAGGCGTTACTTACTTCGAAAGCTGCTCGGAGACGAAGGCGAGAGACTTGTCGCCGTTCTGGGAGAGCTCAATGTACTGCTTACCGCGGCAGGCGACGCACTTGTTGCCCACGCGCTCGCAGTCTTTCTGAAGGTCGGCCAGGTAGCTTGCGGCCTGCGGAGCCAGGACGACCAGGTCAAAGTCGGGGAGCATGTCCACGTGGTTGCCATATGCCTCGGCAGCGGTCTCAAGATTGATGCCGCGCTCCTTGGCGGCCTTGGCCAGTGCGTTGGCGAGCAGACCCGAGGTTCCGCCGCCCTGGCAGAGCACGAGCACGCGCTTGCCGTTGAGGTCGCTGGCGGTCGTTGCCTCGGCAGCGGGTGCTGCAGAAGCGGCAGGGGAGTCGACCTTCACGGCCTCGGCGGCAGCGCCGGCGGCAACGCTCTTGGCATCGGCCTTGCCCTGGAAGGCGTCGTTGAGCTTGGCGGCCTTCTCGGCGTTCTTGGCGGCGAGCTCCTCCTGGGAGATCTCGGCCTCCTCGGCGCACTTCTGGGCGTCATAGGCACGGAAGAACGGATAGTACAGGACAAAGTCGACGACCAAGATGAGGGCGAGCATCACAAAGGCGAGCGGCTGGAAGCCCAAGCCCATGATGGTGCCGATGGGGCCGGGAACGGTCCAAGGCAGGGTGTACATAAAGCCGTTCATGCCCAAGAAGTCGATAAAGATTTTGAGGATCCAGATGTTGGCGATCGGAGCAAAGACAAACGGGACAAAGAAGACGGGGTTGAGCACGATGGGTGCGGCGAACAGCAGCGGCTCGTTGACGGCAAAGCACACGGGGACGATGGCTGCCTTACCGACGGCACGCATCTCCTGGGATTTGGCCAGGAAGCAGAACATAAAGACCAGGACGAGCGTGGCGCCGGTGCCGCCCATGCAGACGACGAAGTACTGGGCACCCTGGGTCAGGACAGCGGAAGCGTGCTGACCAGCCTGGAACGCAGCCAGGTTGTCGGTCATGTTGGCAACGAGGGCGGCGGCGATGGCGGGCTCGACGATCGAGGGGCCGTGGACGCCGACGAACCAGAACAGGCTCATAGCGCCGTAGATCACAGCGAGGCCGATGTAGCCGTCGGCAGCGGTGAACAGGGGCTGGAACACCTGGATGACGCCCTGGGCAAAGCAGAAGCCAAAGGCAGCGCGGAAGACGATGTCAAAGACCCAAAAGACGGTGATGCAGACGGAGAAGGGGATGATGTCCTTAAAGGTCTGCGAAATGTTGGGCGGAACCTGCTCGGGCATCTTGACGGTGATGTTGCGCTTAATAAAGAACTTGTAGATGATGCCGGTCACAAATGCAGCGATGAAGGCAGTCAGCAGGCCTTTGGAACCAAGATAGGTGGTGTTGAAGCCGCTGGCGGCGTCCGTGGCGATCGTGTCGCTCGAAAGGAGCAAGAAGCCGATGATGGCCGCGCACATGCACGAGATGAAGTTGATCTGGTTGTTCTTGGGCAGGTCGCGGTTCTGAGCGTCGGCGAAGTGCTTGGCCGTGGTGGCGGCGCAGGCGATGGCCAGGATGCCCATGGAGTAGTTGTAGCACTTCCACAGGGCGTTGTTGATGTCATCGGGCCAGTAGAAACCCCAGATGTTGGGGACCGAGGCTACCAGGCAGAAGATGGACGAGAAGATGATGATGGGGATGACGGAGATAAAGCCGTCGCGGATCGCCTTGAGGTACTTGTTGCGGGCGATCGCGTTGAAAAAGGGTTGGCCCTTTTCGATGATGGCGATGAGTTGCTCCATGCAATGCTCCTAAGAGTCGGTGGGTTAGCAACGATGGTAACTTTTGGCGTTCGGTTGCCAAAATGTTGACGTTGCCATTTTGCGGCACAAATAAAGACGCGAATCGGTGGTTCCTGTGCCTGCGAACCGTCGATTCCTTATGCGTAAACGTTTGAGCCGCCCGGTGGCTCTGTGTTTGCACAATGGCAACGTTAACATTTGGACTACAAAAGCCGTTCGGGGAAGCAAAAATGTCGGTGAACGGTAGGTTTTGGGTGGTGAGCGTATGGCGGAGGAGGCGTTAGATATACTTAAAGACGTTTCATTTGACTGCGTAGGGTGCCACCAATGGCATCGTTGACATAGAAAGATCGACCTATGGCCGCTGTTAAAAAATCGGTATCCGTCAAAGACGTGGCACGTCTCGCGGGCGTCTCGGAGCAGACGGTCTCGCGCACCGTGCATGATTCGCCCAGCGTGCGCCCCGAGACCAAGGAGCGCGTGCGCGCCGCCATGCGCGAGCTTGGCTATCGTCCAAACTTTGCCGGCCGGTCGCTGCGTCGCGGCAAGTTCAAGACGGTCGGCGTCGCCATGTTCAACATTACCGGTACCGGCAACCTCGACCGTATGGAGGGCTTTGCCGCCGCAGCCGACAAACACGGCTATGCCATCACCCTTACTAAAGTAGATGGACACCCCTATACCCTCGAGAGCGCATCAACGCGCATGAGTGCGCTTCCGGTGGACGGCATGGTTGTGATCATGAACCGCATGCCGGCGGATTTTGGCACCTTTGAGCCGCTGCCCGGTATGCAGACGGTGCTCGTTACCATGCTGGAGCACCCGCTGTGCTCGACGGTCGATAACGACCAGTTCGATTGCTCGCGCCAGGTGGTCGAGTACTTGCTGGGGCAGGGGCACAGGACCGTGCACTTTATCTCGTGCCCCGAGCGCTCGCTTTCGGGCATGCAACGCGAGGAGGGCTGGCGTGAGACATTGCGCGCGCATGGTATTGAGCCGCCGCGACTCGTCCGTGGCGATTGGACGGCACGGAGCGGGTATGCTGCCGGTCAGGCTCTGGCGGACGATCCGACCTGTACGGCCATTTATGCTTCCAACGATGCCATGGCCTACGGCTGCATTCGCGGGCTCGAGTCGTGCGGAAGGCGCGTGCCCGAGGACGTAAGCGTGGTGGGTGTTGACGATAGTTTGGGCGATATCGTGCCCGATCGTCGCCTGACTACGGTGCGCTTTGACAACAAGCGCGTCGGCATGTGGGCGGTCGACAAGATTGCCGGCGCCGAGGGCGCTGCACCCGGTGTGGAGCACATGCTGTTTCCGGGTGTGCTCGTCGAGGGCGATACGGTGCGCTATGTACGCTAGGGTGCGGACCTGTTTGGGTTGCCGCTAATTGTGTTCGAGAATGTTCAGATTGGTTTAAAAACCGTTCACGGGCGAAAAGCAACCGTTCATAGCTCGAAATTACGTTTTGCGCTGTTCTTTTTTGTTTGAATGTTAATGTTCCTGCCATACACAGCGCAGCGCGTATGCCCGGACGCGATGCTCTCCGTTGGTTCATATGTGAAAGGAACGCAATATGGCAACCAAAGAAGAAATCTCGATGGTTGGATTCGAGATTGTCGCATACGCGGGCGACGCCCAGACCGATCTGCTTGCAGCGCTCGATGCTGCTCGCGAGGGTGATTTTGAGAAGGCCGAGCAGCTGCACAAGGATGCCAGCGATGCACTTATCGGCGCCCACGACACGCAGACCAAGCTGCTTTCGCAGGAGGCCGGCGGCGGCGAGATGGAGATGACCTTCATCATGGCTCACGCTCAGGATACTCTCATGACCACCATGATCCTGGAGAAGCAGACCCGCTTTACCATCGATGCCTATAAGCGCATCGCCGCACTCGAGGCTAAGCTCGCCTAACGAGCTCTCACAACCAAGTCCCCTTCCAAAAGCTCTGCCGCTACCCGCGGCAGGGCTTTTTCTGTTTACCCGGCACTTGGGGACGTTCCTTATCTGCCGGCAGTTTGGGACACTCCTGCCATGCATTCGATCCTTTGAGGATGGAAGAAACCGGGTCATTAGGTTTGCTGCGGTGCCGACTCGGTCTGTCGGTTACAAAACTATGCCGGTTTACTACGATGAATCGCATTCTTTCAACTATGGAAAGAACAGCGTTATCAAAGCCGCAGGTAGAAAGCTTGTCATTTTCTGCTAATAGCAAATGTGGTCGGTCCTATCGGTTTTATCGTAGTAAACCGGCATAGTTTTGAAATGGCACTATTCGACTAGCAGCGTTATGGAGCTTCTGCACGCCCTCCCGTTCGGTTTTTTGCTGGGTGGGTATACTTTCCACCGCATTACAGACCGGACTGAGGAGGTATCCAAATGCCGGATAACGGGTCAATACAAAAAAGAGACGCGCACGAGGTGGCTCATGGGCGTTCTGTCCAGATAACCGAGCACACGACGGTAACCGAGCTGCAGCCCAGCCTGTCCGATGTCGTGTGCGCAAACAAAAAGCTGCAGATTGGCTTCATCGTTGCGCTCGTGGTACTGGCCTTGCTGTCGGGCTTTGTGGCTCGTCCGCATTTTGCCGATACCAAGACTTGGGACTCCACCATCGAGGTTATCGACCAAAAGAAAGGTAACGTACTGGCGCTCACGGCCTCGTGCGTGGCGCTGTCTGCGGGCATTACCGCGCTGCCGGGTGATACGGGAACGCCGGTTGCCGAGCAGCTTGCGCAGCTTTCAGGCAACCTTGGTATCGTGCTTGCCGTGCTATACCTAGAGAAATACTTGCTCACGATTTTGTGGTCGGTTGGCTTGGGCATCTTAATCCCGTTTGCGTTGGTGCTCTTTGCGGTGTCGCTTGGCATTCACGGGCGCTGGAGCACGAGCGCCGTCCTGCGCCGCGTGGCGACGCGCGTGTTGGTGGTTGCCGTAATCGGCATGGCGCTTGTGCCCGCGAGCGTATGGGTGTCGCAGAAGGTCGATGAAACGTATCGCGTTAGCATCGAGGTGGCCGAGCAAAAGTCGGCCGGCGCTGCGAGTGCGGCAGATAGCGATAACTCCAAGGCAAGCAAGAAAAAGGCCGAGGCCACGGAGTCCAAAAACGTGCTCGAGCAGTTGACTGACGGGGCCTCGAGCCTGGTCACGTCGGTAACCAGTGGTGCCAAGCAGATGACCGACGAGATCGTGCGGCAGGTGACCGATCTGATCGAAGGCGTCATCGTGATGATCGTGACCTCGTGTGTGATTCCTCTACTGGTGCTCGTGGCGTTCCTATGGCTAGGACACGTGCTGCTGGGGATCGATGTCTCCGGTCCCGCGAACTATCTGACGGATCGTTTCTTGAGCGCTCCGTCCAAACATGCCAAGAAGAGTGGGCAGTCTGAGTAGGCGGCAAAGCGATCTTTGGAAGATCAACCGTAAGAAGGGCGGCCGAGACACGTTCTCGGCCGCCCTTTTGTCTGTTGAACACATGGTCGCTACGTCTGCGCCGGGCTCAAACGGTCGGCAATCATCCGTGAACGGTATTTGTTCAAAAAAGAACAAAGTTAAACAAATAATGGTTGCACCAGATGTTCGAATGTGTTCAAATAAACATGAACAGTGAAGAACCGCACATTCAGATGCCCGGACCTGAGCGCGATTCAACACTTCCAAACAGAAACTACGCACCTGCGTATCTCTCAAGGAGGATGTCATGAGGGTTGTAATCGCTTCCGATGCCGACGGTATGTCGATGAAGGAGTCCATCAAGGAGATGCTCATCGCCGACGGTCACGAGGTCGTCGACTATTCCGAGACCCCTGCCGCGGACTTTGTCGATTCCGCGACCGCCGTTGCCAAGGACCTGCTGGAGCACAAGGATTCCCAGGGCTTCGCATTCGATAAGTACGGCGTCGGCTCCTATATGGCCGCCGTCAAGATCAAGGGCATGGTCGTCGCCAACATTTCCGACGAGCGTTCCGCCTACATGACCCGCGAGCACAACGGCTCGCGCATGGTCACCATGGGCCCGGGCGTTGTGGGCACCGAGGTCGCCAAGAAGATCGCCCGCGAGTTCCTGCGCGCTCAGTACGCCGGCGGCCGTCACCAGATCCGTGTCGACATGCTCAACAAGATGGCCTAACGAGAGCCACCGAGAACTCGAACTTCTACCTCAACTTGTGAATTCAGACGAAAGGACGTTCTGATGAAGAAGACCATCGCAATCGGTTGCGACCATATCGTTACGGACGAGAAGATCTATCTGGCCGACCGCCTGGAGCAGGCTGGCTACAAGGTGCTCGACTGCGGCACCTACAGCCACACCCGTACGCACTATCCCATCTACGGTAAGGCCGTGGGCGAGGCTGTTGCCAGCGGCAAGGCCGACTTTGGCGTGGCCCTGTGCGGCACCGGCATCGGCATCACCAACGCCGTCAACAAGGTTCCCGGCGCTCGCTGCGCCCTGGTTCGCGACATGACCTCTGCCCTGTATGCCCGTCGCGAGCTCAACGCCAACATCGTGGGCTTTGGCGGTAAGATCACCGGTGAGTTCCTGATGGCCGACATTATGCTTGCCTTCCTGGAGGAGCCCTACGAGAAGACTCCCGAGCACGACGCCCTGATCGCCAAGATTGACGCTTGCAATAAGGCCGACGCCGAGGCTCAGGCTGACCCGCACTTCTTTGACGAGTTCCTCGAGAAGTGGGACCGCGGCGAGTATCACGACTAAGGAGGTTACGCGGTTTTGCCAAACCGCGTAACGGGTCGACGCTGCGCGACGCTCAGGCACCCCATCTCGCCGCTCAAACCGTCGCTCGCGTACATGAAGTACGCGTCGCTCCTCTTTCGCGGCGACCTGGGGCACCTGAGCGCCGCTCGCTGACGTTGAGGGTGCCTGTGAGGTTGCCCCTTTTGTTGCGAAGCTTTCTGGTACAGCTAGCTGCTCCGATAACACGTTTGCTTGCTTGGCTTGAGTGCTTCGCTCTTGGCGGTACCCGGCATTCTGCAGCTTTTCAATTGACGGCTCGCGTTTCTGTGAGGGGGCGCGGGCCGGTTTTCTATCAGCCCTATTGACTTGGCGGGCTGTCGTAAGAAAGGGAAGGCTCCTATGGAGTTTATTCTTGATAACGGTTCTATTCGTGTGGCGCTGAGCACGGCTGGCGGATCGTTCACTTCGATTAAAGCTAACGGCCGCGAGTACCTGTGGCAGGGCGATCCTTCGGTCTGGTCGGGCCAGGCGCCCATTTGCTTCCCGATCTGCGGTGGCCTTCGTAACGGCCGCGCGATGACCATGGGCGGCCGCGAGGTCAAGCTTGCCCGCCACGGCTTTGCCCGCAAGCAGGAGTGGAAGCTCGAGGAGCAGGGCGACAACTTGGTTGCGCTGAGCCTAAGCTCTGCCGACCACGCCGAGCTGCTCGAGCAGTATCCGTATCCGTTTAAGATTGTTGCTCGTTACACGATCGATTCGGAAAAGGTGGCCGTGTCGTACGAGGTGACCAATGAGGGTACCGAGGACATGCCGTTTTTTGTGGGTGGCCACCCCGGCTTTAAGTGCCCGCTCGACGAGGGCGAGTCCTATGACGACTATGAGCTTCGTTTTGATCAGCGTGAGGTCGCCGAGCTCTGTACTGCCGTTCCCTCGACGGGCTTGATTGATGTCGAGCATCGCAGCAAAAACCCGATGGTCGGCCACAACCTGCCGCTGACCCACGAACTCTTCGACTTCGCGGAGACCATCTTTGACGTGCTCGACAGCCGCGTGGTTACGCTGACCAAGAAAACCGGGGACAAGGGAGTGCGTTTGACGTTCCCCGATATGCCATACCTGATTGTGTGGAGCAAGCCCGAGGGCGACTTTGTGGCCGTGGAACCGTGGGGCGGCCTGTCCACTTGCTCCGACGAGGACGATATTCTGGAGCACAAGCGTGGCTGCCTGGTTGCCAAGCCGGGGGAGACCGTCACCCGCGGTTTTGAGATCGAGATCCTTTAACGAGCTATCGTATGTTTGGGGCCGCGCGTGTCGTGCCCCGGAAACAGGAGTTCAACATGATTCTGACCGTTACCATGAACCCGTCGATCGATACGCGCTATCAACTCGACAAGCTGATCATCGACGACGTGAACCGCGTGACGCCTGAAAAGACCGCTGGCGGCAAGGGCCTCAACGTGAGCCGTGTGCTGCTGCAGTTGGGCGACGATGTGCTCGCGACCGGCCTGCTCGGCGGCCACATGGGTGCCTATATGGCCGAGCTTATGGATGCCGACGGCGTCAAGAACGACTTTGTGCCCATCGCCGGTGAGACGCGCATTTGCCTGAATATTCTGCACGAGGGTAATCAGACGGAGCTGCTGGAGAGCGGCCCGCAGATCGCCCCGGCCGAGCTCGAGGCCTTTACGGCCAAGTTCGCCGAGCTTGCAGCGAAGGCGGACGTTGTGACGCTTTCGGGCTCGCTGCCGCGTGGCGTCGATGCCGGCTACTATGCCGAGCTCGTCAAGATCGCCGAGGAGGCGGGCGCTAAGGTGCTGCTCGACACCTCGGGTGCATCGCTGGAGGCCGCGCTGGAGTCCGACGCTAAGCCTGAGCTCGTAAAGCCCAACCTGACCGAGATTAACGGCCTGCTGGGTACGTCCTTTACGACCGATGATGTCGATGCCCTGCGCGAGGCGCTTGCCGCCGATGGCCGCTTTGCCGATATTCCCTGGGTTGTCGTTTCGATGGGCGCTGCCGGTTCGGTGGGCTTCCATGAGGGTCGCGCGTTCCGCGCCAAGACGCCCGCGATTGCGGCTGTGAACGCGACGGGTTCCGGCGACTCGACCATCGCCGGCTTTGCGCATGCCATTGCTGCTGGTGCCGACGATGTCACGGTGCTCAAGACCGCCAATACCTGCGGCAAGCTCAACGCCATGGATCCCAAGACCGGCCACCTGGTTATGGACCGCTGGGACGAGATCTACAACAACGTTGAGGTCGTAGAGTTGTAGCGGTTGCGACTCCTAATAGAATGAGCGTGGATAATCTCCCGCTTTTGGTGCCCATACGAGTTCAAAGTGGGGGATTTTCCACGCTCGAGTCATTAGTCGTTGGGGACGTTCTTGTTTGACTAGTCGTTTAAGAACGTCCCCAACGACTATCTCTCCGCCCCCGTGGAATCGGGGGTCGTCTACCGAATGGTTGATGCGGCGGCCCTGCGGCCATGCCACACTCATAGATGGCCTGACCCAACTTGGAAGGAGCCTCCATGAGCCTTGACAACGTAACCCTGCGCGCCGCCACGCTCGACGACCTGGCTGGCATCGCCGCCATCTACAACCAGCTGTGGTGCAACACGCTGCGCAACCGCGGCGACGTCGAAGCTGCCGATTTCTGCGCGCGCTTCAACATTGCCATGCAGCTGCAGCGCTCCCCCATCGCGCTCGTCGCCGAGGCAGAGGGCCGCATTATCGCCGCCTGCTGCATCGGTATCTTCGAGGACGGCAAGCCGCGTACCAACCCCACGTGGGTACCCTGCTACGACGAGATGTTCGCCCAGGCAACCGAGATGGCAAAGACCGCCGATACCAAACTCGAGGGCTCGCTCTTTGGCGACAGTCGCGAAAAGGCCACGGCCGATCGCTTTGCCGCCACGGGCGACGAGTATGCCCAGGGCCAGCTCAGCCTGATCATCATTGTGCCCGAGTGGCAGGGCAAGGGACTCGGCCGCGAGCTCATCGACCTTGCGCGCGCCGAACTCGCCAAAGCCGGGTGCACCAAGTTCTTCCTGATGAGCGACTGCAACTCTGACTGGCAGTTCTACGAGCACCTCAACATGAAACGCATCCTGGAGGATCACAGCCAAGACACCGGCGACGGCTTTATCGTCTACATGTACGGAGGCGACACGCAGGATTAGCCTGAGTGCCACCTCATGGGCTTTCTCCAAAACAGCCCAAACCAATCAGCCACGCCAAAAGGGACATGCCAAAAAGGGACAGGTTTTATTTTGGCAGGTTTTATCTGGGAAAACGCCAACCGCCGCGAGGGGAGCTACTTGCCCTTGCGGCGGCCTTCTCGCCGAAAAACCAAGTGAGTAGACCTTTTGCAGGAGGCCGAGCACACTCCAAAACGCCACAGCTCTGACCTGCGGTTTTATTTAGCGTTTGTCGCGGTGTGCTCGACAGATCCCAAAAAAGCCTACTCACTTGCATCTGAGGCGCACCGGATCGGCAAAAAACCGCCGCGAAAGGGGTCCGGACCCTTCGCGGCAGTTGTTAATACGCCGAACTTGTTATCGCAAAAGCCAATCACGCGCCGAGACCACGCTACAGTCTTTCGACTCATACGTTGAATCCACGCGGGCCACAACATAGCGCGCATCTTTTGCAATGTCGATCTCATCGCATACAGCCTGTAAATGGCGGGCGTACTTATCGTGATACGTTCTGGATGATTTTATTTCGATAGCCTTGGGACTCCCTGAGTTTGTGCAGTCGAGCAAATCGATTTCTCGCTTGCCGTCGTCCCTATAGAAATACAACTCGGGATTCTCGCCCACGTTGAGATGGCTCTTCGCCGTTTCGGAAACGATGAGGTTTTCGAAAACTGCCCCCAGATAAGGGCTCTCCAAAAGTTGCTCCAGTGATCCAATTTTGAGCAAGTAGCAGAGCAGCCCCGTGTCGTAAAAATAAAGCTTGGGCGTTTTAGTCAAACGTTTCCTGGCATTTGCATAATAAGGCTGCAGTGAAAACGTCAGGTAGCTCTGCTCCAGGATAGACAACCAGCTTTTAATGGTCGATACGTTCACACCCGTATCTCGAGAAAGCGAAGATATATTAATGAGAGCACCGGCGCTCTGGGCAATTATGGACAGTAACTTATGAAACTCCGCTTTATTGCGCACGTCAAGCAAGCCCACAACATCGCGCTCAACATAGGTATCAATATAGCTGGGGAAATAAACCGAGGACGGCATTCCGGCGGAACGCAGGCGAGGGTATCCCCCTTCGAGCGCAAACAAATCCACTTCCAACTGCCCCTGCTGGCCCCTCTCCGCTTCTCGAAACGAAAATGGCAGCAATTTTAAGATCCCGACTCGCCCGGCAAGAGACTGGCCGATGCTTTTCATCATCAAAAAGTTTTGCGATCCCGTAAGGATGTATTGACCGGCATCTCCCCGCTCATCCGAAACAACCTGGATCATCGAGAACAAATCCGGGGCGTATTGCGCCTCATCGATGATGAGTCCGCCCTTTCGGTTGCGGATAAAACTCACCGGATCCTCCAAGGCCGCGCGCCTCGTTTGGGGGTCCTCAAGCGTGACATAGGAATAGTCGGGAAAGGCATGCCTAACCAGCGTAGACTTTCCGCTCTGCCTAGGCCCCGTCAACGACACAACAGGAAACCAACCCGCCATGCGAATGAGCAACTCATGCAAATCCCTGTTAATGTACTCGGCCATATCAACGCCCCTTATAACGCTGTTACCATAATCGTATAGTATCATTTGCCATAATCTCGCAGTAGCGTTTTCCATAATCTTGTAGTAGTGTTTTCCACAATCTTATAGTAGCCCAGTTCAAAAACGTTATTTATAGAGCCGAAATCTCAGACCCTAAATAACAATAGCCACCACAATGGGAACTGTCCCCATTGTGGTGGCTTGCAGGCGAGTTGACTTATTCGACTATCGCGGGCCGGCCGTGTCCGAGTCTAGAGCGTGGCAAGTCGCTTGGATTCGCGGACGGCGAGGGCGATGGAGATAAGACCAGTGATGGCGTCAGCCGCCACCAAGGCAAACCAGACACCCTGAACGCCCATCATGTTGCCAAGCAGGTACATAAGCGGCACGGAGCAGATCACGTAGCGGAGCAGACCGGTGAACGTGGCGATACCCACCTTCTCAACCGCCTGGAAGTACATCGACATGGTCATGGCAAGATAGCCCAGGGCCACGGCCAGGATAACGATGCGCGTGGCGTTGGCGGCAACCTCGACGAGCGCCGGGTCGCTACCAGCAAAAAAGGCGCAGACCGGCGTTGCGGCCACCCATAGCACAGCAGACACCGCAGCAAGCGTCACGACCTGGTACTTAAGCGTGCAGGAGAGCGTTTCCTTGAGGCGCGCCCACGCCTTGGCGCCGGCGTTGAAGGCGGCAATGGGCTGCAGGCCGTACGAGAAGCACTGGGCGACCATCATGGTAATGTAGAGGATGTAGCCGTTGATCACACCAAAGGCCGCGATGTAGAGCGAACCCATGTCGCCGCCGAGCTGGCCAAGCAACGAGTTGGCAACGGTGTTGAAGATGAACGTGGCAGCTTGCACCAAAAAGAACGGGAAACCAATCTTGATGATCTGGCCGCAGATGGCCATGTCGAGTTTGAGGTCGGCGGCGCTGATCTGGAGCTGCGACTTCTTACCGCCGATGAACCAGAAGATACCGATGGCCCAGATACCGATGGAAAGACCGTAGTACACGCCAGCTCCCATAACGCCAAGCTTGAGCACAAACGTGGAAAGCGCAAGCCAGCAGATAGCGACGATGGCAGACACGGTCATGAGGTTGGCCTGGATCTGAACCTTCTCGTCCACACGCATGACGGCGGTGACCATCTGACCAATGACCGTGAGCGGCAGCAGCACGGAGAAGGTGCGCACGCCGGCAACGGTATCGGCCATGATGTCGGGCGTGGCGCCGAAGAATGCGCAGATGGGCTCGGTAAACACAGCCATCACCACAGCAAGCAGCACACTCACAATCGTGGTAAGCCAAAAACCCTGGCTAAACGCCTTGCTGGCGCCCTTAATGTCGCCGGCACCCAAAAGGTTGCCCACCACGGCGGGCACGCCGGTGCCAAACAGGTTGCCAAAGGCCAGGTTAATGTACTCGACCGACATGATGATCGAAACACAGGCCAGGCCGTGTGCACCCAGGCCCCAACCCATCACGAGGCCCTCAAGGACCACCATGATAATCTGGGCGAGCATACCCTGGCCGGTGATGATGGTGTACTTGCGCACCAGGCCGGGAATCGGCTGCGAGGCAAGCTCACGCTCCTCCTCAACAGCGGCGGTTGTTTCTTCTGCCATTGTTCTCCCCTTTCCATGAGAGATTGATGAATGGATGCATGAATGGATGGGCGGCACGCACAGGCTGCGGCACCGCCCAGCGATGCAGCAGCCCCGCTAGGCCTCGTAGACCACCTTGCCGGCAATCATCGTGAGAGACGCCGTGGCCTCGAGGACCTCAGCCGGTTCGCAGTCAAAGAGGTTACGGTCGAGCACACAGATATCAGCCTGTTTGCCGCATGCGAGCGTACCGATGCGATCCTCGGCATGCATGGCGTAGGCGCTGCCGTAGGTGTAGGCGCGCAGGGCCTCGGCCATGGTGATGCGCTCCTGCGGGAACCACCCTTCTGTGTTGGAGCCGTCCTCGAGCATGCGGAAGACCGCGCCGTACACCTCCTCCATGGGCTCCAAGCCCACAACGGGGAAGTCACTGCCCAGGTGCACCACGGCACCGCTGGCAAGCAGGCTATGCAGGGGCCACGAAAGCGCAGCACGCTCGGGGCCCACGGCATCGTCCTTGGCAAGGTCAGCCATATCGAGCAGCATGTGCCACGGCTGCATACCAGGGCATATACCCAGCTCGGCATAGCGCGGCAGATCCTCGGGCTGAACCGTCTCGTTGTGCTCCATGGAGTGGCGGCAACCCCGCTTACCATGCAAGCGCTCGCCCTCCTCAAAGCAATCAAGCACAAAACGCACCGAGCGATCGCCGATCGTATGGACGCGCGTGTCAACGCCCCATTCCTGCGCCCTGACAATGGCGGCACGGATGCGCTCTGGATCCTCCGCGGGCTCACCGCAGGTATCGGGCGCGTTGGAATAGGGTTCAAGCATCCAGGCGGTATGGTCGGAGCACACACCATCAAGGAACTGCTTAAAGCCGTGCCACTCCACCTGCGTACCCGGGAAGGCGTATTTCTCCTTGATCTGCTCGAGCGTCAAGGACTCGTTTTCGAACAGGTCGGTGTACAGGAACACGCGCAGCGGCAAGTCGCCCTTGGCATTAAGACCTGCCAACACCGCATACGGGTTTTCCATGCTCACAAACGTAGGATTGACCATGCCGACCGTAGTGATTCCCAGGGCATTGGCGCGCCGGGCGGTTTTTGCAAACGACGCGTCAACAACCTCGGGCGCTGGGTCGTAGACCTCGTCCATAAAGAAGGCGCCGGCGTTGTTGGAAAACACGCCCGTCAGATTGCCGTCGGCATCCTTAAGGATCTTGCCGCCTGCGGGATCGGGCGTCTGCGAAGTTACTCCCACCTTGTTGATGGCGCAGGTATTGGCACTAAAGGTATGCAAGTCAACCTGCTGCAGAAATACCGGGCGGTCGGAGATGTACTCATCGATCATCGCGGCCGTGGGCATCTCGGGGACATCCCACTGGAACTGGATAATCTGGCAGCCCAGAATCCACTCGTTATCAGGATGGTCGGCCGCAAACGCCACGACACGTTCCATCGCCATCTCAAAACTGGTGCAGTCGATGAGGTTGACGGCAAAATCGGGGTCGGTCATAAACGCGCCCTGGGCAAAATGCGTGTGCGAGTCGATCAGGCCGGGCATGACGAGCTGGTCGCCAAAGTCGCGCACCTCGGTATCGGGACCGATAAACGGTGCCAGGTGAGCATCGTCACCGCAGGCAACGATTTTATCGCCCCGCACGGCAACGCCGCCCTTAAACGGCTCGAGCCCATCGCCGGTAAAGACGGCGTCGCTCTTGATAACTACATCAGCCTTGTCCATGTGAGCCTCCTCAGGCATCTTTGGTTGCAACGCGGACGCACCGCCCGCGTGGGCACTCGGTTGGGAGCGTAGCGCTCCCGCATCGGCGCGTGCCTACAAGCCGTGCTCGGACGTCTGTCCCACGTCCGCGGCTTCGCGCTACACCCATTGATACACAGGGGCAAATCCGTGCCAAGGCCAGGGACCGCAAACGGTCAGTTTAAGCAGGTTTACACGCTTTACCTGCAGGTTTATTGTCTGAGATTATTACCGCTTCATTACGCCCAACGGTGTGGCCGCCCACACAGCAAGACCCGCATGCGAGGAAGAATGAGGCTAGGAACGCCAAAAGGTATCTATAAGGTCATCTCGGTTGGAGACGCCGCTTTTAACGTAGATGCGATGCAAGTGTGCCTTGACCGTGCCAGGGCTGATGACCAACTCGCTGGCGATGTTTTGGGCGTCGTTGCCCTTCAGCACCAGCGTGAGCACCTCCTGCTCGCGCCGTGACAGCTTATGGGCGTCGGCATAAATCACCACACGCGATGCGAGATCGTCCTCAGAGCTTGCGCTCTCGGCTGCCACGTCCTCATCGGCACGCGGATGACGGGCATACACACGCAGGATATGGCTAAACTGGCAAAAAAGCTGAGCCGCGCATACCACGAGCAGCACGTTTTCGGAGATATTGCGCTCGGACAGATACCACAAAAAGAGGCCGATGACGGGGTTTTGGGAGTCGGGGCGGCAGAACAAGATCATGTAGGTGTCCTCGGCGATCACGCAAAACACAAGAACGAAGGCCACCTTCCAAAAGAGCTTTGAGCGGTCGAGGTCGAGTTTCTCAACACGCGTTGCTCTGTACCGGTAATGCCAGGCGGCATAGGCAAGACATCCTACATTGCCCAGGTCACGCGTGAGCCAAAAGAGATACTGCTGCACCTCTCCGGCAGCGCCGCTGCGAGGCACCAGCAGCAATTGCAAGATTGAAAACGGCACGATAGCGAGTCCGAGCATGCGCGACGTCGGTCTTTTGCGCAAGCGCGCAAACATCCATAGCACCACGCAGGCATAGATGGCAATACCAAGCACGCAGCGCAGCAAGGGGTGCTGCAGCGGCTCGCTAAAGGTAACGGCGTAGTCGTATTTGAGCCGATTGTACTCGTCAAAAAAGATGACCGACATATCGAGCATATAGAGCAAAAAACCCGCCGCGGCCACGAGGCTGT
The DNA here is from genome assembly GCA_905197665.1 of uncultured Collinsella sp. Classification (GTDB taxonomy): domain Bacteria; phylum Actinomycetota; class Coriobacteriia; order Coriobacteriales; family Coriobacteriaceae; genus Collinsella. The sequence goes on from CAJJZP010000008.1 coordinate 75,438, forward strand.
CGCGACGGCGCGTCATGAGCCAAACCACCAATGCCACGGCACTGGTCACCAGAGCCACACCCATGATAATCGTGGTGTAGATATAGAACGCGAAACTCATGCCCGCCTCCCCTGTCTAGATGCTGTGAGGATGTTGACAGATTCTTTGCCGCAAGATTAGACTCACCGATTAAACGTACTGTATCGTTTAGATAAACAAGCTGTGTCTCACCGATGAAAGGAGATGCCATGACACCGATCGCTCCGCTCAAGATGCTCGTCGCGCCCGCCGCCAAGGCCATCACCCGACTCGGTTCTTCCATGACCTACGACAATGTCCCCTGCGCCGTTGAGGCGCGTTCGGACAGCTGCCCCTACCTGGGCCACGTCCCCTACTTTGCACCCAAGCTCGTTTCCGATCCCGAGCAGCGTGAGCAGTAATCCAAGATGCATCTAGCACCGCACAACTCGCGGCGCTACTGTTTTGGTGCAAAGCGACCTGTCCCCCTTGCGCCAACGCCGGGATTGTCGATGCTGCGGCCGCGGCGCGATATGAGGCGCGAAACCTCGCCCAGCAACACGCCGATCACCACACCCATGAGAATGGGCAACTTTGACATCTCGGCGGGCGAGCTGTTAAGCGGCACGATTGTCGCAACAATGGAAAGCACGAGCTCTACCACCGGCACCGCAAGCGCTACCGCAAGCACCTTGCCCTCGAAGGGCGCGCGGAACACACGTCGGCGGTCGTCGTATTTACGCAGGCGCCAAAACGCCGGGAACATCGGGATATAGCTCATGAGCAGAAAGACGACGTTCATCGAGAAGAAGACCCAAAAGACGTCGGAGCCTTCGCCCAGCGGAATCTGAAGTAGCAGCACCAAGCTGGCAAAACAACCGTTAATGAGTGCCGAGCCATTAGGCATGCCGGTCTTCTTGGACACCAGCGCAAAGGGACGCGGCATGTTGCCATGGCGCGCGGCATAGCTCGCTACGTTGTTGACGCCAAAGCTCCAGCAGATCATATTGGCGAACAGCGTCACCAAAAAGGCCACGCCCACGACCATCGTCAGCGGGTGAGCGCGCCCCACCATGGCGGCAACCGCGTCCACAATGCCCGAATCGAGTGAAAGCTGCTCGGTGGGAACCGCGGCTCCAATACCGATGCCACAGATAATGTAGATCGCCGCAATGGCAACGCCACCGGCGATAACCGCCTTGGGGATATCGCGCGATGGGTTCTTCATCGTGCTGGCAAAGGTCGCGACCACCTTAAAGCCCATAAAGTTGAATAGGATGATTGAAAGATACGTCAGTGAGTTAGTGTCTCCCAGATCGGGGACAAAGGTCTTAAACGACATATCGTTGGCAAAGCCGTTATTGCAGGCAAACCAGATGCCGACGATTCCCACCACGGTGGTAATGAGCACCTTGATGACGGCGCCGCCATCCATGACACAATCGGCCTCGGCCACCGGCTGCATTGCCATGACCGTGACGCCCCACACAAAGGCAAGCTCGATGGCAATTCGGACCCCAAGCGAAAATTCGATGCCCCATACCGCATTGATGACACTGGGGAACATGCAGGCGATACTTGCCACCCACAGTGGAAAGTTGACCCAATAGCACCAGGAGCAGCGGGCGCCCCAACGGTCGCCCAAGCCCAGGCGAACCCAATCGTACAGGCCACCCTCGGAATCGAACGCCGTACCGAGCTCGGCCACCACCAGGCCATAGGGAAGCAAAAACGTGATGATAAGGAAAATCCACCAGAAGAACTGCACGTTACCCATGGCAGAAGCCGGAGCTGCCGCCTCGATAGTAAACACGACGCAGATAACCGAAAGGATGACCTCAATCAGGGAAAACTTCTTACCTGCCATGGCACGTTCCCCCTACAGCAAAAAGGATGGCATCTGTACCGAAGGCGCAGCCCAAGGTAGGGTTGCAGGCCGCGTCACCGGTACAGGTGCCATCCCAAAGAGAGGAGAGGATGAAGTTGTTGGACCAACGCTCGCGGAACAGGCGCGTGTAGATGACGATACGCTGGTACATAGATACTCCGATCAAAACGGCCGCGTTGACGGCCGGAAACTTTCGGCAATTGAAGACGCCTCTGACCTGAGAAATTCAAGCGAACAATTGGCCTAACCCGCAAAAAATCCCAGGCCAGACGCGTACTCAATCAAAGAAAAGGGCACTCCGAAGTGCAGGCAACGGAGTGCCCAAAGAAAAACCCAGCCGACCAAGACATCAAGTGACCAGACCATCAATGCCCCGAGATGGTCACGGTGCGATTCACCGACTGTCCGATTGATCGGCTGGGTTTCCGAGGTGCGGCAGATTGCCCTGAAAGAGGAGGGCATAGACCTTAAGGGTCATGCCCGACGATTGAAGGGCAAGGTGCCGTGCCTCGGGAAGACAGACGTTTACTCGGCGTGCTCAGGTGCGCCAGATTGGCGCGAACGAGGAGCGTAGCGTACTGACGCTACGTAAGCGACGAGTGAACGCCAAGGTGGCGTGCCTGAGTTACGCCGAGGGCTCCTGCTGCGTAATGCAGTGGATGTTGCCGCCACCGAAGACGACCTGCTCGGACTGGACGCCGACGCACTTGTAGACGTCCTCGCCCCAGACCTCGTCGTAGATCTTCTGGAGCGTGTCGACGGCCAGCTGGTCGTTCTCGTCGCCGTACTGCGGGACGATAACGCCGTGGTTGGTCACGAGGTAGTTCATGTAGGAGGCGATCAGCGGCTCGTCGGGGACGCGAGGCTCGGCGTTCTCGTCGGCGTCGATGGTGTCGCAGGAGGCCTGGTCCATGAACAGCGGGTTCACGGGCATGCAAAGCTTGTAGACCTTCATCTTGCGGCCCTTGGCGTCAACGGCGTTGGAGAGGGTCTCGTAGGCAGCGTGGCACTGCTCGTAGAACGGATACTCGGGATCGTCGGTCCAGATGCAGGCCATGACGCCCGGGGCGATGAACGTGGCGACGTCGTCGATGTGGCCGTTGGTCTCCTCGGGGTCGATGCCCTCCTTGACCCAGATGACCTTCTCGACACCCAGGTAATCCTTGAGGTGCTCGTCCATGTAGGCGCGAAGCTCCTCGCTCCAGGGCTCAAACTTCTTCTTGAACTTGGGCCAGATGGACTCGGGATCCTCTTCCTCCTCGAGCACCGCAGAGCAGGTGCGGCCCGGGGAGAGCAGGCACTGGTCGGTCACGACAAGGGTGCCCTCGCCGTCAACGGTGATGGAGCCGCCCTCGAGGATCATGTCATCGGGACGATAGCGACGGCAGCCGGAAAGCTCAGCCATCTTAAGGGCAATCTGCTCGTCCTTGTCCCACGGGAAATAGAGGCCGTCGACGAGACCGCCGTAGGCGTTGAAGTGCCAGTGGTTGGCGCGCTTCTCACCCTTGCCGTTGATGACGTAGGTGGCGGCAGTGTCGCGGAACCAGGCGTCGTCGGTGGTCATCTCGATGACGGTGACGTTCTCGTCCTCCTCGAAGACGGCCTTGCAGTTGGCATAGTCGACCTGGTTGGCGCACATGGTAACCGGGGTGAACTCGGCGATGGCGCGGGCGATGGCGGCATACTGCTTCTGAGCCGGCTTGGCGCCGTGGGCCCAGGTGTCGGTGCGGTGGGGCCAACCCATCCACACGCGATCCTGCGGGGCGAACTCAGCGGGCATGAAGAAGCCGTCGGCCTTGGGGGTGGACTCGGACTCGGTGATCGTACGCATAAGATTTCCTCCAAATCGAACGATCGCTTGCTGCGGGCGGGTTACCCGCAGCCTAAAACCAAGAGATGGTAGGCGCCCGTTCCCCGGCAAAGGTCGGGGCGCCCGGCGCCGGTTTTCACGGAGTCGCACCGGCAAGCGACGACGTAACCAAGTGCGCGGAGACAAAACGCACGAAGGATACGGAAGAGAGATTGGGGTGGGCGGTGGTTACCGGAGCTATCGCTCACACCCACCCCGGGGAATGGTTAGCAAACCTGTCGCTTGGGCACGTCTCCGAAGAGGCTAGAGTGCCCGGAGTCGGGAGCGACAAGCCCGACGAAGCGCACGTTGGTACGCGAGGAGGGTTGGAGCCCCAGAACCGGGTGCTCTAGTTCTCCTCGGCCTCGGCGGCCTCCTCAGCGAGACGCTGAGCTGCCAGCTCGGGAGTGAGGCCCTTGTACTCGGTCTCGCGGCCCTTGGCGCTGACGACGCGGACAACCTCGCCGATGAGCAGAAGCACGATGAAGATAACGATCATCGGGAGCTTGTCGCCAATTTCAGCGGCAGAGAGCGGCACCAGCGTTGCAACGATGGCCAGGATCAGCTCGATGCAAGGGATGGCCAGCATGACCTTCATCATGGCACCCTTAAACGGGAACGTGAAGATGCGCTCGCGGTTGGGGTCGTTCTTACGAAGGTTGAGGAACGCCGGGAACATCGGGATATAGGTGAGCAGCAGGAAGACGACGGAGGTGCCGAAGAGCATCCAGAAAACACCGTTGGAGATGGCGTCGATGGGAACCAGCTGCAGGCACAGCACCAGGGAGGCAACGACGGCGTTGACCAGGTTGGCGCCGTTGGGCATGTCATCATCCGAAATCATCGAGGCGAAGACCTTGGGCATGTTGCCGTGCTCGGCAGCGTAGCGGGCGACGGAGTTGACGCCGAAGGACCAGGCGGCCATGTTGGCGAACAGGGTGATCAGGAAGGCGATGCAGATGACCTTGAAGATCATGGAGTCGCCCACCATGGTCTGGACTGCGACAATCATGCCATAGTCGGGGTCGATGGAATCGGCCGGCACAGCAGCGCCGATGCCAAAGCCAGCGAACAGGTAGATCACGGCGATGGACAGGCCACCGACGATGATAGCCTTGGGGATATCGCGAGCGGGATCGGCCATGTCGTCGGTCATGGTGCAGATGACCTCGAAGCCCATGAAGTTAAAGATGATGATCGACAGGTAGCCGAGAGCGTTGGTGTTGGTGAGCTCGGGCAGGAAGGTGGCAGCGGACATGTCGTTCGCAAAACCGTTCTCCATGGCATACCAAATGCCCAAAGCGCCAACGATAACGGCGACGGCGACCTTGATGATGGCGCCACCGTTAAGGACCCACTCGGAGTCGGCCGCCTTGGAGCGGACCATGAGGTAGACGATCCACACAAAGGCAAGATCGATACCCATCTTGGCGATCAAGTTGAACTCGACGCCAAAGACCATGCCCAAAATGTCGGGGAACATGGTAGCCAGCGAGGCGATCCACAGCGGGTAGTTGACCCAGTAGTAGTACGAGATGCGGGCGCCCCATTTGTCGCCCAGGCCATCGCGTACCCAGTCGTAAATGCCGCCCTCGCCGTCATAGGTGGTACCGAGCTCGGCGACAACCATGCCGTAGGGAAGCAGGAAGGTCAGGATCAGGAAGATCCACCAGAAGAACTGCTGGTTGCCAATGGCAGCAGCAGGAGCGGCGGCCTCGCAAACGAAGACGACGCAGATGATGGTCGAAATGACCGTCAAGAAGGAAAGCTTTTTCTTTCCGTCGCTCATGATGAGCTCCTTCGCTCAGTCTTGGACAGATCCGAGGCCCTAAGGTATTAAGGCAATTGCTTGGGCCTCGGTGAGCGGGCGACAGGAGACGAGCATCCGCCACCCGCAAACGTGCTTTTAGAAGCCTTGAGGCTTAGAGCTGCTCGAGAGCCTCGAGAGCGGCGTGGAGCTCAGCCTTGGCGGAGTACTCGACACCCTCGTCGTTGAGCGGGGTGCGCTTGCCCAGGGCGGCAAGGAGAGCACGGATGGAGTGCTTGCGGTTCTCGGCCTCGACCCAGCACAGGGAGCGCTCGGGATCGTCCATGACCTCGTCGACGACCTCCTCGTTGCGGGTGGCCGGCAGGCAGTGCATAAACTTGGAGTTGGGGCCGGCGAAGTTCATCATGTCCATGGTGACCTGATACTTGGGATAGAACACGTCCATGTAGTTCTCGCCCGAGACCTCCTCGTCGTACAGGCCATACCACACGTCGGTGTAGATGAAGTCGGCGCCCTTGATGCACTCGATGTCGTCGGAGATGACGACCGAGCCGCCGGAGACCTTGCAGTTCTCCTCGGCGATGGCCATCATCTGCTTGCCGAACTCGGCGCGCTCCTCGACGGTGCCAACGTGCAGGCCGCCGTCGGGGATCTGGTGGCCCTTAGGTCCAAACTGGACAAACTTCATGCCGACCTTGGAGGCGATGAACATGAGGGAGACGCAGACCTGGGTGGCGTCGCCGATGAAGGCCAGGGTGCAGTCCTCGATCTTCTTGCCCTCGGGGAGGTTCTCGAGCATGGTCATGAGGTCGCCCATCTCCTGCGTGGGATGGTTGAACTCGGACATGCCGTTGATGACGGGCACAGCGGAGCCCTCGGCGAGGCCGACGACGTCCTTGTGACGGTCAACGCGAGCCATCATGATGTCGAGCAGGTCGCCCATGACGCGAGCGGTGTCGCCCAGGGACTCGTGGCCACCGAGCTGAATGGTGCCAGGGCCATAGAACTGAGCGTGGCCGCCGAGGTCGCACATGGCGGTCTCGAAGGAAAGACGAGTGCGGGTGGAGACCTGCTGGAAGATCATGCCAAGGCTCTTGTTGCGGAGCAGGTGCGGATAATAACCGTCAACCTTGATGGCCTTCTTCATTGCCAGGCCAAGATCCTCGATAGCCAGGATCTGCTCTTTGGTGAAGTCGTTGGTGTCGATGAAATCCTTAGGCAGTGCCATGTCGATTTCCTTTCCGCCGGTCTTGCCGACTATTACTATGAGGCGCTCGAACATCACGCCTCGTGTTGACAAGACCATCATTCACCCGTATGCAATTTTTACCTAGTTTATTCGGGATTAAAGACCGTTCACGGAGTTACACCCCCTCTAAACCAATATAAACCCGCAGGTCAAGAGTTTACAGGGGGTTTACCGTCTAGAACCGCGAACGGTATACAGCTATGCTGTATCTCGGCGCCTAATCCGCAATGAAACGAAGGGTTGAGACGTCTATATCCCACAAGGTATACAGAGCTCGGCCATAGAATAAATGAGATGGGACGGTGACAGATGAACACCCTGATGTTCTTCTATACCCTAGCGATACTCGTGATCTGTATTGTGACGGCGGTGCTCTCGCTTGCCGCCTATGCCTCATCTCGTCGACGCTTCTTTATCTATGGCAGCGGCGTATTTATCTGCTATGCCATCGAGATGACCGAGATTTTCTTTTTTGAATACACGCTGCAAAACCAGAGTTTTCCAGCCAGCGACTATTACTCAATTACCATGCCTGTGTTGCGGACCTTTGTGGCGACCGCTTCGCAGGCTTTTATTTGGCTCATTGCCATGGATTTGCTCGACAAGCATTCAAAAAAGCAGTTTGTCATTCCCGTCGCAACGTTCTTGCTGAGCGAGCTGCTGATTATCGTCGCTGTCCCCTACGGCCCCATTCATCAATGGCTCTACTACACGATGCGTCAGGTATTCCTTGTATTTGTGGGACTGTATATCTTTTGGACGGCGCATAAAAGCACGCAGGTCGAGCTTAAGGCGCGCGTCAACAATCAACGAAAGCACCTCATTATCGGCGCCATTCTGGTCGGGTGCATCGTTGCCGAGGATTTCTACAACATCCTTGTTGTTCCCATGAGCCTGGCACCCTCTTGGCTGCAGCTGTACCTGTCCGAGCGCAACTTTAGCGAGAATATCTTTGCGTGCTACTTTGCGATTCTGCTGATCATCTATGCCTATCACGTGCTTTCGATTCGCATGCAGGAGGCGCCCGAGGAAAAGAACGTCAGCGATCTTGATCGACACATCGAAGAGCAGATGCCCTTCTATCGCAACGCCTACAAGCTCTCCAACCGCGAAACCGAAGTCATGCGTCTGGTTGTGTTGGGCAAATCGAACCAAGAGATCGCTGACGAGCTCTTCCTTGCCGTGGGTACCGTCAAGACCCACATCCACAACATCCTGGTCAAAACCGAGCAGCAAAACCGTACGACCCTGATCCTCCACTTTTGGAAACGATAACCTACCAAAAAGGGACAGGTTTATTTTGGCAGGTTTTATCTGGGCAAACGTTAAGACCGCCGCGGGGGAGCTGCTTTCCCTCGCGGCGGTTTACTAGCAGTAAAACCAAGTGAGTAGGCTTTTGGCAGGATGCCGAACACACCTCAAAACGCCACAGCCCTGACCTGCGATTTTATTGAGCACTTGCCGCGATGTGCTCGGCAGATCCAAAAAAGCCTACTCACCTGCATCTGAGATGCTCTAGATACGCAAAATACCGCCGCGAAGGGAGCTGGACTCCCTTCGCGGCGGTTATTCGCTCTGATTTTGCGATGGTTTTGCCCGCTTGTTACTCGCTGTACCGGGTGGCGATGGCAGCTTGCACCATGCCGGTACTCATGAGGTACGTTACCAGGAAGTAACCGCCGTAGGCCGCCAGGAAAATCGCGCAGGTGAGGCCCACGGTGCCGCCGATGCTCATGCTGCCGAATATGCTCACCAGCTCGATAATCACCTTGAGCGCCACAAAGGAGTGCGCCAGGCCCACTGCCAGCGGGAACAGGAAGAATACCGCTTGCTGCGCCATCACCGAATGGCGAATCTGGCGGTCGTCACAGCCAATCTGTGCCAGCACACGATAGCTGCGGCTGCCGTCGGCCACATTGGAGAGCTGCTGGATCGACAGTATCGCCGCGCACGCAACGACCAGTACAAAGCCAATGTAGATGGCCAGATAGCTAATCATGCCGTTCATCTGCGCTGCTTGCGTGTACATCTCGGAACGCGTGATGAAGACTCCCCACGACCCCGGCTCCTTGCCGTCAACGAGCAGATTATCGAGCAAGGTGTATTTAATGCTCTCGTCTGCCTCGGTCGTATCCGTACCCTGTTTGTAATTAACGAGCAGATTACTGGAATACGGCTGCAGATTAAGCTGGGACAGCAGCTCATCGGCTACGACCACGGTACCGGGATTACTGCCCATCGCCGAGTTGGCGATGGCCGCCGTGTCCTCGTCCGACTTATCGGTTGCGGGCTTGAGCTCATGCCCGCCCAAAGTGAGGGCATGGCCGCCAGCCATATACTTGGTGTACAGGTCGCCCAGCTCACCGCCCATATCACACGTGAGCAGATACTGGTCGCGGCCAATGCTCACCGGCTCCTCGCCCATCATCTGGCGCAGTTTGTTGTACTGGCTCGCCGGCGTCACATACAGACCCATCGCATCGGCGTTGCTTCCCTCGAGCGCCTTGGGAAGCTTTTCGCCCATGGCCTTGCACATCTCACCCGCCGTCACCGAAGGATCCGAGCCGCCAAGCGTATAGCTCAGATACGAGTCGATCTGCACATGTTCACCGGCAACATCGGCGATATTGACCTTCTTCCCGGCCTCGTCGTTGTTGTCCGCCGACTTGCGCTCGCCATGCCATGCAGCGTACAAATCGACCGTTGCATCGGCCAGCACCATGCGATCGGCCTCAGACGGATTGACATACTCCTTGTAGTAGTCGAGCGTTTCGGGCGTGTAATAGACATACGTTTGAGACACGTCAACAGGGTTATAGCGCTCCAGATTCTCGTTCATCACGTTGGCAATCGACATACCACAGGTCACCGAGGTAATGGCCAAAAACAGAATCATCGCGATGACGCCCATCGAAAAGCACACCGTATTGACCTTGGCCGAAAGCTGGCGCACGGTAAACATGTTGAGGCCGCGCCAATACACGCTGCGCAGGCCCTGCAGCAGCTTGATAAGCATGCCCGAAAGGCCCCAGAACAGGGCAAAGGTACCCACCGTAACCATGGCCGTGGTGATACCAAACTGGTTCATGGCCTCCTGCAGCTTGGTGTCGGTCGCGGTGAGCGGGAACCCGTCGCGCAGCAGACGGTAATAGGCCACGCCCACAAGCACCGCGCCCACAGCAAAGATGGCAATCGCGATCCAGGGGTTGCGTGTCTTGATACTCTCGTTGCGACGCTCGGCACCCATAAGCTCGATGAGTTTGGTACGACGCACGGCGCGAAGGTTCAGCAGCAGCGTGAGCACAAACATTACGAGCATGCAGGCAAGGGTCAGGTTGAACGCATGCACCGAGAAGAAGAAGTGGAAATTGGCGATCTGCGTCTTGAAGAGTGAAGCCGTAAAGAACGTCATGAGCTGGGAAAGCCCCACACCCAGCACAATGCCGGCGACAAAAGCGCCGACCGAGACGATCACCGTCTCGAGCGCCATGATCGTGGCGACGCGCCCGCGCCCCATGCCGAGCACCTGGTACAGGCCAAACTCCTTTTTGCGGCGTTTCATGATGAAGTTATTGGCATACACCATCAAAAAGGCCATGACACCGGCCAAAAAGTACGTCAGGTAGCCGAGCATGCTGCCCATAACCTGCGCCAAGCCCTCTTCATCGATGCCGGCAATGTCGACCTGCATCGAGATGGTGTTAAAGGCATAGAAGACCGTGACGCCCAGGGTGAGCGTCAAAAGGTAGACGAGGTAGTCGCGGCCGGCGCGGCGGACGTTGCCCCAAGCGAGTTTACAGAGCATCGGAGCCCTCACCGCCCATCATGGCAACGACCTCCATAATGCGGTCGAAGAACTCTCGGCGGTCGGTGTCGCCGCGGCGCAGCTCGGTGAAGATCTTGCCGTCACGAATAAACAGCACACGGCTCGTGTAGCTGGCGGCAAAACTGTCGTGCGTAACCATGAGCACGGTCGCGCGCAGGCGGCGATTCAGGGCCTCCAAGCTCTCGAGCAGCAGGCGGGCGCTCTTGGAATCGAGGGCGCCGGTGGGCTCGTCGGCCATGATCATGGTGGGGTCGGTGACGAGCGCGCGAGCCGCGGCAACGCGCTGCTGCTGACCGCCGGACATCTGGTAGGGATACTTGTCGAGCACCTGACTGATGGACAGGCGCGCTGCCACATCCTGCACGCGGGTCGAGATCTCTGCCGAGTTTGTGCGGGCGATGGTGAGCGGCAGGGCGATGTTCTCGCGCGCCGTGAGCGTATCGAGCAGGTTGGAGTCCTGGAAGATAAAGCCGAGCTCCTCGCGGCGGAACTGCGAAAGCTTAGCCTGCTTCATGCGCGTCACGTCCTGCCCGTTGATGCGGATTGTGCCACTTGTGGCGCTATCGATGGTCGACACGCAGTTGAGCAACGTCGACTTGCCCGAGCCCGAAGCGCCCATGATGCCAACGAATTCACCGCGATTGACGGTAAAGCTGACGTCGTTGAGCGCGCGGGTCACGTTGCCTAGCGCTCCGTATACCTTTTCGAGATGCGCGACCTCCAGTACCGGGGTCGCCATTTGGGTGGTTTGCATACCGAGTCCTTTCTTGCGATTAGTCTACGGCATCTATAGTCGCAAGAAGACGAGTCGGCTACCATCGATATGGCTTACGCTTGCCTTACCGTTGTGTAAGGTACGGGTAGCTAGCCTGTCACGTGTTGATGTTGAGAGAGGACTCCTGTTGAAGACTGTTCATGTTGCCGCTGGGATCATTCGCAAGGAAGGATCTGACGAGCTGCTTGCCGTGCAGCGCGGCTACGGCAACATGCAGGGACTATGGGAGTTCCCGGGCGGCAAACTTCTGCGCGGCGAGACGCCCGAAGACGCCGTACGCCGCGAGCTCATGGAAGAGCTGCAGGTAAAAGTCACCAACCTGCGTGACTTCTACACCGTTGAGTATGACTACCCCGATTTCCATCTCTCCATGGAGTGCTACTACTGCTCGCTCGCTGATGAATCCGATGAGCCCCAGAAGCACGACCGCCAGCTCGATATCCGCTGGATTCCGCGCACCTCGCTTGCCACGGTTGAGTGGATGCCCGCCGACAAGGGACTTATCGGTGCGCTGATTGAGCTGAAGGAAGATCGACTCGAGGCCAGCAACACTGCCAACGACGCCGAGGCCACCACGACCGACGAGCCCGCCACCAAACCCAAGCGCGCACCTAAGCGCCGTAGCAAAAAACGCCCCAAACCAGGTCTGCTCGACGGCATCGATACCTCGGACCTCTCCGCTGACGAGCGCGAACTGGTCCGCTGTCGCGCCGCCATCAAAAAGTCCATGAAGGGCAACAAGCGCGCCAACACCAAGCCTGAGCTGCTCGTACGCCAGCGTCTGCGGGCTGCAGGCCTTACGGGATACCGTCTGGAATGGAAGGTGCCCGGCAAGCCGGATATCGCCTTTCCCGGGCGCAAGATCGCCATCTTCGTCAACGGCTGTTTTTGGCATCGCTGCCCCAAGTGCAATCCCAGCCAGCCCAAGCGTAACGTTGAGTTTTGGGAGGCAAAGTTCCGTCGCAACGTCGAGCGCGACCGCGCTGCCGTGGCAGCACTCACTCAAATGGGCTGGACACCCATAACCATCTGGGAATGCGATCTCAAAAAAGACCGCATCGACGCCACGATGGAAAAGGTCATCGAGCAGGTGCGTGCCGCAGAGCCGCAACGCTAACAGCGAGCATTCACACGCTCCGCACGTCCGCGCCACGTCTACGCCACAAACCTTAGAAAGCCCTTAAGCTCAAAACCTTTCAAGAGTGTTACTCAATAGCCTTGACCTGCGGTTTCATGGTTACACCAAACCAGGTTAAGCCTTTCTTTAGCGCTTCTTTGCGACGGCCGCGGCATAATACTGCCAACGCACGGGACCTAGCAGCAAACCCCGCGCGCAATCTTTTGGTGGACATCGAGGAGGCCGCATAAGCATGTATTCTTCCAATGCCGTAGCACGGCAGCCATCCCTAAAACATGCAAACCTTTTCTCCTTCCCCCCGACACAGAGAAACGGTCTCCTCGACTCCCCCACCACAAAAACCAAGCGCTCAGCCGATCAGAGCCTCAACTTACGAGCTTCCTTCGAAAAGCTCCAAGCATCCCTAGACAAGGCGTTCCCCGAACAGGCAAGAGCAATCTAAGCCCATCGCGCTTTATACTGATGCCATGCGAAACATGGATCACATAGAATTGCACCGCGGAGGACGCGAGGAAGCGTTTCCCGAGACCGCCGAAGACTGGCCCTATATTGCCGAACGCGCAGAATTCGCTCGCTATCCGGGCAATTCCGTCCCCTGGCACTGGCATTCCGAAGTTGAGCTTTTCTACATGGAGCAGGGAGCGATTGACTATCGAACGCACGCGGCTCATGAGCACGTACGCTTTGAGGAAGGGTCCGCCGGCTTTATCAACGGCGGCGTTTTGCACAGCACGCTGCAATCACCCAATTCGGCGCCAGCCATTCAAATGCTGCATATCTTTCAGCCGTCGATGCTCGGCGATCCCGCGGGACGTCTCCAAAAGCGCTACATCAACCCATTGCTTCAATGTCGAGGCGTCGATGTGCTCAAATGGTCGCCCACCAATCCCGACGATATGCCCTTTATCGATTTGCTGAAGAGCTCCTTTAGCCACGACCTTCAACAGCCGCAGAACGAGATGGCGCTTCGAAATAGTTTGTCAGAGCTCTGGATTCAGATTAACGCCAAGACCGAACCGCTCTTTTCTTCCGACGGCGCCTCTTGGATGACCAGCCGCGACGTACAGTTCAAGGCAATCCTGGACTTTATCCGCGCAAACTATGCAGCCGCTATAGATGTGCCCCAGATGGCATCTGCAGCCGGCGTAAGCGAAAGAGAGTGTTACCGCATTATCGAAACTTGTGCAGGAACGACCCCGGCGGCATATCTACGCGCATACCGCATAAACCGTGCTTGCGAACTTTTGGCACACACCACGCGAACGGTACAGACAGTCGCGCGCCAATGCGGATTTATAACAGCAAGCCATCTTGGCCAGGTATTTAAAGAACAAATGGGGTGCACTCCTTCGAGCTATCGAGCAGCGAGGCAGAATCTCGATAGCACCAGGCAGAAATCCCGCTAGCCCTTCTTCTGTCACTGCATCAAACTTGCAGGCAAACAACAGAGAGGAGCAATCATATGAAGCACTTTGACCATATCGTATTTGACGTTGATGGGACATTGGCAGATACAGAAGAAAGCGTTCTATCATCGCTTGTCCAGATTGTCCAAGAAGAGACCGGCAAAACGCTCCCCCGACACGAGCTTGAATTTGCCCTCGGCATACCCGGCAAGGATGCCCTTGAGAAACTTGGGATCTACTCGCAGGCAACGTTGGATCGCTGGTGCCAAGTTGCCGCCAGCTTTAAAAGCACCATCAGCGTGTTTCCAGGTTTGCTTGAAGTCATCGCAACACTCGCCGATAGCGGCTGCAAACTTGGCATCGTCTCCTCACGTGCGCGCGACGAATACGCAAAAGAAATTGCACCCCTTGGTTTCGATAAGTATTTTGAGCACATCATCCTTGTCGAAGACACAACCGAACATAAACCCGCACCCGCACCCATGCTCGAATATCTCCGACGTGCGGGCGCGAATCCTGGCAACGTCGTCTACGTTGGCGACACCGTCTACGACGAACAATGCGCAACTTCAGCAGGGGTCAGTTTTGCCCGAGCAGCATGGGGATCACACCAAGATATCCCAAACGCCACCTACAACCTCAAAACCCCCAACGACCTACTAACCCTAACAACCAAATAACCCACGCGTCCCACCCTTTCAGCCCCAACACCACAAGGGCGATTGAGCAGAACGGCTTGGGCGGGTCCCCGTACTTAGTTTCCAAAATCATTCCGCAGCGCGAAGGCTTCTTATAATTTTCCGCCCTAACGCCACAAGGGCGACGACCTCGAGTAGGTCAACCGGGGAGGGACGAGGGCTTAGTTCCCCAATCTTTCCGCAGGGGGCAAAAAGCCTCGCCGCACGAAGTGCGCAGCGAGGCTTTTTGCATGCCCGAGGACGATTGGGGAACTAAGTCCTCGTCCCTCCCCGGGATATGTAGCGAGTCGGAGTACCCTTGCTGTTACTCTGCTTTGCCCACAGAGTTGAGGTTGGTCATGCGGATCTTAACCAGCTCGGTGATCTCACGCATACCCTCCTTGGCCGGCTTCTTGGGATCGAAGCAGGCAGGGTTCTCGGCCATGTAGGCCATGAAGCCCTTGGTGTAGGCCTGACGCAGCTCGGTGGCGTAGTTAACCTTGCAGATGCCGTTCTTCACAGCCTCGGCAACCTGCTCATCGGGCACACCGGAGGTGCCGTGCAGAACCAGCGGCACGTCGACGGCGTCGCGGATGGCCTTGACCACGGACTGCTCGATGTGCGGATCGCTCGTGTACACGCCGTGGCTGGTGCCAACGCCAATTGCGAGGGAGGTGCAGCCGGTGCGCTCAACAAACTCCTTGGCCTCGGCAGGATCGGTGTAGGGGCTCTCGCCCTCAACCGCGGGACCGTCGTCCTCCTTACCGCCGACCTTGCCGAGCTCGGCCTCGACGGGCACGCCCATGGCGCGGCCAGCGTCGGCGACGGACTTGGTCAGGGCAATGTTGTCCTCGAAGGACTCGTGCGAACCGTCGATCATGACGGAGGTGTAGCCCGTGCGGAAAGCCTGCATGCAGCGGTCATAGCCATCGCCGTGATCGAGGTGCAGGGCGACGGGCACGGAAGCGCGCTCGGCGGCAGCCTTGACCATGCCGTAGAAGTAGTCCAGACCAGCGGTCTTAATCGTGCCCGGGGTGGTCTGCATGATGACGGGGGACTTGGTCTCCTCGGCAGCGGCCAGAACGGCCATAACAAACTCGAGGTTCTCGACGTTGAACGCGCCGACGGCGTAGTGGCCGGCCTGAGCATCCTTGAGCATCTTTTCGGTGGTTACAAGTGCCATGAGCGTTTGCTCCTCTCCCTCGCCCGCATCTGGACATCGGGCGTACGTGTCCGCAAGGCGTTTTACCTTGCATTTTGCTGCGCCCATTGTATGAAATTCAGCGGCTCTGCATGTGCGAGATATTGAGCCCATGCAGGTCAATACAGTCGTTTTTGAAAAGTAAACGGAAGGAATTGGAGCTGAGTGGGCGTGTTCGATATTGAATTTTGGGCGTTCAGCGTCTTTCTTTTATAGAAAAAGTAAGTAATCGAAAGGCGTTTTCTTACTTAAAAAGAAAATGAACGAAAATGGACTCAACACAATTCCTGCAAATTTCAGACGATGATGGAGCGGATATGGCCCATGCGACAACCCGAGCTTTCGCCGATGAGCGGCGTGCCGCCATCATGGAGATGCTCGAACATAACGCCTCGGTGCAAGTAGCAGAAATCGCCCAAACCTTTGGCGTGTCCTCCGTCACCGCCCGCGCCGACCTGGACGCGCTCGCCGAATCCGGCAAGCTGCGTCGCACGCATGGCGGTGCCGTGTCGCTCCAGAAGCGGCTGACCGTATCAACCCAGGATCGCCGCATCAACGTCAACGTCGCCGCCAAGCAGGCCATCGCACAAAGCGCCATTGAACTCGTCGGCAATGGTGACACCCTGCTCGTCGACTCGGGCACCACGGCACTCGAGTTCGTTCGGCTCCTCGATCAACGCAACGGCATCACCGTTATCACGGCCGACATTACCATTGCCGATTACATCGACGAGAGCATGCCCTCAGTCGATGTCGTCATGCTGGGCGGGGCACTGCGCAAAGGCCATCGCTATCTGTACGGCCCACTTACCATGCAGGCGCTCCAAATGGTCCACGCCGATCTTGCCGTCATGTGCCCTGGCGCTTTCGTTCCCGGCTGCGGCTTTACCACCGACTTTCCCCAGATGGCCGAGACCAAAGCGGCTATGGTCGGTGCCGCTCGTCAAAGTGTCGCCCTCATGGACGCCAGTAAGGTCAACGGACGTGGCATGTACCGCTTTGCCGAGCTGACCGACGTCAACGCCATCGTGATGGACCGTGACCCCGATCACGCCGTCGCCACCTCAATCGCCGAGATCGTCGACAACGCACGTCCAGCCCTCATCATCGCCACCAGCTAAAAGAAAACCACCACAAAGGTGCCTGTCCCCTTTGTGGTGGTTTGAGCGTTAAAAGTGAACGTGTCGCTACTTGGAAAGCTCGTCGGCGAGGGCCTCGATCTGAGCGCGCGAGGCGTCGTTGAGCGAACCCAGGACGGTCACCTTGTTCTGCGCCAGGGTGATGTCCTTCATACCCTCGAGCTCCTTGGTCATAACCTTGGCAGCTGCAGGCGCCCAGGAACCGGCCTCGACAAGCGCCACGGTACGGTTCTGATAGGCATGCTCGGCGAGCGTGTGGATGAAGGTGCTCATGAACGGGAAGATCTCGCCCTGATAGGTGATGGAGGCGAGCACCAGGCGGTCGTAGCGGAACGCGTCCTCAACGGCCTCGGCCATGTCGTCGCGAGCCAAGTCAAAAACGGAGACCTTCTGGCCGCGAGCCTCGAGCGCTGCGGCGAGCTCCTCGACGGCGGCCTTCAGGTGGCCGTAGACGCTCGCGTAGGCAATCGTGATGCCCTCGTCCTCGGGCTGATAGCTCGACCAGGTGTTGTAGGTGTCGAGGTAATAGCCCAGGTTCTCGGTAAGAACGGGACCATGGAGCGGGCAGATGACCTGGATGTCCAAATCGGCGGCCTTCTTGAGCACGGCCTGCACAAACTTGCCGAACTTGCCCACGATGCCAAAGTAGTAACGGCGCGCCTCGCAGGCCCACCCTTCCGGATCCTCGATGTCGTTGGCGCCAAACTTGCCAAAGCCGTCGGCACTAAAGAGCACCTTGTCGGTGGCCTCGTAGGAGAACAGCACCTCGGGCCAGTGAACGTTGGGGGCGCCAACGAAGGTCAGGCTGTGGCCGCCCAGGTCGAGCACGTCGCCCTCTTTGACAACCATCTTGCGCTCGGGGTAGTCCGTGCCAAAGTAGTTGACCATCATGCGGAAGGCGCCCATGCTTGCCACAATCTGCGCCTGGGGATAGCGCTCCATAAAGGCGGCGATGCCGGCGGAGTGATCGGGCTCCATGTGATGGATGACCAGGTAGTCGGGCGTGCGACCGTCGAGCACGGCCTCGAGGTTGCCGAGCCACTCGTCGACAAAACCGCCATCGACCGAATCGGCGACAGCGACCTTCTCGCCCAAGATAACGTAGCTGTTGTATGCCATACCGTTCTCGGACACATCGTACTGGCCCTCGAACAGGTCAATGTCGTGATCGTCAACGCCAATGTAGCGGATATCCTTGGTGATCTCCATCAGGCAAAGCCTCCTAGATAGACAAATGAACCCGTCTATCATAGCACTCACCTTTATAGCCACGGCTATCTGCCAGCATCCTTACCGATTGTTATTGAAGCGCAACGCCAAGCCGTTGACCTGCGAAAACTATGCGCGCGGAGCTGCCGTGGTATGCCGAACGATGAGCTGACCGGGAATGCGAATGGCGACGGGCCTGTCCGACGCCCCCGCCTTGGGAACCGCATGCTCGAATACCTCGCGTCCACGCTGATGCAAATCGAATCGGACAGTCGTGAGCTCGTTATGTGCGACAAAGTCGTCGAGCGAGTCATCAACGCCCACCACGCTCACGTCCTCGGGCACGCGCAAGCCGCTATCGCGCAGCGCGGCGATGGCGCCGTTTGCCATTTGGTCGTTTGCCGCATAAATCGCCGTCATGGTGCGGTCGTGCTCAGCCAGGTACCGAGCGGCCTCGTAGCCGCTGTTGGCAGACCAGTCGCCCTCGAGTGGCGCCTGCGGCTTAATGTGCTTACGCTCGAGCGCATCCTGCCAACCGGCGCGACGAAATTGCTCGTCGACCGAGAACGACGGGCCGCCAATATAGCGAATCTGCTCGTGCCCCAGCTCAAACAGATGATCCATAAGCAATAGCGAGCAGCCGTAATGGTCGGAATCGACCGTGGTCACGCGCGGATGCGCGTACATGGTAACGATGACCGTTCCAATGCCCGGCAACGGATCGAACGTCTCAAAATCGGGCGCCATGCGACTCATGCCGATGATGATACCGTCCACGGGAAGCGCGGCCATACGACGCGTGGCCTCGGCAAGCGAAAACTCCTCGGTCTTGGACATCTCGACCAGCGTGATGGCGCAGCCGCACTCGCGGGCCGCGCTGGCAATGCCGTCGATCATCGTAAGGTTGCCAAACTTGGTGACATCGTTGACGCACAGGCCGACCGAATGGTAACGGCCGTCGCGCAGCGAGCGACCGGCATAACTCGGACGAAAGCCAAGCTCTTGCATAGCGGCCTGCACGCGCTGGCGCGTCTGTTCGTTAACGTTGGGCAAGCCGTTGGCGACGCGCGAAACCGTCTGCTGCGAAACGCCAGCAGCGCGGGCGACGTCGGCCATGGAGACCGGACGCGAACTGGTATCGTTGGACGGGCGCCTTGCCACAGGATCACCTTCACCCTTGAGAGATCTGAATAGCGTGAATGCCGGCCCGGGCAGAAATACATCCCGCGCCGAGGCCCGCTATCGTCGGACGCATGTTAACGTACTCTACTTTTTCTATCTGCATCTCTTCTGCTTTATAAGTCCATACGGCAGTACCGTTCACGGCTGAATTTCTACCGATTACCAGATTCTCAAAAAGTGATAAGTGTTGTGTTATGAGTACGTTAACATAGCCCGTAACGTGCGGCATCGTAGATGCTGAGTTTATGCCGCTTCAAATTGTTAACGTACTCACTACGACGGAAAACTCGTCAGTATGCGCCAAGGAAAGGACCCTCATGACCACCCCCGACGAAAAGACACTCGCAACGCTCACCAAGCTGTTTGAGGAGGAGTTTGGCCCCATCGGCGATCGCCAGGTGCTCTATGTGCACGCGCCCGGCCGCTCCGAGATCAGCGGCAACCACACCGACCACGAGGGTGGCCACGTTATCGCCGGCTCGCTCGATGTCGCCGTTGACGGCATCGCCGTGGCAACCGATTCCAACAAGGTTCGCGTAGCCGACGAGGGCTATCCTACGTTTGAGATCACGCTCGACACGCTGGATGTCCAGGAGTCCGAGAAGGGCACGTCCGCAAGCCTCGTGCGCGGTATGGCCCACGAAATCGCTGCTCTGGGCGTTGAGCCCCAGGGCTTCGACTTTGCCTTTACCTGCTCCGTCCCCTCGGGCGGCGGCCTTTCCAGCTCTGCCGCCGTCGAGGCCGCGTACGGCCGTGCCATGGAGACGCTCTGGGGCGCGCCCGCCATTGAGCCCGTCACGCTCGCTCAGATGAGCCAGCGAACCGAGAACAACTACTACGGCAAGCCCTGCGGTCTTATGGACCAAGCCGCCGTGTGCCTGGGCGGCCTCGCCTACATGGACTTTGAGGACCAGGCTCAGCCTAAAACCCAGAAGCTCGAGCTCAACTTTGAGGATCACGGCTATGCGCTCGTGCTCGTTAAGGTCGGCGCCGACCACGTGGCAGCTACCGACGACTACGCCGCCGTTCCGCGCGAGATGCAGGACGTCGCCGCCGAGTTTGGCAAGGCACGCCTGTGCGAGGTCGACGTTGCCGACTTTGACGCCAAGCTCCCCGAGCTGCGCGCCAAGCTGGGCGACCGCGCTTGCCTGCGCGCCGTTCACTACTGGTACGAGAACGGCCTGGTCGACAAGCGCTGGGCAGCCCTGAACGCTGGCGACATTGACCAGTTCCTGGTCCTGACGCGCGAGTCCGGCGCCAGCTCTGCCATGTACCTGCAGAATGTTGTTGCCAAGCTGGGTTCCGAGCAGCCTTCCATGTATGCCCTGGCGCTGGCCGAGCACGTGCTCGACGGCCGCGGCGCCGTTCGCATTCACGGTGGCGGCTTTGGTGGCACCATCCAGGCCTTCGTGCCGCTCGATCTGGTCGACACCTTCATTGCCAAGATGAACGGCTGGCTGGGCGAGGGCTCTGCCCGCCACTACGCGATTTCTGACAAGGGGGCTTACGCGGCATGGCTGTAATGACTGATGTGCGCGAGGCCGCGCAGGGCCTCATCGAATATGCCATCCACCGATCGATGATCGACCAGGACGATCGCATCTGGGCATACAACACCATTTTGGAGTGCATCGGCGCCACGGGGCCGGCACTCGACATGGCTTGGGCACTCAAGACCGAGAAGATTTCGCTCTTGCACCCCGATACACTCCCCGACTTTGACCTGGAGGGCACGCTCGCCGCGCTTGCCGAGGCCGCCGTTGCCAACGGTGCTGCCGAGGACACGGCATCGGGGCGCGACCGCATCGCCATGCGCATCATGGGTGCGCTCATGCCGAGGCCTTCGGTTGTAAACGAGGAGTTCAACGGACGTATGGGCGTCAACGAGCCCCGCGCCGCAACCGACTGGTTCTACGGCCTGTGCTGCGACGCCGGCTACGTGCGCCGTGCCGCCATCGCGCGCAACATCAAATGGAGCACCCCCACCAACTGGGGCGATCTTGAGATCACCATCAACCTCTCCAAGCCTGAGAAGGACCCACGCGATATCGCCGCGGCTGGTGCCGCAAAGAACACGGGCGAGAAGTATCCCGCCTGCCAGCTCTGCATCGAAAACGAGGGCTATCCCGGACGCTCCGCCGCAGCCGACGGCGGCGCTCACCCCGCACGCCAGAACCTACGCGTTATTCCCATTCAGCTTAATGGCGAGCGCTGGGGCTTCCAGTACAGCCCGTATGCGTACTTTAACGAGCATTGCATTGCCATGAGCTCCGAGCATCGTCCG
Source organism: uncultured Collinsella sp. (assembly GCA_905197665.1). Classification (GTDB taxonomy): domain Bacteria; phylum Actinomycetota; class Coriobacteriia; order Coriobacteriales; family Coriobacteriaceae; genus Collinsella. The sequence goes on from CAJJZP010000008.1 coordinate 97,027, forward strand.
ATGCACGTCGACCGCAAGGGCCTGACCTGCCTGCTCGACTTTGTGGACCTGTTCCCGCATTACTTCATCGGCTCCAACGCCGACCTGCCTATCGTGGGCGGCTCGATTCTGTCGCACGACCACTTCCAGGGCGGCGCGCACGAGTTCCCCATGATGCATGCCGCCGAGGTCTCGCAGTTTAGCGTGCCCGGTTTTGACCAGGTCACCGGCACTGTGCTGCAGTGGCCGCTCTCGGTGCTGCGCCTGCGCTCGCATGACCGCGCTCAGCTGCTCGACGCTGCCGAGAAGATTATCCTCGCCTGGCGCGAGTGGACCGACGAGTCTGCGGGCGTTATCGCGCACACGGCCGACGGCGTAGCGCACAACACCGTGACGCCCGTCATCCGCCGCGTCGACTCCCGCGGCAACGCCGGCGGCGAGATTTACGAGGCCTACCTGGCGCTTCGCTGCAATATCACGACCGACGAGCATCCGCTGGGCGTTTTCCACCCGCATGCCGAGTATCACCACATTAAGAAGGAGAACATCGGCCTGATCGAGGTCATGGGCCTGGCTATTCTTCCGCCGCGCCTGGTTCCCGAGCTCGGCGCTGTCCGCGAGCACCTGCTGGCAGCCAAAGCCGATACCAGCTACGACCTTGCCAGTGCGCTCGAGGGCGACGACCTTTGCCGCAGCCATGCCGCGTGGGCCGAGGACGTCTATGCCCGCCGCGCCGACGAGCTTACGGCGGATAGCGCCATCGGCATCCTGCACGAGGAGGTCGGCGTGGTGTTTGGCCACGTACTCGACAACGCCGGCGTCTTTAAGTGGGACGAAGCCGGCCGCGCCGCCCAACAGCGCTTTATCGACTCACTGTAATGATCCCTTGGGGACGGAGGAAAACGGATCATTTCGTCTTCAAGACAACGGCGC